>CALEPX010000012.1 GCA_937911045.1 uncultured Fretibacterium sp. | reverse complement strand
CGAAAGCGACGAGGGGGATGCGGCTGCGGCCACCGCGGACGCCGGCGCCGACGACGATGTGAGCGTCGAGGGCATCGAGGCGGCCATGGCGGCTCGCAAGGAGCTCGCGTCTGGCGCCGATGCCGTCGACGAGCCCGCCGATGCGGAAACCGGCGCGTCCGAGAAGGGAAAGACAGCGGAATAGCCGCTGTGCATCCATAGGAAATTGTTGTCTACGTAAAAAGGAGAACAACGACATGAAGAATCTGCAGTTCAAGAAGATGGCCCTGGGCCTCACGGTCTCGGCGATGCTCGTCGCATCCATGGGTCTCGTGGCCTGTGGCGGCGGCAGCTCCAGCTCCAGCAGCTCGAGCGATACGTCTGCCTCCCAGAGCCAGGACGCCGAAGAAGAGGAAGCCGAAGAGAGCGAGGCCGCTTCCCCGGACGAGGCCGAGAACACGAACTTCACCGAGGTCACCATCGAAAACGCTGCCGGCGACATGCTCGACGGCATCGAAGTCAAGTTGAATTGCGATTACCTGGAAAACAAATCCGAACTCGAATCCGTCGCTGAAAAAATAATCTTCACTGGCAATATTGACGCTTATTTCGATTACAGATTGGGTGCGCTCGAATACAGAACCGTCAAATTTGAAACCGAAATCCTGAATGACACCGACAATTTTCAAGGCAACGCTGTTGTGAATTACACTGACAGAGAAACTCCCTTCACGCGAATAATCGAACACAAACATTTCTATCCCGGACTTGAAACTTCCTCGACGGTTGTAACGCGAGAGTACAGCACGGAATTTACACGCGGTGATGAGCCTTATTACCCGATTAACAACGCAAAGAACACTGCTTTGTACGAAAAATATCGCGACTTATCGAGAAATATTCCGAACGTAATTTTTGGCGGACGACTTGGTGAGTATAAATATTACGACATGGACACGGTAATTTTGCGCGCTCTTGAGTTGGCTCAAAAAGAATCGTAATATTTATATTTATTTAGAGGAAAAAATCTTGAGGAGGAATTTTCATGAACAAACTAGTTGCAGTTGCCAGAGGAGAATTACCGGCTGATTTCGTGATTCGAAACGCGAGATTGGCGAATGTTTTCACGCTTGAATACGAAAATTCTGTTGACGTTGCGATTTGCGGCACAAAAATTGCGGGAATTGCGAAATCTGGAAGTTACGACGGCAAGAAAATTATCGACGCAAATGCTCGTGTGATGATCCCGGGAATGATTGACGGACACGTTCATATCGAAGACACGATGATGACACCGCCGGGCTTCGCTGAAATTGCTGCGATACATGGCACAAGTACAGTTATGGCAGATCCACACGAAATTGCGAACGCGTTGGGAATGTCGGGACTTGAATACATGTTCAAGACCAGTCAGGGATTGCCGATTGATATATTTTTCGGAGCACCGTCGTGTGTACCGGCTTCGGATTTCGAGACGCCTTATGACGAACTCGACATGATCGCGATTAAAAACATGTTCGACAAAAATCTGTGTCAGCATTTGGGCGAAGTCATGAATTTTCCGGCTGTAATTTCCGGTGACGCCGAAATCTGGGGGAAAATTCTCGCTGCTGGTAACGTGCCTTTAACTGGACATGCTCCGGGAGTATCCGGCAAAAATCTTAACGCGTATCTAGTCTCTGGGATTTCGTCGGATCATGAGTGCGTGAATCTTGACGAGGCTCGTGAGAAATTGCGCTTGGGAATGTGGCTGATGATTCGTGAGGGAGCGTCGTTCCTGGACTTGAAAACGTTGCTGCCGTTGATTCAGGAAAATGTCTTGAACGCGGCGCGCTGCATGGTTGTGAGTGATGATATTACGGCGCGGTATTTGCTCGAAAACGGTCACATGGACGTGAAAATGCGAATCATGTGCCGTGAAGGTCTTGACCCGTTAGTTGCGCTCAGAATGGTTACGCTGAGTCCGGCGGAATACTTCAGGTTATACGACAGAGGCGCGATTGCTCCGGGAAGACTTGCGGATTTTGCGCTTCTTGACAGTGACAGGATCGACGAAAATTTCAGGGTTCAGCAAGTTTGGAAGAACGGGCTTCAAGTTATGAGTAACGATGACGTATTTACGCGCGAAAATAATTCGGATTTTCTGGCACCGGTTTTGAAAACGCGAGTGAAAAATATCCCGACGCTCGAACAAATCAAGATTAAGATCCCGGATTCAGGCGCGGAAAACATAAACGTAATCGGCGTAACTGAAGGCACGGTTATAACTAAGACGCTGCAACTCAAGCCACTGATTAAAAATGGCTGCGTAGTTCCGGATGTGTCGCGAGATATTGCTAAAATCGTAGTACTTGAACGTCACCGTGATACAGGACGATTTGGTGTAGGATTTGTTTCTGGATTGGGAATTAAGCGCGGAGCTGTTGGCTCGTCAGTCGCACATGATGCGCATAATTACGTTGTTGCCGGAGCTGATGACGAATCGATAATTACGGCGTTGAAAAATTTGGCTGAGATGGGCGGCGGCTTGACGGTCACGGACGGTGAAAAAGTTCTGAACTCGTTTGCGTTGCCAATCGGAGGCTTGATGTGTTATCTGAACCCGTACGAAGTCTCCGAAAATCTCACGAAACTCGAAAACAGCGCGGAAAATCTCGGCATCATGATCAAACACCCGTTCATGGTCTTATCGTTCCTGTGCTTAACGGTAATTCCTGAATTGCGCATAACGGATCAGGGCTACGTTGATATTACGAGAGGCGGCATTCAGAAAATATTTGCGTGATCCGGGAGCGTAAGTAATTTGGACGCGAATTTTGTTATAGTCGCAGCGTTGGGAATTTTTGGCGTTTTGCTGATAATTTGCGCGCTGATAATTTGGCGTAGCTTCGAGGGCATGAAGAATTTTGTTCGCGATAATGTCACGGAGGTTCTGATAGTTGCTGGCGACGAGATTGTCGGACGCTTACAGAACTTGCACGCTGATAATCAAGAACTGAATGCGAACGTACTGAACACACTTGCAAAATTACCGGGGATTACAGCTAATATTCCCAAAACTGCTCAACCGGTCAATCTGAAGAAACTTGAGACTGAACTTTCGAATCTGAATAACGCTGTGCAGGAAACTTCAAAAATTCTTGGAGTAATCGCTGACGGGATCAAATCGCTGAAGGACGAAACGTTGTCTTCACTGGTGCAGACGAACTCAAATTCTGCTTCTGTGAATGATAGCGCGATTCTTGAAAATATTGTGAGTGAGCTACAGACGTTGACGCAAGCTGTCGAGAAAATTTCGGGATTTTGCGACAAAAACGATCTCAACACGACAATTCAGAATTGGAATGCTGAGTTAGGAAAGTTATCAAGCATTATTTCTGAAAATTCCGGAAATCTTCAAACGGCGATTGTCGAGAAATTGGACGATATTATTTCGCAAATTGGCAATAAACCCGACGATGATAGCAGCGCAGTTAATGATCTTAGCGAAAAACTTGCAGCTTTGAGCGACGAATTAGGAAAGTTGCCGGGAATCATTGCCCAAAATTCCGCTTTCGAAACTGAAATCAAGACGTTCACTGACACTGTGAAGAATATGTCCGATGAACTGACTCAAAATTTGAACATTATGAACCAAAAGCAACGTATTTTGATCGGAGAAATCTCAAATATGACAGGGAAAATTCAGAACGTCCTGACTAAGGGAACTGAGGATATTAAGAGCAAATTTGCTGACACGAATAACACTCTGAAACAAATAATCGATTCGCGCATGAACCAAATTGAGAAAGACTACGAGGATAATGCTGCGAAGATTTTTCAGAACATCGCTGATAATTTAGCATCAATAATCAGGAGGTTGAAATAAAAATTATGGAAATTAATACAGACGAGATTTGCAAAAGCCTGATAGATCTCGGAAAGGAACTCGGTGCAGAAAAGCTTGACACAAAATTCACGCTGCAACCGTTGAGATTTGTTGTCTACGATCCGTCGTCAAAAGATTCGTGCTTTCACATCATGCCTTGTAAAACAATTCGGGATACACCAGATGTAAATAAACGAAATTTCCGTCGCACTAGTAACATTTCGGGAAAATTCAGACTTTATGAACTTCACGATTTTGCTGAACAAGAATTACAAGTTTGCGAAGATTGTCTCTATGACTGGAATAAGGGAAAAGGTTGGAAAAATTTCACTCGTGCATCAAATTCGGAAAAAGACGAAATCAGAAACAACTTCAGACTCGACGAATTTTTTGAGCAAACTAGGTATTATCAAAATTTGTGGCTTGGCTGGAATTTTCCGGAGTTTCGCGATCATTTTCACGACAAATATTTTCTGTTGTACAACCCAACGTCCACAAATGTTGCTTTTCACTTCATGCAATGCAGCCATATTCGTAAAGATATAGAATACGATTGGCTGAAAACATACAGATTTACGAGCAGAACTTCGGGATTTTTCGAAACATATTCGGTCTTGAACGGACGAGAAAGTTTGGAAACGAGAGCGGATACAGTTTCTCGGGAAAAAGATTTTCACAAGGTTACGGTTTGCGCAGACTGTTTGCGTGAATATAGCGATGAAGGTTGGAAAGGTTTCAATAATGCACCTGACTTTTGGAAGACGAGAATCCGAGATAGTTTCGACATCAGCGAATTTTTCGACAGCTGCGACCAAGGCGAAATATCTCATGACAAACTCATCACTCTTGACTTCATACACGAACACGGGATTTTGTCGTCAAGCGTCAGAAATGATTACCCGTCCAACTGGAGCAACATCTCGAACATGCTCAGAGCATCTCGAAGTTATCGTTGCGAGGAATGCGGAATTGATCTGACTGAATATCTAACTGAATATCCAGACTTCATCGTCACTCATCACAGAAACGGCGTTCACTCGGATATAGCTCCGGAAAATCTGCAAGTTCTGTGCAAAGAATGTCACAAGAAGCAGCCTTATCACAACAACACAGTGAATTTCAATGACGGAGAACTCGCGATTTTCAATATGGAAAGACAGCGTCAAGGCATCAAAAATAACTAAGAGAATCGTGGCATTGTAATTTATCTGAAATCGCAAGACAGCAGTTTCTCAGAATTTCTAGGGAGGCTGCTGTTTTATTCACGTTGCTATATCCTGAAAATTATCACACGAAAAATATTTTGCATAATCCGATTGATTTAGTATGTAATTTGTGGCATAATTCTCGCAATAAATTCTTAGCAGTTTTTGAAGGGGAGAAAATTTTTATCATGGCAGCTTTTTACACGTCAATCGATCAGCTAATCGGTCACACACCGTTACTCGAACTCACTCACATAGAGAAATATTTTAATCTTAGCGCGAAAATTTTTGCAAAACTCGAATATTTCAACCCGGCGGGCAGCGTCAAAGATCGAATCGCTAAAGCAATGCTCGATGACGCAGAATCTTCCGGCAAACTCAAGCCAGACTCTGTCATAATTGAACCAACAAGCGGCAATACAGGAATCGGCTTATGCTCAGTCGCAGCAGCTCGCGGTTACAAAATCATAATCGTTATGCCAGAAACTATGTCAATCGAACGTCGGCAACTCATGAAGGCTTACGGCGCGGAATTAATCCTGACTGAAGGCGCGAAAGGCATGAAAGGCGCAATCGAAAAAGCTAACGAGATCGCAAAAGAAAATCCGAACAGCTTCATTCCCGGACAATTCGTGAACCCGGCTAATCCCGAAATTCACAAGAAAACTACTGGCCCGGAAATTTACGAAGCTCTCGATGGCAAAGTCGATATTTTCGTCGCAGGTGTCGGAACAGGCGGAACTCTCACAGGTACAGGCGAATTTCTGAAATCAAAAATCCCGGGAATCAAAATCGTCGCAGTTGAACCGGCTGGCTCTCCAGTTCTCTCGCAGGGCAAAGCAGGCTCTCACAAAATTCAGGGCATCGGCGCTGGATTCATACCGGAAGTTTTGAACACGAAAATTTACGACGAAGTTCTGGATATTAAAGACGAAGACGCTTTCGAAATCGGCAAATTAATCGGACGCTCTGAGGGCTTCTTGGCTGGAATTTCATCAGGAGCTGCAACTTCCGCGGCAATCACGTTGGCAATGAGACCTGAAAATTCCGGCAAAAACATCGTAGCAATATTGCCAGACACAGGTGAAAGATATTTATCAACAGCTCTGTTCGCGATTTAATTCATGATTCCCTCAGGCAAATTATCAGACGCAATAGCAAATACGGCAAGTGAACTCGGCAAAGATTTTCACAACGGAGCTTCTTACAGCGGATTAAAAGAACTCACCGAGTCAGCATTCCAGAATATTTTGGCAGCAATGTTCCCGCAACACATCGGCACAGAGCATAATATCAGCTCGAATCTCGAACGTGCGGCAGAAAATTTACAGCTGGCTTTGTCACGAGTTCTGAATAATCCGGGCAATTCTGAGAAATTTACGATTGATTTGCTATCGAAATTACCGGAGATTAAGCGAGTTCTTTGGACAGATATTTTGGCAGCGTATCAGGGCGATCCTGCTGCGAAAAGTCTCGACGAGATCATTCTTGCGTATCCGGCTTTCACTGCAATCAGCGCGTATCGAATCGCTCACGAATTATTCCTGATGGAAGTTCCGTTAATTCCGCGCATCATAACTGAGTATGCTCACAGATTGACCGGCACTGACATTCACCCGGGCGCGACAATCGGCGATTATTTCTTCATAGATCATGCAACCGGCGTCGTAATCGGCGAGACTTCGACAATCGGCAGTCACGTGAAAATTTATCAGAACGTAACAATCGGCGCGAAAAGTTTCAAAGCTGCTCCGGACGGCTCGTTAATCAAAGGCATAAAGCGTCACCCGGATATTGGCAACGAAGTCGTGATCTACGCAGGCGCGACGATTTTGGGCGGCGAAACTGTCATCGGCGACAAGTGCGTAATCGGCGGCAACGTTTGGCTAACACATTCAGTCGAATCCGGCAAGACAATCCAGAACGAACAGTGATTAATTATATTATTCAAGCTCATCGAGTTCAGGTAAATCTGACAGCTCGTTCAACCCGAATATTTCCAGAAATTTGCGCGTAGTACTAAACGTTAGGGGTGAAACATTGCCCCTTTTTTTGCGTCCGGAAATTTTTATCACGCCGTTCTCCAGCAATCTCGAAACGATCCCGTCCGAACGAACTCCGCGAATTTCGTCAATTTCGCCGCGTGTCACCGGTTGATTATACGCAATTATCGCAGCAGTTTCTATCGCAGCACGACTCAAATTTGCCTTGCGTTTCTTAGACGAATCCGAAGCCCTGAATCGTGATAATAATTCGCAAATTTCGGGACTGGTTTCCAGAACAAATCCTCCGGCAATCGCTTTGAGAATTATGCCGTGATTTTCAGATTCGAGATTCATACGCAATTCTTCGAGAGCAAGTTTCAAATCATGGCTGGACACTCCGAATAAATCGCGCAATTCACGTTCTGAAACCGGATCTTGTGACAAGAATAATACAGCTTCAATTTGGCTCGCAATACCTGATAACATTTCAAAAATTCCTGATAATTTTCACGTCCGAAAATAACGCGTCCTGTTTCACAAAAATTTTCCCCATTCTGCACATCTCAAGCAGCGCAAGAACCGTAACAACAAGCACAGCCCTCGACGAACTGCAAATATCATTCAGGCTCAAGCACTCGTAATCCTGCAAAATATTCTCAAGCTCATTAATCCGGATCTGTATCTGCTGCACGTCATCGCCCGAACTAAATCCGTCCCAGTCAGCGTTATTCAAAGCGTCACGTTCAGCCTGCAATTTCTCGCGCAATTTTGCAAACTCATCATGTAATCTGCGCCATTCACTCGCGAGCAAATACACGCCGTTCTCGATATTATTATATTCAACTGGTAATTTCACTTTCTCGACGGATTCATCCGGAATAATAATTTCGCGCCGGAAAGACTTTTGCTCGTCCGAAAATTTCTCCGCCAGCAATTTATACGCAGCTCTGTAAGGCTTGTAGCGTTCGAGTGATTGCATGAATTTCTCGTCACGTTCGAGATCCTGTTCGTAATCAAGTTCGCGATCAAAATCATAATCCTGTTCGTCACTTTCTGCGTTCAGATTCGTATTCAAGAGTGAGCGTGTTTTTTCGAGAATTAAGCCCGATGCCATGTAGACAAATTCCGCGAGTGTATCCGGTGCGGCCTGCTTAGTCTTGATCAAGTACAGCCCGTAAATTTTCACAAGCTTCGAGACTTTAATATCACACGCCCTGAATTTGCGATTCTCAACAAGCGAACACAATAAGTCAAACGGTCCGGAAAATCCTTCGATTGAGATTTCCAAGTCAAAATTCTTCATAACCATTACAAACCAACGAAAGCAATAGCCAACTCTTTTCTAGCTCTCTCATATTCAAGAACAATCCCCATACCATCAACATACCAAATTCGACCCAATAAAGCCCCCTCATGTTTCTCAGTCATGTACAAACCGTACAATTTCACAAGATTATTGCTCAATAACTCAAAATCGGCTTCTGAAATCAGCATATTCACAGGGGAAAATATTACACTCCAAAGCCCATCGTTGACAAATCCATACGTAACGTAAAACTCCATACTTGAATTTAGCTCTTTAATTTTGTATGGTCTGTACGTAGAGTAAAGCTCATTAGAATCATCTACTCGCTTCAACGGTGCTGAGACACGTTTTCTCACACTCGCAATAGAATCGCCCCATTTATGAGCGAGAAATCCGTTCTTGTTGGGCAGCGTGATCCCGGAATTATCATTTCTTTCAGGACTGGAACGCTTTGAATTTTTGGGATTAAGTCTGCGTCTGAGTTCCTGCATCAAGTCTGCAATTCGGCTGCCTTTCTTCGGAGCTTCCCATTTTGCCTGCTCTTTCGGTCTGATGTAATCTCTCGCAACTGAGCCGTCCGCGTAAAAGTTCACCGTTCGCAAATGCACGTAGTTATCTCTCGAAAAATCCACCAAGTACGACAACACAAATATTCCCAATTCTTTGCCCGGGATCAAATCAAAATTCGGGTCTCTCTCGATTTGCTGCTTAGTTTTCTCCGACGGATACCAAGTCGTGTTGAATGACACAATATTTGACTCGCGATCATAATTCACACTCTCAGTGTCGAGATACACTTCGTAGCTGTCATCCTTGCGAATGAAGAATAATTCGGAATCTCTCTTTGGTGTTGGATTCGATTCGGGTTTTCGTGACGCGACTTTCGGCATTGCTCGGGGAGTTTTGTTTTTCGCACGCTCGTAGAAATTCAGCAATATCGTCGGGGCAATCGCGAAATTCAAGTTTTGTCCATCGACCCGTAGCATTTTTGGCATTCCGACAACTTCGCCACGTGAATTTATCAACGCACCGCCGCTCGATCCCGGAGAGATTGGAGCAGTGAACTGAATCAACGTGCCATTATCCCTGAAAGCCGAAATAATTCCGTTCGAAACAGTCCCGTCAAGTTCTTGAGGATTTCCAACAGCCATGACCGATTCGCCCTGTCTCGGAAGTGTGTGACTAATTGTCAAAAATGGTGATTTTACAATATTTGTCGCTAGTAATGCAACATCTCTTTGAGCGTCGTAATCTTTCACGAGTGCGTATGTCGGATCGCCTCTCAACGGAATCACGATTATCTCCCGGGCATTTTCTATCACGTGATAATTTGTCATAACATCGCCCGCATTATTCACGAAAAATCCGCTGCCCATTCCGATATTCGTATTAATTCGCACCATTGAGGGCATGACTTTCTCAGCAAGTTCTGCGTAATCAATGCGATTTTCTTCGTGCGAACGCTCACGATCATTACGTGCCTGATTTCTTTCGAGAGCAATTCCGATGATTTTCTCGATGCTCTCTCGTGAAATATTCTGCTCCCGAGATTTTACTGCGGGCTTTGTATCCGAGAAGAACACGAAAAACGCTATTCCCAACAGAACTACAGCAAGCGTTCCAATTACACTCGCAATTACTAATTCATTCGCACTTGAACTTTCATCTTGGGTAACTTGAACGTGAGCATCTTCTTTATCTTCTTTATTATCTTCTTCGCTCTCATCTTCCTTCACATTGTCGTCATTTTCAGTAACACGATCAATCACATCATTCGGATCGACGTCTATGTATGACTGAGTTTCACCAGTTATCAAGGCTTCACACCACCTTTGCAAATCGAAGCATTAACCGGAAAATTTTCTCACGCTTGATTAACTCGTTTCGGATTCACCAGCAAGCCCATCGCCGGATAAATCATGCTCATAGTTTCACGCGCAACTTTCCCCGCACGTTCTGCGCCGTCCGCAAGAATTTCATCGAGTAAAGCTTTTTTGCCCTCATATTTTGCACGACGTTCCCGAACTGGTTCCATCATTTCCTGAATGTGAGCGTTGAGTTTCTTCTTGCAATCTATGCAGCCAATCCCAGCAGTTTTGCAGCCTTCACAGATTTCGGATTTCTCGGATTCGTCTGGGTTAAAAACTTTATGCAGATCCCAAACCGGACATTTATTCGGATCGCCCGGGTCTGTCTTGCGCATTCGTGCCGGATCTGTCATCATCGTTCGCAACTTCTGCCACATCGAGTCCGCACTCTCGGAAATTTGCAGCGCGTTCCCGTAAGATTTGCTCATTTTGCGCCCATCTGTTCCAGGAACTTTCGGAGTTTGCGTGAATAACGGTTGAGGCTCTAGTAACAAATTTTCCCCGAAGAAATTATTAAAGCGTCGTACAGTTTCGCGGCTGAGCTCCAAATGTGCGCTCTGATCTTCTCCGACCGGCACTAATTCCGCACGATAAAGCAAAATATCCGCTGCCATCAAAACAGGATAACCCAAAAATCCGTACGTGCTCAAATCTTTGTTCTTGATATTCTCGATCTGCTCTTTGTACGTAGGATTCCTGAACAGCCAACCCAACGGCACTATCATTCCTAATGCAAGCGCAAGTTCGGCGTGTTGTGGAACGTGCGACTGAATGAACAGCGGGCTTTTCTCCGGATCAAGTCCAACTGACAGCCAATCCAGCAACGCTTCATAACAAAATTCGCCGGTATTCGCAGCGTCAGCATAATTCGACATCAATGCGTGCCAATCAGCTATTGAGTAAAAACACTCGTAATTCTCATCATTCTGCAACTTCACAAAATTGCTCAATGCTCCAGCCATGTGTCCCAAATGTAACGCACCCGTCGGACGCATCGCGCTTAAAACTCGTTTCTTCATAAATAACATATTCTCCTGTAATTTCTCAAATTCTAATCGGCTCTCTCAAAGCTTTCACGTCTAGCAAAATAATTTCCAGTTCGCGATTCATTCCCCGGATTTTTTCCGCAAGTTTCGGCAATGAAGCTCGTTCCATTTCGCCATGTTCTGGGATCGCCAGCGTCAAACCGGATTTCGTAGCGTCGATTATCTCGTGATATTTCATGTCAGCCGTTACGTAAATATCAGCTCCGGAATCTCTCGCAGCACGCCAAAATTCAGAACCAGATCCGCCGCACAAAGCTACTCTCCTGAAATTTTCTTTGGGATTATAGCAGTCCAATCGTGATAAATTCCAGCAGGATTTGATTCGCAGCAATAATTCTTCGAGCGAAAGTTTCTCCGGTAAATTCCCGACAAGTCCGTAATTTGCTTCAAGCGTCAATCTCGAAACGTCACGCAATCCCAGCAATTCAGCAAGTGTCGCGTTCACTCCGGATTCTGCGCTGTCCCAGTTCGTATGAGCCGAAATTATCGCAACATCACGCCGAGCTGCCTCGTAAATCGCCCGTCCTAAATCCGAATCAAGATTTACGGTTTTAATCGCCCTGAAAATCAACGGATGATGAGTTAATAACACTTCGCAATGATTTTCACTCGCAGAAATTACAGCTTCAGCAACAGGATCTAAAGCAATCGCAACTCGCTTCACATCAGAATCATAACTTCCGAACATAAGCCCCGAATTATCCCAAGATTCAGCCAACGCAAACGGCGCAAAAGAATCTATCACGCGCAAAAATTCTCGGATTTTCATGCGAATCTCTCAGGGAAAAATTTCTTCACGTCATTCAGGAACGCATCGATACGTTCGGGTGTGTTAATAAATTCCGGGTCTGACAAATCCAATTCCAACACCTGAAAATTCCCGGGCATCTCGTTTTTCACGAAATCCAGAAACGGCTCATACGCATCGTAAAGTGCTCTCCAGTAATCCTCGCCGGCATCAATCTCATCTTGACGACCGCGTGATTTGATTCTGCGCATAATCTCATCAAACGGACATTTCACGAGTATCAGCAATTTCGGCGGCGTAACGTATCTCAAGAGCGAATCATACAGCGTCAAATAACAGCCGAGTTGACTGTCCTTGAAATACCCGCTGCGATAATACAGCATCGCGTAAACTTTATCCCCGAAAATGCTCCGATCCATGACGAAATTATTTTCCTCCGACGCACACAAATACTGCGCAAAACGCGTCACCAGAAAATTCAGCTGCATCGGAAATGCCCAACGTCTATCATGATGAAAACGCCCCAACAAATCATTAGGGTCGCGAAATTCTTCCGGCATAACGGCAAATCCCAAACGCTGCGAAATTAGCTCAACGATTGTAGATTTTCCACTTGCTGTCATTCCCTCGACGATAATTTGAATCTGTCCCAAAATATTATTACTACTCCCTTCAAGATTTGCGATTCTGATTTTCATTGTATAATCTTAGCGGAAAATATTTTTTGTTCAAGGAGGAAATTTTCTTAATGAAACGACACTCTTCTATTGCTACAGTCGTTGCAGTTGCATTTCTGTTGAGTGGTGCGCTGTTCTTCCCGTCGATGGGCAGTAACGCATTCGCAGAGGATTCCGAAGTGATCGAGATGCTTGAGATTCCGGATTTTCAAGTGCCGGATTTTTCGGTGTCGGAATCAGAATCAGAACCCAAGTCACAACCCCCAACGACACGCTCACAAAAACCCAAAGCTCCATCTTGGCCATTCGGTTATCAGCCGGATTTTGACGACGACGATGAGCCAGGACTTGTAGAGATTCCAGAGCTTCCGGAAATTCCTAATCAATCTGTCGATCCAGAGCCGGAAATTACTAATCAATCTGTCGATCCTGAACCAGAAATTCCTGATAAAATTATTACTGGTAAAATGGAGAGCCTGCTGACCCCGAGACAGAGTTTCCTGAGCAACCTGCCGACCCCGAGACAGAGTTTCCAGAGCAACCCGTCGACCCCGAGACAGAGTTTCCTGAGCAGCACGTCGATCCTGTCAGAAATTCCAGAGCAGCCCATCGAGCCTGAGCCAGAAATTCCAGAGCAACCTGTTGAGCCTGAGCCGGAAATTCACGAGCCTGAATCAGAGCTAGAAATTCCAGAACAGCCCGTTGAACTAGAGCCGGAAATTCACGAGCCTGAATCAGAACCGGAAATTCCTGAGCAACCCGTCGAACCTGAGCCGGAAATTCACGAGCCTGAATCAGAGCCAGAAATTCCAGAGCAACCTGTTGAGCCTGAGCCAGAAATTCACGAGCCTGAATCAGAACCTGAGATTCCAGAGCAACCTGTTGAGCCTGAGCCAGAAATTCACGAAACTGAATCAGAGCCGGAAATTTCTGAGCAACCCGTCGAACCTGAGCCGGAAATTCACGAAACTGAATCCGAAATTCCTGAGAAACCTGAAACTTATCAAATCGATTTCGAACCGTTAAAGCGCGAACACTTAACTCCAATTCCCGAAAGCTTAACAACGCCAATCGAGATAAATTTCGGCACTCGTGACGCAAACATTCCAGACTCAGAATTTGTCAACATGTGTGCTAAAGCTACTCCGGAAATTATTCAGGACGCAATCTCTAACAAAAACGCAAATGTCAACGCTCGCGGAACTTTCGAGAAAACTCCGCTCATGAACGCTATCGAGAAAAATCCGGATATTAACGTCGCAAAAATTCTCATCGAAGCAGGCGCAGACGTAAACGCTAAAGACAAATCCGGAATGAACGCTCTCATGTACGCCGCAACTTTCAAGAAAAATCCCGAGTTCGCAAAAATCCTGCTCGACGCAAAATCTGACCTGAATGCACGCGACTTTTCAAAACGTTCGGCTCTGATAATTGCCGCTCACAAAAATAATCCAGACGTTCTCAAAACTCTGCTCGACGCTGGGGCTGAAACTGATTTCGCGGATAAAATCGGCTGGACGGCTCTGATTTACGCATCGTATTTCGGCGACAATGAGCAAATGATTCTGGATTTACTCGACGCTGGAGCTGAACCAAAAACTCGCGGTCATGAAGGTGAACGTGCAATCGATTACGCGCGCAAAAATAAGAATCTACAGGGAACTGACGCTCTCAAAAAACTTGAGGAATTAAGCGTGTTGCAATATTAATTTTTAACAGGAGGATTTCGAAACATGTCAAGAATTAGAATCATAGCTTGCTGTGTCTTGGCTGCAAATATCTTCTCGGGCACAGCTTCAATCGCTGAAGAATTATCTCGCGAGGAAAAATTACGCGAAAGAGAACTCTCTCTGCCAGCACGAACTATTCAACTCGACGAATGGCAGAACGAACTCGAACGTCAAACAGCTGAACTCGAAAGCATAAAGCAATCTCTCGCAGAACGCGCAATGCAAATTCCGGAGAAAGAAATGCAAATCTCAGAACAACAGGCAGAACTGGATAATCGCAAAAAAGCTCTGGACTCATTCGCAAAAACTCTCGAAGAACATGCTCAGGAAATTCCCCTGCGTGAAATAGAATTACGTGAACAGAAAGGTGATCTCGATCGTAGGGAAGCTGAAATCGCCCAAATCGAATCCGGACTTTCTCAGCAGAAATCTTATATCGAACAGGCAGTCGCTGAGTTAAATTCAAAAGCTGCGGAACTCGAAACAGCACGCAAAATTATATCCGAAAATGACGCTAAAGTTACAGCAAATGCTCAGGCAATCATCGCTCGTCAGAAAGAATTTAACGCACAGGTTCGGGCTTTCACAGAAGAGAAAAAAGCTTTCGAGGCAAAAATTTCTGAATTACGCGAACTCGAACAGAAACTGAAATCTCAATCGGACGAAACTGCAACGACACTCAAAAACGAAATCGCAGCCAAGAAATCCGAACTGGCAAAAATGTCGCAGGATTTGAAAGAACAGCGTGATATGCTGGCTCAGTATCGCGAGAAAATTCTCGAAGCCGAACACAAAATCAAGATTCTCGAAACACAGGTCAGCAGCCTGAACAACGAAGTCGCAGCCTACAAAGATACAGCAAATACAGAACGTAAAAGAGCCGATGCTCTCGAAGAATCTCTCAAGAAACAAAGTGCTGAACTCGAAAAACTCAGATCGCAGTTCGACGACAAAATGGACGTGAAAATGATTACGGAATTTCTGGCGCAGATTAACTCGGACGTTCCGGTGAGAATCAATCACGCTGTAACAAGTTCGGACGGTGCTTTCATGAATTGGTCGGGAAATTACATGGAAGGAACAGGCATGGCAGCAATTCCTACGCAATACAAAGATACAGCTCAGGGTGTTGCACTCGCTCGACGTGGCGCAATTCTGGATTTACAGCGAAATTTGCTCGAAGCTATGAAAGGCGTAAATATTAATTCCGAGACCAAAATGGAAGATTTCATGGCTACGGATTCAGTTCGTTCAGCAGTCGAAGGCACGATTAAAGGCGTAGAAGTCTACGAGGGAAAACAGAACGGTGACATGTATATCGTAAAAGGCAGAATCAGACTTGACAGAATACATGATGAAGCAGCAAATCAATTATCAAGAACTCAGCGCGAAGGTGATCCGGTCGAATATTCGAATCGTCGCGGGAAAAAATCCAGAGCAAGAGCGCGCGTTGTACGTTCAGGAGATTTCACAGGGCTAATAATCGATGCCAGACACTTGCCAATTCAGCCGTCAATGTTCACGAGAATCCTGGACGAAGAGGGCAGACCTGTTTACGGAGTGAATTTCGGCAATCGCGATATTCAGAATCAATCCGGATTATACGTTTGGTACAGCAGAATGCTCTACGCACGTGATGAGCAGAGAGTTGGCAGCCGTCCGATGATTATCAAGGCTCAAAGATTGTCAAATTCCGATCATGATATAGTAATCCCGAATTATGCAGCACACGAAATCCGCAATAACTCGTATAATTTCAGACGTGAATGCAGAGTCATAATCGTAAAGAATTAGTGTCATGAGAAAAATTTTACTGGCAATTCTAGTGTTCGCGCTGCTGCTGAATCCGGAAAATTCGTACGCGGCTCAGAAACGCAAATCTCAGCGAAAAAAATCTCCGCCTCAATCACAAAGCCAAACTCAGAAATTAATAACGGTCGAATCCGAAGGTGTTGCGCCTGTCATAAACGAGAATCTCAACGAAGCTCGCGGAAGTGCAAGACGTGACATGATGCGAAACGCTCTCGAAAATGCAATCGGAACTTTCGTGCAATCAGTCTCAAAGATGGAAAATTTCGAAGTCGTAAAAGATAAAGTTTTCACGCAAACTCAGGGACTTGTGAAACGTGTTGATGTGAAACGCGAATGGGTTGATGCTGATGGATTGCTGCATTTATCCGGAACTTGTGAAGTTGCTGAGAAAAATCTCGACGCGGTTTTGGGACCGGCAGTTATTGACGCTCTCGGCAATCCCAGAATCGTAATCTTGATAGACGAACGTGTCGGAAATAAAGTCTCGTTCATGTCAACGGCTGAAGGCGAAGTTCAGAAAATTTTTGAGCGCGCAGGCTTTACGATTATAGATCACAGATTGGTTCTGAATGACGGCGCGATTGATGTTGCTGCTACGATGATGTCACAAAGTCCCGAGGGATTACTGCAAGTTGCGAACGCGTGTAATGCTGACGTTGTGATTTGCGGGACGGCGTATTCTGAGCAAATTTCGCACCAAAGACGTTTAGGCGTGAATCTTTATAATATGCGCAGTCGTGTGAGATTGCGTGCGATTCTGGTTGATACGCGGCAAACTTTGGGCTTTGAAGAAGGTTCGACGCATGATAACAACAATCGTCCGGTGAACATGAATAATGCTCTGGGACAAACTCCGGAAGACGGGGCTGTTCGAGGATTGAGACCTTCAGCAGAAATCGCCGCGAAAAATATCGTGAACAAAATCGCGTATGCTTTGGCATCTGGAAATTCTAACGGGATCTCTGGTCGAACGGTTAAGATAATAATATCCGGAATTGATTTCAGAACAGGGAAACTGCTGCGTGAAAAATTGCAGAATTTGCCCGGAGTGAATGGAGTTTATCAGCGGAATTTCAAGAATAACAAGCTTGAACTTGATATTGTATCTGACAAAAATTCCGATGAGATTGCCGAGTATCTTTCGGATAACAAGTTCGAGATAACAGGCGTATCCGGCGCGCAAGTTGAGGCGAACGGTGCGATTGCTTCAGGTGAAGATGATGCGTAGAAAATTATTTGTCGCATTAATTCTGGTTCTGAGTTTTTCGGGAATTGCGTTTTCTGAGTACAGCGCAATAGAACTGTTCGAGATGACGAAGCAAAGTCTGGTGTGTGACCGTGAGAATAATCTTGCGTTCGTTCGGGGCGTTGGGAAATTCAGAGCGAGTGATTCACGTTCGATACTTTTGGCACGTCGGGCAGCATTGACATCGGCGCGTCGAGGTTTGTTGATTTTGCGCGAGAGAATCTTGACTCAGGACGAAATTTCTCCGGAAGATTTGCGAATTTCTGGAACAGTTCCGCCGTTGAAATTAATTTCCGAGGATAAGAATCCGGATCAAAAATTATATTTCGTATCGGTGCAGGTTTCGTTGTCAGAGCTTCTAGGAGAGAATGCTTTGAACGCATTATCTGAGCTTCAAAATTTGCAGTGAGTAATGTAATTTCTCGTGAGGTGAAAATATGCGTAAGTTTGTGTTTGTTGTAAGCGTAATAATAATCGGGATTTGTGTTTTATCCGGGATAGCTTCTGCTGCTGCATTGCCGTCAAACGGAGATATTGCTGTTCTTGTTGAGGGCGACGATCCGCAACACGTAGCTACTGCTGAGGCGATAATAGTCGATACGCTCGTATATAACGGCTACAGAGTTGTTGATGAAGCGAAGATGCGTCGAATTAAACTTGCTGCTGCGAAAGCAAAGGCTGCTCGATTAGCAATGCAGGGAAATCTTGCTGCGATCCTGAAGATTAACGCGAGTTACAGTGTTGCTGCGACGGTGATTGCGCGTGTCAGAGCTGGTGAACCGATTTTGAATGAGTTTTCGCTTTACACCGGGACATCATCGATTGCGATAATTGCCGTAACATCTCGTGGTGTGAAACTCGGCGGAAGAACTGCTCAGGGGAAACAAGTCGGCTATACTCCGGACGAGGCTCAACAGAAAGCGATTGAACAAGCTGTACAGTCCGGAATGGAACAAATGTTTTATTAATTTGCGAATTTTGCGAAGGGAGTTTTTGTTATGAAAAAGAGTTTGTTAAGTGTAATTGCGATTTTACTGGTATTAATTTGCGCTGTGAGTTGCGATGCGAGACCGAGATTAGCGATTCGTCCGTTCGCGAACAAGACTACGAATCCGAATATTCCGGCTGATGCGATAACTGACATGATGACGACAGAATTGAACAAGGCTAGAATATTCAGCTTGATGGAACGCGAGAGACTTGATTATATCGGCGACGAAATTCGCTTGGGACAATCCGGCTTAATGGATCCGTCAACTGCTCCGAGGCTTGGCAAAATCAAAGGTGCGCAATACACAATGACAGGAGCTGTTACGGTTTATCATTTCAACAAGAGTGGCGGAGTTGTAGCTGTTCCGGGACTTGCTGGAGGAGCTGCGGCGAAAACTGCGTATGTTGTGATTGACTTGCGAATCGTTAATAACGAAACGAGTGAAGTTGAATACGCGGAAGTTCGTCAAGGTTCGGCGAAACGTGAAGCTTCTGGAATGGCTGCGGCGTTTCCTGGATTTTTTACGGCGGGCGGCAGCAGGTCGTACGGCGGAATTTTGGCGTCGGCAACCCGTGACGCTGTTATGCAACATGTGAGAGCTTTGCAGGAATACACTTGGTATGAATAATTTTGACTTGAAATCTTGACTTGAAATCTTGACTTGAAATCGGAGGAATGTGTGTTATGAAGAAATTTTTGAGATTTGCGCTGTGTTTGTTAATCGTAATTTTTGCGTGTGAAGCTGCGTTCGCGAGTATAAGGCTCGGTGTTATGCAATTTGTTACGAAAGCTGATGGCGTGACGGAATATCAGGCTTCGGCTGCAGGAGATGTCTTCGTGCGAATTTTGGCGAATAACGTGAATAATATTTCGATTCTTGAACGTGAGAGACTTGAGGAAATCGGCGCGGAGATTCGTTTGGGAATGTCCGGACTTGTCAGTGCGCACACGGCTGCTCAGGTCGGGAAAATTGCCGGCTGTCAGTACATGTTGATGGGCTCAGTTACGAATCTGAAATCCAAGAGTTCTAACGTAACTTTGCCATTCGCAATCGGAATTGGCGTTCGTGAATCTGCCGCAACGGCTACACTGGATGTTCGAATCGTTGACGTTGAGACGAGCGAGATCGTCGGTGCGTTGAGTGATTCAGGAACGGGCAAACAATCGGGAACGAGTTTGTCTGTTATGGGAGTGGCGTTTGATAGTGACGAGTTGAGCGGAATGGAAGCGGAAGCAATCGCAAAAGCTTCGGAGAAATTAGCCCCCAAAATCGAGAAATTATTGCTGAAAGCTGCGGGTACATCAGGAAATCCCGGCGACATAAGTTTCAGACCTTCAAGAACTGCCTCGACTTACGCTGAACAGAGAGCTGAAGAAGCTCAGACCCAGACTATGAAGACTACTCGCAAAACTCCGGGCAAGAGATCAAGAGTAACGACACCTGCACCAGTCGCACCTGCTGAAACTGAAGATTATTACGACGACAATCAGCAGGAAGTTTTGACAACTCAGACGGCTTCAAGGCAAACGCAAACGCAAATGCAATCCGGAGAATTTGAGAATTACTCGACGAACCCCGAAGATGTAATCCCGACATACGGACTTGACGAGAAGCAATCTGAGAATTTAATCACGGCGCATAATCGATTCTGGAGGGCAAGTAACAAACGTTCGGCATATGATCGATTCGTTGGCTTATACAACAGTAATAACAACGATTACTTGGCTGCGTATCGAGCGGGAATTTTGGCGCAACAGTTGGGAATGCGCGATGATGCGAACGCTTGGTTTGAGACGGCACTGAGCATTAACCCGAATTACGAACCGGCTCAGAAAGCGAAATCGAATGTGAATGCCCGTCCGAGTTCGAAAAAATCATCGAGTTCGAAATCAAAACGCAGGAAAAAATAACTCGCTAAAATCGTTCATATTACCTTTGAAAAATCGTTTTAGCAATGTGATTATTATGCTGTAAATTTTTTGAAAGGTGTGTGAATGTCATGTGCAGAAAAAATTTTTTAAGCGTGATTGCGATCGCGTTAGTGTTGTTTGTTCCGGGTTGTGCGTTCGCTAAGAATTTGCCATCGATTACAATGCTCTCGACAAAAACTTGTCCGGCATGTTCTCAAATGGAAAAAGTTCTGCAGCAGTTAAGATCCGAATATCGCGGAAAAGTCTCGACGGTTCATGTGTATCTCGAAGATAATCCCGACATCGCGAAGAAATATAATATCCGCTACGTTCCGACGTTAATATTCAGGGACAGTAACGGCAAAATGATCGCACAACAAATCGGTTATCGTTCAATCGATGATGTGTTGCTGACGTTCGCAGAATCCGGAATCACGTTAAATTAGCAAGCATGAAAAAAGAATCTCTCGGGCGAAATCCAGTTCGGGAGATTCTTTTTTTACGCGTAATTTTTATAAGCTGAGAATTTTCTCGTCAGTTGTGATTTGTGAGACTTCTGCCGGCTGTAGATTTTCGAGACCGTCCGGGATATTTTTGCCGCAATTTTTCAGGCACTCGATCACGTCCGAGACTACTGCGCTCGCTGTCGGCAATTTCCCAGCACCCCTGCCGTAAAACATAACATCGCCAAGCATGTTCCCGTGAATTAATATCCCGTTGAAAACATCGTTCACGTTATACAGCGCGTGATTTGACGGCACAATAAACGGAGATACAAGAATTTGCGATTTCTCAGCGTCAAACATTCCGAGCAATTTTATCGTCGCGTGATTCTTTTCGGCGTCGAGAATATCCTGCTGCGTGATTTGCGTGATACCGTTGCAATGAACTTGTTCGTACGAGAATTTTTTCCCGGAGACAAGCGTTGCTAAGATTGCGATTTTTCGTGCAGTGTCATGACCTTCAACATCTGCGGCTGGATTTCTTTCGGCGAATCCGTTCTCCTGAGCTTCACGTAACGCAGACTGAAAATCTGAGCCGGAACGCATCTTCGTCAAGATATAATTGCAAGTTCCGTTCAAGATCCCCATTACACGCGAGATTTTTTCGTGGGCACAAGCTTCACGCAACGTTCGCAAAATCGGAATGCCGCCGCCGACACTCGCCTCGAATAAATAGCTGCAATTATTCCTGGCTGCAATTTCGCTCAATTCACAGCCGCACGCATCGACGAGTTCTTTATTTGACGTGCAGACGCTGATACCGTGTTCGAGAGCAAGCCTTGAATATTCGTACGCAGGTTTTTTGCCGCCCATTGTTTCGCAAACGACTCTAACTTCCGGATCATTCACGATTACGTTAATATCATTCACGAGATTTTTCACGCCCGGAAATTCACGAATGTCAAGAATATATTTCACGCGGACTTCCTGACCGAGAATTTTCTGGATTTTCGCCTGATTTTTCTCGACGACTTCAGCCACACCGCCGCCGACAGTTCCAAGACCTAAAATAGCTATATTCAACATGATTTTCACCCGTTATTTTTTCGCGATAAATTTCTGGGCAACGAGCAATTCCGCACATTCCACAGCACCACCAGCCGCGCCTCTGAGAGTGTTGTGTGAAAGTCCAACGAATTTCCAGTCATAAATGCTATCCTTGCGCAATCTTCCGAACGAAACGCCCATTCCGTTTTCATAATTTACGTCTTTAGCAACTTGCGGACGGTCATCTTCGTCAAAATACTGAATGAAATTTTTCGGAGCGCATGGAAGCTCTAATTCCTGGGGAACGCCTTTGAACTCGCGTAATTTTGCGATTAATAATTCTTTATCACTCGGATTTTTGCGGAATTTCACGAACGTTGCAGCTGTGTGTCCGTACAAAACCGGAATCCTGACGCACTGAGCTGAAATCACTGGCTCTTTCGCAGGGACAATTTCGCCACCCTGAATTTTGCCGAAGATTCTTAACGGTTCTTTCTCACTTTTTTCTTCTTCGCCGCTGATGAACGGGATAACATTTCCGACCATTTCGGGCCAGGTATTAAAATTTTTCCCTGCTCCGGATATTGCCTGATAAGTTGTCGCGATGACTTCATAAGGCTCAAATTCGCGCCATGCAGCTAATGCCGGTGCGTAACTCTGAATCGAACAGTTCGGTTTTACAGCGATGAAGCCTTTGCTAGTTCCCAAACGTTTTCGCTGAGCGTGAATAATTTCTGAATGTTCCGGATTAATTTCTGGAATTATCATAGGCACGTCCGGTGTCCAACGATGCGCGCTGTTGTTCGATACGACGGGTGTTTCTGTTTTAGCGTAGTCCTCCTCGATTTTCTTGATCTCATCTTTTGAGAGGCTGACCGCACTGAACACAAAATCTACACTGTCCGCGATTTTACGAACGTTATTGACGTTTTCGAGCTTGATATTTTTCACGTTCTCGGGGATTGGCTCGTCCAAAAGCCAGCGATTGCTAACCGCTTCGGAATAATATTTCCCTTCACTATTTGGACTTGCAGCTATAACTGAAATATCAAACCACGGATGATTGTGCAAAATCTGAATAAAACGCTGACCGACCATTCCAGTTCCGCCGAGTATTCCGACGCTGAATTTTTTTCCCTGAATTTCCTGCAACTGAAAGAACTCCTTCTCAAATAAAAAATTTTTGCAATATTATAGCAGCTTTGAGACTAAAGGCTTCCACCAGGATTCGTTATTCAAGTACCAGTCAATCGTTTTCCGGATCCCGTCCGAGAATTTCGTCTCAGTTTTCCAGCCGGTTGCTTTATGAATTTTCGTGGGATCAATCGCGTAACGCAGATCATGTCCTTTTCGATCCGTTACAAAACTGATTAATTCTTCGGGTTTTGCGAGCTGCCTGAGAATTAATTTCACGATGTCTATATTTCGCATTTCGTTATGACCGCCGATGTTATAAATTTCGCCGATTGTGTTTTCATTCTGGATTATCAGGTCGATTGCGCGGCAGTGATCTTCGACGTAAAGCCAATCCCGAACGTTCAAGCCCTGACCGTAAACAGGCAATTTTTTATCATGAAGCGCGTTGATTATCATTAACGGGATCAATTTCTCCGGGAACTGATACGGTCCGTAATTATTAGAGCAACGACTGATACTGACGGGCAATTTGTACGTGCGATTATACGCGAGTGTGAGCAAATCCGCGCTTGCTTTTGATGCAGAATACGGTGACGAGGCTTTCAGCGGCAAATCCTCCGTGAAAAACAAATCCGGGCGATCCAGCGGCAAATCTCCGTAGACTTCATCTGTTGCAACCTGATGAAAGCGTTTGCAGCCGAATTTCACGCACGCGTCCATCAAGACACCCGTTCCCAGAATATTTGTCCTGAGAAAAATATCCGGCGTTTCGATTGAGCGATCAACATGAGATTCCGCCGCAAAATTTATGATTACGTCAGGTTTATCGCGCGAAAAAATTTCGTAGATTGCTTCACGGTCACAAATATCGTTTTGATAGAACGTGATTTTTTTCTCGGCGATAATTTTCTCGATAGTGTGAATATTTCCGGCGTAAGTCAGTTTGTCTATGCAGATTATTTCGCAGTCCGGATGATGTTCTAGCATATAGAAAATAAAATTGCTGCCGATAAATCCAGCTCCGCCCGTAACTATTATTCGCATTATATTCGCTCCTTCTTTATGTTTATGAAGTCTTGCAATTTGCCCCAGTTTTTATCTTTTTCTGAGAGTATTAACGGACAGGAAATCTCCGGGAATTTGATATTTATTTCCGGATCGCTGTAAATTATTCCGCCTTCGTCATTAGCGTGATAGAAATCGTCGCACTTGTAGCAAAATTCCGCCCGATCTGATAATACCAGAAATCCGTGAGCGAAATTCTTCGGGATCAGAAATTGCTTGTGATTCTCCGCCGATAATTCCAGCCCGTAATATTTCCCGAACGTCGGACTGCCCTTTCGCAAATCAACCGCTACGTCAAAAACTCTGCCAATGATTACGCGAACTAATTTTGTCTGAGGGTGATTAATCTGGAAATGCAATCCGCGCAAAACTCCTTTCACACTGCTGCTCTGATTATCCTGAACGAATTTTATATCAAAGCCAGCTTCACGCATATCATTCTCGTTATACGTTTCAGAAAAATATCCGCGTGCGTCACCGTGAACAGCCGGAGTAATTACGCACAAGCCCTCAATGCCGTTTAGATTATATTCGACTTTAATTTGCATGATGTTCTAAATATCTCCTTAACGCGTTCTGCCAAGCAGGTAATAATTCGAAGCCCGATTCTTGCAATTTGCTCTTGTCGAGTCTTGAATTAAACGGACGTTTGGCTTTTGATAATCCGTATTCTTCAGTTGTAACCGGAATCACGTTCACGTTCACATTCGCCTGTCTGAAAATTTCGCAGGCAAAATCGTACCAGCTGATAAATCCGCCCTCATTTGTTGCGTGATAAATGCCGAATTTGTCAGTTTCGTTAATATCAACGAGTAATCTCGCTAAATCCGGTGTATAAGTCGGCGTGCCAATCTGATCATTCACAACTCTGAGCGTATCGTATCTTTTCGCAAGATTCAGCATCGTCTCGACAAAATTTCTGCCATTCGCTCCGAATGCCCAGGCGATCCTGACTATGAAAAAATTCTCAAGATTATCACGTACTGCAAATTCTCCGTCAAGTTTGCTCTGACCGTAAAAATTCAGCGGCTCAAAATTCTGTTCGTCAGGCTTCCAAGGCTCGACACCGTTTCCGTGAAAAACGTAATCCGTGCTTATATACGTCATGACGCAATTATTTTTCCTGCAAGCTTTGGCGATATTCTCAGTTCCGGTTACGTTGACAGCTCGAACTATTTTTTTATTAGCTTCGTCCTCCGCAGCATCTACAGCAGTCCACGCAGCACAATGAATCACTCGATCCGGCTTCACGGCTTCGATGACTTTCTCAACTTGTTCATGATTCGTAATATCAAGCTTTACGTACCTGAAATTCTCCGCGCCTGAAAAATTCTCGGTTATGTCAGAGCCGACGCATTCGTAATTCCGCCCCAAAATTTCGCGCACCAAGTCCGTACCTAATTGACCATTCGCGCCCGTCACAAAAAATCTGATTTTCCCGTTACTATTTCGCATCTATATACTTCCCGTCCAAAACATCCAGCAAATATTGCCCGTATTGATTATTCTTGAGCAATTTCGCAAATTTCATAACTTCATCTCTGTCAATCCAGCCGTTCAAGTAAGCAATTTCTTCGAGACATGCGATTTTCCTGTGTTGATGTGTCTCGACAGTCTTAACAAAATTCGTAGCGTCAACCAGGCTCTCATGAGTTCCGGTGTCCAGCCACGTAAAGCCCTGACCGAGTAATTCAACGTTCAAGTCGCCCTGATCCAGATAAATTCGATTCAGATCCGTAATTTCGAGTTCACCGCGCTTTGACGGCTTGAGATTTTCCGCGAGCTTCACGACCCTGTTGTCATAAAAATACAGCCCTGTGACGCAATAATTGCTCTTAGGCTTCTGGGGTTTTTCCTCGATTGAGATTGCGTGACCGTGTTTGTCAAATTCTACGATCCCGAATCTTTCCGGATCATCGACGTAATAGCCAAATATAGTCGCGCCGCGTCCGGCTTCTGCATTTTCAACCGCGCTCTTCAATCTTTTCACAATGCCCTGTCCCGAAAAAATATTATCGCCCAAAATCATCGCTACACATTCAGAGCCGATAAATTTCTTGCCGATTATGAACGCTTGAGCAAGTCCATCCGGTGAAGGCTGTTCCTCGTAGAAAAAATTAACACCGAAACGAGAGCCATCGCCTAATAATTTCTCAAATCTTGGCAAGTCGTCCGGTGTTGAAATTATGAGAATGTCCCGTATTTTCGCCTGCATTAAAATCGAAACCGGGTAATAAATCATCGGTTTATCATAAACGGGCAGTAATTGCTTTGACGTAACTAGCGTCAACGGATATAAGCGTGTGCCGCTGCCTCCTGCTAGAACTATACCCTTCATCGCGAGCTTAGCCCCCTTGTCATGAAAATTTTGGTGCGGGGGAGGGGACTCGAACCCCTACGTCGTTAGACACCAGATCCTAAGTCTGGCGCGTCTGCCATTTCGCCACCTCCGCAAAAGAACTTGTCTATTTTAGCACACTTGTGTTAATTTCGCGCATTTACAGGAACTTCCATCGGGTAATTTCCATCGAAGCACGCTTTGCAATACAAATCTTCTCCGCAAGCCTCACGCAAATTTTCCTCACTCAAGTACACGAGCGAATCTGAGCCGATATATTCGCGGATTTCCTCCGGAGTTTTCTGAACAGCGATAAGTCTGTCACGATATGGCGTATCTATCCCGAAATAGCACGAGAATTTCACAGCCGGTGAAGCCGAACAAACATGAATTTCTCTCGCACCCGCATCACGAAGATTTTTCACGATTCGCTTTATCGTCGTTCCGCGCACAATCGAGTCGTCAATCACGATCAAACGCTTGTTCTCGATATTTCGCTTTATCGTCGCAAGTTTTATTCTCACGGCAGTTTCGCGCAATTCCTGTGTCGGCTGAATGAACGTTCTGCCCATGTATTTATTCTTGATTAAGCCCTCACCGTAAGCAATCCCGGATTCTTCAGCATAGCCAATCGCAGCAGGTGTTCCAGAATCCGGAATAGCCATCACGACATCAGCTTCGATTTTCTTTTGACGCGCCAGAAGCATGCCGCAACGCCTGCGGAAATCATACACGCTCACTCCGTCAAGAATGCTATCGGGTCTTGCAAAATACACCAGCTCGAACACGCACAAATTTTTCCTGCACCAGTGCGACGGCTCAATAGATCTCACGCCATCATGATCTACGATTACGATTTCACCCGGCGTAATATCCCGAATAAATTCAGCGTCTATTGCCTCAAGCGCGCAACTTTCCGACGCAAGAACCCAGCCCGAATCATCGCGAAATTTCCCGAGACACAACGGGTGCAATCCATGCGGATCTCTCACACCGATCAATTTATCGCCAATCGTTATAACCAGAACATACGCGCCTTTAATCAAGCTCATCGCATTCTTGATTCCGGATTCGATTCCGTGCCTGCCTCCGTGCTGACATATCAAGTTCAAGATTGATTCCGAATCGCTCGTCGTGTGAAAAATCATGCCATGATCCGTCAACATTTCTTTCAGGCTCTCTGAATTTACGAGATTTCCGTTATGAGCCAAAGCCAAATCCCCGAGACGGCATTTCGCAGCCAACGGTTGTGCGCTACGAACATCGCTTTCACCAGCAGTCGAATATCTCACGTGACCGATTGCAATATTTCCCTTTAACTCATCAAGAGCATCTCCACGAAAAACTTCACCGGCTAATCCGAGACCTTTCTTGGGCGTGATAATCCCGTTAGAATTTGCGGCTATACCGGCACTCTCCTGACCTCTGTGCTGCAGCGCATATAACCCGTAATAAACAAGCGGAGCAGCGTCCTTAGATTCGTCATTCCTAAAGACACCAATCACTCCGCATTCTTCGTGTAACTTATCGTCTAAGATTCGCATTATCTATTTCGAGCTCGAGTTAATCCGGCTGAAAATTTCCTGATAAGCTTCTTCTACGCCGCCAAGATCTCGCCTGAATCTGTCCTTGTCGAGTTTCTCGTTAGTTTTCGCGTCCCAAAATCTGCACGTATCCGGTGAAATTTCGTCCGCAAGCACAATCGTTCCGTCGGGTAATTTGCCAGCTTCGATTTTGAAATCAATCAGCTTCACGCCCAATCCAGCGAAAAATTCACGCATAACGTCATTCACTTTGAACGCGAGCGTCTTGATCTCACCGAGTTCTTTTTCATTCACGATTCCGAGTGCCAAAATGTGATAATCGTTAATCAACGGGTCATTCAATTCGTCATTCTTCAGCGAAAATTCCAGCGTAGGATTCTTTAATTCGCGCCCTTCTTCGACACCGTATCTTTTCGAGAACGAACCTGCTGCGACGTTGCGAACGATAATTTCTAGCGGCACAATCTTCACGGCTTTGACCAGTGTTTCACGATCGCTCAGTTGCTCGACAAAATGCGTTTTCACACCGTGCTTTTCGAGTAGCGCGAACATAATATTGCTCATCTTGTTATTAATCACGCCCTTGCCGGTAATCGTGCCTTTCTTAAGCCCGTTGAAAGCCGTAGCATCGTCCTTGTAATCCACGATGTAATATTCAGGATTATCCGTTGCGAAAACTTTCTTAGCTTTACCCTCGTATAACTGCTCTAACTTTTTGACATTCATGTTAAACATTCCTTCCTGATAATTATTTTCCCAAGAACCTATTCTCCGGGAATTTCTGTTTCTCTGAACTTGCTTTAGCTTCAGATCCATATTCAGATTCTACAGCTTCATCTTCTTCGTAATAATAATTTTCCTCGACACTCTCATTTCCCCAGGCTTCCTCGAATTTTCCGGTGTCCTTGATGACTTGAACGGCGTTCTCAATTTTGCGCAGAATCGCATTGTAATACTCACGTTGAGCCGCAGTCAATCCAACCGACCAGATATTCCCGCGCGCAATATTATACGGAATGTGCTTCAACAGTGGAAGATCGCCGATAATCGGGTACTCGCAATCGTACAGCAGCTCCTCAACATGACGCGCAATCTTCGAATTATCAAAGCCGAGCTTCACAATCGGGAATTGATTCTTAGCCTTCTGATTATTCTTGTCGAGATTCACCGTCTTGTAAATTATATTCAGATTCACAATCGAGAAAACATCCGGTCTGATTGGCACGAGAACCATGTCCGCGAAACTCATCGCCTCACGAACTCTGTCACTCATACTTGGCGGGCAATCCAGAATCACGAGATCTTCCGGAGCTTTTGCGTCACGTTCCGAATCCAAATTCTTCTTAACTCGCAGCGTATTCTTGAAATAATTTCCCAGATATAACAATCCGTCGCTGAAATTCCTCTGCGGATCTAAATCTATCGCGAGAACTTTCTTGCCCCTGAACAAAGCTAACTCAGTCAGTATTATCGACAGTGTAGTTTTGCCGACTCCGCCTTTGACATTGCCGATTGCGATTGCCATTTCCGACATGTAATTAATCACCCTTTCGCAAAAAAATTATTTTCTCATCGCTAATATTATGCCAGAAATTACAAGAATCATTCCGATTAAATTCACGAAGCCGATCTGCTCCGAGTAAATCACGCTGCCAATCAACACCGCTGTAACCGGTTCAATCGACGCAACTACCGGAACTTTGCTCATGTCCGAACTCGATAATTTGCCAATCCCTGCGTAATATATCACGTAGGTCAACGCCGTCGGAATCAATCCGTACAGGAAACCCAGTCCGAGAAATTTCGCCTCAAAAATTCCCAGACCGGGCGGCACAAACACAGCCAAGAATATCGCCGCGAACATGAAGCTGTACACGCTGACTATCAACGGATCAGAATCATCGCCGGATAATTTCGCAAAAACCGGAGCCATTCCGTAGCAAAATCCCGTGCCAATTCCGCAGCAAATCCCGAGTAACGAGACTTGCGGATTCAGAATATTTCCGCCCGTTACAGTCAATATGCAGCCGAGAATATTTATCGCAAGAGCCAGAATTTTCACGCGCGAGAATTTCTCACCGAACAGAATTTTCGACGCTATCGACGTGAACACCGGCGCAGTGTACATCAGAACCGCAGCGATCGCCATGCCGTTAATCCTGATCGAATTGCTATAAAAAATATTAAATATCCCGTTCGAAATTATCCCGAGCAAAACACACGCTAACAAAACTCTCCTGCTCACGTGAAAACATTTCCCCCGAGATTTCACCAGCGAAATTCCAAACGTTATCAAGAACGCGAACGACATTCTCAGGAAAATCGATATCGAACCAGCAGCTCCCAACGCAGCGAAACTCTTCTCGAAAATACCAATCGTCCCCCAAAGAACGCCGGATAAAAATATCAGCAACATGATTACTCGAACACTTCAGCTTGTGATTCACGAACTGTGTTTATGAACTTCATGACCTTGCGAAAATCTTTCAGGCGTTTTACCTCGACACCTGAACAAACGTCCAGACAATACGGCACAGGCTTCAACAATAAAGCTTGCGTTACATTTTCCGGATTCAAGCCGCCTGATAAAAAATATTTCCGCCGTGAATGACTTACGTATGACCAATCGAATTTGTCGCCGTCATTATTGCCGCCGTTCAACATTATGAAATCCGCTCTCGAACCCATTGCGCGCTCAACGTCCATCGGTGTTTGAATCTCGAATGATTTTATAATCCGGCAACGTGTGTATTCACGCAACGCAGAAATATACTCGCCGTTCTCATGACCGTTAAGCTGCACTAAATCAAGCCCGGCAATCTCAGCAGTCATCGCAACAGTCTTGAGCGTCTCATCGTAAAATACTCCCACAGCTTCGATATTGCTGCGTAATTTTGCGCGTAAAAGTCCGGCGTATTCTGGCGCGACAAATCTGCGACTGTTCGGCAAAAATATAAATCCAGCATAATCCGGTTTGAAATCATTTATAAGCTTTATTTCCATTTCGTTGCGAATCCCGCAAATTTTCACTTTGACTTTCATGTGCGTTTCGAACCTCCATACTTGAAACTTGAAACTTGCAATTTGAATGTGTGCATATAATAATATCAGGTCATGTTAATATTTATATCAGGAAGTTCAACAAGCGGCAAAAGTTCACTCGCTGAAGCAAAATTATCAACACTTGCAAAAGATTCTCCCAAAATTTACATCGCGACATCAAGAATCAATAACTCAGACCCGGAAATGCTGCGACGAATACAGAATCACAAACTCATGCGCAGAGACAAGAATTTCACAACAATCGAGAAATCCGAAGACATAAACGAAATCTTGAATCAAATTCCAGAAAATTCCGCAGTATTACTTGAGAGCTTATCAAATCTTGCTGCGAATGAAATGTTTCGGGAAAATCGCGTGATCTCGCCCGAAATTGTCTTCGCGAAAATTTGGCGTGATATTGCGAATTTGCGGGATAAAGCTAAAATCTTGTTAATAGTCTCGGACGATATATTTTCCGACGGGATTGCTTACGGCGAACTTACCATGAAATACATCAAGCTGCTTGGGAGGCTTCACGTGAAAATTGCGAGTGAAAGTGATGAAAATTGCGAAATTTTTTCGGGTATAATAATAAATTATGAGCGGACAATTAAATTTGAATGACGATATTAATATTAATAATAACAAAAGGGATATTTCCGGGATAAATCCTGACGACGAATCTGAATATCAATACATAGCAGAGCAAATTCTGGCGCACCTGAACACACTTTCCCCATCAGGCTTCGAACAGCTTGTCACAGATTTGCTCATAAAAATGGGCTACGAAGTTTTCAAGAACGCACGACGGCGAGCCAGCAGTTCAGCAATTCAGGGAATAATCGTCGAAGATCGCCCGGGTTTTCGCCCGATATATTTTCAGACGCGAAAACTTGAGAAGGGCAGCATAATCACAAGCTGGAACATGCACAACTTCACAGACGCGACATCTCGCAAGGGCGGCCGTGGATTAATCGTTACGAATGCAAGCTTCTCAAAACCCGCTCAGGATTACGCAACTCAGAAAAAAATAATCTTGATTGACGGCAATATTCTTGCGCGCCTCATGATCGTGCATAATTTCTGCGTTAATGTGAAAGAAGTCGTCGAAGTCAAATCAGTCGATCCGTCTGCATTCAGTGAGTACGAGTTCTAGTCATAACCCCGGAATATTAATTTCCGCTGCAAATTCCAATTCCGGCAAAACAATCATAAGCTGCATAATTCTGCGTGCCCTGAAAAAACTCGGCGTGAAAACCTGCGCGTACAAAACTGGACCGGATTATCTCGACACGAAATATCTGCGCTTTTTCGGTGATTGCGACGTATATAATCTGGATTCATGGCTAATCGGCGAAAATTCCGTGAAAGAACTTTTTGCCCGGACTTCACGTGATTGCGACGTTGCCATAATCGAAGGCGCGATGGGGCTTTACGACGGTGGGAAATTCAGTTCGGCTGAGATTGCGAAATTTCTGAACGTTCCGGTGATTCTGGTTTTGAATGCGAAATCAATCGGAGAAAGTGCGGCAGCTCTGGCTATGGGCTTCAAGAATTACGACGAGTATATAAATCACAATTTTGCAGGCGTAATTCTGAATTGCGTTGGCTCTGAATCTCACGCGAAATTAATCTCGAACGAACTCGCGAAATATGACATAAAAATTCTGGGCATTATCAAGCGCGATGAGAATCTCAAATTTCCGGACAGACATCTGGGCTTAATCCCGATCAATGAACTCGAAAAATTTACTAATCCGGACGCGCTCGAAAATTTTGCGGAAAATATAAATCTAAACGCAATACTGCAAATCGCGAACTCGAATCCAAAAATCACAACTCAAACGCAAATCTCACGCATAATCTCAGATTCGCAAATTTCACTCGCTATAGCATACGACGAAGCATTCTCATTCTATTATTCAGAGAGCCTCGAAGCCTTGAAAAATTCCGGGATCAATCTCAAATTCTTCAGCCCGATTCACGACACGAAAATTCCAGATGCAAACGGCTATTTATTCGGCGGAGGCTATCCGGAAATCTACGCTGCGAAACTGCAAAACAATTCCGAAATTCGGGCGCAAATTCTCAACGCTGCAAACTCCGGGAAAATTATCTTGGCTGAATGTGGCGGCTTGATGTATCTGTGTGAATCAATAACGAATCTTGACGGCGATAAATTCGAAATGTGCGGCGTAATCCCAAACGATTGCGTCATGACAAACAGACCTGTAATCGGCTATATCGAAGCTAAAGCTCTGCGTGAAAATATTCTGTGCAAAAAAAACGAACTCATACACGCGCACGAGTTCCATTTCTCAAAATTGATTAACAAACATGTAGAGAATGTATTTGAACTGAAACGGATATCCACCGGAAGCACCTATTTAGATGGATATTCTACGAAAAATATCTTAGCTTCATATATGCACACAAGTTTCTGGGGAAATAAGACGTTACTCCGAAATTTGATTGATTCCCTCAGAAACGCATAATTTTAACAAAATGGAGCCGGTGAACGGATTTGAACCGTTGACCTGCGCATTACGAGTGCGCTGCTCTGCCACTGAGCCACACCGGCATATTTCACAAGCAAAGATTTTAACAGCAGATTTGCATTTTGACAAGCTTATCCGCAAAAAAATTTTTCACGGCACGACTGCTCGCCACGAAACTATCGCTGCCAACGCAAATTCAATCCATCGTTCGAACCTCGTGAAAATAAAATCCATCGTCAACGGCAGCATAACCGTCAAAACCATGAAACCCAACGCAACTTTCACGGGCAATCCCACGACAAACACATTCATCTGTGGCACAGTTCTAGCCAGAAATCCAAGTCCAATATCTGCCAAAACAAGCGCGCAATAAAACGGGATCACCATGCGAATCGCTAACACGAATAAATTTTGCAGCCAAGTTCCCAGCGACATGTCATTCACCGGAAAAATTACTAACTGACCAAGCGGCACGAGCTTCAGACTTTCAATCAGACTTTGCACCATCAGCAAATGCCCGTTCCATCTGAAATAAAACCACAACGCCATCAGGAAATTCAGCTGCCCAAGAATCGAAGTCTCGCTCTGTGTCGTCGGATCCATGACTTGAGCCATCGAAAATCCGATTACACTTCCTGTCTGTTCACCAGCAACCCGCAACGCCTGCAACGGTAACGCCGAAATAAATCCCAGCGCAATGCCGATTAATAACTCACGAACTCCCAACACTCCAAGAAATATCACGCTGTCGAAATATATCAACGGTATCTCGTCAGCTTTTATAATCCCAATCGAACACACAGCAAGCATAACCGAGAAAATATATCTCAACGGCGTCGGCGACATAACAGAAACAAACACAGGCGAACTGAACATCAAGCCAAGAAATCTCAGGTGCAGCAATACGTATACTAATATCAGATTCGCTGGAAGGTTTATCCCGTGCATTAATTCACGAATCGCTCAAGCTGTCCGAGAATTTCGCGCGTCATCATGAGCATTTTCTGTCCCATCCACGGCGATAATAAAACTATACACAAGAACACTGCCAAAATTTTGGGAATAAATATCAGCGTCTGCTCCTGAATCGACGTAGCTGTCTGCAAAATTCCGATTAACAATCCCACGACCATAGCAACGAGCAATATCGGCAACACGACTGACAACATCGTCCAAATCGCCTCGCTCATAATATCCGACAAACTCAACACAGTCGTCTGCATTCTAACTCACTCACTTTCACTCAATCAATCTCACTCAATCAATCTCAATCAATCTCCACGAGAAATTTTTACGGCACGTTTGTGAAGCTCTTCAATATGCTAACGACCACAAGATTCCAGCCATCAGCCATAACGAATAATAATATCTTGAACGGCAGCGAGATCATCATCGGCGGCAGCATCATCATGCCCATCGCAAGCAGCACGCTCGAAACAACCATGTCAACAACTATGAACGGAATATAAATCACAACTCCCATTTGAAACGCCGTTTTCAATTCGCTGAGCATAAACGCAGGAACTAATACTCGTGTTGGCACGTCATTCTGATTCGCTGGTCTGTCAATTTCAGACATAGATACGATTAACGACAATTCTTCCTGACGCGTGTACCTGAACATGAAATTACGAACTGGCTCAATCGTCCTGTCCCAAGCTTCATCAATCTGGATATTCCCGGACATGTACGGCTCGATTGCGTCAACGTAAACTCGATTCCAAGTCGGATACATCGTGAACAGCGTCAAGAACAACGCCAAACCTGCCACAACCTGCTGCGGGGGTGATTGCTGCAAACCGATCGCTCTCTGGACGAATCCCAAAACGATTATTATTCGCGTGAAACTCGTAAGCATTAGCAAAATCGCCGGCACAAGGCTCAACACCGTCATCAATGCCAGAACTTGCAGCGTCAACGCAACATCAGCAGGTGAATCCGCACGACCTATCCCAAACTGAACCGATGGCAACGGCAAATTCGTATTCAGATTCACGCTCGAACTTGAACTCGAACTTGAATTTCCAGAACCAGAGCTTGAACTAGAACTCGCGCTTGAACTCCGGGAACTCTGAGCTGCACTCGAAAAATCCGCGGAAATTAACACGCAAATAATCACGAGAATCACAATCCAGAATTTATTTCTCAGTCTTGGCATTAATCCACTCGTCATAAGTCCACCTGCCCATCAATCGCGCTCCGGAATTTCCAGAAATCACAATCGCAAGAACATAATCGCCGCATCGCAGCACAAAAAACATGTCCCTGACACTCAGGCGCAGGGACGCAATTATCTTCACATTATCAGAATCGCCGACACGTCCTTTAGACTTCATGTAGCGCACGAAAATCACCGCACCTACACAGAATACCGCAAGCGTTACAAGAACTTTCGCGAAATATAACGCTTCAACAGACATAACTTGACATAACTGGACATGTTCGCGCGAGAAAATTGCTAATTACTTTTACGCTAGGACTTTCGTAATGGCTTCGACAACTCTCTCCGGCTGGAACGGCTTAACGATAAAATCATTCGCTCCGGCTTGAATTGCTTCGATTACCATTGGCTGCTGACCCATTGCTGAAACCATGACAATCTTCACACCCGGGTCAAGAGCTTTGATCGCTTTAACCGCTTCGATACCGTTCATTTCGGGCATCGTTATATCCATCGTGATAATATCAGGCTTATATTTCTGATAAGCTTCGACACCAGCTTTGCCGTTTTCTGCTTCAGCGACGACTTCGAAATCGTTCTTGGTCAATATATCCTTAAGCATCATGCGCATGAACGCCGCGTCATCAACTATAAGAACTTTCTTACCCATGATAAATATTTCTCCCTTGTTATTCTCAAATTTCTAAATACACTTCGCATTATACCAAAATATTCTCACAACGAAAATATTTATGCACTTCGCGATGCCGTAGCCTTGATAACGCCGCCGCCACCGCTCACTATGTCCACAACTCGCACCCCGAAATTCTCGTCAATAACGACAACTTCACCGTGCGCAAAAACTTTCCCGTTCACGAGCATGTCAACCGGTTCTCCAGCCTGGCGATCAAGCCTGATCACGTTGCCGACTTTGAAAGCTAACACTTCCGAAACAGTCTTGCGCGCTTTTCCCAACTCGACCGTGATTCTAACCGGAATATCCGCCAGAAAACTTATCGGAATGTCACGTGCCTGAACTTGATCCGGATTTTTCACACTCAGCGGCTGAAATTCTGCAGGTCTTACATCAACAGGATTTTGTTGCGTTCCAGTTAGCATTGTCATTTTCTACGCAGCTCCGTTCAAGTCCGTGATTCTCACTCCGAAATTTTCCTCGATTACGACGACTTCTCCGTGAGCGATTACTTTGCCGTTCACAAGAATATCAACAGGTTCTCCGGCAACTTTGTCAAGCTCGATAACTGCTCCGCTCGAAAGCGATAATATTTCCGAGACGCTCTTGCGTGATTTCCCCAATTCAACCGTAACACGCACAGGAATATCAGCGATAATATCAATCGGAGTAGGGCTTGAATTTCCGCCGCCGCCGCCACCGCCTCCAAACGACGGAAAACTCGCAGGTTTCGCACCAGAACTCGCAGCTCCAACCCCGCCGCCGCTCGAACCGGAACTTGCACTCGAACTTGAACTTGCAGCTGTCTTGTCATCTTTGCCTTCGAGAATATCGCGAATCAAATACGACAAATCTCTTGCTGTCTCAAGCGGCAATGCGGTCCAAATATCAAACGGCTTGAAACCCTCGATTGCAATATTTACCGGACTGAGCCATAACTTCGTCTCAACAGGCTCAACCGAGAATACGCGCCAATCGTCCTCACCGAGTGCTGCTCCGGAATTTTCAGGTGACAAACGCTTGCCCTTCATCTTGTTGCTAAGACCTGTGAACGCCGCGCTTATAATCTGATTCAGACCTTCTTGAGCTGCTCCCCAGAATAAATCATTCGGCTCTGGAATTTCAGCTCCGCCGCCCATCATCATGTTCGCGAGTGTCAAAGCTCCGTGCTGTTCGACAACCAACGCAACCAGCCTGTCCTCGAAGCCGCCGAACGTACTCGAAAACAAGAACGGCGGTTCAACAAATCTCGACGCAAATTCCTCTTGATTCATAATCTCAGAATTTCCGACGCTAACATTTACATTCTTGCCCGAGAGCATTCCGATTACGCTTTGTTCCGAGTCCGCAAATATTTTCGCGACGTCATCGAGCCGCGCAGAATCTTCTTCCGATAAGTCATCAACACTACCATCCGAAACATCGCCGCCGGATAACAACGCGCTTATTTCATCCGGGCTTAATAAATCATCAGGCATAAACTTTCTCTAACCTCCATTTCTCCGTTTATAAAAACTCGCAAATTTATCATAACAATACACTAACCAGATTTCTGCTCATTCGACGGCATTACAATCTCTTCAGGCTGCGACAAAACCTTCGTCAATTCTACCGCCATTTTGCCATTAAGCGTCCCGGGACGAGCTTTGAACCTGATCTGATTTCCGACACGAACGCTAATATCCGAATCTTTCGTCTCATCAAGTTTAATCACATCGCCAACCTGCAATCCGTAAACGTCCGTCAAACTCAGAATCGTGTGACCGAGTTCCATTGCAAGCGGCATTTTCACTTTATTCATCGAGAGCAGAAGATTCTTTCGGACTTCATCATCGCCCTTGTGACTTGTCGAGGCGAACCATTGCTGTGACGACAGCCTGTCCATGATCGGCTCCATCAGGAAATACGGGAAACACAGACTCAACATTCCCTCAACATCAGCAACCCGCAATTTCATAATTACGACCAGAACCATATCGCTCGGCGAACAAATCTGCACAAAGAACGGGTTACTCTCCATGCTTTCAAACCTGAATCTCACGTCAACAACCGTGCTCCAACTGTCTTCGAGCAATTCCAAAATTCGCATAATCACGCGCTCTATAACAGTCTTTTCAATATCCGTCAATTCGCGAACATTCCCCGAAAAAGTTCCCCGACCTCCGAGCATTCGATCAATTATCGCGAACACAAGCCCGGGATTTATTTCGACTAACATGCTGCCATCGAACGGGTGCATTTCGACCATTCCGATTACCGTAGGCTGCACCATGTAATTCACGAACTCTTCATAAGCAAGCTGCTCAACCGACGCAACTTCACACGACACAATCGAACGAATCAGCGTTGACATCACAGTCGTAGTCTGACGCGCGAATGATTCGTGAATCATCTGGATCGCTCTTAACTGGTCTTTGCTGAATTTATCCGGACGCTTGAAGTCATAGACTTTTAATTTCTCGTACTCATCTGCCTTAGCTATATCTTCAAAATCAACCGTGCCTTCTTGAAATTTTCCGAGTAGCTTGTCTATTTCCTCTTGCGACATCATGTCGGGCATCGTTCATCACCACGCTTTCACATTCATAATTATTACTGCAACACTATGCTCTCGAACAGGACTCTCTCAATCGGCGCAGAACCGCCAACATCGGGCAACATCGCGTTCAAACTGCGCTTAATATCACCGGCGAATTGCAACGTTCCCTCAGCACTTGTCAAGTCATCATACACACGATCTTTCACAAGCATGAAAATCTCATTGCGAATCCTTACCAGCCAGCCCGGAGTCTGAATTAACGCTGCTGCTCCGTCCTTATCGACAAGTTCAAGCGATAACGTGAAGCTAATTACGTGACGTCCCGAACCAGCCAAGTTGCTCGTAAATTCCCCGATCGAAACTACCGGACCGGGATTCTCGATTTTGCGCCCTGCTCCGACACCGTTCTCATCAGTCGGCGACATTGTGCGACCGAGAATCAATCCACCGCCAAAACCAGCTCCGAACATTACAAGCCCTACGATTGCAAATATCAAAATCCGTTTCAAAAACTGTTCCTCCCTGAATCTATAATAATATTGCGAAATTTTCTAGCGTTTCGGATATTGCGACAAGAATACAATTTCTACGCGACGATTTAATGCCCTGTGTTCACTCGTGTCATTCGGAACTATCGGCTGCGTTGAACTATAGCCAACCGCCTGCAATTTCAGCGGATCGAATCCTCCAGCCGTCTCCATGTAACTGGCAACTGCTGCTGCTCGCATAGCCGACAATCCCCAATTATCGCGATAAATTCCTCCGCGCAGAACTCCTGAATCCGTGTGACCTTCAACCGCCGCTGCTGGAACTCGATTGCGAACTAACTCCGAAATTTTATACAACGCTCTCTGACCTTCCGGGCGAATTTCTGCGCTTCCCGGCAAAAACAGGAACTGGTCACTGATCGAAACTGCAACTCCGCGCTGATTAATCGAGACCTGAATATCTCGCGTCAAATTCTCAGAACGCAAATACGAGTTCAACGTGTAGGCTACGTGTCTTGTGTCAAGTTCAACTCGTTCAGATGCTCCGGGGCTTGTGCCAACTTCACCGCTTCTGTTTGGATCCGTCGATTCTTCAGTCGTAACTCCGCCCTTCAAAACTCCGAGCGAGCCTCGCAGCGATAACAGCGCTTTCTGAAATTTCTGCGAATCCACCGACGACATCGCGAATAATAATATAAAAAAGCACAATATCAACGTGACCATGTCGCCATACGTTCCCATATAGAACGGCGCACTCAATCCGGGTTCTTCGGGTTTCTTCTGACGTGCCATTATTGCTCCTCCTGATTAAACGCTTCTCGCATCTTCGGCGGCAAATAGACCTTCAGTTTTTCTTCGACTATTCTCGGGTTTTCGCCTGCCTGAATTGCCAGAATGCCCTCGACCATCAGTTCCATTAATTTGACTTCCTGTGCCGAACGCGCACCAAGTTTTTTACTCACAGGAATAGCGAACATGTTTGCAAGCATCGATCCGTACATCGTCGTTATCAATGCAACCGCCATACCAGGTCCCAACGCGCTGACATCCTGCAAATTTCCCAACATCGCTATCAATCCGATCAACGTTCCGATCATTCCGAACGACGGACCAAATTCTGCCAATGTGTCAAAAACCGATTTGTTCGCCGAATGCCTGTCCTCAAAAACTCCGATCTCAGTGTCAAGAATCGCTCGCACAAGTTCTGGATCAGTGCCGTCAACTACAAGCTGAATTGCCTTGCGCATGAAATCATTATCAATTTCCGCAATGTCGCCTTCAAGTGCAAGCAATCCCTCACGACGCGCTTTCTCAGCAAAACTCGTTATCATTTGAACCATGCCGACTAAATCCGCCTCTTTATTTATGAAAACACTGCGCAAACTTCCGGTTACTGCCTTCAATCTCTCGCCGGGATTCGAAATAATCGTTGCTCCGATTGCTCCACCCAACGTGATCATAATCGACGGAACGTCAACATATGCTCCGAAATTTCCTCCAGATGCCATCGACGCAAGAACCAAAATCCATGTTACAAGAAACCCAATCAGACTCGTTAAATCCAAAATTCCTTCACCCCTGAAAACGTTATTTCTGACACGCCACTATTCACGCGACTCATCAGCCGTGCTAGACACAATGCACGTATAACCGGCAAGCTTCCTGAACGAAATTATTCGCTTGTAAACTTCCGCAACTTTTTCACGCACAACGTAACGATGACCGTTCAACAACCTGACAACCGTGTCCGGCGTGGTGTCAATCGTCTCTATCATGTCTGAATTAAGCAGGAAAGCCTCTCCGTTAAGACGATGCACTTCTATCATTATATTACAACGCATTCCCTTCCAAAAAATATTTTTTTCAGCTAATATTATTATACGATTTTGAACGGAAAAAGCGATAAAATTATTTCTCAAATTCAAAATCAAATCGCAAATAATAATTATAAATTCAGGAGGTTCTCTCAAAAATGGATTTTAACGAGCTATACAAGAATATCGACTTCATTCTCGGGGGCGGCGCTCTCAAATGCTTAAGCGATTTCCTTGGCACGAAAAATTTTCACGCAATCGTAATCGAACACGCAAATTCTGACGCTCAGGATTCGTTCGACTCGTTCAACATTATCGATTCTGTCGGCATAATTCCGTCAACTTTAACAATTAATTTCCAAGATCAAGATAATAACCCTGCAAAAATTTTTCCGGACGCAATCCTGAAAGATTCTTGTGAAGTAATTTATCGCGATTTTTCCGCACAAATTCTCGGCAACAATTTCCAATCCGTAATCAGAATGCGCGGTTTGCCTGAATGGGAAATTTTCGTGCTGATTCAAGAAAATATTGCAAAACCGGAATCATTCATTCATGAACTCGAACCATACGCAGGATTAATCAGACTTTGGCAGACTTTCAAGAATGTCTCTGACACTGAGAAAAAATTATCGCGCTTATCTTACATGATTCTCGCGACAAAAAACACTCTCGCGTCAATCTTCGAGCCGATGCCGTTGCAATATTTCGCCTCGTTCCTAAACGACGTAATTCAGGAAAGCTTGTTCCCGAAATCAATCGCAATCCTCAAAGACGAAGGCAATTACCTGACCGTCCTCAAAGGTCACAGCGATTCCGTAAAAAATATCCCTGAACGCACAGGAATTTTCGCCTCACAAATTCTGCCGCCGAATCCCGTTGTATTAGCTCAACAAGATAACAACGTCGAAATCGTTTTGCCAATCGCAGAAGGAGACTTCAGATTATTTTGCGTAATCAAATGGGACAAAATGCCGGATTCGCAAACCATGAATTTTCTCGAACTGCTCGGGAATTTAGCCGTTCGTGCCGTCGCGATTAATAATTTGCGAAAACAGAACGTTCAATCCGAGATCGACATTTCCTCCGAAGAATTTACGGTCTTGTCACTGTCAAACGTGCTGAAAATTCTCAAAGGCGCAGAATCCCGCGGAAGATTCCTGTCACTCTTAATCGACATCTTCATGGAACAGTGCCGAATGAAAAACTGCCTGCTCGCAATTTGGGACAAGTCCAGATCCGGCTACACTCTCTCCGAACGCAGAACCGGACATTTCCGCTCAAATTCCGACCCGACACTGCTGCCATCATCAGCTCCCGTGAAAAATTCCGACGTTCACGAGTCAATATACAATCTCGACGAACAAACTCCGGACTCAGTATTCAAATCTTGGGGTTTAGGCGGCTGTCCCTGGAAAGAAATTCTCAAAGCTTCCGACATGAAATATATTTTCCCGCTGTGTGACGAAAATTCTCTGGTCGCAATAATCGCAATCGGCTCGGGGCAAAATAAATCCGATTACAACGTTCTCAACAGGGCACAACTCGCGTCGATGCAATTAATCGCACAATTCGCAGCCTACGAGTTCAGACGATTCGAATAAAAATAACATGCAATTTCTCAAGCCGGGATTCACTCACAAAGATTTATTAGCAATTCCTGACGAGAAATTACCTGAGCTTGCCTCCGAAGTCCGGGAAGTTATTCTCGATACCGTCATGAAAAACGGCGGACATTTAGGCTCGTCACTCTGTGCTGTAGAACTCATAATCTCAATGCTGCGAAATTTCGACCCGTTCAACGACCGCATAATCTTCGACGTTGGGCATCAGTCATACGCGTACAAAATTCTCACCGACAGATTCGACAAATTCCCAACTTTGCGATTAAAAGACGGCTTGTGCGGATTCCCAAGACGAAGCGAAAGTCCCTGTGATCATTTCAACACCGGTCACAGCAGCACGTCAATTTCCGCGGCTCTGGGTTACGCGAAAGCTCGGGATTTACTCGGGGAAAATCGCAATATAATCGCATTCATCGGTGACGCATCACTAATCAACGGTCTTGCGCTCGAAGCTCTGAATTACGTTCAGGAAACCAAAACCAAGATAATCATAATCCTGAACGACAACAAGCACTCAATCAGCAATCGTATCGGCGGCTTCTCAACTTTGCTAGCGAAACTCTCAGCAAACAATTTCTACAACGCCACGAAAAACTCAATACGCAAAATCTGCTTGTCACTTCCGAACGGCAAGAGGCTTTACGAACACTTGAGCGGCTTTCGTGATCACGTGAAAAATCTGCTCATTCCCGAGAATTTCTTCGACGATTTGGGCATAAATTACTGGGGGCCATTCGACGGTCACGATCTCAAAACTTGCGACACAATATTCGAACTCGCGAAAAATTACGAACGTCCGGTACTCTTGCACTTCAACACGATCAAAGGCAAAGGTTTTCCTGACGCGGAGAAAAACCCCACGAAATTTCATCAAGTCGCTCCCAAAAGCTCAGGTAAAAAATCCCGAACTTGGAGTGAAGCAGCGTCACAAATCATGGAATCATTAGCTAATCATGATAATCGCATCGTGTGTTTTACCGCGGCAATGGTCACGGGCGTAAAACTCGAAAACTTCAGCAGAAATTTCCCCGAGAGATTCTTTGACGTTGGAATAGCCGAAAGTCACATGCTCACAATGGCAGCAGGTCTCGCAGCAGGCGGAATGAAACCTTGGGTATTTATTTACTCGACGTTCTTACAGCGCGCAATGGATCAGTTAATGCACGATATAGCTCTGCAAAATTTGCCGGTAGTTCTGATGGTTGACCGTGCTGGTTTAGTCGGCTCGGACGGCGACACTCATCAGGGATTACTCGACATTTCATGGTCACGCGCAATTCCGAATCTCGAAATATACTCACCATGCGACGAAAATTCCCTGCGTCAGGCAATGCAAATCGCAGCAAAACGCAACGCACCGACTTTGATTCGCTATCCAAGAGGCAATATTCCGGAAACAAATCTCGAAGCGAAATTTTCCGCAATAACAAAAATCTCCGACGGCGAAAAATACGCGTTACTCGGTCACGGAATCATGCTCGAAATCATGCTCAAAGCGCGGGAACTCGCAATCAAGAAAAATCTCACGCCGCCAGCAGTCTATAATATCCAGCGCATCAAGCCGCTCGACACGAATTTATTATCCGAAATAATCAAACGTTACGAGATAATAGCAACTCTCGAAGAAAATTATCTAGCCGGTGGTCTGGGTGAAGCGATCGCCGCTTTTATCTCAGAGCATCAATCACACGCGAGATTATTCAGATTCGGTGTTCCGGACGTTTGCGTTCAACATGCTACATCAGAACAACAGCGCGAATTATTCGGACTTACTCCGGAGAATATCATCTCGAAAATTTACGCGTAAAAAAAAGCTCCCGATTAAATCACGTAATTCAGATTTAGTTCAGGAGCTTCGTTTATATTTATTCCAGAATTAGCAATCTTACGGCAAGTCCAACCAGAAACGTCGTCGGAGCTACAAGCAAGAATATCTGCGAAATCGTGAATCCCATCGAGATTAACAAACCTGCTCCCAACGCTGCTACTGCCATGAAAATCGAATCCGTTATGTTCGAACACGCAATTACTCCGGAAACTTTTTCCTCAGGAGCGCGAGTCTGCATGACGGCGTACAACGGCACAATGTACAATCCTCCGCAAAACGCTATCACGAACAAACACGCTATAATCGTCCAATTCGACGGGTTCGCGAAAAATTCCCACAATCCGATAATTTCCGTTCCAGGCGCAACAGGCGGTCTCTGACTGCTCACAAACCACAGCAGCAAACTCGCCAGCGCAATCCCGTACGCTGAAGACGCTACATATTTTGTCGTGACTTTGCTCTTCAGAAGCGCGTTACATGCCATCGAACCCAAGCCTATGCCACACGAGAATATTGCGAGAAAACTTGTTGCTACACTTTCATCTGCTCCGAGATTCAATTTCGCGAACGTCGGGAACTGTGCGAGAAACGTCGCTCCGACTAACCAGAACCACGAAATCGCTAACATTGCTCCGAAAACTTTTCTCATCGGCACAACATCACGGAACATTTCCAGCGTGCGTCCAACGATATTAAACGAAATTCTGCGTTCAGAATCAATCGGCTTCGTCGGGGGAATTAACAGACTGCTCAACCAACCTGCCGCCGCGATACTCACCGCCAAACCTCCGACCCAGTAAATTCCGTTCTCGCGCAAAATCAACAAGCCTCCGAAAATCGTTCCGGACAAAATCGCAAGATACGTTCCCATTTGTATCAAGCCATTGCCGGCGATTAATTCGTCCTCGTGCAAATGTTGCGGAAGAATGCTGTACTTTGCGGGGCTGAAAAACGTCGATTGCGCACCCATCATGAACAGCACAATCATCAACAGGAACACATCGTGAACGTGAAAACCAATCGCTGCACCAGCCATAACGATTATTTCCGCAAATTTCACCCAGCGCATCAGCGTCGAACGGTCGTATCTATCGGCTAAATCACTCGCAGGGGCTGCAAATATGAAAAAGGGCAATATAAATATTCCGGCAGCTGCGTTCACCAAAATTCGCGAATCAACTCCAATGGCGTCACCCAACCTGTACGTTATTAACATCATTAACGAGCTCTTGAAAAAATTATCGTTGAATGCTCCCAGAAATTGCGTCACGAATAACGGCATGAATCTTCGCGTCAGGAATAACGAAAACTGATTTTTGTTTCTCACAATATCACACTCTCTACAAATTTATCAAACGCTGCGAACCCTTCAGAATTACGCTTGAAAACTCCGCTGTCACTCAGAACTCGCGCGAACACGTGTCCGATTTCATCACGCAGAATTTTTTCAACATGTTCGACATCAGGATTTTTCGTCCCGGCATATTTCTCACGGATTTCACGATACCAGTTCTCGTGAAGCTTCAAATCCTCGGGCAAATCGTTCATGCCAGCAATCCAGGCCTCACACATTCTCTCAATCGCTGACTTCAATCGTGCCGGCAAAACTGCAAGCCCCATCACTTCGATCAATCCGATATTTTCTTTCTTGATGTGATGAACGTCCGAATGCGGGTGAAAAATTCCCAACGGGTGTTCCGGACTTGTGCGATTATTCCTCAAAACCAGATCCAGCTCGTAAAAATTTCCCCTTCGTCGTGCAATCGGCGTTATCGTGTTATGAGCTTCACCGTCAGAATACGCAAGAACTCCGACGCTCTCATCTGTCCATTCGCGCCATGCTTCGAGAATCTTATTCGCAACTTTCACGAGCAAATCCGGCTTCTCTGAACTCAGTCTCAACGCTGACATAGGCCACTTGATTCGCCCAATCTCGATCCCTGATTCAGATTTAGATTCATATTTCTTCTCGAACACGGCATTATCCATCGCAAATTTGTAACGTCCGCCCTGATAATGATCATGCGACAGAATCGATCCGCCAACAATCGGCAAATCCGCATTCGACCCGACAAAATAATCCGGAAATTTCGTAACGAACTCCAGCAAATTCTCGAACGTCTCACGAGAAATCAGCATCGGAACATGCTCACGTCCCAAAACTATACAATGCTCGTTATAATAACTATACGGCGAATACTGCAAGAACCAGTCTTTGCCATTCATGTCAATCGGGATTAATCGCAAATTCTCGCGCGCAGGGTGTCCGTGGTGTCCGTAAAATCCCTCGTTCTCGCGGCACAACAAACATTTCGGATAACCCGTTGACTTAATCAGCTTGGCTTTGGCAATATCTCTGGGATCTTTCTCTGGTTTCGAGATATTAATCGTAATGTCAAGTTCGCCGTAATCGGTGCGAGTTTTCCAACAGATATTCTTGGCTGTACGTGCTGACCTGATATAATTCGACGAAATCCCCAATCCGTAAAAATAATTCGTTGCTTCAATCGGTGATTTCTCGTAATTCGACCAAAATTCACGGATTACGTCTGACGGTCTGGGTGTCAAAACTCCCATCAGTTCCGTATCAAGCAAATCGCGCTCAGTTTCCGTATTCTCGATAATTCCGGCTTCAACCGCGTAATCCAGAATCTTCGAGAGAATCATATCCGGAGAACTCCCAAATTCAGATTTAGATTCAGAACCAGATTCAAATTCTTCGGGCGAAAATTCGTTCACTCCCAAAATCCCGATAATCGAATTTGCTGCGTAGAAAAAATCCTCACGTTCGATCAAATTCTTCGAGATTGCGAATTTCAACAGATTATTAATCTCGTGATTCAAATTCGTATTCATTATTTCCACTCCAATCTAAGCGAAAGAATAGACCAAGTATCACGCTTATTCCAGACGTACGGCTTAGCTGTTGCCACGAATCTTGCCGGACGATCGGACTTGTTCTTCGTGTCGTAAATTTCGCCCTTCATCGTGATAATTCCGGCTTTCTGACTGACGCTCTGAACATCTGCGTAATAAACTGCTTCGGATTCATCCTGCTTCTCAAAATGATACAGTTTGCCATCGTAAAAACATTCCGGCGACGAATTGAGCAAACTCTGATTCTCGATCGACATGTCAAAATATTTCTTCACACTCGACGCAACAGCTGCTCCAGAAACCGTCAACGCTCCGTATTCGCAATTATCGTCCGTGCATTTCTTAATCGTAGTCTTGGGATTATTAATCACGTTATGCTTAATTCCGAAACGGATCAATTCTCCGACGTTCTCAGGATTAGCCAGGTGCAGAAGATCGTCGTTACCAGATTCAGCAACGTCAAAATCATATAATCCGACCTCCGTGAAATTGCTAACGAATATGCTCATGCGCTTAATTTCACCGCCGGGTTTCTCAGCAGCAAAACCGCTCGTCACAAGCAATATCATCAGCATTAACGCGGCAAACGTAAATTTCAAAATTCTTGACATCAAAACTCACTCTCCTAAAATATTTCTTCGCTATATTATACAGGGGGAATTGACTTGAACAACGCTATAATAATTCGTGGCGCAAAAGAACACAATCTTAAAAATATCGATCTCGAAATCCCGCGCGGGAAATTAATCGTAATAACTGGACCGTCTGGTTCGGGAAAATCTTCGCTGGCATTCGATACGTTATACGCTGAAGGTCAAAGACGTTACGTTGAATCGCTTTCCGCATATGCCCGGCAATTTCTCGGCGTTCAGAAAAAACCTGATGTCGATGAAATCTCCGGACTCTCACCGGCTATCTCAATCGAACAGAAAGGCACAGGACACAATCCGCGCTCAACTGTCGGAACTGTGACAGAAATTTACGATTATTTCAGGCTGTTATTCGGCAGAATCGGAACACCGTATTGCCCGAAATGCGGCAAACCTGTCGAACGTCACTCAATCGACGAAATATTATCTTACATTCTCACGAACGAATCCGGCAAAAAAATCGAAGTTCTCTCACCACTCGTCAAGAATAAAAAGGGCGAGTTCAAAAATCTATTCAGCCAAGTTAGCGAAAAGGGCTTCACACGCGCAAGAGTTGACGGCAGCGTTTACTATCTCGAAGAATCTATCGCACTCGACAAGAACAAGAAACATAATATCGAAATCGTAATCGACCGCTTGAAAATCTCACCGGACAGACGCTCAAGACTTGCCGAATCCGTCGAAGCTGCTCTGAAATTATCCGACGGCTACGTGTTAATCAATCCCGAAAATTCCAGCGAATACACCATGACCGAAAAATATTCCTGCCCGGATTGCGAAATCGGAATGCCGGAAATCGAACCGAGATTATTTTCGTTCAACAATCCAGTCGGAGCTTGTCCAGATTGCGGAGGCTTGGGAAGTCACGAACATTTTTCACGCGAACTCACGATTGATCCCGAACGCTCAGTTTTGGACGGTGCTGTAATTCCATGGAAAACGAAGCCCTACACGATCAAAAAACTCGAAATGTTCGCAGAAAAACACGGCTGGGATTTGAGCGTAAAATATAAAAACTTATCACCGGAAATTCAGGACTTCATTTGGAACGGCAGCGGTGACGAAAAATTACCGATGATTTTCGACGAGAACGGAATCGCTAGACCATACATGGGACGTTATGAAGGCGTAACAGGCTGGCTCGAAGCTAAACTCAAATATTTCGCGGATAACGAGAACGTAATTGACGAAGTTGCGTTATATCGCGAGGAGGACATATGCAAATCATGCAACGGTTTGAGACTCAGACCCGAAGCTCTCAACGTGAAAGTTTCCGGATACAATATAGGCGATTTAATCACAATGCCAATCGAGAAATTATTACACGTAATGCAAAATCTCACGCTAACAAAAACTCAGTCCGAAATCGTTTCACAAGTTCTGCTCGAAATAAACAAACGGCTCGAATTTCTGAACAACGTCGGAGTAGGCTATCTTTCACTCTTGAGACGTGCGGACACTTTATCAGGCGGAGAATCTCAGCGTATCAGGCTTGCAACTCAGATCGGCTCAAATCTCAGCGGCGTATTATACGTTCTTGATGAACCGACAATCGGACTTCACCCGCGCGATACGGAAAAATTAATACGCTCACTGACATCGATTCGTGACTTGGGAAACACTGTCGTTGTTGTCGAACATGATCGCGAAACTATGCAGGCTGCGGATAATTTAATCGAGATGGGGCTGGCTGCCGGAGAAAATGGCGGAGAAATCATAAATTCCGGCTCATACGATCAAGTTCTGAAATCTGACGGCTTAACCGGAAAATATTTGCGCGGAGAATCTTGCGGAATCGTTCGAAAACAATCCCGGCGTGTTCCGGAGAAATGGCTGCGTGTGAAATCTGCTGCTCACAACAATCTCAAGAACATAAATATAAAAATTCCGGTCGGCTGCTTCACGTGCATCAGCGGCGTATCCGGTTCAGGCAAAAGCAGCTTCCTGTACGATGTGTTATACAAAGGCATGCGCAGAATGTTGGACAGAGATTTCCGTGAACGTCCCGGGAAATTCAAGTCAATCGAGGGCACAGAATTTTTCGACAACATAGTTCTCGTAGACCAAAGCCCAATCGGCAGAACTCCGCGCTCAAATCCTGCGACATATACGGGCGTATTCTCACTCATTCGCGAATTTTTTGCGGAATTACCCGACGCGAAATTCAGGGGCTATAATCCGGGAAGATTCAGTTTTAACGTGAAGGGCGGCAGGTGTGAAGCTTGCGGTGGAGCTGGCTCTGTGAAAACTTCGATGCTGTTTTTGCCGGATATTTACTCAGATTGCGAAATTTGTGGCGGCACGAGATACAATCACGAAACTCTGGAAGTGCGTTTCAAGAACAAGAATATTGCTGACGTATTAGCTATGACTGTCGATGAAGCTGCGGAATTTTTCGGCGGCATTCCCAAGATATTAGCAAAACTCAAATTGATTCAGGATGCCGGTTTGGGATATATTCGTCTTGGACAATCAGCTCTGACTTTATCAGGCGGTGAAGCTCAGCGCGTGAAATTATCCAAAGAACTCTCGAAGAAATTCGGCGGACGAACTCTGTATTTGCTCGACGAACCTACAACGGGATTATTCTACACGGACGTTAAAAAATTACTCAGCATAATTCACCGGATAATCGATCACAACAAAAGCACAATCGTTTTCATCGAACACAATCCAGACGTGTTATTATCTGCGGACTACATAATCGATCTTGGTCCTGAGGGCGGCGAGAATGGCGGCGAAATTATTTGTGAGGGCACTCCCGAAGAGATCATGAATGCCAACAAAGGCTACACGGCGAAATTCCTGCGAGATTACGCGAAAGAACTGAGATAAAAATACCGAGAAAGCGTTACAATCTAGTTCAGATTTGCAAATTTTAGTAAGGAGGCTTTAGCATGTTCAGGAAAATTTCCGCATTATTTTTCTTTTCCTTGATTCTGTTTTCGTTGCATGTCCCGATTGGATACGCAGCTGAAACTCAAACTAACGCGCTTGTGTATAAGCGTGTTGCGTCGGTTATTGCTCTCGATTTGGGAGACACACCAGAAACTCCAACTAGCGCACCTGTTGCGAAGGAATTTCTGGAATGGACAGGTTCTAAATCCGAAACTGATGCTCCAGACCGAAACACTGGCGAATATTACCCAACGGGCGACATTCCCTCACCGTTAGATTTGTCTCACCTGAAGAACAATCCGCCACGATTCTGGGAAACTCAGGGCGTAAATCGCGACAAAAATATTGAACTGCAATTCCCCTCGAAATATGATTTGCGCGAGCATGGCGGGCTGCCTGCAGTTCGTGATCAATCTCCGTGGGGAACTTGCTGGGCACACGCATCGATTGGCTCGATGGAATCAAATATCGCTCCAGAAACCGGTACAGGAATCGATCTTTCGGAATTTCACTTGGCATATTTCGTTTACGGTGACGCTCGCTCCGGAAAATCTTTCGGGAAATACGACGACGATGATATTCTGGATCAAGGCGGGAATCCTGACCAAGCAATCGCGTTTTTCTCACGACTTGACGCACCAACAGACGAAGCGAATTTACCATACGTAAGCTATCACTACACAGCCCCCTCCGGAAATCCCGGCGATTATCCCAGACGGCTCGATTTGCGTGAGGCTTACAAGCTCGGTGAAGTAACATCTGAGAACATGGACGCGATCAAATTCCTGATCCAAAATTCCGGCGCGGTTCAGATCAGTTATTACGCTGGTAATGGTGCAGTAACAGGTGAAGGCACTGGCACGACGGCGTATTTTGACAACGAACACGGGAAATCTACGAATCATGCTGTGTTGCTGGTTGGTTGGGACGATAATTTCTCACGCGAAAAATTCGACGCGAACATGAGACCTGAGAATAACGGAGCTTGGCTGGTCAGAAATTCTTGGGGTGATGATTGGGGCGACGGTGGATATTTCTACATGTCCTACGAACAATACATGACACGTGCGACGGCGTTTTTGTCAGATGTTGCTGACCCGACTCTCAAGCAATACGGCTACGATGATTTGGGGCACACGTCATCTTACGGTTACAGCGACAACACAGCTTACGGCGCGAATATTTTCCAGATAACCGGTGACAACGAATCGCTTAAATACGTAGGCTTCTACACGAACGATAACAACGCGAAAGTTTCTGTCTCAGTTTACGATCTCGGCTCTGCAAAATCCACAAATCCCACGAGCGGAACACTTGTTGCAACAGCTTCGGAATCATACGCCTACTCCGGCTATCACAGGCTGCCAATCGATCCGGTTAAACTTCCGAATGGCGAATATTTCTCAGTTGTCGTGAAATTTGAGAACGAAAGCTACACATTCCCGCTCCCACTCGAATCCAGCAGCACATGGAGCAATGGCAGAACGTACGCAGCTCCGGTTGTAAATTCCGGCGAGAGTTACGTGTCTCGCAATGGTAATTATTGGAGCGATATTTCAGCTCAATCCAGCGAAAACGTCTGCATCAAAGCGTTCACAACTTCCCAAAATTCCAGCTCTGACGAAATAGCTCCGGTAATCACGACTGATTTACTTCCAAGCTGCAAGGTCGGCGAATATTATCAAGCGAAACTCGAAGCAACCGGGACTGAACCGATAACTTGGACGGCTGAGAATCTTCCAAATGGTCTCACGTTATCTTCAAGCGGTGAAATTTTCGGAACTCCGCAAGAATCCGGGACATTCTTGGTGACTGTGACAGCGGAAAATTCAGCAGGTTCTGTTTCAGAGCAAATTATGTTTATCGTCGAAGAATCTGGCGGCGGAAGAATTATTCCGGCAATCACGACTGATTCACCACTTCCAAGCGGCAAGGTCGGCGAATATTATCAAACCAAACTCGAAGCTACCGGAGCTGAGCCAATAATCTGGAAATTAAATGATTACGTACCATTGCCAGACGGTCACAAAGCAAATGACAAAACAGCATCGTACTGGAATATTCTTCCTGATGGTCTAACGCTCTACACAACCGGCGAAATAATGGGAACTCCGCAAAAAGCCGGGATATTCACGTTCACCGTTATAGCTGAAAATTCATATGATAGTTATTACAAAGATTTCACGATTACGATTAATGATTCTGGATCTGCTCCGGTTATTGACGGAGAAAATCTGCCAACAGCGGTGAAATATCAGTATTATAACCATACCATAGTAACGGCGAACGGTATTCCAGACACCGTAGAAATCACGAGCGGACGTTTGCCTGACGGATTAAGTCTGAATTTTGACCCAGCACTTGAATCTTTCGGAGTTAAAATAATCGGAAGACCAACTGAAATCGGAGAGTTCACATTCACGATTACTGTGAGCAATTCTTACGGATCAAATTCAGCGGAATTTTTCTTGGAAGTCATGGACTCAGATATAAAAGAAAAATTGCGTCTCACAGCAATGAGCGCTCAAAAAGCGAAACTTGTGAACGGCGAATCTTTTTACACGAGTGATGACACTTCTATTTACCTGTACTTGGACAAAATTTACGAAGATTCAGATTACAGTGCAAGAGATATTGCCCAAAAAACCGTTGCGAAAAAGTTCAGGAAACTTTCAAACGGCAGATTCATCGCAATAGATCCGAAATTCGAATCAAGTGCAAGTTCCAATGATCGCGCTTTACCTGAAGGCTTCAAACGATTTGAGAGCGCGTTTGTAATCGGCGAAGGTGAAGGGCAATACTCGTACCAGGATTCAATCCGAAACAAAGTCATTAGTGTTGGAACAGAAGCTCACAAATTCGACATCTTGAGTGATGGCTATTATGACTTCACAATCGTTCCCTCAGGTTATGACGAAGATTGGTGGTACTCAGTTGAATTTATTGAGGGTGCTGACGTGGCTTTCAAGACCAGAACGTTCTCTTGGGAATTTCCTGACGATTTGTCACGCTTGAATGGCAGTGCGGATCTTCACGCTTTGAAGTCAATGAGTGAACAAATGCCCTATGTCAAACTCACAAGCCCGGACGAAAACGGAATTTACACGGCTATCGAATGGCGAATTGTCAAAGCTAAGAATCCTTCACAAGTCATAACGTCGAATTTGCCAAATGAGATTTCTCTCGAAATTTCCGGAAAATCTTATCCTTGGAACTTGTATGGTCAATATCCGGCAGAATCCGAAAAAGCTAGCGGAATAATCGAGATTGAACCAATAAGAAGCAATGATGTTACTGACATTCATGTCGGTATTTACGACGACAATATTCGCTATTATTGGCACTTCGAGAATATCACGCCGCCAGAAATCACGACAGCAAAACTTCCGGACGGGCATGTTGGTACATCCTATGATTTTACGATCGAGTCTTCAGCAGGTGAAAATACTGTTTGGACATTATCAGGCGATCTTCCTGATGGACTTGAACTTGACGAAAAATCTGGGGTAATCTCAGGCATTCCGACTAAATCAGGCGAGTTTACATTCACGGTTCTGGCGTCGAATTTAGCTGGTTCTGTCTCGAAGCAATTCACCCTGACAGTTCTAGGCAATGGCGGAGGCTCTGATATTCCGTCGGGCGTTAAATTGCGCGTTACTCAGTTGTCACACGCAGATTTCGAGAACGGCAAAGTATCATACAGTGGTGCGCGTTTCGAACAACTGAAAATTTCGCTGCAAAAATACTGGGAAGATTCTCGGACTGTTCCGGAGGCTGCTGGAGAACTCGTCGAGGGTGCTTTACTCACGATTTCTAACAATGCTGCTCCGTATTCGTTCACCGGTGGAAAAGTTTCTAGGGAAAATTCGGCGCAGAATTTCAATCTCTACGATTTAGGCAACGAATATGCTCTGAACGGGGTCGTTTTCACTGATGGTGCTGATACAGCGTTCGAAAATGCTAAATTCGAATGGAATTTCCCGGACGAATTATCGCGTCTCAGTGGCAGCGAAAAACTCATGAATTTCAAATCTACCAAAACTCAGCTCAACAATGCAGTTCCGTATTTAGAATTTGCTGACGACGATGGCAACGGAAATTTCTCGAAATTAATCGGGCGATTCGTGAAATCCAACAAGACTTCAAAAACAGTGCAGCTTGGCTTTGATACAATCGGCTCAATTACGCTGAAAACTTCCGACGGGGACACGAGTTTCGAATTTGACTTGGCAGCGAAGGATGCTGAGACAGGATATTTTACGCTTGATACGCCAGTGTCATTCAGGAATTTGCAGAGCGTTCTTGTTCAGTATTCTGACGGCAGTATTGATTATTTCTGGGAGTTCGAAAATCGCGTGAAAATCTCAACGACCAATTCCAAACGTAAGACTGTTGACGTAACTAACTCAGAATACCCCGTCACTGTCAAAGCCGACGCAGCAAATAATCCGATCAAATTCACAGCCGCCGGACCGTTCGATCACTGGGCGATTAATAATCAACCGGATTGGCTGGAAGTTTCCGGCAACATGAACGACGAAGAATTAGTACTCGTGGCTGCACCGACATTCGAGGACTCTTTGGACGGGCTTGTATATTCTGTTGACGTACAAGCTGTTGGAGCAAATAGTACGGGAGCAAGCGTTTCCCTGATAATAACGATTGACCAGAATCTGAAGAAGCCGCAAATATCAACGTCAAAACTTCCTGATGGGAAATACGACCAAGATTACGCCGTTACATTCGCTCTCAAAAACGAAACTCACATCGACGAATGGAAATTAACCGCCAAAGATCTGTCAACTGATGCGGCACTCCCGAATGGACTCGAATTTGATTCCGAAACTGCAACTCTAAGCGGCAAACCGGCTGAAACTTGGAAGGGCGATGTCTGGATTGTTGCGAAAAATTCTGCTGGGACTGCTTCCAAAAAGTTCACGCTCAATATCAAAGGCGACAAACCAAAATTCCCGAAGAAAATCACGTTGCCAGACGGCGTTACAGGTGTCGAATATTCTCAGGAAATAATTCTCGAACAGGGCGATCCCAAAATTACGTTCACTCCGTCAAAATTCCCGAGCTGGCTGAGCTATGACGTAGATTTCTCCGGAACTCTCCCGAAAATTACTCTGCACGGAACTCCGACAGATTCTGACGCTAAAACTCACAGCTTCTCACTCAAAGCTGCTAACCCAATCGGCAACGAGAACAAATCTCTCAAGATACTCGTGAATTATCCGCTGGGTATTCAAACAGACGCAACGTTACCGAACGCGACTTACAACAAGAGCTACACTGCGAAAATGAAACTCGTCGGCGCAAAGTCCGCATCTTGGGAAATTTCCAGCGGCGATTTGCCACCAAACCTGAAAATTAACGCCAAGAACGGCACAATCTCAGGTAAACCGTCAGTCACAGGAACTTTCACATTCACGATTACTGCATCAACAACCGGAGATTCTACGTCGAAAGATTTTACGCTCGAAATTTTGCCAGTTGCTCCGAAAATTACGACTGTAAGTTTGAAAGCTGCAAAAGTCGGGCAATATTACAGCGATGTTATCAAAGCTACAGGCAGTGAAGCATCATGGGATATTACGAATCTCGAAGTTCTCACAAACGTCGGGCTTAATTTCGACAAGAATACTCACAAAATCTATGGCACACCGTTCACGGATTTGAAAAAGAATACTGTTCTCAAAGTCGTGGCTAGTAACGGCGGCGGAATTTCTGAGAAAGGTGTCAAGCTCACAGTTACCGGAACAAAACCAGTTATCTCACTCGCAAATCTCAAGTCACTTCCGAACGGCTACAATAACACAGCTTATCCGGACATCGAGTTGAACATCACTGGCACTCGTCCGATTAATCTGACTTTGACGAATACCAGCAATCTCTCGGGCTTGGAATTGTCAACGTATACGCTAAATTCCGGCGATGTTTGTGAGTTAATCTTCGGCACTTTGAGCGAAACTTTCACGGGCAAGATTACCGCAAAAACTTCCAAGAGCTACAGCTTCACGGTCAAGGCAGAGAATAACACCGGCTCAGTTTCAAAGAAATTCACTCTGAAGATTTTCGCTCTCAATCCGAATCCGAATAATGACACGTCCGACGCTCCTGAGAAATATTACACGGATTCCTACGAGTACGAATTAACCGAAGAATCTGAATCAGAATCCGAATCTGAAGCAAAATCAGAATCAACACTCGAATTTTACGCGCAAGAATCCGAATCAGAATCTGAATCAGAATCAGAATCCGAATCTGACGAAGCAATCTCCGGCGCAAAATATGTAATCGTGGCTGAACTCGGTGAAATTCAAGTCGATGAGAGCAAGCAATATGATTTCACAGTCGAACTTGATGAAAATGCAGCTCAGGGCGCGAAACTGATCTGGCTCGCAAATCCGGTTGATTCAGATCCAAGCGATGACGATAAAATAGCAGATTTTGCAGACGAATCCGGAACTGAAATTGAATCTGTACCTGAAAGCAGAATCATTATCGTGTCTCCGTGGCTGAATGCCGGCGTGAAATACAAGCCTTCAATCGCGATAAAGATCAATAACTAAGCAATCACAATTTGCGAAAAACTCCTCCCAATTCAACGGGGGGATTTTTTATTCGTTTTTAAGCGTTATCATGCTATAATATTTTCACGTAAGTTCGATATTACAAACTATTCAAAACGATCAAAAGGAGAGGATTCTTGTGTCATTAATCAACAAAGAAGTCAGCGATTTCTCAGTCATGGCGTATCAAAACAAAGATTTCAAGCCCGTCACAAAATCAGATATTCAGGGCAAATGGTCAGTATTCTTCTTTTATCCGGCAGATTTCACATTTGTATGCCCAACTGAACTCGAAGACCTGCAAAATAATTACGCGAAATTTCAGGAAGCAGGTTGCGAAATTTACTCAGTCTCGTGCGACACGCATTTCGTTCACAAAGCTTGGCACGATCATTCAGACAGAATCAGCAAAATCACGTATCCCATGTTAGCCGATCCTGCACACGTCCTCGCAAAAGAATTTGACGTGTTAATCGAAAATGACGGTCTCGCAGAACGCGGAACTTTCATCGTGAATCCCGAATGCAAAATTGTAGCCTACGAAGTAAACGCTGGTAACGTCGGACGCAATGCCGAAGAATTATTCAGGAAATTACAGGCGTGTCAATTCGTTCACGAACATGGCGATCAGGTCTGCCCGGCAAAATGGAAACCAGGCGCGGAAACTTTGAAACCGAGTCTTGACTTAGTGGGCGAGCTTTAAAATGAGCGAAATGTATGACGTTGTTATCGTTGGTGGCGGTCCTGCGGGATTAACGGCTGCGATTTATCTGGCGCGTGCGTGCTATCGTGTCGTAGTCGTTGAGAAAGAAAAATTCGGCGGTCAAATCACAATCACCAGCGAAGTCGTAAATTATCCCGGCTCTGAACCTGTCAGCGGAACTGAACTCACGGATCGAATGCGTCATCAAGCTGAGAATTTCGGGGCAGAATTTATGCTCGCGGAAGTCAAAGCTCTCGATATGTCCGGAACTATCAAGAAAGTCACAACTACTAAAGGCGTTCTCGAATGTTTCGGCGTTCTTCTGGCGACGGGTGCTCACCCAAGAATGATCGGATTCAAAGGCGAAGCAGAATTTCGTGGACATGGTGTTGCGTATTGTGCGACGTGTGACGGAGAATTTTTCACGGGCAAAACTGTTTTCGTAGTCGGCGGAGGATTTGCTGCTGCTGAAGAGAGCGTTTTCCTGACGAAATATGCTTCACACGTCAACATACTAATCCGCGACGATGATTTCTCTTGCGCGAAAGCTACGGCTGATGAGGCGAAATCTAACCCGAAAATTTCTGTATTCACGAACACCGAAGTAGAATCAGTCTCAGGTGATGACGTTCTCCGGAAGATTATATACAAGAACAACAAAACCGGTGAGATTACAACTTTTGCTCCGGAGAATGACACGTTCGGAGTATTCGTGTTTGCCGGATATTCGCCTTCAACTGAGCTTGTGAAAAATATCGCGGAAATCAACGAACAGGGCTATATCATAACTGACCGTCAACGGAAAACTTCGTGCGATGGATTATACGCTGCCGGCGATGTGTGCGTGAAAAATTTGCGGCAAGTCGTAACGGCTACGGGTGATGGGGCTTTAGCTGCGACTGAACTCGAAAAATACGCTGCGAAATTGCAGAAAGAAACCGGCATCAAACCAGCTCAACCAGTCACTCACAAAACGCAGATTCAAAACCAGAAAACAGAGCCACAAAAATCCGGAGCATTGTTTGACCAAGACATGATTAAGCAGCTTGATACGGTCTTCTCACGAATGCAGGACAGCTTGATTCTGGAATTGCATCTCGATAATCAGGAAATTTCGCGTGAACTTGAGAATTACGTGAATGAACTAGCGTCACTTACGGACAAAATCACGATTCAAAAAGCAGCTTCCCCGATGGCAAATGCTCCGTGCGTGAAAGTTTTGAAATCAGACGGCAGCGAAACTGGAATGGCTTTTCACGGTGTGCCCGGCGGACATGAATTTCAGTCGTTCGTTCTGGGATTATACAACATGGCTGGTCCCGGTCAGAAAATCGACGAGGCTATGAAATCCCGCGTGCAGAATCTCGACAGGGATATTAACATGCAAATACTTGTGTCTTTATCATGCACGATGTGTCCGGAATTAGTCGTGAGTGCTCAGAGAATCGCGTCGCTGAATCGTCACGTCAAAACCGAAGTTTTCGATTTAGCGCATTTCACGGATTTACGCGCGAAATATAACGTTATGAGCGTTCCATGCTACGTAATCAATGACGGCAAACCGATGTTCGGCAAAAAGAATATCGAGCAATTAATGGACGTTTTCGAAAACTTGTAGACCTGCAAAAAAATTTCCCCTCAACTGTATAATCAATCACATGATAATCACATGATAATTACAGCCGAGGGGATTTTATTTTGCGTATTAATTACGCCTTCACAAGATCATTGAATCTCTTCGTGTAAATTTTCCTGAACGCTTCGTACTCGCCAAGACCTTTGCCCGTGAATACAGTTCTGTAACCTGCCTTGCGCAACTGCCACATGAACGAATTATCCGAGTTGTAAAGCTCTCCAGCCATGTAATCGCCCCAAGCTACGACCAACGGAACTATCTCAACTTGCGCGTCTCTCGAAACTGCCTGACGTTCTTTCAAATGCGCAACTGCCTGTCCGACGCTGTCACGATCGCTCAGCTTAACGACTTCCATGTTGTGATGACCTTTCTCGTGAAGTTTTTCGCCGAGTAAATCATAGCCTTTGTCGTTATATGCCGACGCTTCATGCCCGACCAGAATATATTCACTCGCTGGATTGGGCTGGATAATATCGATCATAATATCCGCAACTTCATCGCATGATTTCGGACTGTACATAACCGCGTTCGTCATGCGAATATCAATCGTCTCGCGGTAAAAATCAAGTCTGCTTCTCAAACTGTTATACAACTCGCCCTCAGCAAAAAATACCGGAACTGCGATTGCCTCGGAATATTTATTCACGATTGATTCCTGAATTGCTGCTTCAACCGTGAAAATTCGTTTGCCGTTAATCCCGTCTACTGCTTTAGCCGTAGCGTTGTCCGTGAAAACCTGAAGCACACGCAGACCCGTAGCCGCTTCGAGGTCAGCCTGAATTTTGTCGTAACTTTCCTCAGCAGCTCGTAATATGCTCGTACCGAAACTTGCCAAAAATATTACTGTATCTTTGTTCGTCATGATATTTACGCTCCCTATATTATTCCCAAAATTTTCTTCGCGTTGATTATTTGTGCTTCTGACGGCGGTTCGATATTTTCCAGCGGATATTTCAGACCGAGTTTGCGCCACTTGTCAGCACCGAGTGTGTGATACGGGAGAATTTCGATCTTTTGCACGTTTCCAAGTGTGTCGAGAAATCCGCGCGTTTTTCGCAGGTCTTCGTCATTATCTGTTATACCGGGAACTAACACATGTCTGATCCAAACTGGCTTGTTAATTCCGGATAAATATTTCGCCGCGTCGAGAATATTTTCGTTTCCAAAACCTGTCAAATTCTTGTGCTTATTCGTATCGATCTGCTTAATATCAAGCATCACTAAATCCGTATGCTGCATCAAGTTCTCGAATTTTCCGAAAAAAGGCTCATCCCTCGTGAACGGTTGTCCAGACGTGTCCAGAACTGTGTTAATATTGCGTTCGTGAGCTTTGCTGAATAACTCGATCAGAAAATCAATCTGCAACAGCGGTTCGCCGCCACTGACCGTAATTCCGCCAGTTTTGCGCCAGTAAGTTCTGTAACGTTCAGCTTTATCGAGAAGCTCGTCTGTGCCGGAAATTTCTGCTCCGTCAAATTCCCAAGTGTCTGCGTTATGGCAATATTTACAGCGCATGTTACAGCCTTTGAGAAATATCAGGAATCTTATTCCCGGGCCATCGACAGCTCCGAATGATTCCGTCGAGTGAATCAAGCCTTTAATCGTCATGTCAAATTTACAGATTACAAATTTACAAATGTTTGTGACAGGTTCGAGCTATAACGTCAAGCTGCTGTTCTTTCGTCAAGCTTATGAACTTCACAGCGTAACCCGAAACTCTGATCGTAAAGTTCGCATATTCAGGTTTCTCCGGATTATTCATGCAGTCGATTAATTTCTCCGTGCCGAAAACGTTCACGTTCAAATGATGCGCGCCTTTGTCAAAATATCCGTCCATTGCGTTCATCAGCGTAATTTTCTGTTCATCGAGCGTGTGTCCCAAAGCCTGCGGACTTATCGTCTGAGTGTTGGAAATTCCGTCGAGCGCGTATTCATACGGAAGTTTTGCGACTGAGTTCAACGACGCTAATAATCCGTTTAATTCCGCTCCATATGATGGATTGCCGCCGGGTGCGAATGGTGTGTAGGCTTTGCGTCCGTCCGGTGTAGCTCCCGTAGCTTTGCCGTAAACAACGTTGGAAGTAATTGTCAAAATCGAAGTTGTCGCTTCAGAATTTCTGTACGTGTGGAATTTCTTGATCTTGTTCATGAACGTTTTTAACAGCCAGATTGCAATATTATCGGCTCTGTCATCATCGTTGCCGTATTTCGGGAAATCGCCCTCGACTTCAAAATCGACAGCCAGACCAAACTCGTCACGAATCGGTTTTACTTTCGCGTATTTAATCGCAGACAGAGAATCTACAACGTGTGAAAATCCCGCGATACCCGTTGCAAATGTTCGGCGAACGTCCGTATCGATTAACGCCATCTCAGCAGCTTCGTAGTAATACTTGTCGTGCATATAGTGAATCAGGTTCAGAATATTCACGTACAAACCCGCGAGCCAGTCCATCATTTGATCGAATCTGTGCATGACTTCATCGTAATCGAGATATTCGCTGGTAATTTTCGGAAGTTCAGGACCAACCTGCTCGTGAGTTTTCACGTCAATTCCGCCGTTCAGAGCGTATAACAGGCATTTTGCGAGATTCGCTCTTGCTCCGAAGAATTGCATTTCCTTGCCTGTCTCAGTCGCGGAAACACAGCAGCAAATCGAATAATCATCACGCCAAATCGGTCTCATAACGTCATCATTCTCATACTGAACTGAGCTGGTATTAATCGAAATTTTCGACGCATATAACTTGAACGGTTCCGGCAATGACGAGCAATATAACACCGTCAAATTCGGTTCTGGTGAAGGTCCCATATTTTCGAGAGTGTGCAAGAATCTAAAATCATTCTTCGTGACCATGTGCCTGCCGTCCATGCCTTTGCCAGCCATCTCAAGCGTTGCCCAAATCGGGTCTCCAGAGAATAATTGATTATAAGACGGTACACGCGCAAATTTCACCATTCGGAATTTCATCACGATATGATCGATTAACTCCTGAGCTTCGGATTCTGTCAAAGTGCCTTCACGGAAATCACGCTCGATGTAAATATCCAGGAACGTCGAAATTCTGCCGACACTCATAGCCGCGCCGTTCTGAGTTTTTATCGCAGCCAAGTAACCGAAATACAGCCACTGCACAGCCTCACGGGCATCAACAGCCGGTTTTGAAATATCGAATCCGTAAACTGCAGCCATTTGTTTCATGCCATCGAGAGCACGAATCTGTTCCGAAATTTCTTCGCGTTGACGAATAATATCATCAAGCATCGTTCCTGAACCGCAATTCGCAAAATCTTCTTTCTTTTTCTTGATCAGGAAATCAATCCCGTATAACGCAACTCTGCGATAATCACCGACAATTCGTCCGCGTCCGTAAGTGTCCGGCAAACCCGTTACGATATGAGCGTGTCTGGCACGTTTCATTTCGGGAGTGTATGCGTCAAAAACCGCCTGATTATGTGTCTTGTGATAGACCGTGAAAATTTCCGAGAATTTCGGGTTAATTTTATAACCGTAAGTACTCGCTGCCTGCTCAGCCATTTTGATCCCGCCATAGGGCATGAACGCGCGTTTGAGCGGCTTATCCGTCTGAAGTCCGACAACTTTCTCAAGCTCTTTCATGGACGTGTCGATATATCCCGGACCATACGCAGTCAATCCAGAAACAACTTCCGTCTCGCATTCAAGTACACCGTGATTTTCGCGCTCCTGCTTCTGAAGTTCCTGCAGCCTGCCCCAAAGTTTATTCGTAGCTTCTGTGGGGGGTGCTAAAAAACTTTCGTCGCCATCATAAGGCGTGTAATTATTCTGAATGAAATCTCGCACGTTTATATCTTCAGTCCAGTGACTGCCCTTGAAACCTCTCCACGCTTCTTTAGCTTCACTCATGAATATAATCATTCTCCTTTCGCGTATTATTATTAGTTAGTATAAACAAACATTGTTAAAAGTCAATCTCGTAAATTATCGCAAATTTTCATTACATATCCCCAAAAAATTTTCATGACGAATCAAACTTTCACGCAAATACGAAAACTTGTGATAATATTCTCGCATGATTAACATTGCAATCGTTGACGATAATTTGCCTGATGTTGTGAAGCTTGAGAGTTATATTCAGAACTGGAATTTAAGCAGCATATCTTCGTATAATAACGGCTCGGAGTTCCTGAGGGAATTTGAACCGGGAATTTTTCACGTGGTCTTCATGGATATTATAATGGACGGACTTTCGGGCATTCAGACAGCACGGCAGATTCGCAGCGAAGATTCGCAAATCCTGATCGTGTTCATAACTACATCAAGAGAATATGCTTTTGATGCGTTCAGCGTTCACCCGTTCGAATATATTATCAAGCCGTTCAACGAAAATTCCGTCGCAAAAGTTCTGGACGAAGCCGCGAGATTCTTTACGTCACCTGACCCAAGCGTTGCGATAAAAATTCCGCATTCCGAGTATAATATTCCGGTTCGATTAATAATTTCAGCTTCGTCACGCAATCATTCAGTCGAGATTAACTTGTCAAACGGTGATAATCTGCTCAGCAACATGAGATTCGCTCAAATCGAGAAAATGCTCGAACAATTCCCGAACTTTCTTGCGTGCAATCGTGGCGTAATCGTGAACATGTCACAAATTTCTGCTCTTGATAAAGACGTATTCGTAATGAAGAACGGCGCGAGATTTCCGATTCGTGTGAACGGTCGTGCGAAAATAATTTCCAGATTCTCACAATTCCTGATCGCTAACATGAGAGGCAGCGTATTTAATGCTTCTGAGATACGTAATTAAATTCGCGATTGTAATTCCGGCTGTGATTTTTGCGCTAATGCCGGTGCGTGAGAATTTGCGCGCGAACCTCAGTTTGGGAAAAGAATTATTCTGCATATTCAACGCGATTATGCTATGTGCGTTCAGTAATTTCTTAGCGATATTTTCGACGGCTGAACTTGAACTCGACAATAATTTCTGGTACGAGAAAAATCTTTTGACGCTGGAATCCGGAATCGTGCGTTTGATAATTGCGCTTGTATTGGGAATAATATTTTTCAGGACGCTGCATGATAAAATCCCGATGCTAATGCGACAGAAACATATCGACAAAATCTGGAATTTTCTTTGCGTGATCCCGATGTTCATGACGTTTTTCATCTGGTGGGCAACTCCTCTGCACCCGAAAGTTATGCTGACAGGACGAGTTCGCCCGATTGCTCTGTGCGTTGCGTGTGTATTTCTGGCGATGATATTTATCTTGTATCAGGTGTTCTGGTGGACGGCTGAGAAATTAATCGACGCTGCGAATTTGCAACAGGAAAACACGTTATTATCAATCGAGGGCAAACGTTACCGTGAATTGCGAAAATACATGGACGAGACACGCGCTTTGAGACACGATTTCAGGCAGCATATTCGTGTGATAACGCAGCTGTCAAGTTCCGGAAATTTCAACGAGCTGCGAAAATATCTGCAACAGTTCAGCGAATCAAGTGAGAAAAATTACGCCGGATATTGCGAGAATATTTCTGTTGATGCGATTGCTGCGTATTATGCGTCATTTGCTGAGAAGCATGGCACGAAAATTATTTGGCAGCTGAATTTGCCGGGGGAATTGCCGTTACGAGAGTCCGAATATTGCGCGATGTTGGGAAATTTGCTGGAGAATGCGCTGCGAGCCGTGAAGAATTTGCCAGAACATGACCGTCACGTGAAAGTCATCTCGTCGTTATTATCCGAATATATAATCGGGCTTTCGATTGACAACGTGTTTTACGGCGAAATAGAATCCGTGAAGCCCGGAATTGGTCTAACATCCGTAATGAACACTGTGAAAAGATTCGACGGGTCTATGAGCATAAAGTGTGAGAATAACATTTTCTCGGTCGATATAATTCTGCATTGTAACGCGCAAATTGCGTAAACGTTGATTTTTTTGCGTAAACGTTTGTTCGAGTGTATTGGATTTTGCGAAAGAACTTGGAATAATAATTGCGATTTTAATTTAACAGGAGGTTCTCTTAATCATGAAGAGATTTTTATTAAGTTTGGCATTAGTATTCGCGTTTTCATTTGCGGCATTTGCTGGCGTTCAGGATTTCGGCGCGTACACACTTGACGTTCCCGAGGGTTGGACAGCTGAACAGGACGGTTCAACAGTAAATATTCTCAAGAACGACAATTCTGCACTCTTGAGCATTACTTACGATGACGCTGAGGGAATGAGCGCGGCGGATTTAGCGAAGGCATTTTCGGAACAGTTCGGCGGTTCAGCACCTGCAAACGACGGCGGCAATTACACGTTCGAGTTCAAGAATGCTAACGGCGTTGCGAGTAACGGAATCGTAGCAGTTGATCCTGACAGCGGAAAATTTGTTCTGTTCGTAATCACCGGCGCGGAAAATGCTCCTGAAGATATTTCCAGAATGATGGACTCTCTCAAAGACAAGTAATCCAGATAAACAATCCAGACAAACAATCGCACAAAAATAGCTGAATGAATCGCAATCATGATTCACTCAGCTATTTTTATATTTACCTGTAATCCGGATAGAGCTTTTTCACAACATCGTCCGGTAACTCGAAATGCTGGTAGTCCTTCACGCTCTTCCAATTACCGCCCCATTCGAAGCCTTTTTCTGTGAATAATTTGTAGCACAGGTCATTCGTATCGATCTTGTACGGGAAATTCCTGCTGCGATCTACATAATCTGCGGCGTTTGCTGGTTCGAGAATATTCTTGCCGTCAACAACTTTCACGAAGGGATTATATCGCGTGTTAATATCGACTGCCAAACCCAAACCGTGCTTCGAAATCTTCGTCGTGTGCGAGATAAACCTGAAATTAAAGCTCGACGAGTTATTATCGCGCATCGACATCTCATCATCAGCGTCGTACTCGTCAACAAGTCTGATTCGCTCAATCGGGTAATCTGCCTCGAAAAGTTTACGCAAAATTTCCAGAACATCATCGGCAATATACGCGTTACAAATCATTTCGCCCTCGTGAATATTCCCGTCCAAATCTTTGTGCAGAACGTGCAAATATCTCAGGTCACCCAGACTTAACGGACAATTATCTTTGAAAGACTTGCCCTTAATGCGCGCGAAAATATCGTCCGTAATCTTAGACGTATAAAAATCCTGCGTATCTGCGAATGCCTGCGTGCATAATAATAATACTGCCAAAATAATAATCGTGTTCTTCATCGTGTATTTCTCCTAAAATGGTAAATTGCGTTCTATTTTATAATTAAAATGGCTTGAAATCAAAAACGAAGTCTGATATAAGTATAAAAAACAATTTTACCGAACGGTCGTTATTTTTCCGGTAATTTTATTTCTCAAAGTGTTTTATATCACTGGAGTTTGTCGCATAAGTGGAGAGTCCGTTTACCGCTTTGCGTGGATTGAAACCTTTTCCATTGCTCTCACAACCAGATCAACTGCATGTCCTCTGGTCGTGTTCTCATTAGTGTAAAGCGACAATTTTCTGCCAGTGATTTTCTCGGCACGTTCCATCATTTTGAGCATGTCATCGCCCGAAATAATTTCATCCACACCGAACACGCCGATAACTTTCGGATTATCATTGCTTATATCGCTGACGTTATACGACTGCAAATCCGGATATTCAAGCGGCTCGATTAGCTTATATAGATTCGCGATCTGAATGCTCGTGTAATACTTGTGGGATTTTGGCACGTCCGAATACATGCAGAGCGACAAATCCACGCCCGAATCCAGCAACTCACGCTGAACCTGTAACGCACGAATTTCACGCGGCTGTTTGCCATTCAGAACCGATAACGCTGCCAAAACTCCGGCTGCTTGACCAGTCATCATAGTAATCGGCTGAAGTCTCAAAGCTCCGGCTGCAAGTCTCGACATGGACAAATTTTTCTCAGCTGCGATTAGTCCGTCAATTTTCTTCGGGATCAGAATATTCAGCGGCACCTGAAAATTTCCTCGCGGTTTATGCGAAATTGCGTACTCAACACGTTCGCCTAAATCAGATTCCATGTCTAAATCCGTGTTTCCGCCGTGCAAATCAAATGCGTAACAACCAATCGCAATCGCGTCATGAATTTCTTCGTTCTTATGCCCGTCCCTGTAGCTGAGCGAGTTCTCGAATAATTCCTGCGTCGTCAAAACATGTTCGGCAATTATGCGTCGTGATTCGCGTACGTACGGAATCGGCGGCATATGTCTGGCGATTTCCTGCCATTCAAGCGGCAAATCTTTCGCTGCGTCCGGCAAATCGTGATATTCATTCGTGTCCACTGACCAATTCTCGTGCAATTCATTCTGGACATAATACACGAAATGCAAAGTCTGGATTAACGCGTCACGTTCGATTCTGGCACGCAAGTTTCTGTCCTCAAGATACTCAACCGGCAAACCAGTTTTCCCTCGCCAAAAATATTTCCCCGAAAATTCGTTCCCAAGATTCACGCACGTTTTCATGATTTCGCTTCGAGTTTCCTGATCAGAATTATAATTTCCGGTCGAGAACGAATCCGGCAAACCACGATACGCGTTATACGTCACGAAATTCACCGGCAGCGTTATCGGATAGCCTGAAAAATCCGCGCCATCTCGCGTCAAATAATCCTCGTAAATACACTTCGCAAAATCATAATTCGGCAAAGACTTCTTCGGGCGTAAATTCTCCGGAATGCCATCAGGATATTTTCTCAGAATCGCTACCCAAGTTATATTCTGAATCATTGCGTCCGGACTTGCGTTCCCAGCACGATATTCCGCACCGCTTAACGGCAGCATGTCCCCGTATTCTGTCGCATCAATCAAAATCTTGCACGTGATATTTCGCAATTCATTCGGAGTTCTCACAAGAACGCTATTAATTCTCGAATTAACACTCGAAGCCTGAACATTCACGGCGATTATTTCTGATTTGAGCAATATATCCGGAGAATTTGCATTACCCGTTAGCATATCCCGAAGAATTTTCGCTCCAACATGCGGCTCGAACGCTTTCGAAATCGAATCCCAATAGCACGTGCCGATTGATTTTCCGCGCCTGGAATAATAATCCCGAATGCGATTCATAAATTCCAGATATATGCCGCTCTCCTGCAAACTCAAATCGTCCATCGTACAAACTCCCGCAGCAATCGCCTGTCCTCCGATTGAACTCGAACTCTCGACAAGCAACACGCTCACTCCCATTGACGACGCTTGAATCGCAGCAGCACAGCCTCCAGTTCCAGCACCGGCTATCACGACATCATAATCATCACGCAAATCAGCGAACGCTCCCGAAATTGCGAAAATCAAAATCGCGAACGCTAACAAAAACTTTCTCACGACATTTCCTCCCAAAATTACACGTACAAAATCTGAGCTATTGCCCTGACCCAATCCTGCTTCAAGAATCCTCCGCGCAATAATCTGCAAATTCTCACGGGTTTACAAGACTTATGCAAGTTTATAAACTCGTCAATAATCCGCAAATTCTCCGGGCGAATCCTGTCAAAATATCTTTCACGGAACAATTTCGCCTGCTCCAGATAATCTCTCAGTGTCTTGGCAATATTCCCACGCGCGAAAAATCGCTTTAGCCTGTAACGGAATCCACGCAAATTTACCGAACCGAACTCGTTATTGGCGTGCTGCCTGTAAAACATGAGTTTCTCCGGAATATAGCGAATTACTCCGCACGCGCTCGCATAAATCGCAAACCACCAGTCGTGAATCATGATTCTCTCGTCAAATTCGCCGATATTCCTGAACAAACTGCGATTACACATCAAGACACAGCCGCCGACACCGCAATTCTCGACAAGTAATTTATTAACGCGCAAGAATTTCTCCGGAATATTTCGCACTGGATTATTATTTATCGGCTGCAAATTCTCATCAACAGCTTGTGACGCTGCGAATACGAGAATCGGCGTAGACTTGCCAAATTCAGCTTCAAGTTTGCGCAATTCAGAAACGCTAATCTCGATCTTGTTCGCGAACCAGTAATCGTCCTGATCCGAGAACATCACGTATTCACAATCTGAATCCGTATTCTTCAAGAGCTGGAAAAAATTTCGGGTTGGGCTTTTGCACGTAACGTCATCTTCGACTACACGAACAAATTCCGGGTATTTCACCTGATATTCACGAATGATTCTCGGCGTGTCGTCACTTGAACCATCATCGCGGATTATAACGCGAAAATCACGAAACGTCTGAGCAAGTATCGAGTCTATCTGCGCACGAATATATTTCTCGCCATTGTACGCAGCCAGAAGAATATTTACAGCACTCATGTTTAATCCAGCTAGTCCAGCTTAATCGAGGCAAGAAATTCCTGATTATCTTTCGTCTGCTTGAGCTTGTTAATTATCACTGACAATGCGCTCGTCTCGTCAATTCCAGTGATTCGCTTTCTCAAAGCCCAAAGTCTGGTCAAATCATCCGGCGGAATTAGCAGTTCTTCGCGTCGAGTTCCGGAGCGTGTTATATCAATCGCGGGGAAAATTCTCTGGTCTGCGAGCCTGCGTGACAAATGCAATTCCATGTTGCCCGTGCCTTTGAACTCCTCGTAAATAATATCGTCCATTCTGCTGCCGGTATCAACCAACGCCGTGCCAATTATCGTCAAGCTGCCTCCCTCGACAAAATTACGCGCTGCTCCGAAGAATTGTTTTGGAAAATGCAATCCTGAAGCGTCAACGCCTCCAGACAAAGTTCGCCCTGATGACGGTGCTAACAAGTTCGATGCTCTGGCAAGCCTCGTAATCGAATCAAGCAGGACTACTACATCACGATGCGCTTCAACAAGTCTCTTGGCTTTCTCAAGCGCAAGGCTGGCAACGCGAACATGTTCATCTGCGGGTCTGTCAAACGTTGACGAGATTATCTCACCCTCGATTGACATTGATATATCCGTAACTTCTTCGGGGCGTTCGTCGATTAACAGAGCAATCAGCACAATCTCCGGGAAATTCCGCGAAATAGCACTCGCAATATCTTTCAGGAGCGTAGTTTTTCCGGCTTTTGGCGGTGAGACTATCAGTGCGCGCTGACCAAATCCAATCGGCGTGAACATGTCGATCAATCTGGTCGAAAGCTCTTCAGGTTTTGACTCAAGCGTAAGTCTCCTATCCGGGAACATCGGCGTCAATTCCGTGAACAATGGTCTATTAGTCAAAGACGCTGCCGTAGTATAATTCACGACGTCAACACGCAATAACGCGTCATAATGCTCCTGATCGCGCGGCGCACGGACTAATCCCCAGACTATATCGCCGTTTCGCAGCCCGAATTTGCGGATCTGTGAAGCTGAGAGATACACATCGTTTTCAGTCGGCAACATTCCCTGAGGTCGAAGAAATCCGAAGCCCTCCTGCATAATCTCCAGAGTTCCGCCACCGAACTTGAAGCCCGTTCCATCAGTTTGAGCCTTCAGAATTGCGAATATAATATCTTCTTTGTGCTTAGTCGGCGAGAAACGCAGATTGAATTTCGTCGCTATTTCCCTGAGTTCGAATACGTCCTTGGAATTAAGTGCTGCGAATGTGTAAGAATTTTTTGAAGCACGATTTTGCGTTTGAGCCGCATATTCTGAGTCTCTCGCGTAACTTTTCTCGTCAGGAATATTCTTGAGCTTTTGTTTAACATTCCCGTGATCGTACAGGTCAGACATTCGGAATGCTCCAGGGATTCGCTGCTGAGTTTTATTATGCTGATATTTCTGTTGATATTTCTGTTTGTGTTGCTGCTGAAAATTCTGATTCGAGTCGGGCTTGGGTTTTCGTAACGTTTCGGATTGAGCTTGTGTCTGGGCTGGTTTTGCTGGTTCGGATTTCTGCCTTAAATCGATTAATTCAATCGGAGCGTTTGACTTGTTTTCTGCCTGAGCATCGTAGACCATTTGGTTCAGTCTTGCATGTTCGCGGCGTTGTTCGCGTTCTTTGAGAAGTTCGCTTTCTTTTGAGCGTTCGCGTTCTCTTGATAATTTGTACTGCTTCAGAATTTCGTCACGATTTGGCAAGATTCTCGTTCGTGAATTTGAGTTTTGATTCCTGTCCCGCCTGTTTGCAAATCGTTCGTTCCTGTCACTGTCCCTGAAATTTTCAGATGCCCTGGATGAAATCGTCTCCTGAATTTTCGCGCGAATTTCGTCTCGGGTTTCCATGCGTGTTTTCATCTCAGGTATTGATTCCGGCTTTGAGTTTGCTTCCGGTATTGATTCCGGTATTAACTTTAACTCAGGCTTTGGTGCTTGAACTTGCGTTTGCGTATGCTCTGGTTCGGGTTCGTGCTTGGGTTTTGGCTTTGGTTTCTCTGAGAGTTTCTCCAAGAGTCTGCGTGCGTTTTCGATTGCTTCTTTCTTAGGTTGCCGTACGATTATTCGTGTTGGTGGCTCAATTTCCAGTGGTTTTCGTGGCTGGATTTCCGTCAAATCCTTGAACTTATTATCATCAGAAACTTTGTCGAGATTGAAATCTTCAAGAACTTTCCTCGCAGTTTTCGTGGGATTTCGTGGTGCTTTCGACAAGATTTGCCTGATTATTTCCTCCGCAGATCGCCGTCGCTTATCTGGATTCAAATCCGGAGATTGCGTCAACGTCTTTTGTTCTCGTTTGCGCTTTGTTTCGGTATTATTATTTTCCATGTTGTCCATATCCTTAAGATTAGTTAGGTTTAGTCACTGTCCTTACGTGATATATATTCCCCCTGCTGTATTATATACATATTATACTATAACATCTGGAACAGGGGAAATATATTTGCAAATCAATTCATGTTAATTCATTTTCGTAATCAAGCTCAGCAATTCCGGGCTCAATGACTTATGCTCACTCCAAGCTCTCTCCAGGTCACTGAATACCAGCTTGTGATTAATATTCCCGACCATTACGCCGGATTTGCCGATTAATAATCCCTCAGTGGCAAATGCTCCCATTCGCGTCGAAAGAACTATGTCAAACGATGTCGGAGAACCGCCGCGCTGAATATATCCCAAAACCGTAACTCTCGGATCATAACCGCCAGTGTCCTGCAATTTCTCGCACATTTGCGCCGCAGACATTACGCCCTCAGCGAGAATTATCAGCGTGTGACTCCTGTGTTCCGCGTACGAAGCTTTGAGCTGCTTGCATAATTGACCGATGCTCAGCGGCAATTCAGGCACAACGACGTATTCAGCACCGCTCGCCACAGCAACTTCGAGTGCAAGAAATCCAGCGTTACGTCCCATGACTTCGACAATGAATAATCTCTCGTGACTTGACGCCGTATCGCGCAATTTTCGAATCGCTTCCAGAGCCGTGTTCACAGCCGTATCAAATCCAATCGTCTCATCAGTTCCGGTTATGTCATTATCAATCGTTCCGGGAATGCCTACTGTTGGGAATCCCAGATCATGCAGAGCCTTCGCCCCGTGAAAAGAACCATCGCCGCCAATAACGACCAAGCCATCGATCCCGGCCTTGCGCATCTGTTCCAGAGCCAATTCGCGTCCTTCAGGGGTTTTGAATCTCTCACTGCGAGCCGTCTTCAAAACCGTTCCGCCCCGGTGCATAATTCCGCCGATAGCCTTGCGATCCAATGGCACAAAATCGCCCTCAATCAATCCCTCGTATCCGCGCATTACACCGATACATTCTTTGTCGTTGAACATACATGTTCTCGCGACAGCTCTAATTGCCGCATTCATTCCCGGTGAGTCGCCGCCGCTTGTGAGAACAGCGATACGATCCATCTTGTTCATGATAAAAATACTGACTTCCTTTCTAAATCTCTAAAATCTATATACATCTGCAAGTTTTGTAGGCTTCCTGATTTATTAATTCTGCGATTGCAACTCATCAATTCGAGTGCTGACCTGATTATACTCCGAATTTATCGCGTCAATTTGTTTCTGCAAGTCATCACGATCCGTGCGCAACTTGTCCAGACGCTTGAGCAACCTGTCGATTTCCAAACGTGTCGCTGCCTTGCCGGTTGTGATTGAACTTCCGCCGCGATCCCGGTTCAAATCCCAGACCCAAAGAACATCGCCGCCTCTCGACGACATCGCGTAACTTATCGACGAGTCAAGCACTACACGCAAATCACGCGCACCTGCCAGAATTTCCTTGCCCGTCTTGGGATCATATCTTGGGAAATGCACCATTCCGTCACGGTCTCCGATAATCTTGAAATTAAATCGCCTGTCGTAATCAACCGGATCGTAGCGATTCTTCCCGACTACCATGTGAATATGCTTGTCAAACGGCTGCGCATAAATCGGCATTCCGTAAACCGTGAACGAAATATGAATCGGAATCGTCTCGGCTAAGTTCAGGTTTTTCAGGAGCGTGTACTTGTAATTTTCCATCTCGTCCTGGGTCCAGAGATTTTTCTCAGCTTCGGAGTTGACGAGTTGTTCGACATATTCGTTCGAGTAATACGTTGCGCGAATCATGACTTCCTGATCGCCATCTGTCGTGCGTAAATTATTCGTGTGCGTCCAAGGGCTGACCTGCTTCGACGTGGAATTTTCGTTGGATTTGGGTTTGCTTTTCTTTTTAGCTGCAAATGCACCCGTACTCGATATTATCATGATCACCAGCATAAAAACCGCTGCAAATTTCACTCGTGACCGCATAAACATTCATTCCTTTCTGACTGAGCTAAGACTTATACTTATCATAATCATTAACGCGCGTATTATACAACATAACCAGTATTTTTCATCATGCGTACGGCTGATTTTATTCCCAGATTTTATTCCCACTCGATTGTCGCAGGCGGCTTCGACGTTATGTCCAACACAACTCGATTCACTCCACGAACTTCGTTGCAAATTCTCTTCGCCGTAATATCCAGAACTTCGTAATCAATCCTTGACCATTCAGCTGTCATCGCGTCCTGTGAGTTCACCGCACGTAACGCAACAACTTCCTGATACGTGCGTCCGTCGCCCATCACGCCCACGCTGCGAACCGGTAATAATACGCAAAATGCCTGCCAAATATTCCTGTACAAACCTGAACGCCGCAATTCCTGAGTGAAAATATTATCAGCTAATCTCAGAATATCAAGCCTTGACTGCGTGATTTCTCCCAAACATCTAACCGCAAGTCCGGGACCGGGAAACGGTTGTCGCGAAACTATCTCGTCCGGAACTCTGATTAACTCGCCGATTTTGCGAACTTCATCTTTGAACAAATCACGCAACGGTTCGAGTAATTTCAGATTCATGTTCTCAGGCAAGCCTCCGACGTTGTGATGCGATTTTATCACGACAGCTCCTTTTTTGCCAGATTTGCCAGAGGATTTCACACCGCCGCTCTCAATTACGTCCGGATAAATCGTCCCCTGCAATAACCATTTCACGCCAGGAATTTTCGCAGCTTGTTCGTCGAACACATCAATGAATAATTTGCCGATTATGTGACGCTTTCTCTCAGGATCCGTAACGCCTGCAAGTTCACTCAGGAATTTCTCGCTCGCATCAACGTAAATTATATTCAGACCCATGTTCTCGTAGGATTTTAACACAGATTCAGGCTCATTCAGGCGCATAAGCCCGTGATTCACGAACACACACGTCAACTGCTCACCAACCGCACGATTCACCAACGCAGCCGCAACACTCGAATCAACTCCGCCGGATAATCCGCAGACAATTTTCTCACCGGCAACTTGGGACTTGATATTCGCAATCGCATTCTCAACCCAGTTTCCCAGATCCCAATCACCTGAACAGCCGCAAATCCTGAACGCAAAATTTCTCAGAATATCCATTCCGTTTTCAGTATTCGCGACTTCCGGATGAAATTGCAGCCCGAAATATTTCCCGGACTCGTCCTCAATCGCAGCGCAAACTCCGTTCAAAGTCTCAGCCGTCACAGAAAATTTTCCGGGTAATCTTGAAACGTTATCTCCGTGGCTCATCAACGCGTTAATATTCTCAGGCAAATTCCCAAGTAATCGCGATTTTTTACCGGTCAGGCGTATTCGTGTCAAACCGTACTCTTCTGAATCTCCGGAACTAACAACTCCACCGAGCAATTTCGCTAATAGCTGCATCCCGTAGCAAATTCCCAAAATCGGACAATCAAGCTTCAGAATTTCAGGAGCAATCGTTATCGAATCGGGCGCGTTCACGCTGTCAGGGCCTCCGGAAATTATCACGCCGTGAATTTTCGCGTAACTCGCAATTTTCTCGACACCAGAATCCCACGGAAGAATCACGCTATGAATTTTCAACTCGCGCAATCTCCGGGCAATCAACTGAGTAAACTGTGAGCCGCAATCCAAGATAATAATATTTTCCCGCAAGAATTATACTCTCCTTCTTGACATAATTTTCTCACGGGAAATTATCGCACAAAAATCGCAATTTGTAGCTGCAAAATCAGCCGTGTCTTTTCACAAGAGCGAACGTCGCCAGAATAATCATAAATACTCCGAAGCCTGAATTACAACCGCTGCTGGTGCCGGATCTGGATTCAGAATTTGTGATTGTGTCCGTGTCTGTGTCTGTGTCTGTGTCTGTGGCGTGATTGCCGCTGCTTGAAGCATGAACCGTAACGTCCATCGCAACATCTGCAAAACCCGTCACGTAATCATACGCAAAATATTCAGGGACAGCCGCGAAATTCACTTCACCGGTCGAGGCATCATACTCAACGCGAATTTCATTACCGGATTCGTCGTAAGCTCTGAGATTTGTGATTCTCCCAGCATCAGAATTTTCGCCAACTTCGATTTCGGACGCAGAGATTTCTCCGGAATTATCGAGAAGCTCGTGCATGTTAAAATTCTGAGTTGCTTGCCAGTTGTGAACGTTCTGATTTCCGCAGTCGAGTTCCTGCATCAGAATCGAATCCGCGACATCGAGTTTCAGGAGACGATTACCGCTGCAATAAAGCTCTCTCAACGAAACGCAACCGTCAACATTCAAACGTGATACGCTGCCTTCACTTATGTCCAGATATTCAAGTTCCGTACAACCTGCGAGATTTACTTCTTCAAGTTCAGGACAACTTTTTGCTTCGATGAATTTCAGGTGAGTATTTTCACCGAGGGAAATTTCCTGAATATGTGTGTCCGAGAGAGTTAGAGCTTCGATGTTTGGCAGTTCTGCGAGTATATCCGACAAATCCGTAATATCTCCAGTCAAAACGACTTCTGTGATTGATTCTTTTTCTTGCGCTGACATTGACGAAACTTCATCAACCGTAACGGGTTCAACCGCGACAGGCTCATCAACATCGTGCGAAATTACCGGGTCGATTTCAATCTCGATTTCCGCAACATCAATCGCAACTCGCACGCTGGAAATTCCAACATCATTTGAAGCCTTAATCGTGTAATAAAATATTTCCCCAGCAGCTGAAATTTCCGGAGTACCGTTAATCATAAAGCTTGCGTTATCATTGGCGACTTTGCCGGTTATGCCTGCGGGAAGAGTTCCACTGGTTGACCATTCGAGATTTGTTCCGGATTTTGCGGTGATTACTATTGCGTCGATAGGTCTCTGAGGCGTCGCGTTCAACGTCTGAATATCCGTTACAAGTTCTGGCGCAATATTCCGGATAATTATTCTCACGTTGCAATTAGCTACTCCCTGATCATTTGAAGCCCTGACTATTACGTCAAAAATTTTCCCGGCATCATCAAGAACAGGTGTCCCGTTGATTGCGAAAGTTCTATCGTCAAACGATGTCGAAAAATTCTGGGGCAAAATCCCGTTAATCGTCCATTCAAGATTCGTTCCTGAATTAGCTATTACGATCGCGTTGATAGAATCTCCGGGGATTCCTGTTACGCTAATATCGCTGCTATCAAGAATAGGCGCAGCATTCTTCACGATTACATTTAATACAGACTCAACAGACGTGCTAATATCGCCATCCGAAATTACCGCACGTATCGGGATATTATAAACGCCAAGATCAGCAGAAGCCTCAACAGTCAGAACTCCGTCAGTGAATCGCATTCCCAAAATATCCGTACTCGCCGTTGTCCATGAGATTGCGTAATTACTCTGCGTCAGATTTCTAACGCTGCCGTCACTGTAAAGCCCGGTAACGCTCAAATATAGGTTCAATCGAAGCAGTTTCGCCCATTGTAACCGTCAACGAATTACACGACAACACCGCATCCATAGCTACCAGAAGTGCGTTATTTACGGAGATCCTCACATCTCTGCTAACATACGCTACTAAAATCGGAACATCTCCGGATATTTTCACAGTCGCAGCGAATGTTATATTTCGTGAAGCCTGAAGACTTCTTGGAGTACCTGTTAATGTGAACACGTGATGATAGTCTGCGCTGGTTTCAATTTCGTCATTACTCACCAGTTCACCGGAAATTTTCAGCCAATCAGGAAGAGCAATTATATCGAGTGAATAATTGTACAGGTCATAATCCGGATCATTCACATCGAGTTTCACGTCAACACTAACAAGCGTAGAAAATTCTATGCCAGCAGTTCTTGAGAACTCGCTTGATTCTGTGACAATCGCAACGTCAACGGACGAAATTATTTCACCTGCACCGTTCTTGAATAGTGTCTGAGTTTCCGCGACTGAATTTCCGACTGAGTCAGTTCTAGTTACGAGTTCGGAAGCTGTGCCGTTGTCAAAATCTTCGCTGTTCTCATTGCCGCCAGTCACGGTTATTTTCACGTCAGCACTCGCCAAACCCTCGGAATTAGAAGCAATAATTTCGCACTCGTAATTTCCAGATGTGCCAGCGTGGGGTGTGCCGGTGATTCCTGCCGAGTTATCAGAACTCGTAAATCTCAATCCATCAGGTAATTTTCCGTCAAGATGCCATTCAAGATTCGTGCCCTCTATCGCATTTACGATTAAACTCACTGGAACGCCTTTGTAAGCTGTGAGTTCGAAATTGTTGCCAGAGATTATCGGTTTGGCTTCTTTGATAGTTATGGAAATTTTCACCGAGACAGAGCCAACGCCATTTGACGCAGTGATTGTGTAACTGGAAGAACCGGTAGCTGCTGAGATTTCGGGTGTGCCGCTTATGACAAAACAGTTATTACTTGTCGAGTATGTCAATCCGGTTGGGAGAGATTTGTTGATATTCCACGTGAGATTTTGGACACCGTGAGTAGCTGTTATGGTGACGCTCTGTATTTGATGACCCTTTGTAGCGGTGATTGTTGCAGCAGATGATCCAAGTTCGGGAGCTATGTTATTCACGGTGATTTTGACGAGTTTGTCGCTTGAAACTGTGACATTCCCGATGGAGACGTTCGCCGTAACTGGAATATTATACGTGCCAACAACAGCAGAATCACTCAAACTGAAAATCCCGTTTGCGAAAGTTATTCCGTAAGTCGCAATATCCGAGCTTGCCGTTGACCACGAAAGAGAATATTCGTCCGGAGAAACAAATTTCACGAGTCCTGCGCCGTAATTCCTGCTGACGATTGCGGAAAGTGTCAGAGAAGTGTTCTCCTCAACTTTAACCGTGAGATTTTCGTCCCCGATTACAGCAACGTCAAGATTTTCGTCGCCAATTATAGCAACGTCGTATGATTGCAGAATGATTTTGCCATTTTCGTCGGAATAGTAGGAATTGCCGTTGAATGTGAAATTCCCGTTTTCGATTTTGCCGCCAGCTCCGATATAGTAATATTCGTCATTGACCTCGATGAAGCTTGGGGTTGTTAGAGCGTTGAGATAGCTGTAGTAATATTTGCCGTCGGATTCGTCGTATTTTCTCTCGAAGAAGTAATTTTCCATCCAGATGTCGCGACTTGCGAGCCATGTTTTGAGAAAGTCTACGTTGCCCTCGTAAGTTTCTTCCTGTTGACGCATACCACGTGAAAGAGTGATAGCCCAGACAGTTTCCTCTCGCTTGATTGCGTCCGAGTAGAATTTTGCTTCGGTGTCGATTATGCCAACGTCATCGGAGTATATCGCCTTGAATGAGTTATCGGAGTATACTTCCAAGAGCTTTCTGAGGACAGCCAACCTGAACTCCGGAAATTTGAACAAATACGAGTAGTAGTGACATGTACTTGCATATAATCCCTCTGAGTCAAGTCTTATGCTGCCGTAGCCAGAAGAACCGTTTCCGCTTGAGCGGTCGAAATCCCACGCAGGGCCTCCGTAGAATTTGCCGTCTTTGTAGTAAAAGAAAACCGACAATCCGGAGAAATCTATCGTTTTCATAAACTCATTCAGAATATAATACGATACGAACGATTCCAGATTGATATAATTGCTAATTTGTTCCCAAGTGCCGGTTTTTAGTACATTTTCAAACTCGTCAATTTTTGATTTTATCGTATCAACTTGTGCTTCATCTTCTGGTTCGCGCAGTCTGAAAAATCTTCCTGATGAAGCTTTGATATACACGTTACCTGCTTCTTTTCTACTCTCAGCCTCAATTTCAAGCAGAAAATCTCCGTTATCTGTATCAATATCTACTCTGTTCTTGTCGTCCTCGATTTTCTCCGTGAGCAAATACATTCCCCTGTAAGAACCGTCAACCCAAACTTCAACACGTTGATTATCCGTAGTTGCTTCAAGCCCGAGATTTTTCGCCAAATCCAGACATATTTTGTTTCGCATGAGTGTCGGATCGAAGTAATCCGCGAGTAACACCCATTTCTTAGCTTTCCCAAAACCGAACAGATCAACTTTCTTGTTGAACTTCATGTTATAGGGTTTCTTGGCTGGAGTTGCTGTTGAATTTCCGCGAACTTTGATCTGAGAATCCCACGAGAAATCCGAAGCCATAATCTTCCCGTCAGTCCCTACACACGTAAGTTGCGCCGATACGTAGCCGATAGATTTCGTCAAGCTCGTACCGTAAGATTTTCCGTTGCCGTTTTTGTTATCCGTAGCAATGTAAATTTGCGGAACTTTGCTATCAGACTTGAAAACCAGATTCGCAATGGAAGTCTCAAGTTCAGTGCGTAGAGTTGATAGCGTTTGCAGTCTGGTATCCGTATCATCTGAACTTATCGCTATATCTATCGAGGATAATATATTTGTCAGGATTTCAGCGGTTTCGCTTGAACAGTACGTAGCGTAGTATCTAGGGATTGTGTAGCGTATCGTTTGTATCTCGGATACTAGAGCTTCGTATTCATCTTGGTCGCTCATTACGCCCCATTCACCGTCAGCAACGCAATGCGGAAATATTCCAGATATGTCATTTGCGCTGAAATCGGCTTCTTGTGTATCAGCTTTGTTGTCGTCGGTATCCTGAAATTTTATGCGTCGAATAGCTTTTTTGTTGGACTGTATCGCGCTGAAATCAGATTCGTACGCGAGCGGATATTGGTTTGCGTTCTTGTCAGGATAATCGTTGCCAGCAGCTGCCAGCATGTCTACGTATCCAGAAATCAGCGGTGTTCTCGCAGTATTATCGAAAATTTCCGCATCAGGAGATATTTCATCGGTATTTGACGTGAGAATTACAGCTACACCCTTGTTATATATCGAGACTATACCCCCCCGCTAACTCAAATTCGATATCGTAACTCGTTATCGTACGTTCTGCTGCAACTTCAGCAACATTTCCGCAACGAATCAGATACGAATGATGCGCAGGAATTGTTCCGGATAAATCCAGCTTGTACCATTTGTCAGAATTATTCTTCGTATCAGCCGGTGAAGACCTGTAATGTAACGCCCAACCCGTAAGTTCAACGGAATTTTCCGTGGGATTGTAAAGCTCAATGAAGTTGTGCGACACATAACCGCCAGAACCTCCCAAAATCTGATTGATTATAACGTGTGGATTCGTCACATCATAATCATAGCCATACACTGACACAGGCAACGCAAGTATCATCAGTGCAAAAATGAACATGAGCAATCTTTTGTTCATGACGCAAAAACTCCTTTGAATTAAATTTTGCGTTTATTCTAGCACGAAATTTTACACTTGACACACGAAAATTTTCAGGTAGAATTTTCCCAAAACAATTACCAACTTGATGAGTATGTTTCTGAAGGAGAAATTAATTCATGGCTAACAAATACAGATTTGAAACGTTAGAATTACACGCTGGACAGGAATCACCGGATCCGGCAACAGATGCGCGGGCAGTTCCGATTTACGCGACAACTTCGTACGTGTTCAAAGACTCGGCAACCGCAGCAGGAAGATTCGCTCTGACCGAACCCGGCAATATTTACACGCGCTTGATGAACCCGACAAATGATGTCTTCGAGAAACGCATTGCAGCTCTTGAGAACGGTGCGGCAGCTCTGGCAACGGCTTCGGGCTCAGCGGCGATAACTTACGCTGTGCAGAATATCGCGACATTCGGCGATCACGTTGTCTCTTCAACGAATCTTTACGGCGGAACGTTTAATCTTTTCGCGAACACTTTACCCGAACAAGGCATCAAAACAAGCTTCGTTGACCCGTCAAATCCTGAGAATTTCGAGAAAGCAATCAAGCCCAACACGAAATTATTATACGCGGAAACTCTGGGCAATCCCAACTCAGACGTAATCGATCTCGAAGCAATCGCAAAAATCGCACACACTCATGGGCTGCCATTAATCGTAGACAACACGTTTGCGACACCGTACTTGCTGCGACCGATTGAACACGGAGTTGACATTGTTGTGCATTCGGCGACAAAATTCATCGGAGGACATGGCTCTGTTATGGGCGGCGTTGTCGTTGATGGCGGAAAATTTGACTGGACTCAGAACGAAAAATTCCCGGGGTTATCAAAGCCTAATCCGTCATATCACGGCGTAGTCTTCGCTCAGGCAGCAGGCAATCTGGCGTATATTATCAAGTTACGCACAACGTTAATGCGCGATCAGGGAGCATGTTTGTCACCGTTTAATGCGTTCCTGTTCATTCAGGGGCTTGAGACTTTATCACTGCGAGTAGAACGTCACGTACAAAACGCTCTGAAAGTAGTCGAGTTCCTGAAGAATCATCCGCAAGTTGAACGAGTAAATCACCCGTCACTGGAAAGCGGCAAGGCTCAGGAATTATACGCGAAATATTTCCCCAACGGAGCAGCTTCGATTTTCACATTTGACATCAAGGGCGACGCTAACACAGCCAAGAAATTCACGGAAAGCTTGAAATTATTCTCGTTATTAGCGAACGTAGCGGACGTGAAATCACTGGTAATTCATCCTGCTTCGACTACGCACTCACAACTCAACGAGCAGGAATTATTATCATGCGGCATCAGACCGACTACGATCAGACTATCAATCGGCACTGAGCATATTGACGACATAATCGACGACTTGAGAAACGCCTTTGCAGCTGTGAAATAACATGCTAATATCAACTCGCGGAAGATATGCCCTGAGATTCATGATTGACCTTGCTGAAAATCAGGATTATAACAACAGCAACGCCTTCATATCGACACGGGAAGTTGCAACTCGTCAGAACGTATCGCTGAAATACGCCGAGAGATTATTCGGAATATTATCCAGCTACGAATTTGTTAAAACTCAGCGCGGTAAAGGCGGTGGCTACAGATTGAATCGTGCGCCCGAAGATTACACCGTGACAGAAATTTTGCTGGCGATGGACGAGGATTTAAGCCCGGTTTCGTGCATGAAGTGTGATCCCAACAAATGCGAACGCGCTTCCAAATGCAAAACTCTCCCGATGTGGCGAAAACTCGGCAGCATAATCAACAGTTTTTTTGACGGAATAACGATTGCTGATCTAGTCAGTGAAAATATCTGGGAAGTTTAGCATGACAATCTCGCAGGAATTACTTTTTGAGGCAAAACGTCGCTACACAACTCCCGAACGCTTCAAGTTCCTGCTGGATTCCGGAGCTGATATTAACGCACGGGGCAATTCCGGCAGAACAGCATTAATGCACGCCGCTAAATGCAACAGAAATCTCGACGTTATGAAAATTCTCGTTGACGCTGGCAGTGATGTTTCGATTCAAGATTCTAACGGATTTAACGCTCTGATGTTGGCTGCTCGTAATAATCGCAACCCTGAAGTCACGAATTTTTTCCTGAGCTTAGGTCTCGAACTCGATGCAAAAAATCTTCGAGGCGAAACGGCGTTGATATTAGCTGCGAGTTTCAACAGGAATCCGGACGTTGTGAAAATTTTGCTGGATTCCGGAGCTGACATTAACGCTAAATGCAACAATGATTTCTCAGTTTTGGAAAATGCAGCCTTATGGAACACGAATCCTGAAATCGTGAAAGTTTTGCTCGAAGCCGGAGCAGTTGTCAGTGAGAGAAGTATCAGATTTGCCGCGTCTTGGAACGGAAATTACAAAGTTCTCGAATTGCTCTTGGGTGACGAGTCTGTTTCGGAAAAACGCGATGAATATTTGTCCCGGAGATTGCATGAGGCAGCGTGTTATAACAAACCGAGAGTGATCAAATTCTTGCTGGATTCCGGAGCTAACGTGAACGAGAGATTCTACGATGGTCAAACGCCGTTGATGGGAGCCGCATGTTTCGGGTGCAGTAAGAACGTTTTGCAGCTTTTGATCGAATCCGGAGCTGACTTGAACGCACAGGACAACAATGGCAAGACAGTTATAGATCACGCTAGAGACGACAAAACCCGGAAATTTATTCTTGACGCGATGAACTCACGATTGCATATCTAGTCAGCGAAAATATCCGGAAAATTTAGCAGCTTCGTTTTTATTCTCGTTATTATCGGGAAGGAGCTTCTGTTTGCAAATCAGAATTTGAGATTTGAGAACGGGAGTTTCTTTTTTTACAGGTTTTACAGCTCACGCAGAATCACTAGAGAATCCCGAGATAAAATTTCGCCGAATTTACATTTTTGGGCAAAGAAATTTTTATTCTGTTATAATGCCAGAAACTTGAAAAATCATTTGATAACAACGAAAGGATTTTTGTATTTTGTCAACGAAAGCTGAATATCTCAACTCTATTTCCGCCAGCAGAGCCGTAATCTTCAACGCAATCCCTGCACTCGTGAGCGAATTAATGCTGTTGGTTTACAATCTTGCGGATACGTTTTTCATCGCGCAAACCGGTGACGCGTATCAAGTTGCTGCTGTATCGATTGCTACACCGATATTCTTGTTAATGCTGTCAATGGGGATAATTTTCTGTGTTGGCGGCATGTCGTGTGTGTCACGTGCGCTCGGTGCGAGGGAATTTCAGCGTGCGAAAAATTTCTGTGCGTTTTCGATTTGGGCGAGTATGCTCGCAGGAATTATTTTGCCGGTGATACTTGTGTCTTTCATGAATGTGATTTTGCGATTTATCGGCGCGAGTTCTGAGACGTTCGGATTTACGCGGGATTATTTGTCAATCGTGAGTTTAACTGGACCGTTCTTCATGTTCAGCATTTGTTCAACGGGTGTGATGCGTGCGGAAGGTCAGGCGCGTCGTGCGATGACTGGTCAAGTACTCGGGAATTTAGCGAATATAATTCTCGATCCGATTATGATTCTAGGCATGAATCTGGGAATAACTGGTGCTGCGATTGCGACGGTTTTGGGGAGTATGTTTGGAGCTGCATATTACGCGATATATTTTGTGACGGGAAAATCTGAACTCGGGATTAGCATCAAGAATTTCAAAGCTGGTGACGGAATTGCCCGGAGAATTTTCGAGATTGGTATTCCTGCGAGTTTGGATCCGGTCTTGATGAGTGTGTCACAAATTATTCTCAACAGCATGATGACGTCGTACGGGGACATGGCTGTAGCTGCTGGAGGAGTTGCGATGAAAGTGAATCAGATGGCAACACTTGTAGCGATGAGTTGCGGTCAGGGAGTTCAGCCTCTGTTGGGATTTTGTGTCGGTGCTAAGGCTTGGAAACGTTATGACGAATTATTCTCGTTCGCGATGAAATTTACGGTTACGATGGTGTTGAGTGTCTCGGCGTTGTGCTTTGTGTTCAGTCGTGAAATCGTTGGCACGTTCTTGGCTGTTCCGGAGGCTCTGAATTACGCGGTGAATTTCAATCGGATTTTTCTTTCGAGTGCGGCGGCGTTTGCTTCGTTCTTCATAATCGTGAATGCGTTGCAGGCGATGGGAGCTGCGAAAGCTTCGTTAATTTTGAGTGTGTGCCGTCAGTGCGTGATTTACGTTCCAACGATGTGCGTGCTGAATTTTTTCTTCGGGGAATACGGGCTTGTTTGTGCGCTGCCTGTGACGGAAGTTCTGTCGCTAATCCAGACGATAATTCTGTACCGGAAAGAAATTCATATTCTGAGAAACTCTTGAAACAGCGATTCATGAAAAAAAGAACTCTGTGTCATAATTAGAAAAATTCATAATCATGAACGTAGGTATTTTTTGAATGGGAAAGAAACTTTTTCTCGTAATTTTGGCAGTAGCGATTTTTTCAAGTAACGCGGCTTTTGGAGACGTTGAGATTAACACGACGAATTTTCCTGACGAGATTTTCAGGACGTACGTTAGCGAAAATTTCGACGATAACAGTGACAACATTCTGACTAGTGACGATATTTCCTACGTAACTTGGATTGATGTTCAAGGAATGGGAATTTCGAGCGTGAAGGGCATCGAGTTTTTCACGGCATTAGAGGGTCTGAATTGTGACGAGAATAATCTCAAGGAAATCGATCTCAGCAGTAACGTGAATCTCAACTGGCTGAGCGTTTACTCGAACGATCTTGAGGCTCTGGATTTGTCGAAAAATACTTCGCTGGATTATTTGAGCTGTCACAACAACAGGATTCGCAAACTGGATTTGAGCAACAACACGCAGCTAACTTATCTCAGGTGCAGGTACAACGAAATTACAGAACTTGATCTCACGAATAACACGCTTCTCGAGACAATCAACTGCCGAGATAATCCGTCACTCTCAAAGCTTGACGTTTCGAAATGCACGCTCTTAAAAGAAATCACAACTGGCAGATGCAATCTCACGGAACTTGACGTTACGAATTGTCCGTTGCTCGATGAACTAAACTGTTCTCACAACAATCTGACAACTCTCGATGTGAGCAAGAATACGAAACTTCGCGAATTGACGTGTGGATTCAACGCCCTGAAAACTATCGACGTTACGAAAAATATTTTGCTCGAACTTTTAGCATTCTACGACAACGAGAATATCGCCGAAATTGACGTGACGAATAACCCAGAGCTTTATCATTTGGAATGTCAGGTGAATAGTCTCACGGAACTTGACATCACAAAAAATTTGAAGTTGACATATTTGAATTGTGGCAGCAACGATCTCAAAGTTCTCGATGTTAGCAAATACACAAAACTCGAACATCTTGAATGCTATCGTTGCAATTTAACGGAGCTGGACGTTACGAATAATCCAGAATTAACTTACTTGGACGCAGATGTAAATAATCTTACTGAGCTTGATGTTAGCAAGAATCCGAAACTCGAAACGTTATGGGTAGATAGGAGTCCGATTTCCGAAATTGATCTTACTCATAATCCTGAACTTGTGAATTTCTATTGTTACAAAACTCTCATTAGCGAATTGGATTTGAGCAAGAATCCGAAACTTCAAGCTTTGTACTGTTACAGTAACGATTTACTCGCACTAGATCTCAGCAATAATCCGTCGCTTGATATAGTTTCGATGGACACGAACTTAACAGTACTCGACATCAAACTTGCTGTAACATCTTCGGATAATGCGTCGTACCCGTACAAAGCTAATATGGCTGATTGCGTCGGTGAAAATATTGCGAACATTACGAGCCTAACAGCTTTCGGCGAAAACGATTCTGAAATTTCGGCGCGTTACTCAGCGTCAACAGGTATCGCGGAATTTGCGAATCTTCCTGACACAGTTGTATATTTCTATAATACAGGATACACGGGGACATCTCAGAACGTTCCGAAAACAATGCAAGTTACAGTTACAGCAGAATTTGTCGCAAGTTCTAACATAACGCCAACTCCGGAAAATCCCACAACTCACAGAAGCAGCGGCGGTGGAGGCTGTAATTTCGGCTTCGGATTTTTCTGGCTAAGTCTCGCAGCTTTGACAATCATGAAGAAATAATATTTCGCTTCAGACAGAAACTCTCTTGGTCACGCAACACGATTGAGAGAGTTTCTGCTATAATCTTGATAATTTTTTTACAGGAGGTGTTCTGCGAATGGCGAAAGTACCAGAACGAGAAGATGTCGGCGGAGGATATTATTTCACGTATAACCCAAAAGCAAACGGTTTGGGAGGCTATTACTCGGCGAATGTGGAAATTCATAATGATTCTACAGGCTTACACAAAAAGATAACGGATCGCTACGGAGTTTTCTTTGATTTCCCGGGCGTAGTTTATGGCGATTGGTGCAAAAAATTAAAAGGCGGCTTGCATGAGGAAATTGATTTCGTGTTTCGGGCGTATTATTGCGAAGACGGGCGCGTGAAATTTCTCTGGATGGTTCAACCTGATGGCAGATATTACGCTGATGATGACGGCTTCGGCATGGAAAACGATGAAGAAATTATGTTGGTCTCGTATCTGGACTCAAACGGGAATTTTACGCAGCCATTCGAGGAGAAAATATCATGAGATTAGCAGATTACAGTAAATTTATCTCGCTGATTTTGCGGCATAAACCGGAAATTATCGGGATCACTCTTGATGAACACGGCTGGGCAAATGTCGCGGAATTAATCGCAGGCATTCGGAAAGTTAAGTACGCAAATTTCGACATGGCTTTGTTGGAAGATGTCGTCAGGAATAATAACAAGCAGAGATTCTCTTTCAACGATGACAAAAGCTTAATTCGCGCAAACCAAGGTCACTCGATTAACGTTGACGTCGAGTTAAAAGAATGCACGCCACCCGAAACTCTCTATCATGGAACTGCGGAAAAGTCTGTCAATTCGATTCTTGAATCCGGGCTGGTCGCGAAAAATCGTCTGTACGTTCACTTATCAAAAGATATTCCCACTGCGATTAACGTCGGGAAAAGACATGGTAAACCAGCAGTATTCGCAATCAAAACTGAAATGATGTCACAAGCTGGCTATAAATTCTTCATATCAGAAAATGGCGTGTGGCTCACCAAGTCCGTCCCAACAGAATTTTTAGAGCTTATTACTGAACCTGAATCTCGTTAGCTTTGAGCCATCGTGTAATATCTCGCGTGAGATTCGCTCCACCCGAGTAATGCACAGAAAGTCCCTGCGTTATCTTCGCGTTCGGAACAAGTTTCGCGATTGCTGTGAGAGTTTGACCGAAACGCCCGCCGCCATGTGAACAGAACGGCATGATTATTTTTCCCGAGAAGTCATACTCCTCAAGAAATGACGCAACAGGCATAGGAATAGAAGCCCACCAATTCGGATAACCCAGCATAATCACGTCATATTGCGCAAAATTCTTCACATGATTGCGGATTTTTGGACGCGCACGCCTGCGTTGATCACGTTGAGCTTCTTTCAAAACTGTGTTGTAATTCGACGAATATGACGTCTCCGGTTCGATTTCGAAAATGTCAGCAGCGGTTTGTTTGCGAATTTCTTCCGCGATACCCTGAGTGTTTCCGCTCCATGAGAAATACGCAATCAGGATTTTTGCACTCGAACCTGAATCTTTCTGTTCAGAAATTGTCGTGATTAATCCGGAATTTAACGCCCCACGGGCAAGTCTGAAGCCTAAATTGAAGCTGCGATTTTCCTGAGGAGTTGCCGCCCTGTATGCGGAACGCATATTTTTCGCAAAATCGTTCCATGCACCGCCACGGTTCACTCGACGTGTTCCTGATGATTTTCCCGTTGGATTATTCGTGTCATGCAAGTCATATTCGCCGTAAACGTCCCAGCACCATTCAGCAACATTTCCGTGCATGTCGTAAAGTCCAAGCTTATTCGGAGCAAACGAGCCTACTCGCAAAGTCTCGCCACGATAGATTCCCGGCTTAGTCGTCAAGTTCCCCTGAGAGAAATAATTTTCTTCGATTTCGTACGGATAATGCCCGTAATAATTCGCTTCGTTCGCGCTGATTGAGTTTTCCGTGTTGAATTGCGTTTGAGTACCGGCTCTGCAAGCGTATTCCCATTCAGCTTCGGTTGGCAATCTGTAGCCGTCGGATTGCGTGTTCCAAGTTACGGAGTTGCCGTTGATTTCGTAAACTGGTTCGAGATTTTCGCGTTGACTGAGCAAGTTGCAGAATCTCACAGCTTCGAGCCAGGAAATATTCTCAACCGGAAATTCCCCGCCTTCCTGAAAATTACTCGGATTAGTTCCAGTTAATGCTTCGTATTCTGATTGCGTAACTTCGTATCTTGAGATATAAAAATCGCTGAGCGTTACTTCATGTTGAGTTTCGTCTGTACTGCGCCAATTTTCGGACTCAGGACTGCCCATCAGGAATTTCCCGCCCTTAACGAGAATCATGTCGCTGTTCGAGAACGCAAATGACGCATTCGCACTCGCAAAAATAATCGCTGCAATTAGTAATAATATTCGCATCAATAAGTAATTCCTCCTTTGGAAATATAAAATATTTTTCAACGTGCAAATTCTACGTGATAAATCGCATTTTCGCAATCGTGAACTCATGGTATAATCATGAAAATTTATATTCTATATATTCTTTCGGAGGTATGTGGCATGAAACTGAGAAAGTTTATTTTCGCGTTTGTATTAGTTGGGGTTTTCGTTGGTTCTGCGGTCGCGCTGGATCTGGATTTCAGATTGATCAACAGAACTGGCAAGACTATGTATCGGCTCTACATGAACCCGTCGGAATTTTCAAAGTGGAATTTCGACGATGATGAAATATCCGGTGAAGGACTGCCTATTGTTCCCGGTGATTACGCAAACGTTTCGATCACAGACAAAAGTCGTTTGGGTTACAGGCTCTGGGACATGCGCGCGTATTTCAGGGACGGCGAGTACTGGGAGTATCACAACATCGATTTGTCGCGCATAAGTTCTCTCACGCTGAACGTAGACGGAAGAGCTGTTGACAATTTCGGCAAGTACTACAACAAGACCAAGAATCGAACTCGTTAAGTGTTAAGTTGTGAAGTTTGTTAAAAAATCTGTTAAATCTGTTAAGTCTGGAGGCATAATCATGAGTTTCAAGAAATTTGTTTTCGCGTGCGTATTAGTAGGAATTTTTGCGAGTGCAGCTGCTGCGTTAAATCTGAATTTCAAGCTGGTGAACAGAACCGGAGCAACGTTCTACAGAGTTTATCTCAAGCCATCAGAAATCAGTACCTGGGACGCGGATCTTGACGAAATCGTCGGGGGATTGCCGCTTAAAAACGGCGAAACGCTCAATATAGACATGAGCAATAACAAAGACCGTGTGAGATACCGTCACTGGGATCTGAGAGTTTACCTGCAGGACGGATATTACCTGCAATATAATAATATCAATCTCTCAGCAATCAGCAGATTCACGATTGATTCGCGCGGACGTGCTACGGATGATTTAGGAAATTATTACGATTAAGATTTAAGATTGAGTATCTCACTATACCGAAAATATCGCCCACAGGATTTTCAGAGCGTCGTCGGTCAGAATGCTGCCGTTGAAATTCTGAGGAACTCTATATCGAAATCCAGTGTGGGACATGCGTATTTATTCTCAGGACCTCGTGGTTGTGGAAAAACTTCAGCCGCGAGGATTTTTGCGAAGGCGTTGAATTGCCTCGAACCCGTGAATCTCGAACCGTGCGGGAAATGCAAAAATTGCTTGGCTACGACTGCCGGTGAAAATCTCGACGTAATTGAAATCGATGGCGCGTCAAATAACACAGTTGACGAAATCCGCGAGTTAAAAACACACGTCTCTCTCGCACCGTTCAATTCGAAGTACAAGATTTACATAATCGACGAAGTTCACATGCTGTCAATTTCCGCGTTCAATGCGCTGCTGAAAACTCTCGAAGAACCGCCCGATTACGTGATATTCATTCTCGCGACAACAGAGCCTCAGAAAGTTCCGGTCACGATTAGATCACGCTGTCAACACATACCGTTTCACAGAATCAGCACAGAAGATATTTTCGAAAGATTGTCTTACGTATGCAAATCCGAGAATATCAACGCAAATGCTGAAGCACTCTGGGAAATTTCGCGTCAGGCTGATGGAGCTTTACGTGATGCGCTGTCAATTCTTGAACAAGTCGCCGCCAGTTCAGAGTCAAGTTCCGCAATCACGATTGAAACAGTCGAGAATGCTCTGGGAGCCGGCAGCCGTCATGCGTTCGAGAAGTGGCTGCAAGTTTCGCGTGAGGATTTTGCGAAGTCATACACGGTTTTGAAAGCGATATTTGATTCAGGCACATCACCGGTCAGAATCTTCGAGGAAATTTTCGTGTCAATCCGGAATTTGTGGCTCGTCAGGAAATATCCGCAGATTATATATTCACTCGGCTTGTCGGACTCAGAAGAAGAATTTCTCAAGGAAGAGTGTCTGCACTGGGAGATTAAACGTTTGCATGAGATGCTGCGTGCAACGGTGAAAATTCTCGCACAGGCGCGTTCCGGTGTCAGAGGAGACGTGTTGCTGGGATTATTCGCGCTGGAAATCGATCCGGATAATGCGAAATTTACGCCGAAAATTCCAGAGCCGATACATGCGTCACGAATGCAAGCTCCGGTGTCAATGCCGATTCAGCCTCAGCTTCCTGTGTCAAAGCCAAAGCCCAAGCCAGAAATTATTCCCAACATTCCAAACATTCCCAACGATAACGCTTTGAAAAACGAATGCCTGAGAATTGCGCGTGAGAATAACTTCATGATTTTCTGCGGACTGTTCCACGCGGAATTTTACACGAGAGACGGGAATTTGTTCGTGAGATTTGCAGATGATTACACGTTCAGGACTTTGCAGCTCAGCAACAATCCGGCGAAAATACACGCGATGCTTCATGGGAAAGCAAGTTCTGGAGAAGTTCTGCTCGAACATTCCGGAGAATTTTTCACGTGTCCTAATTTCACAACGCAGCCTCAGCCGGTCAAAACTCAGCCACTAATCAAGCCGGCTCCGGAAATCATAACGCAAACATCACCAGAACCGTTTAGAACTCCGAACTCTAAGCCACAGACTGCGTTTGAGAAATTCCTGAGTGACCTGCAGCGATTGCCCGTTGAGAACGAGATAATATTACGGCGCAAAACTACTCCTGATGAAATTTCAGAGCAAGATCACGAACAAGATCCAGAACAATATCAAGAACAAGATAACGAGGATAACGACTAGACATGACCAGACCATTTGTGCATTTACACGTTCACACGGAATACAGCCTGCTTGACGGAGCGATTCGTACGAAAGATCTCGCGAAGAAAGTCTCGGCTTGGGAAGCTAAGGCAGTCGCAATGACAGATCACGGCGTTATGTACGGAGCTGTGGAGTTCTACGAGAATTGCAAGGCTCAGGGCGTAAAACCGATTCTTGGCTGCGAAACTTACGTTGATCCAGATGGCTACACTTCACGCGAAAAGAAGGGCAAGAATAATCACCTGTTGCTGCTTTCTGAGAATGACGAGGGCTGGCACAATCTCGTGAAATTGATCTCAATCGCGAATACTGACGGGTTCTATTACAAGCCGCGAATCGATCACGAATTGCTCGCGAAATACAGCAAGGGTATAATCGCCTCATCAGCGTGCTTGGCAGGGGAAATTCCGCAGTTAATTCTGCAAGACAATATCGCAAAAGCTCAGGATTTAGCCGTAACATATCAGGATATTATGGGCAAGGGAAATTTCTTTCTTGAGATCATGCCGAACTCGCTGCCCGAACAAGCAAAAGTCAATCGCGAAATTATACGCATCTCGAAACAAACGCAAATCCCGATTATCGCAACAGGTGACGCGCACTATCTCGAAAAACAGGATTACGACTGGCACAAGATTCTGCTCAAGATTAACACACACGCTGACCCGTCAGATGACGCATTCGGCTTCACAAGCAACGATTTTTATCTCAAGTCACCCGAAGAAATGGACGCGATATTCGGCTCAGAAATTCCCGAAGCTCTGGATAATACCGTCATGATTTCTGAACGCTGCAATGTCGAGTTGAAGCTCAAGACTGGTCATTACATGCTGCCGGATTTACAGCTCGGTGAGGGCGTTACGCTTGAAGATACTTTGCGAGAGAGCGCGCGTGAGGGTTTGAGAATGCGTTTTGCGAATTTGTCACGCGATTCGATTCCGGAGAATTACTCACAAAGACTTGAATACGAACTCGGAGTAATTACTCAGATGGGATTTTCGGCGTATTTCCTGATTGTTTCGGGGATAATTCAGGATGCGAAAGATAAACATATTCCGATTGGACCCGGACGAGGCTCTGCTGCTGGATCACTTGTTGCGTGGAGTTTGAAAATTACGGAGCTTGACCCGTTGAAATATAATTTGCTGTTCGAACGCTTCCTGAATCCTGAGAGAATTTCCATGCCGGATATTGACACAGATGTTTCGGATAAAGGGCGTGACCAGTTGCTCAAGCATATTTCGGAACGGTACGGCAGCGATCACGTCTCGCAAATTATCACGTTCGGTCGCATGAAGGGGCGTCAATCCGTGAAAGATGTCGGACGCGCGTTGGGTCTTGATTACGCAATAATGGACAGAACTGCGAAAATGGTTCCGTTGGACGCGAAAAATCTTGACGATGCTCTCGAAAAGAATCCTGAATTGCGCGAAAGATACGATAATGATCCAAGCACGAAAAATATTCTCAATATTGCGAGAAACATCGAAGGTCTTGCACGCCACACTTCACAACACGCCGCCGGAGTTGTCATTACGCCTGTGCCAATCACAGATGTAGTTCCGGTGAAGCGCATCGGCTCAGAGAAAGACAATCAGCAGACCGTTACGCAATTCACAATGGAACCCGTCGAGAAACTCGGACTTGTAAAAATGGACTTTCTTGGACTAAGCACGCTCTCGATAATCGAAGAAGCTCTCGAAAATATCAAGCTCAACAAAAAGCCCGTGCCGGATTTGAATCGCGTAAATAACGACATGAATGACGCAGCTACGTTCAAGCTCCTGAAAGACGCCGACACAATGGGAGTGTTCCAGCTTGAAAGTGACGGCATAAGATCCATGTTGCGAAAGTTGCGAATTGATTGCTTTGAAGATTTGGTCGCAGCATTGGCAATGTATCGTCCTGGACCTTTGGACAGCGGAATGGTTGACCAGTATATCAAGTGCAAGCACGGTGAAGCTCAGCCGCAATATCCTCACCCGATGCTGGAAAATGTCTTGAAAGAGACTTACGGTGTGATTCTGTATCAAGAGCAGGTTATGCAATGCGCGTCAGTTTTGGCAGGCTACACGCTCGGTGAAGCTGATATTCTGCGTCGCGCGATGGGCAAGAAAAAAGTCGAGGTCATGCAGCAACAGAGAGCTAAATTCATGGCAGGTGCTGAGAAAAATAAAATAGACCCCAAAACTGCGGGCGAAATATTTGATAATATCGAGAAATTTGCAGGTTACGGATTTAATAAATCTCACAGTGCAGCATATGCTCTAATCTCGTATGACACAGCTTGGTTGAAAGCGAATTACAAGGCTGAGTTCTTGGCAGCGTATTTGTCCAGTCAGATGAAAGCTAAGCGTGAAGTTCTGGGTCATTACGTCCGGGAAGTCAGGCGCAGCGGAATTTCTGTTTTGCCTCCGGATATTAACTCGTCAATGGAAAATTTCACAGCGGTTGGCAGCGTTATTCGTTTCGGATTGGGCGCAGTTTCGCGAATGGGACATAATGCTGTCGAAATGATAGTTAAGGAACGTTTGAAGAATGGCAATTTCAAATCGTTCTGGGATTTCGTGAAGCGTGTGGATTTGAGCGTGTTGAATCGTGCGGTAATCGAGAACATGATAAAAGCCGGAGCATTCGATGAGATCACGAATAATCGCGCAAGATTGATTAACGCGTTGCAGTTTTTCCTGAGCGCAGTTCAGAGCAAAGATAATTCGCAACCCGGATTATTTGACGATGCGGAATTTGAATCAGAGCCGGAGTTGCCGGAGTTCGCTGAGTATTCGGAGCATGAGAAACTCGATTTTGAAAAGGAAGTCACGGGCTTGTATATTTCAGGACACCCGTTTGAGTCGTATTGCGATAGGCTTCTTCCGTTCACGAATTGCGAGATTGCGGATTTGTCTTCGTGGTCAGGGAAAAATCTCTTGCCGGCAGTCGGCGGATTAATCGTCGCTATTAACGAACGCATGACAAAGAAAGGCGACATGATGTGCAATTTGCAGCTCGAAGATTCAGAACATAGTTTGACACTCGTAGCATTTCCGAAAACTTGGGCGGTTTTGAAATCGAAGGTCAAGTCTGGTGACGCTTGTGTTGTCGAGGGCAGACTGGACGACAGGGAACAGATGATAATCGAGAATTTGTACACGCTCAATGAACTCAAGGATAAAGCGAAAAGATACGTGAATATTGCGTTGGATTTTTCAGAGGCGAATTTTGCTTCAGGAGTGCCCGTCAGCATGAAGGAGTTCTACACGGCGTTGCGGGATTGTCGTGGCAGAGATTATATAATTCTGGAATTGCGCAATGATTCCGAGACGTGCAAAGTCTGGCTGAATGAACAGGTTGAGCCGGAGAAAATCAAGCGCAGACTTTCGGAGATATTGCCGGAAAATGTTTTCAGGATTTCTCAGGGTAGCAGGAATATTTTTGCAGCGTGATAGTTTGGAATATTTCGCCGCAATATCCGGAAGAGGCAAAATTTACGTGATATAATTGTCCCGTAAATTGCAGACTTGCAAGGGGTGAATTTATATGTCAAGAAAACTAACTGAAGATGAATTAATTCGCGGGTTTGATGAAGCACTTGCGAACGGGAATATATTCATGAACTATCAGCCGCAATATAATCATTCGACGCGCAAAATGATCGGTGCAGAAGCTCTGATGCGTTGGAATGATCCTGAGTGTGGCTACCAATCCCCTGCTGATTTTATTCCAGTACTTGAGAAAAATGGCTTGATTCATCGCGCGGATTTACACGCATTCGAAGTTATTTGCAAGTTCTTGAGATTTTGCATTGATAATAATATTAATCCGGTTCCGCTTTCGTTTAACATTTCGAGGCATGATATTTTCGAACATGATTACGTTAGCGAGCTCGAGGAAATCCGTGAGAAATATCATATTCCGGTGAAGTTCTTGCGCGCAGAAATTACGGAGTCGTCTACAGTTGGCGGAATTGAGCTTGTGATTTCGGTTCTGAATAAGCTGCACGAATGCGGTTATATTGTCGAGATGGACGATTTCGGTGCGGGTTATTCGTCGCTGAATGTTTTGAAAGATCTTGACGTCGATGTGATAAAACTCGATATGAGATTTCTTTCGGGTGATTTAGCCGGACGTGGCGGAACGATTCTGAGTTCGATTGTGAGAATGTCGAAATGGCTGAATACGCCTACGATTGCTGAGGGTGTCGAGACGCTTGAGAAAGCAGATTACATGATGAGCATAGGCTGTAATTACATGCAGGGATATTTGTATTCAAGACCGATTTGTGATTCTGAATTTGTCGAGTTGCTGAAAAATTCCCAGATTGAGGCGATTTTGCCGTCGATGAATCTGATTGAGACAATGGACGCGAAGAAATTCTGGTCACCGGATTCGCTTGAGACGATTATATTTAGCAATTACGTCGGAGCTGCCGCGATATTTAATTACAACGTTGTGACGCGAGATGTTGAGCTTTTGCGTGTGAATGAGAAATACGCGCGTGAGCTTCATTTGGATGGTGACGAGAACGAGATTTTGCGCTCGAATCCGTGGGATAATCTTGGTGCTGAGAGCCGAAAAATTTACGAGGAAACTATGAAGCGTGCGATTGCTTCTGGTGAGACGGAAACTTGCGAGAATTGGCGTACGATTAAGTCGAAACTGTGCGGTGAAAATAAAGTCTGCATTCGAAGTTCGATTCGCGTGATTGGCAAGAATTTTAACGATTACGTGTTTTACGCGCTGATTCAGGATATTACGGCGGAGAAAGTGAATTACTCGGCGTTATTCGACAGTGAGCGGCGATTCAGATTTGCGAGTGAACAGGCGAATGTCTACGCTTGGGAATATAATATCGCGACGAAACAAATGCGCCCGTGTTTCAGGTGTATGCGCGATCTGGGATTGCCGGCGGTCGTCGAGAATTATCCGGAACCTGCGATTGAAATGGGAATTTTCCCGGAGGAATGCGCGGATGATTATCGTGCTTTTATGAAAAAGATTGATTCCGGAATTGAGCATCTCGAAGCAATTTTCCCGTTGACAGCTGGCAGGATTCCGTTTCATATCAGGTACACGAACGAATTTGACGAGAACGGCAAACCTGTGAAGGCATATGCTTCGGCGACATTGGTAGTTGACAGCGAGAATAAATAATTGCGTAAAAATATGATTTGCGAAAAAGTTATTTAATGCTATTATTCACAGCATGAGACTAGATAATATTAGGAGTTTTATTTTCATACCCGATAGCACCGGAAATAATATCAAAGCGATTTGTCTTTGGGCATTCTCGATGATTTTGTCAATAGGTTTCGGTGTCGTAGGATTAGTTCGCGTAATTGGCGGTTATTACGGAGTTGCGTTGGCGTATTTTGTGTGCTTTGCGGCTATGTCTGTGATTGCGTTTTTGACGACAAGAATCGTTAGCAGCGGTGATCACGAAAAGAAAGTAGATTCGCTCACGTACCCGTTAATTTCTGGCGGATTCATATTCGGCTTGACGATATTATTTTTCATGGACGGCGGAATCATGGGAGGAGTTCCGGTATTTTTTGTGCTGTCATTTGTCGCGACACCGTGTCTTTTGCCATCGTTTGAGGCGATAATAATGCTTGCACTTGAAGCCGCAGCTTACACGTCAAATATTCTGTTCGCGTATTACTTCCCGAACTCGATAAATCCGGAATTAGCGAACCCGTTGAATGTGTTTTTGCCGCTGACAGTTCTTGCGCTGACGTTAGGATTGCTGATTTTCATGTACACGTACGCGTATCGCTATCAGCAGGTCAGACTTGACAAAGCGATTTCAGAGGCTAATACTGCGAATGAGGCGAAAAGCGTTTTTCTTGATAATATGTCGCACGAGATTCGCACACCGATGAACTCGATTATCGGCATGAACGAGATGATTCTGCGTGAGGAAGATCGTCCGGAAATTACGGAATATGCGCTCGTGATTCAGCGTGCAGGTCGTGCGTTGCTGGGAATTATAAATGATATTCTGGATTTCTCGAAGCTTCAGGATCGCAAGATGGAAATTACGCCGATCAGGTATGATTTAAGCTCGCTGGTAAATGACATTGTGAATATCGCGGCTGAACAGGCAAAGAAAAAATCTCTGTCGTTCAATGTGAATGTTGACAAGAAAATTCCGAGAATCTTGGACGGTGACGAGTATCATATCAGGCAGGTCATGCTGAATATCCTGAGTAACGCGATAAAATTCACAGAGCGCGGCGGCATTACGGTCATGATTGGCTACGAGCAGCTCGACTCGAATAATATTTTGCTGAAGTGTTCGATTAGTGACACGGGAATCGGCATTAAGTCCGAGAATATAGAGCATATTTTCCAACCGTTTGAGCATATCGAAATGCAACGTCAATTCAGGTCTGACGGCTCGGGATTGGGTTTGCCGATTGTCCAGAAGCTGCTGCAATTAATGGGAACGGATTTGAAAGTTGAGAGCATTTATCGCAAGGGTTCGACGTTCTCGTTTGAAGTGAAGCAGGCAGTCATGAAATGGGAGCCGATTGGTGATTATGAGCGCGCGTTCTCTGTTGCCGCGACACATCAGGCAATGCGTAGCAGATCGTTCAAAGCTCCGAATGCGAAAGTCTTGGTCGTTGATGACGCTGACGTGAATTTGCTGGTGTTTGCGAATTTGCTCAAGAATACGAAAATCAAAGTTGACACAGCGACGAGTGGCGTAGAAATGTTGCAGTTGGTTCGCATGAACAAGTACGACATGATATTTCTCGATCACAGAATGCCCGGAATGGACGGGATCGAAGCTTTTGAGGCGATGAAGAAAATCACGGATGGCTTGAATATTCACACGCCAGTTATCGCGCTCACGGCAAATGCTGTACTCGGTGCGAGACAGATGTATATCGACAAGGGCTTTAATGATTACGTTTCAAAACCGGTTGACACAGTTAGATTAGAGCAGATTTTGCTGGAATATTTGCCGCCGGAATTGGTGATTAGGACTGATGACGAAGAATTTGACGATGATGGCGAGGTCAATATTTCGTATTACGAGGGCGAACACGATGGCGAATACGTGAACGAAAACAAATTTGCTTCACGTTCTGATTCTGATAATTCCGATGATTATTCTGAGCATTCTGAGCGGGAAGCTTCGCCGTATAAAAATATTCCCGGAATTGATTATGATGCAGCGATTATGAATTGCGGTTCTGAAGAGACGTTTGTTCAGGCGTTGGAGATTTTTTACAATACGCTGGACAAGAAAGCTGATGATATTGAGCGATTTGAAAGAGAAAAGGACATAAAAAATTATACGGTTTTGGTTCACGCGTTGAAAAGTGCTGCGAGACTTGTGGGTGCGTTGGATTTGTCTGCGAACGCGAAATATTTGGAAGAGTGCGGAGATAAGAACGATATTCACGAGATTGAGACGAAAACTCCTGCGCTATTGTCGCAATATCGAAGTTACAAGCCGCTTCTGGAGAAAGTTTTCGGCAAGAAAGATGAGCCGGATATGTCGCTGCCGGAAATTTCGCCTGGGGATTTGAACGAGATGTACTCGATGATTCTGTCGTTTGCTGAGAGCTTTGATCTTGATAATATTGACAATATGCTCGAAGAGACGAAAAATTATCGCATTCCGGAATCTGAGCGCGAAAAATTCGAGAAGGTGAAAGAGTGCGTCACAAATGCGGATTGGGTAACGTTAGAGCAGGTTTTGACGGGTAAAGAGCCGGAGCCGATTCAGATTCCAGATTTGCCGGAACAGGATTCGCAATATGACGAAGATTCGGATTCGGATTCGGATTTGGATTCGGAATTGGAATTGGATTTGCCGGAGATGACGCAGCTCGATCTTAAAGAAATGTACATGATGATGAAGGGATTTGCGGATAATTTCGATCTTGATAATATTCTGAGTATGCTGGAGCAGGCGAAAAAGTTCCGGATTCCTGATTCAGAACGCAAAAAATTTGATAAAATAAAGCGGTGCGTTGACAACGTGGATTGGGACGCGTTGGAACAACTTTTGTAAATTTAGGCTTTAGCTTATATAGCTTATTATAGAAGTTATTATAGAAGGAAGAAGAGGATTTTTGTGAGTAAGGTTTTATTCATAACAGAAAAGACGAGTTTCATATCTGAGGGGATCATCAATCACTTGAAGGCTCAGGATTTCGAAGTTCTGACGGTCAAGCCGGATGTCACAGCAATTTCAACGTTTTTGACATCGAACATTCAGACTGACGAAGAGGAAACGGTTGATCCCGAAGTTGCGGCGTTGCTTGCACAGGAGGGCGGCGGTGAAGAAGCTGCTGCGGAGGCTGGGACTGGTGCCCCGAAAAGCGAGGACATTCCCAGAATATTTATCTTGTATTTGCAGGGCGAAGATAACTTGATGATCGACGTTCTGGGCTATATTAAGGACTTGGTCGAGGATCGCGGAATCAGATTTTTCGTGATCGGAACTCAGGAGGAAATCGACACGATTATCGGCAAGAAAGCGACTTATGTTGCGCAGACTTATGTTAGACCGGTTGATGTTGCCGAATTAATCAAGCGTCTTCAGAAAGAGGGCGAGGCTGTTGATAAGCTGAACGAGTTCAAGAGCATTTTGATCGTTGATGATGATGCGACGGCTCTGCGTTCGATGAAGAGTTTGCTCTCGAAACGCTATAAAATTCTGGTTGCAAGTTCCGGAATGAATGCGATCACAATTTTGGCGAAGAATCACGTTGACTTGATATTGCTTGATTTCGAGATGCCGATTGTGAACGGTCCGAAAGTTCTCGAAATGATACGCTCAGACCCGAACTCAGCGAATATTCCGGTAATGTTCCTGACAGCCAAGGGCGACAAGCGCAGTATAATGGAAGTGTTGAGATTCAAACCCGAGAAATATTTGTTGAAGACGATGCTCCCGAAAGAAATTCTTGACAGCATTGACGAATATTTCGCAGCAAAACGGTATTCGGCGAATTAAGTGCACGCTTAATTATTTTTCATTTTTCATATGCTTGTTTTTCAAGCGTAAAACACTCCTTTCTCAAAGAAGGCTCCGGAAAGAAATTTCCGGGGTCTTTTTATGGGGGAATTTCGTGTGTAATTGCTGATGAAATTTTGCGACAAATGTTTTAGAGTTACGTAGCCGAATATTATTTTTGAAGTTTTGAAGGAGGAATTTTGATGAGAATGATTTGTAAAGTGTTAAGCGTTTTTGTTATGATTGCGATTTGCATGATTAGCGCGGGCTGCGTTTCTGCGGAGGAAAGTCAGGTGTCGAAAGTTGTGAATGAATTTGCGTTCAAGACGGCGAATTTGCTCATGAATGACTCGGATTTGTTCTTTTCACCGTTCAGCATAATCTCAGCGTTTGGCATGGTCTACGCTGGTGCAAACGGTCAGACGGCTCAGGAGATGCGAAATTCTCTGGGATTCTCGGACTTGCTGCACGAAAATTTGGGCGAACTTGTGAAGGAAATTTCGTGTGAAGCGTTGCGCAATGCCAATCGAGTTTGGATTGACCGTGATGTGAATTTGCTGCAGGATTACGAGCTGCTCTTGAAAAAATATTATGACAGCGACACGGGGCTTGTGAAATTCTCGCAGAATCCCAACGAAGCACGCGAAATCATAAATTCGTGGGTAAGCCGCAACACGAACAATCGCATTAAAGACTTGATTCGCAAAATCGAACCTGATACGCGAATGATTTTGACTAACGCTGTGTATTTCAACGCGAAATGGGCGGACGCATTTGACAGGAAGCTGACTAAGAAACGCCCGTTCAAGAATGCCGCAACTGCACAAACCGAACAAACTGCACAAACCGAACAAATCGAAGTCGATATGATGAGCAAGCTTGATAATTTTTCTTACGGCGAAGTTGATGGCGCGAAAGTTATTCGGATTCCGTACGGTGTTGACGGGCATAATTTCGCGATGTTAGCCGTGTTGCCTCCGGAAAATGTCGAGATGAATGCGTTTATGAGCGGCGTTAATCAGGATTTATTTTCACGATGGATTGGCTCGCTCTCACGCAGGAAAGTTGATTTGTGGCTGCCGAAATTCAGGACTGAGAAGCGTTACGAGTTGCGCGATATTTTCAAGAAGCTGGGAGTTCAAGCTGCGTTCACGGATCACGCGGATTTTTCTGGGATAACGAATGCTGAGGACTTGAAGATTGACGCGATAATTCACCAGTCGTTTATCGAACTTGACGAGGAAAAGACAGAAGCTGCAGCTGCTACGGCTGTTCACATGATGCGAGTGACGTCTGCGCGCCCGATGAAAGTCGAGATAAAGCAATTTCACGCGGATAGACCGTTCGTGTATTTCATAATTGACGATAATTCAGGCGTGATCTTATTCATGGGCAAACAGAGCTTCAGGGAATAAATAATAAATAAATTCTTAGCACGAAAAAATCCCCTCGCGAATTTACGGGGGGAATCTTTCGTTTGATATTTAGGCGTTTCAAAAACGCGCGCCACAGATCCTAGTTCACAAAAAATTTCTGCTTATAAAAAGATCCCTCCGTAAAATCACGAAGGGATCTCATACTCGTAATATTCAGACTGCCTACCACACAGCCGCGTGGGAAATTCCCGGACAATCGCCTCAACACCGAACCATTCTCGCGGATTTCAGCATGTCGCCATGCCTGCGTCACAGTTGCCATTTGCCCGTTCACCGTTGACAAAAATCACCGTTAAGAGTTCAAAGTTGATAATTGACAATTCACAGTTGACGGTTGAACCCATTGCCTACGAAAATTTCACAGACTGGATTTGAACCAGCTACATTATGATTACAAGTCATACGCTCTAGCCGATGAGCTACTGTGATTAAATGCAGCGTAACCCTGCTGCGGGGAGACGAGTTAGGAATTTTCGTGTAGCAGGCAGTTTTTTGCAATTCTAAAACTCGATCGTGTGTGTTGCGTTGCTGACTTTGATTTGCGTGTCGAGTTCTTTCAAGAGCGTGTCAATTTTCTCCTGAATTTCTTGGACTTTTTTCTCAGCGTCTAACGGGTCGATTACTTCAGTAGTATTTTCCCGGATATAAGCGTCAACGACTTCGAGCGGCTTAGCTTCTTTGACTTTGGCATCTTTTCCGAGAATGCTGAGTCGCATATTTTCGGCTTGAGCTTCGAGACTTTTATTATTTTGCTCTGTCTTGATAAGCGAAGCTTTGCGCTGAAGATCAAAGCGAGTTTTCAAACGTTCTTCGAACTGAGCATCTCCGAGATAAATCCCCTTGCCCTTAAGACGATTTCTGAGAGCTATAGCTCCTGCAAGCGTAAATTTTCCGTAACTTGTTTCGATCCAGTTAGCAGCATTTGACGCGACGATTGCGGCATCGAGTCTCTGATAGCGGTCGATCAGATCAATAATCTGTTGATAAGCAGAGGCGGCATTTTTTGCAAATTCTTCGGGTGTGATTCTCTGCTCAGAAATTTTCTCTTCATTGCGCTTCTTGAAATCGACGAGCTTGATATTATTAATCTTGTCATTAATTTTCTTGACGAGTAAATCGCGTTCATCAAGTGCCTGTGTTACCAGCATTTGCTCAGACATTCCAATCACCCTTTCACGTAATATTGCGTATTATGCAAAGAGAGGAGCTAACGTATTATTGCGCAAACTCCTCTCTTTACTGAAACTTAAACTGGCAGCTATCTGCTCTCCCATGTGTACCCCACATAGTACCA
>CALEPX010000011.1 GCA_937911045.1 uncultured Fretibacterium sp. | reverse complement strand
GCACTCGGGACTTATATAATCTCTGACAACAGAATCGCAATTAAGACTCTTGACGGAAACAGAGACGTCATTTACTGCGCTTATAATCCCGATAACGAAACTCTAGTCATGACGTTCACGAGCGGCCCTAACGGAATGGGCGAAAACGCTGGAGTCTTCACGGAGATGGACGACGCCCCGAAAGCTCCAAAGATTCAAGCTCCATTGTTCAAAGCTCCTGCGCCGACAAATTCAAAGCCAACATTCCCAACGAACACAGCACCAAGCACGCCGAACGCGCCTAAAGGATTCCCTACATTCCCCGGGACAAAACCTGAAGCTAATATCGAAGGCGTATGGCAAACTTATATGAACGGTCAGCAGCTTGTCCTTCAGTTTCAAGGGAATAGTTATTATATATGGCTTAATGGCCAGCCTGCGGAGATGGGAACTTTCCAGCGTCAGGGGAATGTCTTAAACGGCATGAAGAGCACCGGCGAACCGTTCAGAAATACTGTTCAAGTTGATGCGGCCGGAAGAAATTTAATTTTGACGGACTCGAACAACTTCAGCATGACTTATCAGAAAGTACAATAGTACAAAAATTTATTAAGGAGTTGAATTTTTTATGCAACAGATACGACTAAACAAGCGCCCTTCATTGTTATTGAAAATTTCAATCGGTTTTGTCATCGGAACGATTTTCGGCTTCGCTGTCGGGCCTGTCATTCCTTCGTCGCCAGCGTTGAGCACTTACATAATGCCGACCATTGATTTAATCGGGAAAATTTTCCTTCGTTTGCTGATGATGTTAATAGTTCCGTTGGTTTTTGCTTCGTTAGTTGCCGGTGCGGCTTCGGTCGGAGACGTTCGCAAACTGGGACGCATAGGAATCAAAACACTTGCGCTTTATCTCATAACGACGGCTGTAGCTATTGTTCTCGGTCTTGCGTGCGGAAATCTTTTCCAGCCTGGTATCGGAATGAACATTCCCGGAGGACTCAGCGCAACGGCACGCGAAGGCAAACCGATCGCAGACGTTATTTTAGATATTTTCCCAAGCAACCCTGTAGCTTCAATGGTGAATGCTAACATGCTTCAAATTATAGTGTTTGCTTTGTTCTTCGGCGTTGCGTGCATATTGGCAGGAGAACGCGGCAAGAAAATTTCAGATTTCTTTGAAGACGTTTCTGAAGTCATGTATAAAGTCGTGCATATTGTAATGGGCTTTGCACCTTACGGAGTCTTTGCACTGATAGCCGGGACTGCCGCAAAATTCGGAGTTGCTATCCTTGCACCGTTCGCAAAAGTTATAGGAGCTGTGTACGTGGGCTGCATCATTCACGCTGTTTTAGTTTACTCTATGATGATTCTGGTGTTCTGTAAGCGTTCACCGTTCTGGTACTTCAGAGGAGTCCGCGAAGCTGGCTTAACGGCTTTTGTAACTCGTTCAAGCTCCGGGACTCTTCCGATAACATTATCTAACGTCCGCGAGAATCTCGGGATCTCCGAAGGCGTGAGTTCGTTTGTCCTTCCATTGGGAGCGACTATCAACATGGACGGCACAGCGTTATATCAGGGAGTGTGTGCGCTGTTCGTTGCTCAGGCTTTCAACGTGCCATTGACTCTCAACATGCAAATAGGAATCGTAGCGACTGCGACTCTTGCGTCAATCGGAACAGCAGGAGTCCCCGGCGCAGGCTTAATAATGTTGACGATGGTCTTGACGAGCGTCGGACTTCCCATTGAAGGCATCGCGCTTGTTGCGGGAATAGATGTAATTCTTGACGCGGCGAGGACATGCCTTAACGTTGTAGGCGATACAGCCGTCTGCGCAGTGGTAGCTTCGAGCGAAGGCGAGACACTCACGAACTAAGAAAAAAATTTTTGCTATAATATTCCATGTCGGTTTCCTCACGTGGGAGACCGGCATTTTTACAACTACATTTACAACTACAAAAATCTCGATTTTGAATAGACATCATCAAATCTCACGAGGCAAGTTAAAAAATTAGAAATTCGATTTTGAATCGCTGAGTCTTCAGCCGCGACTCCCCACCCGTTCGCCCGAGTCTCGGCTGGCTTTTCGATAATCTAAACGGCTTGCTATAATATTGAAAAATTTTTCCATGATGAAAAGGAGTTTTGCTTAAGATGAAAATTGCATTAGGCTGCGACCACGCTGGATATATCCTGAAAGACGCAGTTGTTAATTTTTTGCGCTCAAAAGAAATTGAAATTCTCGACATGGGAGCTTACGAACTCAACGCCGAAGATGATTATACAAATCCCGCCTTCAAAGTCGGAGGAGCTATCCTTAACGAAGAAGCCGAAGCAGGGATCTTATTATGCGGAACAGGATTCGGGATCTCAATCGCCGCTAACAAAGTTCCCGGAGTTCGTGCCGTTCCGTGTTGCACACCAGAGCAAGCTAGAATGGCGAAAGCTCATAACAACGCCAACGTTCTCGCGTTAGGAGGCAAGATAGTCAAGCCCGAAGACGTGCCGGCAATTTTAGAAACGTGGCTCTCGACTCCATTTGAGGGCGGACGACATTTAAGACGCATTAACAAAATCGCGCAGGCCGAAAAATCCACGCTCAATATTATTCATCAAGGCGGCGGCCGGGTCGTCGTGTTTAATCACCCGTTAGTTCAGCACAAAGTCGGAATCATTCGCGACATTAACACAAGCGTGAAACAATTCCGTGAACTCCTGCAAGAGATCGCCGGACTCATGGTCTATGAAATCACACGCAACTTGCCATTAACTGACAAAGAAGTTCAAACACCCATCGAGAAGACAACCGTTAAGACAATCGAGGGCAAGAAACTCGCTATCGTCCCGGTGCTTCGCGCAGGTTTAGGAATGGTTGACGGAATCTTACAAGTCGTTCCTAATGCAAAGGTCGGACATATTGGACTCTACCGCGACCCGAAGACTCTCGAACCTGTCGAATACTATTGCAAGCTGCCGTTTGACATTGAAGAGCGCGAGATTTTTGTTCTTGACCCTATGCTGGCAACAGGCGGAAGCGCAAGCGCGGCTATCAGCCTCATCAAGAAACGCGGCGGAAGAAAAATTTCTCTCGTGTGTTTAATCGCGGCTCCCGATGGAATTGAAAAAGTTCATACGGATCACCCGGACGCTTCGATCTTTATCGCGGCTCTTGACTCACATCTTAACGATCACGGCTACATAGTTCCCGGACTTGGTGATGCCGGAGACAGACTCTTTGGAACAAAGTAGGAATTAGGAAATAGGAGTTAGGAAGTAAAATGCAAAATTTTTATTCATGCTTTGCTTCCTAGTTTCTAATTATTAAAAATGCTTGATGTAAAATTATTTTTGTTTGTCATTGTGGGATTTTTCTGGGGAGGATTGACCGCGCCGGTTTCGATTAAGCTCGCGTCAATTTTCGGGATTCTGGATATTCCCGACGCACGGAAAATTCACACGCAAAATACACCCAGGGGTGCAGGACTTGGCCTCTGGGTGGGCTATATGCTCATGGCTCTGTTCATGTCCGAAGAATTACCCGCAATGAAATTCATAGCAACAGGAGCAACGATAATATTTCTCTGCGGCTATCTCGATGACATGTGTTCGCTCAGTCCGTTCCCAAGATTAATCCTGCATTTGTTCTCGGCTGCTTTAGTCGTGTTACCGTTAGAACTGAATCCGGTATTAGCAATTCTAGCGATTATCTGGCTCGCGGGCGTGACGAGTGCGTATAACCTGATTGACGGCATGAACGGTCTTTGCATATCGATTTTCATGGCATCATCGGCAGCTTTATTTTTTCTGGGTAAATCGTATTCGGGCGTTTACATGGGAGCGATGGCGTTCGGAGTTTTGTGCTGGAATTTTCCGGCAGCATGGACGTTTCTCGGAGACGGTGGCAGCACGTTGCTGGGTTATCTATTCGCGTCACATTTCATCGTGATAGCAATGCCGGCGTCAAAAAATATCGCGCTTCATGAAATAGTGTTATTATTCCTGTTATTCGGCGGAGTTCCGGTTCTCGATACTATGATAGCTTTTTCACGAAGAATTTTATCCGGCAAATCACCGTTCTATCCGGACAAAAAACATTTGCATCACATACTGCTCAATCTCACCGGCTCGAATATATTAACCGTGACAATTCTGGTTACGCTACAGGGATTAATCTTGGCTGCGGGATTGGCTGTGTTTTCGAGATTAATTTCGCGAGGGTAAATATTATCATGAGAAAAGTATTATGCGTAATCGGCACTCGTCCTGAAGCTATCAAAATGGCTCCGGTGATTCGCGCCCTGAAAAATTCGGCTTCGTTCACAACAAAAGTTCTCGCGACGGGACAGCATACGGACATGTTAAAGCAGGCTCTTGAAGATTTCGGCATTGCTCCGGATTTCAACCTGAATATCATGCGAACCGCGCAATCTCTCGATCACATAACGTCAAGCGTTCTCGCAAAAACCGGCGATTATCTCGACACTGAACGCCACGATTTCGTCCTCGTACACGGCGACACATCAACAACTTTCGCAGCATCACTCGCAGCATTCTACCGAAAAATTCCAGTCGCTCACGTCGAAGCAGGTCTGCGAAGTCATGACAAGTATCTGCCGTTCCCCGAAGAAATGAATCGCGTATTAACCGACAGAATTTCCGAGATATTTTTCGCCCCGACTGAGAATGCAGCAGAGAATTTACGCAACGAAAACGTCAATCCCGAGAAAATTTTCGTGACCGGCAACACCGTAATCGACGCATTATTCGAGATCCTGAAAATCCTGAAGCTGAATCACAACACGCCGGAATTTATGCGCGAACTCGACAATCAGCCATTCGTTTTAATGACAGCTCATCGGCGCGAATCATGGGGAGAACCTCTGCTGGAAATTTGCGCGGCTGTTCGTGATATTCTTGCAGCAAGACCCGACGTGAAATTTCTGATACCGTTGCACAAAAATCCGCTCGTGCGTGACGTCATAAAATCCGAATTACACGATAATCTCGCAAACGTAATTTTCACAGAGCCTCTGAATTATCCGGATTTCACGTTCGCAATGAGCAAGTGCAAATTCATTCTCAGTGACAGCGGCGGAGTTCAGGAAGAAGCAAGCGCAATCGATAAACCGGTTCTAATCATGCGCACTCTATCCGAAAGACCAGAAGCAATCGATCATGGCACGGGTGTTCTCGTCGGAACAAATCGCAGAATCATACGCGAAACTACTCTCGAGATTCTCAACAACGAAGCATTCCTGCAAAAAATCCTCAGCAAAAACACAAAACCTTTCGGCAACGGCACAGCATCTCAGAAAATTCTCTCAGTTCTGGAAAACTATCATGCTTAACAAGAGTAATATAATAATTTTCGCAATCGTATTATTACTCGCAATCTTTCACACGCAATCTCAGGCTCAAATTCAAGCTCAATCCGAAATTTCACGAATCAGGCTGCTATTCGTCGGGGATATTATGGCGCATCAGCAGCAACTCGACGCAGCAAAACGCAAAGATACCTGGGATTTTTCACCGCAATTCAGGCGCATTCGTCCGCTAATCGAGAACGCGTTTTTAATCGGCAATCTCGAAACAACTTTCGCAGGAACAATTCAGAACGGCAAGAAATTATTCTACACGGGCTACCCAATGTTCAACACTCCGGATTCACTCGCAGATACTCTGAAAGATCTGGATTTCGATTTTCTGACTCTCGCGAATAATCACATTTTCGACAAAGGTTCTGACGGCGCAAAACGTACGACCGAAATTCTTGATTCGTGCGATATTCCGTGGCTGGGCTTGAAACTCGAAAACTCACAAACTTCAAGAGACGTTGCAATTCTCGAACATGACGGCTTCAAACTCGCGTTCATAAACTACACTTACGGCAGCAATATCTTCCCGAGAAATTATCCCGAAAGCTCAGACGTGAAACTCAACGTAATTTCCGATGACGTGATTCAAAGCAGCATAATCTCAGCCAAGAATTTCAGCGCGGATATTATCACAGCGTGCTTTCACTGGGGCTACGAATATCACTACAAACCCAACACTCACCAGAAACACACAGCGGAAATTGCTTTCAAATCCGGAGCGAACTTGATAATCGGAACTCATCCGCACGTTCTGCAGCCTGTCGAAATAATCTCAGATGATGCAGGGAATTTCAAATCCGTAGCTTGGTCACTTGGGAATTTCGTCTCATTCCAGCGCACTCTGCCGCGAGAACGAACTTGTATTTTAGCCGCCGAATTTGAGAAAAATGATTCCGGATTCACAAGACTAACTCGAATCTCAATCGCGCCGGTTTACGTTCACGCACCGGGTCAGAAACGCACGGAAATAACTTACGCCGGTAGTTACGAGCCAATGCTTGACACGCTGGATTTCTCCGGAATCTCGAAACAAAAATTGCGGCAAATTCGCCAAATCGGGAACGTGATTCTGGATTTCATGGGCGCAAAACTCGATGACGTTGACGATTTCGGTTTCTACACGCTCTGGTCAGAAGAAACTCCGGACGAATTGCCAATCAGCCGAAGAAAAACTCCGAAATAATTCTACGCGAAATTACTCTCTTTATTCTGCTGGATCCAAATCGTAGCAGCTTCGTTCAAATTCAGGCTTATTATATCTGGCAAATTCTGAATCTGAACGTCGAATTTTTTCTCGTGAACCGCAACAAGCTTCACAGTCGCACCGCTAACAAATCCGCGTTCGAGTAATTCTTTGCGAATCTCATCTTCAGCGGTCAATCGCAAAATCGCACCCTTCGCACCAACTTCACACAACGTCAACGGCACCGGCAGAATTATAATCGGTCTCTCAATCGCCATAAACGCTTCTTCAATCCAGGGCTGATGTTCTGCATGTGCGCGCCTGAAAAATTCCAGCAACGCATACAATCTATCTTCCGTGACGTTATCGACATAATGTTCCATTGAACACGCCATCTCAGACGAATGTTCGCGATCAAGTCCGAGCAGCTCATGGAAAAATGCTCTGAATCCCTCGTGCCTGCGAAAAACTGACATGCCTTTTCTGCGTCCAGCCTCCGTCAGGTGCAAATTCCCGTAGCGTTCATGCTCGACAAATCCAAATTCGACTAATTTCTGAACTGTAGCTGTAACAGTTCCCTTTGTGATTTTCAAACGTTCTGCAAGTCCCGTAACCGTAACTTCGCGTCCAGTGCTTTCGATTAAAAACAATTCTTCGAGATAATCTTCGATTCGTGGCGTTATCATGTACGCTCTCTCCTGTAATAATTTCTGGATTATAATATCATGTATTTCACGGGAGGGGTATGCAAAAAATGCGAATTAATTTACACGAGAACATATTATTTTTTGACGGCGCAATGGGAACGATGCTGCAATCGAAGGGGCTGCAATTACGGGAATTACCCGAAATTCTGAATCTGAAAAATCCGGAATTAATCACGAGCATTCACAACGAATATTTAGACTCAGGAGCAAATTTCATAACGTCAAATACTTTCGGCGCGAACAGATTCAAACTCGCAAATTCTGGCTACACAGTCTCTGAAATCGTCGAAGCTGGGGCGTTTCTTGCACACGAGGCTGTAACTCAACGGCGCAAATCTGAATCCGGAGCTAAATATTTCTCAGCTCTGGACATCGGCTCAACCGGAAAAATTCTCGCTCCAATCGGTGACGCATCATTTCAGGAAATTTACGACTCAGTTGCTGAACAGGTAATTGCCGGGAAAAAATTCAGCGACGTAATTTTGCTCGAAACTTTCACGGACTTGTACGAACTCAAAGCTGCGGTCTTGGCTGCGATTGAAAATTCGGATCTTCCGGTTTTTGCTACGATGAGTTTTGAAGCTTCAGGACGAACGTTTTTCGGAGCGAGTGTCGAAAGCATGGTCACGGTGATTCAGGATTTAGGAGTTGCTGCACTCGGTGTGAATTGCTCGCTTGGACCCGGACAATTATTGCCGCTGGTGAAAAAATTCTGCGAGATTTCGCACGTTCCGGTAATGATTCAGCCAAACGCCGGTTTACCCGTGATTCGTGACAGCAAAACTTTCTATGACATAACGCCCGATGAATTTGCCGAAATTTCCGTTGAATTTGCTAGGATGGGAGCTGCGATTCTCGGAGGCTGCTGCGGAACAACTCCCGAACACATAACGAAAATGCGGGAATGCGTAATGCGCGAAACTCACGGGAAAATTGCGCCACGCAAAATTCCAGATCGCACGGTAATCGCGTCGAGTTCGAAAATTACAACATTCGGTGAAAAATTCGTGATAATCGGCGAGAGATTAAACCCAACCGGCAAGAAAAAATTACAGCAGGCTATCCGTGAACAGAATTTCGACTACATGATTAACGAAGCTTTGAAACAGCAAGAGCAGGCTGCGAAAGTTCTTGACCTGAACGTAGGATTGCCGGACATAAACGAACCGGAATTTTTGGCGCGCGCATTGACGGAAATTCAGAGCGTAATCGACCTTCCTGTTCAAATTGACAGCTCGGATTATTCAGCACTCGAATCTGCTGCGAGGATTTATAACGGCAAAGCAATTCTAAATTCTGTCAACGGGAAATCTGAGAGCCTTGAGAAAATTCTGCCCATCGTGAAGAAATATGGCGCGTGTGTTTTGGGATTAGCTCTGGACGAAGCCGGAATACCCGAAACTGCAACTGAACGATTCAAAATCGCTGAACGAATCGTAAATGCTGCCGAAAAATTCGGGATCCCTCGACGGAATATATTAATCGATTGCCTGACACTCACAGCATCAGCTCAACAGAAACTCGTGATTGAAACTCTCAAAGCTGTCGAACTTGTTAAGCGTGAACTCGGAGTTTGTACGGTTTTGGGATTGAGTAATGTCTCGTTCGGATTGCCGCGGCGTAGCTTGTTAAATCGCACAATGTTAATCGCAGCTCTGAGATCCGGACTTGACGCAGCGATAATCAACCCGGGTGATCCGGAAATTCAGGAATCAATTTCGGCTTGGAATTTACTAACCGGTGACGAATCAGATATTCAGGAATACATAACTTTCTGCGAGAGAAATCCCGAGAAAACTTTCACAGCTCAAAACGCTCTCCCAAAAACTGAACAAGAATCTCACGAACCCGGCATAATCTCAGCAATCAAAAAGGGCTTGAAGGACGAAGCAGCAAATTTTACGCTCGAACTTATGAAAGATCATAGCTCTTTGGAAATCATCGAGAAATTCATCGTGCCTGCACTTGATCTTGTCGGCAAAGACTACGAATCCGGGAAGTTATTTCTGCCGCAACTGATCAAATCCGCAGAGGCTGCAAAATCCGCGTTTGAGAAATTGCAATTCGCACCGACAAATTCAGACTCAGATTCAGATTCAAGTTCGCAAAATTCGCGCCGTATTCGTGTTGCGTTGGCTACGGTTTACGGGGACGTTCACGACATTGGCAAGAACATCGTGAAGACTATATTCGAGAATTACAATTTTCAGGTGTACGATTTGGGAAAGGACGTTGCTCCCGAGAAAATTATCGCAGCGATTCAGCAAAACGCTATCGAAATTGTCGGATTGAGCGCGTTAATGACTACGACAGTTGCCAGCATGAAGGACACGATTGAGAAATTGCGCGCTACTTGTCCGGGTGTGAAAATAATCGTGGGTGGAGCAGTTTTGACACCGGATCTTGCGAAATTTGCCGGAGCTGATTATTATGCAAGAGACGCTATGGAAGGCGTTAGAATAATTTCAGATTTAGCATGAATTAATAACGGGAGGAATTTACGAATGGGTTTGTTTCACAAGGCTGAGAGGCAGCGTGCGAAATTACGATTAGCAATTACCGGACCGGCTGGCAGCGGGAAAACTTACGGCGCATTACTGGTAGCGTTCGGAATTGGCGGAAAGGTTGCGCTTCTGGACACGGAAAACGGTAGCGGAGATTTGTACTCATCACTCGGGGATTACGACGTTTGCACAATGCACGCACCCTACACAATCACAAAATACATAACGGCAATCAAAGAAGCAGAGAAAACCGGTTATGATATTCTGATTATAGACAGTTTATCACACGCATGGAACGGCGAGGGAGGATTGCTTGACGTACACGGCAGCATTGTTGACAGCGGCAGGACTTCGAACTCGTGGGCAGCTTGGCGGCAAGTTACACCGGCTCAGAATCGCTTGATCGAGTGCATCTTGAACTCAAATTGTCACATAATCGCAACAATGAGAAGCAAAACTGATTACGCACAAATTGAGAACGAACGCGGCAAAACTGAGATCAGGAAAGTCGGCTTAGCACCAGTTCAGCGCGACGGCATCGATTATGAATTTACAACTGTGTTTGACCTGAACGTGAATCACGCAGTCTCTGTTTCGAAAGACCGAACCAGCATTTTCGACGGGCAGATATTCACGCTATCACGCGAAACTGGCGAAACTCTCAAGAAATGGCTGGATAACGAGTAGCTGTTCACATCACATCACATCACATCAATGCGACGAGTAATATTGCAGTAATTCCGAATGACGTAGCCGTGTCGCAACAGTTGGAATTGCTGCTTTGCGTTGAGTGATTTATATATTAATCTACTAGTGTAAGCGGATTTCCTGTTATAGCTCGTTCGGTGCGTATTGGCAAGTTATCATTCGTAGCAGCTCTGCCCAAAGCCATTGACGCGCAAATTGTCTCGTCGTCAGCAAGCCCGAGTTTTGACATGTAAGCTCTGACTTCGGGATTATTATCGAGCCAGTGAAGTTGATTTATCCAGCAGCTGCCAAGATCGAGTTCGTTAGCTTCAAGCATCATGTTCTCGATAGCACACGCACAATCAGCCATCGCATTCCCATAAGCGATTTTGTTCGCAGCGATTATCAAGACCGGAGCATTATAATGGAACGTATAATTGCCATTTTTCGAAGCGTTAATCGAGGCTTTGAGAGACTTGTACGTATCGGGCTGAACTTCCATTTTTGCGAACGCGTCACGAACTATGACAGATAATTCGTCCAGGATTTGCCGGTTGCGAATTATTATCAAGTGCGTAGTCTGATTATTTCCGCCGCACGGTGCAAAACGTCCTGCAGCTATGATTTTCCCGAGTGAATCTTCAGTGACGGGGTCTTGCGTGAAAATTCGAGTGCTGCGTCGAGTTCTGATTGCCTCAAAAGTTTCCATAATTGCTTCTAAACTCCTTATCAAAAAGACTCGCCGATTAATGACGAGCCTTTATATATTTTCAACGGGAACACTCCCGATTATATTCTGGTGGAGCTGAGGAGATTCGAACTCCCGGCCTCTTCCGTGCGAGGGAAACGCGCTCCCAGCTGCGCTACAGCCCCGATTAATTATTCGCCTTAATTATTCACCGCCAGATATTTTATTCGAGATGCTATGTTTTGTCAATGCTGCTACTCAGTTTTTCGAAGTCGTTCATGATGTGCGGCTCTGAGATTGTTCAGGCGAATCAAATTCTCACGAACCTGCCGCTCAACCTGAGAAAATCCCGTCCCTCCGTAAATATCACGACGTGCGACTGCTGCTTCAGGTGAAAGTATCTCCAGCAAATTCTCGTCAAATTCCGGAATATGCTCTTGCCACTGTTCTACGCTCAAATCCGAAAATTCCATATGCTTATCAATACACCAAGCTACTAACTTGCCAACTCTTGAATGCGCCTCTCGAAACGGCACGCCCTTCATGACCAGATACTCAGCAATATCCGTCGCGAGTGAATAGCCCTTCTCAAGTCCACGCAGCGCAATTTCCTCGTCGACTTCGATTTTAGACAGCAACACGCTCATGATTTTCACAACGCTCTCAACAGTATCAAGCGACAACCAGAGACCGCGCTTATCCTCCTGCAAATCGCGATTATATGTCATAGGCAATCCCTTCAGGTTCATCATCAAGTCCAGCATGTTCGCAATTACTTCACCGGTTTTTCCGCGCGCCAATTCCAGAACGTCCGGATTCTTTTTCTGCGGCATCATGCTCGAACCCGTGCAAAATGCGTCCGGCAAAATTATCCACGCAAATTCCTGAGTGTTCCAGTTTATCAAATCCGTGCATAATCTCGAAATATGTAACGCGAAACTCGCTGCGAAAAAATGAAAGTCCAGCATGTAATCTCTCTGCGCTACACTGTCCAGACTGTTTCGTGTAGGATTCCTGAAGCCTAGCAATTCAGACGTAAACTCGCGATCAATCGGCAAAGTCGTCCCTGCTAAAGCTCCAGAACCCAACGGACACTCGTTCAGCGAATCAAACGCAAATTCCAGTTTCTCGCAATCTCTGAAAAACGCTTCTGCCCAAGCCAGCCAGTAATGCCCGAACGAAATCGGCTGAGCCTGTTGCATGTGAGTATAACCCGGAATTATCACGAGCCTGTGACGTTCAGCGTTCGCAATCATAACCGAAAGTAACGTGTGCAATTCTTCTTCGAGCTGCAAAATTCTCGTGCGCAAATATAATCTTGTGGTCGTAGCAACCTGATCATTACGGCTGCGTGCTGTGTGTAATTTCGCTCCCAGCGGTTCGAGTTCTGTCAATCGAGATTCAATATTCATGTGAACATCTTCGAGCGATTTCGACGGCGTAAATTCTCCGGATTTAATCTCGTCCAAAACTTTTCGCAAGCCAATTTCGATTTTCTCGGATTCGTCTGGGTTCAAAATTCCGGTTTTTGCTAACATTCTGACATGTGCGATGCTGCCGCGTATATCACATTCTGCCATTCGCCAATCAACGTCCAATGATTGCGTAAAATCCTGAACTGACTGAGCTGTGCTTTCTTTAAATCTTCCGTGCCACATTTTGTGTAATTCCTTTCTGAAATTTGCTTTGTATAGCTTTATATATGTAATTTGTGATTAATTGCAACTAAGATTCTCTTTTATTTCGCGAAATTCTTCTGGGATATTTTCGAGCGGCAAATTCTTGATCTTTTGTTCGTCACCAATTTCTGACGCGTTCGAGTAATACCAGCATTTGTAATTTATGATTCGCAGAATTTCGTGTAATTTCTCGATCTCGTGTTCTACATTTTCGCGTTGCTTGCTGAAAATCTCAAATCTTGCTCTCAACGTCGGGTCACCAGTCTGAACAAGTTGCATGAACTGCTTGATCTCTTTCAATGCCAGCCCGGATTTTTTGAGACATTTTATGATTTTCAGAGCTTCGTATTCTTCAGAACTGAATATTCGTTCGTGATTATTTCCGCGTTTCAGAAACGGCAAAAGTCCCTCGTTATCATAATATCTGAGTGTCGATGATGGAATACCCGTTAATTCTGACATTTCGCTAATCGTGTAATTCAGAAAAATTCCTCCTTTGAGTTTTTAAGTTTACGCTCGTTATTTTATAATAATCGCAAAATTCTATAACAGGAGTTGTTTTCATGAAAAAGATTTTTTTGGCAATAATTCTTACGTTGATTTTATCGAGTGCAGCGTTTTCTGAGCAAGAGAAAATTCTGGATAATTACATTTTCAGGTTGAGCGACAAAGTAACAAGAACGCCTGTGAAATTCAAGACCAGATTCGGAATCATTTTAGCCGGAGATTTGTACGTTGCGAAAGATTTGGATTTGTCGCACAAACATTCAGCAGTTGTAATCGGTGCTCCGTATGGCGGAGTGAAAGAACAAAGTCCCGGAATTTACGCGCAGGTTTTGGCGGAAAACGGATTCGTAGCTTTGACGTTCGATGCGTCATATAACGGCTATAGCTCTGGACAGCCAAGACATTTATCTTCGCCGGAATTATTCGCCGAGGATTTCAGCGCAGGTGTGGATTTTCTTGGAACTCGTGACTTCGTTGACCGTGAGAAAATCGCAGCGATTGGAATTTGCGGGTCAGGAGGATTTGCACTTTCCGCGGCGGCTATGGACGTGAGAATCAAATCCGTAATCACAGTTTCCATGTATGATATTTCGCGAGTAATTCGCAAAGGCTGGCTCGATAACGCGGATTCAAAACAGGAACGCGACAAAATTCGTGAACAGGCAGCAATTCAACGCTGGGCAGAAGCTGAGGGAAATAATCCTGCAATGACGACACGCGGCGCAAATTTGGAAATCGATTTTGAACATGACGCAATCGGTTCGGAATTTGGGGAATTTTACTCACGACCGCGAGGCTATCATCACAATTCAATCGCGCAATTCACATTTACGAGTTTGCCCTCATGGATGAATTTCCAGTTGCTGGATCTTGTGAGTGAGATTACGCCGAGGCATATTTTGCTGATAATCGGAGAAAACGCGCATTCGAGATATTTCAGCGAAGATATTTACAAAGCCGCGAGTGAACCCAAAGAATTATTCGTCGTACCGGACGCAACACACGTAGACTTGTACGACAATCTTGAGAAAATCCCGTTCGGGAAAATAATAAAATTCCTTCACGAGAATCTTGAATAATTACGCTTGACTTAAAGCGCACTTAAACTTGTATATTACTAGCAAATTTATAAAACAGGAGCGATTTTTTTGAAATATTTATTAGCAGTATTAGCAGTTATCGTATTATCAGTTTCGTCGGCATGTGCTTTTGATTTCGAGGCATTGACTGACGACACAAGGGTTTTCGCGAAGAATCCAGACGTGAAAGTTTCGATGGCGAGATTTCATAATCGTTACGGAATCGATTTAGTCGGGCATATTTATCTCCCGAAAGATTTCGACGCGAATAAAAAATACGCAGCGTTGGCAGTTTCCGGACCGTTCGGAGCTGTGAAAGAACAGTCTTCAGGTTTGTACGCTCAGGAAATGGCTCGGCGCGGTTATGTCACGTTGGCTTTTGATCCGTCATTCACTGGCGAAAGCGGCGGAGTCGGAAATTCTCGCAACTTAGGCTCACCAGAAATTAACACCGAAGATTTTTCGGCAGCAGTTGATTATTTGTCAGTGCAAGATTTCGTTGACCCTGAGAAAATCGGAATTATTGGAATTTGCGGCTGGGGAGGATTTGCTCTGAACGTTGCAGCCATGGATACGCGAATCAAAGCGACACTTGTCTCAACAATGTACGATCTTACGCGAATGGCAGCGAACGGATATTTCGATTCTGAAGATTCTCCAGACACACGTTACACGAAAAAACAAATGATGAATGCTCAACGTACTCAGGATTACATGAACGGAACTTTTGCACGAGCCGGAGGAGTTATTGATCCTTTGCCCGAAGACGCGCCGCAATTTGTGAAAGATTATCACGCGTATTACAAGACGCCACGCGGTTATCATGCACGCTCAGTAAATTCTAACGAGGGTTGGAACACGACATCATTCCTGCCGTTCATCGTCATGCCAATTCTGAAACACGCGGACGAAATCAGAAGCGCAGTATTAGTGATTCACGGCGAAAACGCTCATTCAAGATATTTCAGTGAAGACGCGTTCAAACTCTTGAAGGGCGATAACAAGAAATTAATGATTATTCCCGGAGCGTCACACGTTGATTTATACGACAATTTCGAGAAGATCCCGTTCAATGACATCGACGAATTTTTCAAGACGTATCTGAAATAACACATAAATAATTGCTAAAGGAGTAAATAAACATGTTAGGAAATTTCAGCTATTCAAACCCGACGCGCTTGTATTTCGGCAGAGATGCGTTGGCGAATTTGGCTTCCGAACTCAGGAATTACGGGGGAAATATTCTTCTCACGTATGGCGGCGGCTCAATCAAGAAAAACGGATTATACGACGAAATCGTGAAAATTCTAAAATCCTGCGACAAAAACATAATCGAACTTTCGGGCGTAATGTCAAATCCAACGGTCGAGAAATTATACGAGGGCTGCAAACTCGCAAAAGAAAATTCCGTTGACTTAATCTTGGCTGTTGGCGGCGGTTCGGTATGCGATTATTCAAAAGCTGTTTCAGTATCGGCGTATTGCAGCGAAGACCCCTGGGAAAAATATTTCCTGCGAATGGAAGACGTTGACAACAAGATTATTCCGGTTGCGTGCGTTCTTACTATGGTCGGCACTGGCAGCGAAATGAACGGCGGCAGCGTAATAACGAATCACGCGCAGAAATTAAAGATCGGTCACGTATTCGGCGATAACGTTTTCCCGAAGTTCTCGATTCTGAATCCGGAATACACGTTCACAGTTCCGAAATATCAAATGGTCGCGGGCTTTTTTGATATTATGTCGCACATAATGGAACAATATTTCTCCGGAACAGATGACAACACCAGCGATTATTTATCAGAAGGCTTGATGAAATCACTAATCGCAAGTTCGAGAATCGCTGTGAAAAATCCGACGGACTACGAAGCTCGCAGCAATATCATGTGGACGGCAACTTGGGCTTTGAACACGTTAATCGCTAAGGGCAAAAGCACTGATTGGGAAGTTCACATGATCGGTCAGGCTGTCGGCGCGTACACGAATGCTACACACGGAATGACGCTCTCAGCAGTTTCGATTGCGTATTACAAGACCATCATGAAATTCGGCGTGAAAAAATTCGCAAGATTTGCCGTGAATGTTTGGGGCGTAAATCCCGACGGAAAATCTGACGAACAAATTGCTCTCGCAGGAATTGACGCTCTCGAAAACTGGATTCGCGAAATCGGTGCTGTGCTCAGCCTGAAAGAACTCGGCGTAACTGAAGATATGTACGAGGGAATCGCAGACGCAACGTTCTTACTCGATGGCGGCTACAAGAAATTAACTCGTGAAGAAGTCATAGCAATCCTTAAAGCTAGCATGTAATTCAAGTGAGCCTCGCTCTTCAGTGAGTGGGGCTTTACTTTTGCAAAAATATCACGCCATGTTCGAGTTAAATTCTCTAATTCACGAATGCAAGCTGTTACGCGAAAATTTACAGCAACTTCTCACGGACAAGACTACTCGCAAAAATATCCTGTTCGCAACCGGCAGCTACGAAAATCTGGGACTCGATTACGCCGCTAATATGCCCATCACAATAAATCTCTTGAACGCGATGAACCTGAAACCGCGAACTCTAAAATCTCAGGAAGAACAAATTTTGCGCACCCGGAAAAAAGCTGAAGTGTTTTCGCCGGCATGGTTATGCTGCAAAATGAATAATTACTGCGACATGCTTTTCTACGATACACGCAAAAATTGGCAGAAATATGTTGACTCTCGCTGGCTGGAGATTACGTGCGGTGAAGCTCCATACATCGTATCACGTTACGACGCTGCATCGGGTGAAGAAATCATTCTCGAAAATCGCGTCGGCATTCTCGATCGAAAACTCAGAATCGTAAACGAGAACTCTCATGATTCAGAAACATGGCTCAAATGGACGTTGCGCGCATTTCAATCGGTTTACGGCTACGAATGGCAGGGTGATAATCTGCTTCTGGCACGAGTGAATCTGTTCATGACCTTCATAGAATATTACAACGCTCGCTGGGGAAATACTTACGACAAAATTTTCCGCAAAACTCTCAGAGCAATCACGAACGCAATAGCCTGGAATTTTTGGCAAATGGACGGACTGACGGCTACAGTGCCGCGAGGAGCGTTGGAAGATGCTTACTGTGAGGGGCGACAGTTGACGTTTCTGAACGTAACTCAGAATAAAGAGTGCAAAATCTTTAACTGGCGCGCGAATAGATCTCTGGAATATAATACTTGCAAAGGAGTGACACACACGATGAAATTTGACTTTTGCATTGGTAATCCGCCGTATCAGGACGATACCGTTGGCGAACAGAAAGCATTTGCACCGCCCGTATACGACAAATTCATGAACGCAGCCTACGAAATCTCAGACAGAGTTATGTTGATAACACCCGCAAGATTCTTGTTCAACGCCGGAGCAACTGCCAAAGCATGGAACGAGAAAATGCTCAATGACGAACACCTCAAAGTTTTGGAATACGAACAGGACAGCAGCAAATTATTTCGCAACACTGACATCAAGGGCGGAGTTGCTATCACATACAGAGACACGAGCAAAAATTTCGGCGCAATCGGAATATACACAGCATATCCGGAGCTGAACTCGATTCTGAGCAAGGTGAAAAATTCCGTGGGGTTTTCGTCATTTAGTGCAATAGTGATGAATCGTGGGCTTTATCGTTTTTCAAAGAAAGCTTATACTGAATATCCAGATGAAACTGCAAAGATTAGTGATTCGCGTGTTGGGGCTAATGCTTTTGATCGTTTGTCCCCGATATTTCACGATGAAAAACCCGACGACAGACACGAGTACATTCAGATTCTCGGGCGTGAGAAGAATCAGCGTGTTAAGAAATATATTCGTCGCGATTACGTCAATGATGTCCCCAATCTCTACAAGTGGAAAGTGTTTCTTGCTAAAGCAAATGGCAGCGGTGCTATCGGCGAAGTGTTATCTACACCGTTAATCGGGCAACCGTTAATCGGGCATACGGAAACATTCATGACTATCGGCTCGTTCGATACTGAGGAAGAAGCCAAAGCCTGCTACAAATACATCTGCTCGAAATTTTGTCGCGTGATGCTGGGTGTGTTGAAGATTACGCAGGATAATCCGCCCGAAAAATGGCAATTTGTTCCCCTTCAGAATTTCGCGCCCGAATCGGATATAGATTGGTCAGCAACAATCGCGGAAATCGATCAGCAGCTTTATCGCAAGTACGGATTATCTGACGAGGAGATCAATTTCATCGAGACGCACGTAAAGGAGATGTCGTAACATGCAGCGGAATATCACGAACATGATCAGAAGCTCGCGAAAAATTGTGCCGATGATTTACGCCTACACAACTCCGGGAGTGGAATATCATGACGGATATATCAAGATCGGCTACACTGAGCGTGATGTGGACGCGCGCATTCGTCAACAAACTCACACCGCCGGCATTCTGGCTAAGAAGGAATGGCAGGGAGAGGCAACGTTCCAGAACAGTGGCGAAAATTTTCGGGACGTGGATTTTCATGCGTATTTGAGAAAACTTGGCGTAAAACAACCTCAGGACGAGGGCAACGAATATTTCGCAAAATCCGATCGTAACGAATGGTTTCACGTAAGCCCGGAAAAATCGCGAGAACATTTTCTAAAGTTTCGTGAAAATCGCGGTAGTGTAGAAAATTCCGATTATCTTAAGACGGTCATTGCGTACAAGCTGCGTGATGAACAACTCGATGCCGTGACACAAACTGTGAATTATTACCGGACTCACGAGAACGGGAAATTTCTCTGGAATGCAAAGCCCCGATTCGGCAAAACGTTATCCGTGTACGAGTTCATAAAGCGAATCGAAGCTGAGAACGTTCTGATTATGACGAACCGTCCGGCAATCGCAAACTCATGGTACAGTGATTACGAGAAATTCATCGGACGTGTTGGCGGATATTTTTTCGTAAGCATTGTAGACGCGTTGAAGGATAAGCCACAAGTTATTAAGTATGAAGAATACGCGAATGATGCGAAACTGTGCGCTGAAAATCCCAAAGCCAAACGAATGGGCTTAATCGAGTTTGTATCGCTGCAAGGTCTGAAAGGCTCGAAATATTTCGGCGGCGATAATGACAAGCTGCGAGAGGTCAGTAAAATTTCTTGGGACGTAGTTATTATTGACGAAGCTCACGAGGGTGTGGACACGCTCAAATCTGAAGTAGTGCTTGATATTATCGAACCGAAATTCACGCTGTATCTTTCAGGGACACCGTTCAAGGCACTGGCGGACAAAAAATTCCCGAATGACGCGATCTATAACTGGACATACGCTGATGAACAACGCAAGAAGCACGAATTAGAATCCGCGAGTGAAAATCCATACGCGGACATGCCGAAATTGAATCTGTTTACGTATCAGATGAGCGAAATTATTCGAGACAAAGCTTCACAAGGGATCGAGATAGACGGAGAAACGGAGAAATACGCGTTTGACCTGAACGAATTTTTTGCGACGAATAGCAAAGGCTTTGTGCATGATGCTGAGATTGACAAATTTCTGAACGCACTGACTACTCAGGAGAAATTCCCGTTTTCTACGCCCGAATTGCGCGATGAGTTGCGGCACACGCTCTGGTTATTGGATCGTGTTGAATCAGCCAGACAGCTCAGCAAAAAATTGAAGTCTCATCCGGTATTCGAGAATTACGGGATAATTCTGGCAGCCGGTGACGGGAAAATTTACGATGACGATGAGAAGCAAAAATCTTACGACAAAGTTGTTGAGGCTATCAGGGAACACGAGAAAACGATCACGCTCTCAGTCGGGCAATTAACGAACGGCGTTACGATTCCCGAATGGACAGGAGTGTTGATGCTTTCGAATATGCGATCCTCATCGGAATATATACAGGCAGCGTTTCGCGCACAAAATCCGTGTGTATTTCGCAACAGTGGCAAGCGAGAATATTATCGCAAGGAGAACGCCTACGTATTCGATTTTGATCCGGCACGCACGCTTGTAATTTACGAAGAATTTGCGAATAAGCTGATTTCCGGACGCGATGACGATGATACGCGCAGAGCAAATGTTCGTGAGCTGCTGAATTTTTTTCCGGTTATCGGTGAGGATGACGACGGAAAAATGATCGAACTTGATGCTGAGAAAGTTCTGTTAATTCCGCGCAAGATTAAATCTAAAGAAGTTGTCCGTCGCGGATTCATGTCGGATTTTCTGTTTCAGAATATCAGCAACGTATTTCACTCTTCGGAAGAAATTTTCGAGATCATCAAGCAAATTACGCCGGTTAGCGAATATGCAGCCAGGAATTTCGAGATTGATTTTGACAAAGCGCGCGAGATTCCGGTTGATGAGGACGGTAATATTAAGCTTGACGATGAAAACATAATCGGGCTTGATAAAGAAATTTTCGGTGAGAAGATTTACTCAGAAATTACGATTGATAAAGATCCCGAATCTATCAAGAAAGATTTTCACGAGAATATTACACAAGCGATTGATATTGCGAAAGAATATTACGGTTCTGGAATCACGAAATCGGACGAGAAACGCCTTGAAAAAAATCTGCACGAAAATGTTGCGCGTAAAATTGACAAAGCATTCGATACGCGTAATATTCAGCAGCAAAATACAGAGTCAGAACATGAACGACATAAGGCGGATCAGGAATTGCTAGAGAGACTTCATGAGATTTTGCCGGAAACCACGAGAGAATTAGTCGAAACTGTGGAGACGAACAAAAATGAACGCGAGCGAGACTCGTTTGAAACTTCGGTGCGAGATCATTTGCGAGGATTTTCCCGAACGATTCCGTCATTCTTGATGGCATATGGTGACGATAACGTAACGCTTGAAAATTTTGACAAGATAATTCCGGATTCAGTATTTCGTGAAGTGACGAGTATTTCGCTTGAGCAATTCAGACATTTGAGAGATGACTGCAAATTTTTTAACCCGGAAGTCTTTGATGATTCAGTGCGTGAATTTATGAATTTGCGCCGAACATTGGCGAATTATTTTGAAGATGGCACGACGGAAAATATTTTCGATTATATTCCCCCGCAGAAGACGAATCAGATTTTCACGCCGAAATCAATCGTGAATAAAATGCTAGACATGCTTGAGCAGGAGAATCCCGGGTGTTTTGATGATCCGGACAAGACGTTCGTTGACTTGTACATGAAATCCGGATTATATATTGCTGAGATTGTGAAACGCCTGTATCGGTCACGTGCCATGAAAAATTTTTCCCCGAATCCGACAAAGCGTTTGCAGCATATTTTTGCGAAACAGGTTTACGGACTTGCGCCGTCTGAGATTATTTACAGGATTGCGACGAATTTTATTCTGGGTTTCGATGCTAATGGAGAGAAAATCCCGAAGCATAATTTTCGTCAGGTGAATGCGTTAGAATATGTGAAAGACGATACACTTGCACGTGAACTCGACGAACTTTTCGCATGAAAAATCGACCGCGCAAGAGCATTATCACAAACACTCTCACGCAGCCGAATGAACTTTTACTCTTGATTAGCTAATTAGCGCGTGTAAATTCGCAAATCACTCGCGCCGTTCTTCAACAAAACTCTCTGACCGCCGGTGTACACAACGTAGCCATCATTTGTGTGATGACCGCTTGAGCCTAATCCCTCGACAAAACCCGAAACACAAACTATTCTCCAACCGTTCGGAACTGTGAATTGAGTTCCAGCTGGAACGTTGCGCATTCTGTAATAATCGCCGCGTTTGACTTTTCGTGCGTTCAGCGTTCGGACATTTGCACCGCCGCGATTTTTCATCACGACTGACACAACATCATTTCTTGACAGCCACCCCGATAATCTCTGGTCAGCTCTTGGATCAATCTCGATTCTGCGTCCGGGTGCTTTCTGAGCTGGAGCAGGTGCAGGCTTCGGAGCTGGTTTTGGAGCTGGAGCTGGTGCAGGTTTCGGAACTGGCTTCTGAGCTGGGGCAGGCGCAGGCTTCGAAGCAGGTTTCGGAGCTGGTTTGGGTGCCTGCTTGCGAGACGGTGCTGTTCTCGTAGAGGGCTTCTGATGCTGCTGTTGTTGATTATGACGCGGTTTCTGAGCTGGTTCGTGTTTCTGTTCCGGCTGAGGCTGAACTTTCGGCGGAACTTTCTGCTCTGGAACTGGTTTACGTTTTTTCTGTGCGGCAAATGTAGGCGTTGCGATTAACGCGGCTAAACACGCCACTGCTAAAATCTTTCCTGAAAATTTCATGCTTGCTTTAACAACTCCTTCTGAATAATATTATCCCTGATGATGCGCTAACATGACTGCTCCGGCGATTGACAATAATTTCGCTCTGGGTGAATCTGCGCGGCTCGTCAAAACTACAGGTGCTGCTGCTCCGATGATTAATCCGGCTGTTTCGCTGCCCTTCGCAAAGAAGCTAATCGATTTCGCAAGAGCGTTTCCGACTTCGATTTGCGGCACGAATAAAACGTCAGCATGTCCGGCAACCGGTGATTTAATATGCTTAATCTTGGCTGCTTCCTCGTTGATTGCGTTGTCAAGTGCTAACGGTCCGTCAACGATGCAATTCTTAATCTGTCCGCGCTGATTCATCTGGACGAGTGCTGCTGCGTCAAGTGTGCAGGGCATGTCAGGATTCACAAGTTCAACAGCTGAGAGACACGCAACTTTCGGAAGTTCGACACCGAGTGAACGTGCAAAATTCGCCGTATTCTGAACGATGTCAGCCTTCATTTTAAGATCCGGATACATGTTAAAAGCTCCGTCCGCAATGAAAATTACGCGGTCATATCCCGGAATCGAATGGAAATAACAATGCGAGATCGCTTTCTTGCCAACACGAAGACCGACTTCTTTATTCAGCATTCCGCGAAGGAAATTATCCGTGTGAAGCTGTCCCTTCATGTAAATGTCAGCGCGTTTTGACGAAACTTCCGTTACTGCGACGATCCCGCACTGAGCCTCGTTTGTCTCCGGAATAATATGATAACTTGACTCAGACGCACCGGCTTCGGCTATGCACTCTTTGACTTTGTCGGGATTTCCGACCAACGTAGCTTCAACGAGACCCAATTTGCGAGCTTCTTCGATTGCTGAAATCAATCCGGCATCTTCAGCCATCGCGACAGAGATTCTCTTCTTGCCCTTGTCCGCGCACAACTTTGCTGCTTCCTCGATTAACTGCGATAAAGATCTTACTTGTTCCATAATTAATAACGCTCCTTCTGAATTTTTTATTTATGCAATCTCCAGAGAGTTTCGATTTTCCGATTTTCTCTGAGAGTTAATGCCAGAATTATTCGAGCCAACGCTCCATGTATTTTTTATACAAGTCCGAGAGTTTTCGCGTGATTTCACCGGGCTTGCCATTGCCGATTTTAACGCCGCCGATTTGCACAACCGGAACGACCATTTTTATGCTTCCCGTGACAAAAGCTTCCTGAGCAGTCTTCAATTCTGTCCATAACGGGCATCTTTCTTCGATTACGATTCCGGATTCGCGAGCCAATTCCAGAATCGCGCCTCGTGTTGTACCCTTCAAAACCCGCGATAACGGAGCTGTGATTAATTTCCCGTCGCTAATCATAAAGAAATTTCCGTGACCGCTTTCCGTGATTTCGCCGTTCGGGCAATATAATATTTCCATTGCTTTCTCGCTCATCAAAAACGTAGATCTATAATCAACGCTCTTAATCGCAGGATCGTCGCGCCCGTATGGCACAGGATCTAACACCGCACCGTTCTCATACTCTTCGGGCTTAACATAGCCAAGCTCGTCAAATATCACGAAGAATCTCGGCTTAGTAAATGCTCCGGCTTTCGCGTCAAATTCGTCACCGCCAGTTATGAACGGTCGAACACGCGCATCACGCCCAATTTTCGCCAGACCTTCACGAATAACGTTCTTGATAAATTCCGCGCTGGGCAGATTCACGATACCGGTTTTTGCGGCACTGTTCAGCAATCTCTCAACATGCGGCGTGAGCATTAGCGATTTCAATCCGTGTGTCGCAATCGCTTCGAAAAGTCCAACGCCTCGCTGAATGATCAAGTCACTCACCGGTAATTTCGCGTTCTCTGGGGCAACAAATTCCCCGTCGATATAACATAAATACATATCATTCACTTCTTTCTAAAATCTGCTCTAATATTATAATTACGATTTAGGATTCTTGTGTAGAAAATTTGCAATTCTTGTGAAAAAAATTATTTCTTGGGCAAATCTTTCGGCGGCAAAAACGGATCTGTCTGACGCTTCTGTCCGAACGATGCCGGCGAATCAGGATATGCGTTCAACGAAATCGCTAATCCAATGCTATTGTCTTTCTCAGATGTCCTGTCATTCGTGTAATGCAAATCCCACGTCATGCAATCCGTCACCCATTGAAGGCTGTAAATAATCTCGTCCGCCATAGATTCTTTCAAATCATAGCTGCCGCGAACCGCCGCGTAAATTTCGCCTCCGACGTGAAATCTGATTTTCTGGTGAATGCGTTTGCGCTCTCTGTAAGTGTCCCAGTACATTGGACTTTCGCCCCACGTGTAACGCCGCTCGTAAGCCGTGCCCATATCAACATCGCCGATTTTATATCGCAAGCCCGTGAAACTCCGCAACGTTTCCTGATCATCGCCGCCCTCGTAGAACCAAGCATTGCCTGTCGAATCCGAGAATATTTCAGTATTGCCCCACGGATATTCAAAATAACTGTGAAAACCAACGCCGTATCTCGCAATCGAATCCCTGTCGCCTAAACCGTAGACTTGCTCTTTGTAAATTCCGTATGCAGCCGTAATCATCAGCCAAGAATATTTCGATGACCTGAACCACGGAGAACTTACGACTATTTCGGGTCTGCGGTCTAATCTGCCTTTGTATTTGTGTGTCATGTCTTTCTGCTCAGAAAAATATTCGTTCTTGCGCCAGTTCAACGCAGCTTTCCAGCCTCTGTCCTGATATTTCAGCGTCGCGTACGGTCGCCATTGCCGCTCGTCCCACAGATCATCCCAGGAATATTCGACGCCTAATATAAACGTAAATCTGTCGTTCAATTCCTGTTCGAGTTCAAGCAGCCATTCGAGACCGGATTTGCCGCCATACGAGAATCCCAACGATAATTGACCAGTTGCCCAACCGACAGTTCCAGTTAAACCGCCGCCTGTGCCGCGAACTTCTGTCTTCTGAATATACGGCATGAACGAATATCTCACCGTTTGACGCTTTAACTCAACAACATAATCCAACGGGGACGTGAGCAAATACGTATTGCCCAAATAAATTTTCGGGCGTTTCGCAACAACGCGCTTTCCCGGGATAAAAATAATTTTCTTAGTTTCGAGCCGGTAATGCGCGTGATCAATAGCACAAGTCGTCATGATTACATTCTTCCATTGAACGACATATTCTTCAGGCGAAACGTTCACAAGCCCCATACTTTTCGCCTGCTCCCACGGAATCACGTTGATCTCTCCGCCGTAAACGTACACAACTCCGCCGTTCTCGATGCCGATTTGGGTTTTCGCTCCCGTCAGAACACCTTCGCGCGAGTTCAAGTCATAATTCAGTTTATCGCCCGTCAAAACTTTGTCAGCGTAACTGATTTTGACCCGCTTATCCGGCAAAGATAACGCTTCGATTTTCTGAGTGTCCGCGTTGTATTCGATTTGCTCTGCTTCGATTTTCGTGCCTTTGTAAATCAATTCCGCGTCACCCTGTGCGACAGCATTTCCCGTCTCATCATTGAACGAAACACGATCCGCCTGCAAAATCACCTGTTCTTCCTTGTCTGCGCCAGTGAAATCCGCCTGAAATTCAATAACTTCATCGTCATCGTGAGCCGCTTGAAATTCAGATACGTCTTCCGGCTGAGGCTGAGAAGTCAACTCGTCAAATTCAGCTTGTGCTTCGTCTTCGAGAATTTCTGCATCCTGAGCAAATACGCACGAACCCGCGAAAATTATCATCAACGCAAATACTACATATCTAGCGGCTTTTGCCATTGAATCTCTACCCCCTTATCAAAAATTACACGCCCAGATAAATCCATGCTTGCTGATTGAGATTTCAGGAAAAACTCGTCATCGTACAACGTCACACCCTCAGGAAAAACCAGATTATTATCAGATTCACGCCATTCTAACAACGGGCTTTCGAGATTAAATATTTTCGTCCCGGATTCAATCGTCCCCAAAAGACCCATAGCTTGCGCAAAACTTTTTCTGTGATAATAATGCGCCTCTCGACAGAAAAAATACCATTGACCCGGCGCGTTCTCGTCAAGATTTCCCAACGTGCGATTAACGTCAAGCGATCTCGCAACAATCATGTCTTCCTCACGAGACAACAGCGGAACCTGAACCTGCCACAAGTCACCGGAAATTTCGCGTTTCATGTGAATATTCTCAATCGAAACTCCGGGTGAAGCCATAAGACTTTCACGCAGCAAATCAACGTCGAGTTCCATATCACGCATCGCAAAGTTCACAAGCGCAACCAGTGCCAGAAATCCTACGCATAATAACAACTTCTTAATCGAAAATAGCGACTTTAACTTCATGATTCACCAAATAATTTTCCAAGCTGAAGATTCTCGCGTCAACGTTAAAGTCCGTGTTGTAAGCGACCTGAACATCAACATTCTGCGTTCCACCGTAACTTTCGCGCGTTCATTCCCAAGCCATTCAATCTTGTACTCGCCCTTCAATCCGGATTTGAAATCCGACGCTTTCGAGACTTCCTTCGCAAAATTCTCCCGAGAAATCAATCGCTTCGAACTTTCCGACAACATCTCATACATCTCGCTCGAATTATTATTCACCCACAGCTCCAGAAATTTCCGCAGAACATTCTCACGGCTGACATACGAATTATCCGTATCAGTTTGCGTTCGGGTAACGCGACTGGTTTTGGCAGGTTCGGGTTTTGGCTCAGGACTTGAACTCGAATTATCCCTGCTCCTCAACGAATTTACAAATTCAGCCATGTCACGCGAATCTTCCTGAAATATCGGCGTAATCGGGCGTGCTGGGATCACTGGCGGCGGCGGTGGTGGAGGCGGTGCAGGTTTACGAGGCTCTTGCTTTTTCTTGGGAATATTCACAACGACAACTTCGGGAGCTTCCTGTTTCGGCGGCGGAACGTATTCGGGCGGGTCAAACGAGAAAATCCGCTCATGATTCGACATGCCCTTCAACGCGATTGAGAAATTCTTGTTCGATTGCTTCGGGAAAAACACAAGTCCCTGAACAACTCCGTTCGAGGCGTAATCCAAACTCGAATCATATCTTGACGGCTTCACACGCGTGCCATTCGACGTCAGCAGGCAAATATTCTCATCAACCGGCGACAAATGCACGGGTCTAGCTCCGAACGAATACACACTCACTAGAAACGTGTCCGAATCATCAAGCTGCAAATCCGCGATAAACTTCCGGCGATAATTCTCGCGCTCAGTCTCACTCATGCCGGATCTCGCAGCCTCAGCATTCACCCAAGGCTCAATCAAATCCCGCGGATAATGCACAACCCACACGAAACAATCTTGCCCCCAGTGAGCAGCCGTCCATCGCTCCAGAATCCTGACAGTTTCGTTGAAATTATCAGAACCCGGAGAATCAACAGCCATTGCACTCGACGCAAGACTGAATATTATCGCAAGTATTATTAACGCTAGATTACCTGACCTGCTGTTCGGGTGGCAACTCAAAATCTCCTCCTGAACTACTACTCGGCTGATTCTGGTAATACGTCGTCGCTCCGTAAGCGTTCCTGTTGAAAACATCGCCCTTTATAATCGTGTCTCTATTTGGGTCATATCCTGATTGAGTCTGGGTCTGCTGCTGAGAAGACGTGCTCTGAATGCGCGTTGCATCTGATGGTATAGTATCCTGCAAACTCGCCGGAATCGGGAATGATGAAACAGTCGTATCCGAAGCTGTCTGCACAAACGTGACTGAACCGGCAGCAATCTTGATCGAATTTCCCCGAATGAAAAATCCTCCGACAAGTCCAGCTGGTCCAAGTAACGCAGCTCCAGCAATACTCGTCGCACCGGCACCAATCGCTCCGCCTTCACCGCGATCCCCAACTCTTCGGGCATCGGCAATAGCTTTCTGAGACGCGCTGCCAACCATAACTTGCGGCTTTTGCGGTCCAAGCGGACTTAATCCGACGAAACTCAATCTGACCTCGCCAGGAATACCGAACATTCTGGGTTTCTTGACCTCGCGAACTTCCGTCAAGAGCAAAGATCCGGCAGGTGCAACAAGACACTGGTCAACGATCAAATCATTCGTCAATTCAAGTCTGACGCGATCACCGGCTTTCGAAATTGCAGGGCTTAACTCGTCCATGAACCTGAACTTCATCGGCGTATCTTTGGGCAAAACTACATTCCGAATCGTAACCGGATCCATTAACAACGTAGCTAACAAACTCTCAACACGCATAACAATCGGGTTTCCCTGACGCGACGAATTTGTAAGATTCATCTCTAATTTCTCAAGTCTGCGCGTGACTGCTTCTGAGGCAGCGATCTTTTTATCAACAACCCATTCAGCTACACCGAGCTTGAACAACATCGAAGGCTGATCTTCAGTGCCGTTTTCGAGAAAATTCAGAATCGCAGCGTGTCTCTCAGCAATCGTGCCGGGCAAACTTCTGCCGAACAAATCCTCTTCAGCTTTACCCAATCGCTCAATCAATCCGCCACTCATCGCGTTACCGTAAATTATCTCTTCGATTCGCGCCATCATCTGGTTGGACGAGCCATCATACGCCAAGTTCGGATCAGGATCAGGAACCGCCTCCGAAGCGTAACTCGCACAACTCACGAATATCAGCACTATCGCAAAAAAAATTCTCAACGTCCTCATGAATTATATTACCCCCCTTTTACTACGCATAAACTCAACGGCAGCATTTATGAATCCATCGAACAACGGGTGCGGTCTGATCGGACGTGACTTCAACTCTGCGTGAAATTGCGCTCCGACATACCACGGGTGATTCGGCAACTCGACAATCTCGACCAAGTTTCTCTCCGTGCAAATTCCTGAACACACAAGACCGGATTTTTCGAGACATGATTTGTAAGCGTTGTTGAACTCGTAACGGTGCCTGTGACGCTCAGAAATATGCAGCTCACCGTACGCACGCGCCGCAACAGTTCCCTCAAGTAAATCACACGGGTACGCGCCCAATCTCATCGAGCCGCCCATGCCCGACAAATTCTTCTGCTCTGCCATAATATCTATTACCGGATTCGGCGTATCAGGATCAAATTCTGTGCTGTGAGCATCGGTAAATCCGCAAACATCACGCGCAAATTCAATCGCGATAACCTGCATTCCGAGGCAAATTCCCAACAACGGAACCGAATTTTCACGCGCAAACTTCGCCGCACGAATCATTCCCTCGATCCCACGCGAGCCAAATCCACCCGGAATCAGAATCCCGTCAAACTCACGCAACTTTTCCAAACTTGAACTTGAACTTGAACTTGAATCCGAAGCCGAATTATCTTGCTCCAGCAATTCCGACTCAATCGAATGAATATTAATCCTAACATTTCGAGCAATCGCCGCGTGGTGCAAAGCCTCGACAACACTTAAATACGCATCTTTATGAGCAACATATTTCCCGACAAGCGCGATATTCACTTCATCTTCGGGCAACGTGTACGCATCAACCACGCGCCGCCAATCCGACAAATCCGGCTCAGTTCCGACTGGCAAATTCAGGAATTTCAGAATCATCTCGTCAAGTCCCTGTTCGTGCAAACTAATCGGAACGTTATAAATCGTGTTTTGGTCACGGCACTCGATCACCGCTTGAACGTCACAGAACAGCGAAATCTTGCTCTTCATGCTGTCGTCCATCGGGCGGCTTGTCCTGCAAACGAGAACATCAGGCAAAATTCCAATCCGGCGTAACTCCTGAACACTGTGCTGTGTCGGCTTAGTCTTGAGTTCTTTAGCTGCTTCGAGCCACGGAATCAACGTAACATGACAGTACGCGACATTCTCACGCCCAACTCTGAACGCCATTTGACGAATCGCTTCGAGAAACGGCTGCCCCTCAATATCTCCGACAGTTCCGCCAATCTCGACAATCAGAATATCATGACCTTCTGAGGCCTGAATAATTTTCTCCTGAATATCGTTCGTTATATGCGGAATAACTTGCACCGTGTCGCCAAGATAATCACCGCGACGTTCACGCTTTATGACCGACGAGTAAATCTTGCCCGTTGTGATCGAATTTCTCTCGGATAAAGTTTCGTCTATGAATCGCTCATAATGTCCCAAATCCAAATCCGTCTCGGCTCCGTCATCAGTCACGAAAACTTCACCGTGTTGAAACGGATTCATCGTGCCAGCATCGACGTTCAAATACGGATCGATCTTTAGAATCGAAATATCAAAGCCGCGCTTCTTCAACAGAGTTCCCAATGAACCCGACGTTATCCCTTTTCCGAGCGAAGAAACTACTCCACCCGTGACAAAAACAAATTTTGACATAATATTATCCCTGAAGCATTTGAAGTGAAAATAGTGAAAATTATGCGTAAATTATTAGCGCAAATATTTAATCGGATTGACCGGACTGTTGCCGTTTCTGACCTCGAAATGTAAATGCGGACCCGTTGAGCGTCCCGTCGTTCCAACTTTCGCAACTATCTGACCTGACGAAACAGATGTACCCTTGCCAACTAACAGCGAGCTGCAATGTGCGTACAAAGTCGATTGTCCGTTATTATGCTCGATTACGATGACTTTTCCGTAACCGCCCATCCATCCGGAATAAACAACTTTGCCACTGCCTGCGCCTTTAATCGGAGTGTTGCGATCAGACTTGATATCGACTCCGGTGTGAAAATCTTTGCGTTTCGTGATTGGGTGCTGTCTCCAACCGAACGGGCTGGTGATTCTTCCCATGACCGGCCACGAATAACGCGCGCTCTTTTTCATGTTAATGTCAAGATTCGATTCTGTCTCATGAACCGGCTGAGTTTTTGCACTGGATTTCTTGCTGCTTGAACTTGAACTTGAATTTGTAATCGGAACTTTCTTCACGTCGATTTTCGCGACCTCGATTAAGCCCTCAGGTTTTGCGCCCGGCAAAAATATTTCGTCGCCCTCTTTCAACGCTTTCATGTCAACTTCTGAGTTCACAAGCTTCACTTTCGCAAGTTTCACACGATAACGCTTGGCTACACTTTCAATCGTCTCGCCCTTCTTGAGCTTATAAAAAATTCCGTCCTGATTCGGTATTCTTAGCACCGCACCCGGACGTAATTTCGCTGAGGACTTGAACGTGTTGCTGCCGATTAACGTGTCAAGTTCGATATTCTGCGTGTTGGAAATTGACCATAGAGAATCGCCTTGAGCCACGACATATGCCGAAACTTTCAACGGTTCGACTTTTTCATTCACAGCTGCAACTCTCATCTGACGAGTTCTGACTTCATCGAGAGTATCAGCAATTTTCGACGCGTCATTCGGAATCAACAAAATCTGATTCTCCGAAAGTCTGTTCGCATCTTTCAAGCCGTTCGCGCGCAAAATATCCTGAGCCGTAATTCCACCGTGAGCCCTCGCAATATCCGACAATGTTTCGCCAGTTTTCACGACATGTTCATGCCACAAACCGCTGTTCTCAGATAAGACGATTTTCGCCGCAGGTTTTTCCGCGACAGAATTTTTCACGAGGGAACCAGTCTCAGCTTTTGCATTCGCAACAGAAATATTCTCGTGTCCTTCAGTTTCGTCATCATCGTCATCGTAAGCATCATCAGGCAATCGCGTGCCATCGTTGTCAACGTTAAGAACTATGCTCTGATAATCCGATAAATATTTCGGAAACGGTCCAAAGTCCTCAAGCTTCTCAGAGTAATCAGCGTTCGCATAAAGTTCGCCAAATTCATCGCCGGATTTTAACGAACTTGTTTGCAAAGCCGACAAATTATCAAGCTCAGTGATCTTCACCTGAACAAGATTGCTCGTGACAAAATTCTCATTGCTGCCATTTTCTCCCCAAGCCGCCGGCAAATCCGCAACTCCAGATCCTCCAGCCGAAAATGCGGAGAACATCAGAAAAGCGGCTAACCCGAAAGTCAGGCAGACTACCCCACCGAAGCACCAGCAAAATATCAGTGACGCTTCCTTCCTGTTATTACTATTCCTGCGCACGACGCTGCCTCTAATGGGTTGAGAGTTCGCACGCCCTGTGTAACGATTCGTTTTCAAAAAGACACTCCTCCCGATCTCGGTTCGCCGAGTAATTTATATGTAAAAATTATTATGTCTGATTAGTATTGCTTCCAAAATAAACACTACGCTCATAAATTTTACTTGAAACTCTAAAAAAGGCAAGCACGTATTCATCACTTTAGCAGCTCAATCTGAACGCGAGCATTATTCACGCTCAAGTCCTTCACTACTGGATTCATCACGCCTAAATCAGATTCACGCAAATTTCTCGTGTCGAATTTTCCGCTGAAGAATCCAATTTCATTCGGGATATTATCACTCGTGTCGTAAACTACGCCGCCGTTATTCAGGAGCAGAATTAACTCACTCGCATTCGAGCCGCGATTCTCAAACGAAACGTCAATATACGCGAACGCAATCTCGTCCAACATCGTTACGCCTCGCAGAATCGAGTTCTCGTCCTCCCAGTATTCCACGAACCAATCAACGATTTTTGAATCCAGAACTCTGCCCTCGGGAAAAACTTTCGCGGAATTAATAATCTCTCGCCGTTTGGAAATTGGCGGAATATTATTCTCGACGAAATTCAAGTACTCTTCGGGTGAAACTGACTTAGCAAAATCGATCCCGTTTTTCACGTCTTGATTCTCGTTCGCTAAAGCTAAATCCGACAATTCGCGCAAAATATTATTCCCGTAACGTCCAAGACTGAAGCGCGTGTAAATATAATCAAATTCTGACGGCGAAATTTTCCCGTTCTTTAATCTCGACAGCTGATTATTCGCTGCCAATCTGTACGGGTCAAGCAACGGTGAGTTCATCGCAATAACAATCACCGCCAAAATCGCAACACACGCCATATTCACACGCCCGATTGCACCGCCCCATTTGCGCAAAATCACGCTGCCTGCATAACCGATTCCCCAAATTCCAGCGACTACAGCCAAGAATAACGCCTGAATCCTGTCTGTCGAAAGACCGTATTGCTGCACACGAATCCCAATCGAGTACAGACACAAGCACGTGTAAATCGGCAATAATAACAAAGCAAGTTCCGCGAAAAATCTCACGAACTTGTTCGAGAAAGTGATTTTAGTTCCGTCAAGCCAAGCTGCGTTCGCAAGAATTATCGTTCCGCACTGCAACAACAGCATCAATGTACTCGCAAGCCCTGTGCTCCATAACATTTTCAAACCGGCAAATGGCAGACACGTCACAAATATCAGCGACAAAATCGAAAATGGCGGCAACAACCACGCAAGCACAGATAATATCCAACGGCTCAGCGAATCAATTCCCGGAAATCTCAGCGCAACGTAAATCGAAATTGAAATCACCAAACTCGACAACGGCATCGCAACTAACGGATTGAACATGATAAACGGAATATGCGTCAAACCCAGAATGTCAAATAATAATCCCGCTGTTACCATTAAACTCCAGAACACCGCCAACACAATCACGGATTGCATCAGCAGGAATAAATTTCTGCACATCTGGAAAAATATTTCTCCGTACGGAATATCCCAACTCCACGAAGCCATTCGACACTGAAACAACGGAATCAGCAAAAATACAGCCATGCTCGCTCGCGTTAAATCCGATTTTTGCGACGGGACGTAATAAAAACTGCTCTCCGGAACGTAAAGCGACCATAACCTGTACAAGTACAGCACGAATAACACAACTGTCAGCCACGTCAACAAGAATTTCAAGCGACGCCCCCAATGTTCCTGACTCAACCAGAACACAAACGGAATCAGAACGATTATCGTCAACGGCATACACAACAACGCACCCGAATGCGCCGACGCATAAATCCCAAGCAACAATCCCTGAAGCAACGCCGAAAATATAACGCAGATAAAACGATTTCGATCTAATCTATTCATGTCAATTCATGTCAAATCATGTGAATTTATCGCGGATATGTGTATCGTTTGCCCTTGAATTCTTTGGGCAGAATCTTCGTCATGATTCTCGCGCTGCCATTTTTTAACTCGACTTTGTGAATGCTCAACGGCAACGGAAATTTCCGCAAATCCAACAACGGCTGAATCTGTGATAACGCTTTTTTCGTAATATAATCCGGCAAATCAAGCCTGTTCACTTTTACTTGAGGATGATCGAGCCATAATTGCTTATTCCCTACGATTTTCAAGCCGCTCTCGATTTCAAGCAAAACATCAAGACTTAATCCCAACGCCTTCGCAATGTAATAGCCGCGTCCACTCAAGCCATTGCGCGTAATCTTCAGCGAGACATTCTTCCAGTGATCGCGATCCCCGAAAGTTTTTCGCTCAATCGATTTATTAATATCCCGATCAGAAATTTCTGCCAACGCGTAAACTTTCAGCGCACTCTTGCAATCAACTTTTCCGTTTGACCATTGAGACGGCGCATTAAACTGCACATCGGTCAATCTGAACGTCAATTTATTCAAGCGAACTTTGTCGATTTTCACACCGGTCAAGTCCATGTAAATATCGTTGAAATGTCCGGACGGATCCGGTTGCTCAGAAATTATCATGACAGCTTTCTCCGGCGAAAATTTCCGCACGTAAAAATCCAGCAAATCCTGAACACTGTCTCGCGCGTGAACTTCCCCGACGCAGAACAGCAACAAGAACACACTTACGAAAAATTCGAAAAATTGCACAAATCTCTTAAAACGCATAATATATCATTCCTCCGTCGCACTCATAATTGCAAGATTATAATAATATTATAGATTATAGAAAATCAACGCTTCGAAAAAAAGGGGTGTTTCGAAAATTTGCGCTCAAAATGCTACGGAATTGATTAAAAGCAGACTCGACATTCTCGACATAATCGGTGAACGAGTTCGCCTGCGAAAATCCGGCAGAAGTTTCTCAGGATTGTGCCCGTTTCATCGCGAGGACACGCCATCATTTCACGTTTACCCAGATAGTCAGAATTATTACTGCTTCGGCTGCAATCGCGGCGGAGATATTTTCACGTTCACAATGCAAATCGAGGGCTTGGACTTCAAGCAAACTCTGGAATTATTAGCTCAACGCGCCGGTATCGAACTTGAATCCGAAACCCGCCACGAAAAATCTCACGCGAAAGATTTATACGACGTGATGAACTTGGCTGCGAAATTTTTCTCGGACACGCTGCAAAATCCCGAGGGAAATATCGCGCGCGAATATGCAAAACGCAGATTACTAACTCAGGACGATTTCAGAAAATTCTCACTGGGTTACTCGCCGAACTCTTGGGATTCGCTAACTAGATTCCTCAAGAACTCCGGCGTTTCCGAAAAGCAAATTCTCGACGCAGGACTTGCAATTCAGAATCAATCCGGCGGAATTTATGACAGATTCAGAGGCAGATTAATATTTCCGGTGAAAGATATTTCGGGCAGAATCATCGCGTTCGGCGGCAGATTAATCGACGGTGACGGCGCGAAATATATTAACAGTCCGGAATCGCAAATCTACACGAAACGCAGAAATCTGTATTTACTCAACGAGGCGAGAAACTCAATCCGAAAAAAATCACGCGCAATTCTGGTTGAAGGCTACATGGACGCGCTGAGACTTCACAAATCCGGCTTTCATGAATCAATCGCATCTCTTGGAACTTCGCTCACACCTGAACAGGCAGAATTACTCGCGAGATTTTCTGACACGTGCTACATTTGCTACGACAGTGATTTAGCCGGACAGGAAGCAACAATCAGAGGCATGTATATTTTGCAGGAACACGGGCTTGCAGTTCGAGTGATAAGCATCCCCGAGGGAAAAGATCCGGACGAATTTCTCTGCGCGAACGAACCCGAAGATTTCGAAACGTTAATCGCAAATTCACAACCGTTGATTCTGCATCATCTGGAATTTCTTCGCGAAAAATTTTCTACACCCGGGCAATTCCGAAACGCTGAGAAATCGCTGCTGGAGAATCTTTCACGATTGCGTTACCCGGAGATCGAGCCGTATAACACGCGAATATGCGCAATCCTTGGATTAGCTCCCAACGAATTGCAGGAAAAACTCCGCGAAATTTCACACAGCAAAGCTAAATTCACACCGGAAATTCATGAACAGGAACATGAAGCCCAAACTGAGCCTCAAGATACGCCGGATTACTCGCGAATTAACAAGATTGAAGCCGGAATTTGTGCGTTACTCTGGCATTTTCCGGAATTGCGAACGAGTGTTGATTCTCAGAGCCTGATTGATTTGCTGGGAGAATCCGAAGCTTGTGATCTTGCTGTTGCGATTCTGACTTACGGTTCAGTTGAGATGAATCAGCGTTGGCTCTTGACCGGTGAAGTTGGTGCGTTATCCGTGATTGCACAGGGAGAGAATTTTCTGCGCGAGATAAGCTCAGAACTTGAGAATTTAGAGCCTCTGAAGAAATGGCAGCGTATGAAAAAGATTCTTGAGGAATTTCGTGCGATTCAGCGTGTCCAGAGTATTCGTGAGAAGATGCTTCATGAGAGAGCTTCGTATGTTGATATGACGGACTTGAAAAAGTTTTTCTGAGCCGGTATAATGCGAGACGAATCAGAATCTCCGGTGTAATTTTTGAGACGTAAAGTGTTATTTTTGGGCGGAAATTACACAGGAGATTCTGATTTTTTACAGCTACGTTTACAGCTACGGATTTTGCTCTGATGAACGCTCTGGGTTAATGGTTTTAGGGCGTGAAAAAATTGCACGATTTTCGCAAAAAACGAATCTGATTCGAAAACGCAAAGTCGTAACACGAATTATAATATTCGCGAGAATATGTGAGGCAGAATTACAAAGGAGAGAATTTCACGTGAGGGATTTTTTACACAAACAGGGCAATTCGAAACAACTTGGGATTTACACAGCATCACGATTGTCGTCGAGAATGGACGGCGTGATTTTCCGCGAGCAACTTGAGGGCAACACAGCTCTGAACGCACATCTTGAGATAACGCTGCGTGATTCCGGAGACGAATTTTCGCGCTTCATCGGCATCAGAATTTTCGCTGCGACAGAAACTCAGAAAACTCCGAAAGGCTACGTGTGTTCGGGTGGGAACGAGATTATTGCGTACTGGTTTCAGCATTCGATTCCGGTTGTCCTGATGGTGTTCGATGACGGGAAAATTTTCTGGAACTCAGTCACTCCGGAGAATATTGGGATTAATAACGCGAACTGGGAATTGACTGTGCCGTATGAGCAGATTTTCGATGAAGATTCGATTCGGGAAATCGGGAATTTGACGTGTACCAGCCCGAATTTGGCGAGATTAGCGATTGACAAATCATGGCTTGAGCTGCTGTCGAACGGTGAGGAAATTTTGCTTGACATGGAAGAATGGATCAATCAACCGTCACAGAGAGGCGCGCTGAAACTGATAACGCCGCAGAAAATATATCACTGGCAATTCAGGACGGCTCCGGATATGCCGCACGTTATGAGATTGCCGAAGTTGTTTCCGTGGGCGAGCATACAGAACGACGAGAAATTTGTGAAGCGTGATCCTGATTCGGAACTGAACTCGGATTCTGAATTTGACGCGCAGATTTTGCAGCCGTACGCGATTGAGGGTGGAGAGATTGCGAAGTTCCGATTAAAATTGACGTTGAACGAACTTGGACGAGCATTTTTGGCAGCGGAACCGTTCATTTGCACAGGAAGACTTCCGAATGAGAATCAGAAAATCCCTGGATTTGGCTCTGATTACGAGGGCAGCCTGAAGTTCAGAATTTTTAACAACATGTGACGCGAAATTTGACGCGAAAATTGAAGGGAACGATTGACATGAGAAAAATAATATTTGGGTGTGTATTTGCAATTTTGATGTGTCCGAGTGTATCTGCCGCAACAAGTGATGACGTTTATCTGAGACGGGACGTTTTTGACGCAAAGATGGACTCATTCATGTCAGAGATGCGCCTGATGTTCGAGCAGAATCGCCGGGAAATTGAGCAGAAGTTCGATAAAAGAATCGGTGAAGTTGAGCAAAAGTTCGAGCAGCGTTTCGAAAAAAACGATCAACGTTTTGACAAAATCGAAGGACAAATCGGCGAAATTAGGCAACAATTCGCTGAAATGAAGGGACAGAACGCAGCAATCCAAACTAGTGTGTACTGGATACTTGGCGCACTCGCGGTGATAGTAGCGACGCCGTATATGCAGAAATTCCTCCAGTGGCATGAGATAAAGCAACAACACGAACGCGAGCCATTACTCACGAATGAGGAACTTCAGGCTTTGAGACGCTTACTCGCAATGAACGAATCCGGATTCGCCGGAAAATAATTCGGAAAATAATTCTTAGGAGGTTAGGATCATGAGAAAAATAATATTTGCTTGTGTATTTGCAATGCTGATGTGTCCGAGTGTATTTGCGGCAACAAGTGATGACGTTTATCTGAGACGGGACGTTTTTGACGCGAAGATGGACTCGTTCATGGCGGAGATGCGCCTGATGTTCGAGCAGAATCGTCGGGAAATTGAGCAGAAGTTCGATAAGCGGATCAGTGAAGTTGAGCAGAAATTAGACAAGCGGATCAGTGAAGTTGAGCAGAAATTGGACAAGCGAATCGGTGAAGTTGAACAGAAGTTCGATAAACGAATCGATGAGCTCGACAAGAAAATCGACAGCGTTCAGACGGAACTGAAACTTGAAATCCAAGATCTTCGCTCTGACATCAAAGTAATAAACGAACGCACAGAAAGCACAAAAACATCGGTCTACTGGATACTTGCCGCACTCTCGGTAATAGTGGCGACACCGCATATGCAGAAATTCCTCCAGTGGCACGAGATAAATCAACAACACGAACGCGAGTCGTTATTCACCAAAGCTGAAATCGAAGCTTTGAGACGCTTACTCGCAATGAACGAATCAGGCTCAGGATTCGCTCGGAAATAATCGCTAGTAATATTTCACGGGAAATTCCGACGAGATGATTGTTTCTCGCAAAGCTTCGTCCGCAAATATCACAAGTCCTACGTCATTAGATTCAGATTCAGATTCGGCTTGCTGAATGAATACTGCATGAGGCGCGGGATTCATTTTACGCAAAATCTCGACTGAACGCTCAAATCCCGAAATCATAAACGCAGTCGCTAAAGCATCACTCATAGAACCATCCGGCGAAATTATCGTTACGGATAATAAATTGCTGTTCACAGATTCGCCCGTCATCGGATCAAAAAAATGCGAGTATCTCTTCCCGTCGATTATTTTGTAGCGTTCGTAATTTCCAGATGTTACAACTGCACAATCGCTTACTCCCAAAACTAACGCTGGCTTGTTGCGCGGCGATAACGGATTCTGAACGCCTATCACCCAATTCGTGTCGCGAATATTCTTCCCGATTACGTAAACATTCCCGCCAAGATTTATCAACGCAGATTTCACGCCCGTTGAGCGTATATACTCAGCAACTTTTTCGGACGCAAAACCCTTCGCAATCCCTCCCAAGTCAATCACACAACCCGCGGATTTCAGGAAAATTTCCGGTTCAGGTTCGCGCGTCAATTCAAGATTTGTGATTTTTGAAAGTTCGATTGCTGATTCAAGATCGCTTTTCGATGGGATAGTGTTGTCATGACGATTGATTTTCCAGAGCTTCGTAACAGAGCCGATTAACGGATTGAACACGCCCTCGCTGATGTCATAGAACCGGTTGAGCAGGTTGGTGACGGTCGTCTTGCCGTTCGTGCCGG
>CALEPX010000010.1 GCA_937911045.1 uncultured Fretibacterium sp. | reverse complement strand
ATCCTGTGTAACTAACAAGCAAGAAATAGCTGCTGTAGCTTTTTGAACCACATCTAATCGCATGTCTCCATAACTGTATTTTATTCCTAAGGAGTTTAAGACTGTAGAGGTCATTAAACATATGCCTATTGCTATTAGTATTTTTATATCTATCAAATTCATTTCCAGTTTTGCTGGCTCCATATTTGGTTTTGTCATTTTAAATACTCCACTCTTGTTATTCAGAAAAATCTTTTAATAGCTCAACTGATTTTGTTACAAATGCTTCAGCTGCGCCTGGCATTAACATTGAAGAGATTGCCTCCCACCTGCACTGGTCATAGGCTTTTTCATCTGGCATATATTTCATACCACCGTTGAGCATGGACACATATAAGGTGTGCTTATATCCAGATTTTTCCTTTAATTGTCGTTCTGTTATTTCGTTGATTTCAGGTTTGCCCCCAACCAAAAGCAGATCTTTGGAAAGTGCTAAAACATTTACATCTACGTTAGTTTCACCATCTTCATTAAATAACAATTCACGATATGGTTTCATTTGTACTTTTTGTTTTGTCTTCCAACTAAAACTATCACTGTTCAAATAAATCATATGGTCTTGCTGAAGAATTGCATTGTCAATTATATCAATAGCAGCATTTGTCATTTGCTCTGCGATTTCGTTGGCAAACTCTATGCCTTGTTTCACACCTAAATCTATTGTCTCTATTTTGCCATCATCATTTAATCTGTCATACCAAGCTGTTTTATATGGCACTCTATCTCCTGCCGCCCCAGTAAAATAAAGGATTGGTGAAGCATACTTTTTCTCTAGTTCCCTACACATTAGTCCTGGCGCATCAGCTGAGATTAATCTTTTTCCGGCATCCATTTCAGCATTATCTATAACACAAGGCTTTAACCCAAAGGAAACAATTGATGCAACATAATTTCCAAAATCATCCTTAAAAGAAATAGTTGTCATTGTCTCATTTGATTCAAAATCACCATTGATTCCTATCCACCAACCATTTGGTGTTTTTATATCTCTTCCTCGAATTACATCACACTCTCCAGCCCCAACAAGCATTGTCCCATTTCGTAGCTGAGATGCTTTCTTAAGGGAGTCAACAATCGCCACAAATATTTTCTCTTCATACAGTTTTTTCTTATATCTCCTTTTTTGAAGGTCAATCTGTTCTTCGGTAGTAAGTTCTATTTCTTCCCCACCTAAACCTAATATTTTACTACTTGGTGCATGAGGTGTAGTTATAGCGTGGGTCATATGCAACCATACATTTTCATATTCCACATCCGCTATAAATGCTATTGATTTTCTGCACCTATCTATAAATTCATCACTTAACATAACGATTTCTATTGAAACGAGTACAATCCTGCGCTGTTCATCATCAATAATCACCGTTGCGCCTAGTTGTAATTTAGTTGGAGGCATAAATAATTCTGCTTCAGCGTAAGGCACACCGTGATACGTGAAAATATTATTGCGAATATAGCCCTGTAATTTTCCGCCATCGACTTCAACGACAGCAATGCCTGAACCTGAGATTATTTCAGCATAGGACACACCGACAAAAGCAAGCGCAAATATAAACGCACAAACAAAAATTTTTCTTTTCATAAATTACAGCCCCTTTGATTCAAGCCATTTTTCTATATATTCGGCAATTTCTTTATTATTTAATTCTTGGAACATGAAATGACTGTTGCCTGTTATGCCTATCTCAGGAAGATATATTTATGTCTCACTGCCAATTTCAGGAGCAAAGCCCGGTTCGATTGCAACTATAGCCGCCATATTTTCTGTGTCCGTCTGCCAACCCACGCGACCACCCTGTGAATGTGTCAGATAAATAGCTTTTTTCCCTGTCATTTTACGAACATCAGATAACACCGCGCTTAATGCTTCACCCATAATAACAACGTCATAATTTCCAGTGTTGGGTGTCATTTGTCGCAAGAATTGATTTAACGCTTCTTCACCGGAAGGGAATTGGCTGCCTTCATAACGGTCAGAAGTTCCGCGTCCTATTCTAAAATGTGTGTACCATGCTTGATCGCCGGGATTAAATTCAGTTCCGTTTGCCCGCGTATCTTGTTCGTTGTTGACAATTTTGACAGTTGAAGCTGCTGCACCGCGTCTTGGCTGATCAACAAGAAAAGCTGCGCGTCCTTTTCTGAGAAAAATATCGCTCCAACCTTCGCGCCTATCCGGAGTACTCTGCCAGCCTATGCGAGTCTGACCGTAACCGTGAAGATAGACTATCGGAGTTTTATTTTTGCCATCTGGAATTTGATAGAAAACATTTGCGTGATCAACATGAGCAGTGTTTCCTGCGCGTGAAAAATCGAGCCAGTTCTCTGAAATATTAAACTCACCTGGAAGAGGTTCTGTTACTGTTCCGCCCGAAGAAAACACGCCCTGTTCACGAATCACAATAGGCTCACTTGCGAATGCTGAAACACTCATAACGAATAATAATCATGAATTGTTTATAATTCTAAATACCGGTAGTTACTATCTGTCAAGATTTTGATTGCAGACCTGCAAAGAAACGGGAATGACTTATCAAGGACTAAAATTTTATTGCAATGAGGGATTAATTCCGAACGTAAAGCGCGATAATATTAACAGAAGAATTTTTGACGAACGAGATATTGCATAGATTAAGAGTTTAACATGCCTGAAAAAATGTGGAATGAGTATTCGGGAAATGAAAGAATACACAAAATTATGCCTTGGAGGAACATCAACAATTTCGCAGAGAAAAGCTATTCTCGCAGAAAGGAAAATACAGCTTCAAGAAAATATTGCGTCGTTAATAGCTTCAGTTGAGTATATCGACAAGAAACAAGAATTTTACGATGAAGTCCTCGAAGGCAAAAGAGAATATTTCAGTAATTTGCTACAGTGTCAATGTGTGGATTAAATTTTTTTTGCTAACACCATTATCCAGTTATTAAATCTGAGTTTATTATATATGTGGATTTCAGAGAAGCCTGCGTATTCAAGAGCTTCTTTTATTTCTTCAGGAGTGTAAACGTTCATGCCGTCAATTTTTTCTTTGAACCATTGTATCGTCTTATCCCTGCCATCGGCTTCCAATACAATCATAAAATGCCCTGAAGTTTTCAAAACTTTATGAACTTCAGCAAAGCATTTTTTCAGATCATGCCAAAAATATATTGTCTCAAATGCTGTAGCAAGGTCAAATTTTTCTGACTCAAGTTTTAAGTTTGAAACATCACCTTCTTGCACTGTCATTCTTCCTGAAGCTATCATTTTTTTTTATTCTTACTTGTTTTTTCAACAGATAATGGAGAATAATCTATCGCTGTAAGTTTTGAACATGCGTATTTCTTTAGAAGTTTACCTGCATCTCTGCCATTGCCGCAGCCAAGCTCAACAATTTCGTCAGGTTCAGGAACATTCAACAGAGACATAGCCCAATCTGCAATTTTAGCATGTCCAAAGCTCATCCCATTAAGCATTAATTTCCCTAAAAATCCCTCAGGTTTTCTTGTCTGGTTTAAAAATTTTCTAAGTAAACTCATTTATATAAATCCCTCTTTTCAAAAGTTTTTATAATCGAACTTATCTTTGGCAAATTATAACATATCCTTCCACAAAAAAACAGCCTCTAAAAACTGGAAGCTGTTCCCTAAATTTTCTGCTGCTAATTATTTCCGCTCGTTAAAAACTTCATTTGCAATTCTCAAAGCGTTTAACGTTCAGAGTCTGCAATATTTCCAGCCATCATTAACAACGGTACGCTGATTAATTTTATGTTATCAGTAGCGTCCTAAGCCATTAACTCAATCAAACTTGCCTGAGTATATTCAAATGTTGAGTTAGGATGTCTGTGAGTTTTTCCGTAATATAAAAGTCCTTCACGATACAAGTCATTTTTAATTGAACATGCTCAAAGTTGCAACAGCTTTGACTCGTTTTTCGGATTTTGCAGCGTTCAAAGAGTAACCGCCGCCACAGATTCCTAACATGCCGATTCGATTAACGTCAACACCGGGATAAATTGTCAACAAATCAACCATGCCGTGAATATCTTCTGTTCTGAAGAATGGAATATCAGTGTGTCTAGGTTCTCCGTCGCTCTCGCCCTGATACGCCGCATCAGCCGCTACAGTTATATAACCGAGTTCAGCAAGTTTTTGAGCAAAAAGTCCCGCAACTTGTTCTTTCACACCTCCATTTGGGTGAGCAATTGTGACAGCAGGATATTTTTTCGCCGGATCATAACAGCAAAACAAAAACAACATCAATATTTCACATATTATAATTCTCATGATTAATACCTCTATAAAAAATTTTCTGAAGTATAGCAACAGGTTGTAACTATCGGTCAAGTATTTACAAAAATCGTATTCTATAACAAAGTAGTGTTTGGGAAAACTTCACTATTCAGATTTTGAGATTATAGCACCCCAGTTAAAAATAAATAAAAATATTACATGGAGAAATTGACACAACTCGTAAAAGTCCTGACAGAACTCCTACAAGTTGTGGTCGAAATCGTTCGACTATTCCGTAAATAATCTTTTCCGTCCGGGACATAAGTCCGACACGGAAATCCACTCCGGTCGGCAGTCCCATATCTTCTTAAGTGTTGCTCCACCTTACCGGGGCACACTTTTTCATACGCTAAGTTACCAATTTTGAATGAATTATACACCAGAATCGCAAATCCTGCTATAATATTTCGCATGGCAAGGTCACGTGAATGTCGCGTGAGGGGTGCCTATGGGGTATCCCCGAGTACTGAGCAAGGAAAGGAGGTGAGAACATTGAAACGCATCGATAAGATAACGAAACTGCTACTAGCCTTATCAGCACTAATAGCAGCCGTTGCGGAGTTGATCCGCGTGTGTAAAATGTAATCCGTTTCGGGCGTAATTCCGAAGTGGAATCTCACTCCATTTCGGTAGCCCGTTTTTTTAAAGTGTTGCTCCACCTTGCCGGGGCACACTTTTTCATACGCTAAGTTACCAATTCTGAGTAAATTATACACCAAATTCGCAAATCCTGCTATAATATTTCGCATGGCAAGGTCACGTTGAATGTCGCGTGAGGGGTGCCTATGGGGTACCTCCGAGTACTGAGTAAGGAAAGGAGGTGAGAGTTGTGCTAAAAGAAATTATAAAACTCGTAAAAGCTCTGACCGAACTCCTACGAGTCGTAGCCTGGATTATATGGCTACTCAAGCATTAAACTTTCGTCTACGTTAGGGCATAAGTCCGAAGTGGATCCTCACTCCATTTCGGTAGCCCGTTTTCCAAAGTGTTGCTCCACCTTGCCGGGGCAGCACTCTTTCATACGCTAAGTTACCAATTCTTAGTAAATTATACACCAGATTCGCAAATTCGCAAAATCCGGTTAGTCCGAGTACTTAGAGGTGGGAATATGCTGAGGGATATTATACTCGTAAAAGCTCTGTCCGAACTCCTACGAGTCGTAGTACATATGCTACTCAAGCATTAATCGTCTACGTTAGGGCGTAATTCCGACATGAATCCCAACTCCATTTCGGTAGCCCGATTTCTTTCATGCAAGTGTCGCTCCTCCTTGACGAAGCACACTTTTTCATATGCTGAACTTTCAATCCTGTGTACGATTATACAACAGAATCGCTAATCTCGCAAAATCCGGCTATCCTCTCACAAAAAAGCGGCAGAACTCTCGTCCCACCGCATTTTGGAAGATATTATAACCTAGAAAACAAATTATAACCTAATTATAACAATTAATTTCAAATGTTGACTGATTTTTCCGTGTCTCACTTCGCAAACTTAAATCGTCGTTAATATCTATAACCAGCACTTGAACTCCTTCCCCAAAGGTTCATCGAAACTTTTGCGCCAGTTACGACCAAGTTGCTTCGTGAAACTGCCTTCTGACTATTAAAACTCTCCGCCGGATTCTAACCGTTGAATGCGGAGAAAAATTTCTGTTCTGTTCTTACTTAACTACTAACGCCTGTATTCGCTAAATCGCTGTGTCGCTCAGATTAGAAGTTCACTTTCGTTCTGAAGCGAATGATGTTGTCGTCGTCTACGCCCGGTGTGTCAGGATCAACATGGATGTAGTTCAAGCCCATGACAGTGTACGGATTAAGTCTGTACTGGATGCCTGCGCCAACTTCGAACGGTTTTCTATCTTTAACGTGGTATAAACCATCAACTATCGGATCTTCATACCAGTAGCTCTCATCAAACCTGTATCCATAGTAGAAGATGTGAGTTGCGATCTTATCGTTCCACTGCTGTCCAAGAGCTACACGGAAGTACTTCATGTCCCAAAGCAACTGACTGCCGCTCAAGAAATTGTTTCCACTAGTTAAAGACTTGCTGCCGCTGTAGAAGAATGAGCTAGCGCCCTGAGGAGCCCAGAAGCCTTCGTCATACTGACCGTACTCCAACCAAACGCTGGTGAACTTAAGAGTATCCTGTCCAGCTTTGAAGATAATTGCCCAATGATTAGCCTCGTCTACCATACCATGGACTCTATCAGTTAAGAGATCTCTGACACCGCCGTTATAGCCGTAATCTCTCCAACCGTAACCAATAAGATTACCATTTATATCATACAGCGGATTATCAAGAATTTCAGCGTCTGCCTTCTGATGGTAATAGATAGCCCTTAAACCGATGTCATCAGTGTAATCAAATCTCAAGCCTGCATAAGCTGTCCAAATGTTGTTGAACGAGCGATCTGCAGTACTATAATAATAAAAACCATCATTAGGTTCGGCGAGAATAATTCGATTTCTAGGATCAAACGTACGTCCATTAGCATCGCTATCCTCAGCATTGTCACCCACAAATGCCTGAATACCAAGGTCAAGTCCGAACTGTTCAGTGAACTGAAGGTTTGCGCCTAAGAACACTTCCCAGTATTTCTTGAATGCATCAGTCTTGTCGTCTTCCCTATTTAAGATGACAGCATCACTATAGTTATAGTTGTTGCCCCATGAATCCGGTGCCATATCAGAGTGTGCTAAATAACCCCAAACTTTGCCCATTCCGAACTCTTTGCTGACCTCGAAAGCGTCAACCGTGTGCTTTAAGTGGCTGTCGCCCATCCATCCACCGGTCTGCGGAATGCCTAAGCTGTCAACGTTGTATGCGCCATCAGGATCGTACTCTTCACGACCGATCTTCATTCTTGAACCGCCGAAGAAAGGCATCTCAACCCAGAATCTGTCCATACGGATCGTGCTGCTCGCACCCTCTTTGCCACCTTCGTCACGGATTCTTGCGAAGAAATGATACTCATCGTCCTCGCCCCAGAATCTCTGGAAGAAGATCTTAGCTGAGTCGAACTGGATAGAACCGTCACCGTCTGCATCAGCTGCGTTGGTCGCGCTTCTGTTGACGATTTCAAGAGCTAACTCACCGTTGAGTTTCCAACCGCCAAGTCTGTCCTCAAGAACTTTCACTCTGCCGTCAAGTTCGTCTACTTTTACGCCGAGAGCCTCAAGTTCATCTCTGAACTCAACGACTAATCTCTTGAGCATTTCGACGTCCTGTTTGCTGGCTTTGGTCATATCGACGACTGCCAACGCTCTGGCTAAAGCTGAAGCCATCTCGTAACGAGTGGTCGGCTGCTTGCCTTTGTAAGTTCCATCAGGATAACCTGAGAGAATACCGTGTGCTGCTAACTGACCGATTGCGTCATAAGCCCAGTGATTCATAGGAACATCCATGAACGGGTTGGTTGCGGAGAACGCAGGAGCTGCAAAAGCTGCCAAAACTGCGACCGCGATAATTACTGCGAATTTTTTCATAATGTGAAACCCCCTATTAAATTGTCAATTTGCTTGTGTCACGTGTAATCGTTAGAAACGCTCCTCAGTCCTTAACTGCCCTGAGCCTCCGGGGGTGTAGTCTGAAAGTTGCCTTGTTTCCTTTCGGATCTGAAACGACCTCTGTCAGCTTTTGACAGTCCCGGGATTTTCCACGTTTTGCACATCTCGAACTCCTGTATTGGCAAATCGGGGATTGTTACACCTCACTTTCTTGCCTTCGAGGATTTCCGTAATGCGTCGGTTTAACGATTGCTTAGTACGTAATTCCCGTAACACGTCGAGTATAATACACTAGTAATTCCCAAAAGTGAATACGTAATTTTACTGATTCGCATAAAATATTTTCGCGGAAATTTTTGAGTTCGTAAAGCCTTAGAATGACTGGAAAGTTTGCATGTTATTAATTATGGCGAGAGCTTGATCGATAACTTGAAACGCGATTGCGCACCCGGAGCCTTCGCCCAAACGCATTTGCAAATTCAGGAACGGACTGATTTTGAGAGCGAGATTTTGGATTGCTAATTTGAACGCTGGTTCTTGAGAAACGTGCGAAGGGATCATGAAATTTACGGATTCAGTTGCGATTTTCGAGGCAAGTAACGCGGCAGAAATCGAAATTACGCCGTCAATCACGATTGGTATTCTGAAGATTGCGCCGCCCAGGAAAACTCCGGTCATTGCGGCAATATCAAGACCTCCGACGCATGAAATTATCTCGAACGGGTCACGCAAATTTTTCTCGTGAAATTTCAGAGCGTTGAGAATGACGGATTTTTTCAGAGCGAATTTTTCGTCCGAGAGACCTGCGCCGCGCCCGATGAAATTTTCGTCACGGGAATTTGTTGCAGCGAGAATGCACGCAGCCGCCGGACTTGTGTTGCCCATGCCGACCTCGCCAGTGCCGATTATTTTCACGTCCTGAGATTTTGCTTCACGAACAAGATTTACGCCGAATTTGATCACGTCATGAACGATTTCAGACGGGATAGCGCGAGATTTTGCGAAATTATTCGAACCGTTTGGCATGAATTTCCGGGAAATAATATTTGTGCAGGAATTTTCGGGAAGATTTTTCACGCCGAGATCGAAGATTTGTAATTCGGAATTTGCGTTTTGAGCGAGAATATTTATCGCAGCGTTTTTGTCCAGAGCATAAGCGCGCATTAACTTCGCCGTAAAAATCTGCGGTGCTGAGGAAACGCCTTCGTCGTAAATTCCGTGATCCGATCCGAATAACATCAGCAATTTTCGAGAAACGGAATTTTTCACGAGACCGGTTATGCCTGAGATCTGAATTGCGATTTGTTCGAGAGTTCCGAGGCTGCCTGCTGGTTTGATGAGATTATTCTGCAGGATTTGCGCCTGAGACATCGCGTGCTGATCTAACGGGCGAATTTGTTCGAGTAAGTTTTCAAGTTGCATGTTAAACGCTCCTGTTCAAGTTATTCAAGTTATGAAAGTTAAAAGTGAAATTTCGCGCAAAAAAATCCCCCGACTTTCATCGGAGGCATGGAGTATTATACTTTAAAAACAAGAAATAACAAGCATTTTCATTCACATTTTACCGCAATTACGGGTTTATAGCTAGTGTTTGGATTGAGCCACGGTGACGCAATGATCGAACGGTTATCCGGAACTTCGGAAATTTCCTTACCGGATTCATCCGCGAAATCGATTATCTCGTCATCATCGTTAGAATTGCTGGAATTTTCTTCGGAGCTGCTGGCGTTTGCGAAGTAGAACAATTTTGCGCCGACGGGTGAGTTCTCAGCGAGCGTGATTCTGAAATCGTACTGTGCACTCTGAGAAACTTCGAGCTCAGGTAACGTTGCGATTATCATGTAATCGTTGCCGTTTATGCTGACTATGTTGCCGACAGTTTCGGAGGACGGATTGCCCGTGAAGAAAACTTCCGGAGATTCTGAACTTGCTTCGGATTCGGATTCAGCTTCAGATTTCGATTCGCTCTGAGATTCTGATTCAGCAGTTGTTTCGATTCCGGTTTCGGATTCGGATTCAGATTCAGATTCGCGTTTTGATTCTGCGTCAGGTTTCTTGGCTGAAACAGTCTCTGGATCGACAACCAGATCGATCTGGAATGTGCTCGATTTAGTCGCGTTCGACACCTTGAATTTCAGAGCAACCGTTTTCTCTTTCTTGGTAGTGTTCACTGAGCTGCCCGAAATTGTCCAAGATTCGTCATCGTTATCCGTAAAAGTGAATCCTGCAGGAGCTTTGCCGTTAAGAGCGACTTTGAACTTCGGAGAGCCTGAGAAATATTCCGGCAAGAATGTGAAATCGAACGTCTCACCTGAATCAACGTGAATTTTCCCGTCTTCTGCTTTGTAGTCATTAAGGCAACTCGTGTCGAACTTTGGTGTTGTTCCGTTGATTTTGAGAGTGATCTTCTTGGGTTTAGTTGTGCCCTCAGAATTGGAAGCTGTCACGTAAATAGTGCCATTGAAATCCTGCTCAGGAGTTCCAGTTATAGCTCCTTCATCGTAATCAAAATCAAGTCCGTCTGGCAAATCTCCGGTATAATCCCAAGAAATTGGCGTGCTGCCTTTGGAGAGTTGGATCGGAAGTGTGATATCTTCGTCGCCAAAATTCGCTGTAATTTTCGTGGTCTTGATTACCGGCAAAACACCTTTGACATGAAGCGTAAATTCTTCCTCGACGCTGCTGTAATCTTTATATTCGCCGCCTTCGAGACTTGAATCCGTAAGCTTGACCGTGAAGTCGAAATCGCCAGTTTCTTTCGGTGTGCCTGAGAGCGTAGCCTTTCCTTCATCGAATGTGAGACCCTCGGGCAAATCTCCGTCAACATCCCAAGTAATCGTTTTGGCATTTCCGCCCTTGTACGCGAATTTGAGACTGTATTTCGAGCCAAAAGTCGCGTCCTTGATTTTCGCTTGAGTTGTTGTGATTTGCAGCGATTCGTTCACGACAAATTTCACGGTCCTGTTATCCTTCGCGCCGAGAGGATTCGTGACGGTGAATTTCAGAGTGTAAGTGCCTTTCTTGTTGGGAGTTCCAGAAATCACGAATCTGCGAACTTCTCCGAGATCTTCGTCATCATCGTCATCATCGTTGTTGTTGGAACTCGAGATTGTCATTCCATTCGGAGCTTTGCCGGAGCATTTGAACGTTGTGCCGGGATCGCCGCCGAGTTTGACAGTGAAGGGTTCATCGACCTCAACATTGGTTAGCAGCGTGACAGAACCATCAGCTTCATCAAGTTTGTCATCGAGAATAATCTCAGGAGCCTCGCCTTCAATCATGAAATTCTTGAACGTTTTCGTAGCCGCGCCTTTTTTGGCATTCGCAGCTTTGACGGTTAAATTGCCCTTGAAAACTTTCGTAGGAGTGCCGGATAAAACGCCCGTTCTCGAATCAAAATTAAGACCGTAATCATCGAGAGATTTGCCCTTCGGAAGTCCTGAGATCGTCCAAGTTACGTTTGTGTAAGTTTCCAGATCGAATTTCTGGGAATATTCCTCACCGACTTTAGCATTGTCAATGACGGACGTGCTGATCTTGGGTTTGATGTCTTCAGCCTGCTTGACGTTGAGCGTGCATTCTTTCTCGTCCTCGCCGTAATCGTTCTCGACGTGAATCGTGAGCGTGTACGTGGCGTTTTCTGCATCGAGTGGGGGATTGCAACTTAGAATCAATTTTCCGTCATCTGCAAATCCTAACTTAAAATCAAATTCTCCGGGGAGATCATCTTCATTAGTAATCTCAGCCTCCGAGACACCTGCACCGGAAACTTCAAACCACTCGTTATAAGGCAGACCTGCTGTAGCGTCGGGCAAATTCGTATCAACAATTCGAGGAGTTGCGTTGCCCATGCTCCAGAAGTACGTGAGAGAATCGCTGCGTTCGGTGAAAATGTTGACTGAGCGCAAATCGTCAATATTGATCGGCTTGTTGAGGTGGAATGTTCCCTCGACAGTATCTCCAGCGTTGAAAAATTGATTGTTGTCCGTTGGGTTGTACTCGTTGCCGTCTTCATCATACGGGTCGATGTATAACGCAACCCAAGTATCATAATTAAGATCGATCGCTTCGGATTCATCAAGTTTTCCCAAATGCCAGTTAATCTCAGAAATTTCGCCGTCATCATTATCGATTAATTCGAAGTATGGCACGAACTCGTTGATTACGTCCTGAGTGCTGGTTAAATACGAGAGAGTGTCGCTGCCTGAGCCGCCTTTTTTCCCGAGACTCCAGCTGATTCTGCGATTCTTGAATGATTCTGTGTCGTTGCCGTTGTTATTGTCGAATTCGTCTTTGCCATCGAATCCGTAGAACCAAAGATCACGGCGATCTTCATCACTCTTGCTGCTCGCAAATTCCACGGGTTGCGCCCAGAAAGCGTCCTCATCGTAAACCGCGAAAGTTTGTGAAGTGTTGGCTGAGACTTCGTGATAATCGTATGTCCAGTACGAGTAAGCACCGCCGTTAGCTTCGATTGTGAAGCCCTTATTAATCATTTTGGCAGTTGAGCTTGCTGTAGTTTTCGGAGCGTGAACCAGAGACGGAACTTTTGCTGTAGCTTTTGCGAGTTTGGAATCCGGAGAGAGCTTGATTTTCTTCTGAGCATTCAGCCAAGCCGCACGATTGAATCTGTATTTCGCGAGTGATGCCAGATTGTCGCGTGAGATTTTTGCTGAGGATCCGGAACTTGCTTTATCGAGGGCTTTTGCGTAATCGTTCTCGTCGTAGATTTTTTTCAGTTGGAAATTCAGACCGTTGAACTCTACGCCGTCGTGTAAATTTCCGAACATTGGCGTGCCGTCTTCGGGATTCCAGAATGCGAATAAACTGTGCGTAGTTTTTAATTGAGCGCGATCCGGATCTGGACGTGTCGAGACTGTGATTGTGAAAGACTCTTCGGAAGTTCCGTAAGCGTTCTCAAGTTTCAGCGTGAATGTGTATTTGCCGTTCTTGGTCGGAGTGCCGATTATCGATGCCCAGCCGCTGTCGGGATACACATTGATTTTCATACCGGTCGGGAGTTTGCCTTTTGAGACGCTCCATTTTGTAGAACTGTCAACAATTCCGCCGTCAAACCAGATTATATGTTCGCAAAATTCGTTCGAGTAGAGTTTATCGGGCAAATATCCGCGAATTTTCGGGATTGGGTTGTTGAAGAAGTAGGTGTAATTTTCGCCGTCGTCGCGAGTATCTGAGATGTTGAGGTTCCAGATATTCTTCAGCGGAACCGGTCTGTTGAAATAAATTTCGCCTTCTGCAACGTCGCCCGGGTTGAGAGTAATATCATTTTCGCACCAAAATTCATCATCGCCGTAATCGTACAGAGCAAAATACAGGCTCAAGTACGTGTAATCGTCAACTGTGATCGGTGAGTTTGTGTCGGATTTATTCACAAGACGTACCCTCACAGAATTTACGTTCCCGGATTTGTCCGTGTCAAATTCCAAGTACGGGACGATATTATCGGGGGCAAATTTGCTGAAATCGCTGAGAGTTTCGCCGCCGCTAAATTCGGGTAAATTCGCGTTCGAGAAATCCCAGGTTAATCTTCGTTCGTTGAAAACATATTCGAGATCATAGCCCTCAGCAGCAGAGAAATAATTCCTGACGAAATCGTCATTGTTATCGTCGAAAATTACCGGAGCATACGCCCAGCCTTCATCGAGTAAGCTGAATGTTGCAGTTTCATTTTCTTCAACGAGTGTGCGCCCGTTTAAGTTGTCGTAATAATACGCACCTGAACCAGCTCCAACTGTGAAAGCCTCGTCGATTCGTTCCGGGAAATTTGCGTCGGATTTGTCACGAATTGCAACTGTTATGTCACGTGATTTTTTCTTGCTGAGCTGAGCGTGCAGTTTCCTGAGAAATTCGCTTTGAGCTTTGCGTTGGGCTTTCGTGAGTTTGCGTGAGGATTTCTTGGCTGAATCTTTCGCGTGTGATGTGTCGTTCTCGTAAATATCTTCGTTGTAATCCTTGAGCAGAACGAAATTCGCGCCGATGTTGTAACGAGACTCGTCGTAAGTCGCTTTGCCGTTTTCGAAGTACGAGTCAATCAGTGAATACTTTCTCAGATAAACGCCCGACGGAGGAATGACTGAGATAGTGATTTCGCGTGAGCTGCTGCCGTAATTGTTCGAGGCTGTGACTGTGAACGTATATTTGCCGGGTTCCGTGGGTCTGCCGTTGATTGCGCCGTATTCGTTGATTGATAACCCGGGCGGAACATTGCCGGACAAATTCCAAGTCGTCGTGATAAAATCCGGAAGCCATTCGTAATTCACGTTCCACCAATAATCCTCGCCGAGATGCGCGTTGCCGAAATACTGGTCTTCAAAAATGAACGGTGCTGGATTTTGGAAATTCCACTGGTAATCGTCTGCGTAATTGCTGTTTGATGAACGAGTGAAGTACACACGAACTACTCTGATTCTGTCGGCTTTGATTGGTTGATTGATGTAGACAGTTTTCTCAGAAATTTCGTTCGCGCTAAAGTGCAAATTATCCGTTAGCCAGTAATTGTTATTTTCGTCATCGTTGTCCCAAGTCCAATCGAAATAAATGTCAACGTATGATTCGTTCCCAAGCTTTACGGGTGTGTTCGGGTTGGATTTGTTCACGAATCTGAATTTGAAACCCGTAACGTAATCGCCGTCTTTAATGTACTCGACGTAGGGAATCGGTTTTTTGAGTTCATCGTCAAACGTGAGAATATTTTTGAACTGAGTTCCCTTTGTATTATTCAGCTTTGGGAGATTTGTGAACTTCCACGTTAAATTTCGCGACTTGAAATCCGTGAATGAGCCTCTGTCAAACGCAATGAACTGGAAATCGTCATCATCGTAGAAAGTTGCCGGATTGTAAAAGCTGCCGAAATCCGCGAGTTCGAAAGTTTTCTGCTCATTTTTGCTGACGGTGTAAGTTTCGTTATCGTCGTGATAGCTGTAGGTTTTTGAAGTTTTCGGAATCGTCAAAGTTCCCGCACGTCTGAGCCATTGAGCCTTGTCTTTTGCCGGAGCGGATTTTGTTTTCGTGACTTGCGTTTGCTCTTGGGTTTGAGACTTGGATTTTTTGCGCGAGTTGAGTTTCTTGAGAAATTCGATTCGCTGTTTGTGAGTGAGTTTCTGCAACGGAGAAATTTGCGTCGATGCTGAAGAAGCTTTGTCGAGTTTTGATGCGTAGTCGTCCTCGGGGTAATCTTTGAACAGCATCACATTCAAATCACCCGCCCAAATATTCGCTAAATCGGATTTGTCGTTAATTAACAATCCGTGAGTGTTGGACAGAATCGTCGGAAAAACTCCGCTCGGATCGGTAACTGTAAGAGTAAATTTGCGTGAGTCGCTGCCGAGTGAATTTGTGATTGTCACTGTGAATGTGAAAGTTCCGGTCTCTTGAGCCTGACCGTAAATGCGTCCGTTGTCAAATTTCAAACCTTCGGGCAAATCTCCGTTGAAGCTCCATTCCAGATTCGTGCCTTCACATTCGAGCCATACGTAGTACCATTCACCGGTGTGGGCGTCCCATGGCTGGAAATCGTTGAAGTGTGGTGCGGCTCCAAAATCACGGTTGCTGATGTACCAGTGAGGATTCATGTTGTGTTTGGTGTCGGCATAATGTTGGGACATTGCTACTTGGACAGCTTGTAAATCTCCCAAATCTACGGGGTTGTCGAATTGAATCGTGCCTGCGATTACGTCGCCGTTATCGAACTCGAAATTTTTGAGGATAGTGTTATACGTGTTTTTCTCGCGATCATAAACTTCAGTTCTAATTTCGAAGCCAGTATCCGTGATATTTGCCGGGAAATTCGCGCTGATCGGTGTGTCAGGATCATCACGTTTAGCGATATGCCAGTCTAATCCGGAAATTTTGCCGTCACCATCACGAATTAATGTGACTTTCGGAACGTAATTTTGCTCGTAAGGGTAAATTCCTCCGAGTTTGCTTTCGCCGCTGAAATTTTCGAGAACGCCGGGAAGTTGCCAAGACACGTTCTTATCCTTGAGTGCTTCGTAAGCGTCAGACGTAAGATTTATCCAATCTGAATCATCTTCAGCCAAGAAATATCTCGAATACTCATTACTCTAGCCAAGATCGAAATGTTTCTCTGCACCAGCCGGAACTTCAGCGTTACCGTAATTTGTCGTGTAATGATACGCTTGATCGGCTGCTTCGATTTTGAAAGCTCCGGTGATTCTGTAGTAATCGATCCCATCATTTGCGCGGTCTCTTGCGATTGAGTTTCGGGATCTGGATTTGAATTTTCTGAGCGGACTTGCGGAATAATTTACGTCACCGCCGTATTCTGAGAGGAAAACTATCGAGAGTGCCGGTGCTCTGTAATTGTCAAGATTGTACACAAGTTCTCCGTTCTCGAAATAAGCTATATCGTCAAAATTGCAATCTACCCAAAACGTCAAACTTGCAGATTCGTCTGGTCTCATGTGACGCACAAAAACTTGCAAGTCCTGAGTAAATTCTTCTCCGGTTTGGCGATCAGTTGCGTAGATTGTGATCGTTGCGGTGTCGCCCTCGCTGAATCCGTACAACGCGCCCTCAATGCGAAGATTCGATTCGTTGCTGGATTCCTCGTTGACTGAAAGCAGTGGTGGAAGTTCGAGCGTGAATTTCTCGAATTTGTAGCGTGATGAATCGAGAAGATTCAGATCCCAAACGTTCCATTGACCGATTATCGCCTCGTGAAGCTCTGAATTTACGAGAGTTGCTTCCGTTGCGAATGCCTGCGAACATATCAGACAGAAAATTGCGGTGAAAATTGCTGCGAAAATTCTGATCTTCCTGTTCATTTGAAAAGCCTCCTTTTGAAAATATTTTGCGTGAGGTTGCGTGGATTTGCGAGAATTATACCAGATTGAGAGAAAGTTATTGAAAATTATCGAAATTTTGCGTTGTGAAAATACCCTGAAATTCTATCTGTTACGTTATAATAGAAACACTTGAAATATTTTTGCAGTTTGTGAACTGAATTTAATCTGTAAATCTTATAATCTGAGGGGAGTGTAAGAATTAATAATGAACCTTTCAACGTTTTTAGGTGGAGTACATCCGCCAGAAGGAAAGGCTCTGACGGAGAATAAGCCAATCGAAAATCTTTTCCCAAATGAGCCGGAAGAATTTATTTATCCGCTTTCTCAACATATCGGTGCGCCATGTGCTGCCGCTGTCAAGAAAGGCGATCGCGTTCTCGTCGGTCAGAAAATCGCTGATTCAGAAGCATTTGTCTCAGCTCCGATTTTCTCTGGAGTTTCGGGAGTTGTGAAAGAAGTTGCGCCGCGTTTGACGATTCCCGGAAGTCTTGATCCGTGCATTGTGATCGAGAATGATGGCAAGTATGAGAAAGCCCCGTCGTTATTCGAAGAGCTGGGACGAAATCCAAGTCCCGATCAGTACGTGAAATTTGTCCGAGCTGCAGGAATTGTCGGAATGGGTGGCGCATGTTTCCCGACACACGTGAAATTAATGCCGCCGAAAGACCGCGTTATTAAGTGGATAATTCTTAACGGTGCGGAATGTGAGCCGTTCCTGAGCTGCGATAATCGTCTCATGATCGAACAGCCCGACGAAATTCTGAAAGGTCTCGAATACGTTCTGAAAATTTTCCCGCAAGCTGAAGGCGTAATCGCAATCGAGAATAACAAACCCGAAGCGATTAAAATTATGACCGAACGAAATTCAAATTCGCGAATAAGAATCATGCCGCACAAAGTCAAATATCCGCAAGGTGCAGAGAAAATGCTGATCTGGTCTGTGACTGGTCAGGAGATTCCGCAAGTTCCGGCGTTACCTGCTGATGTTGGCTGCATAATTCTGAACATGCGAACGACGTGGCAGATTTATCAGGCGATTGCTTACGGATTGCCCGTAACTGAACGGATCATTTCTGTTACTGGCGATGCTGTGAATAATCCGAAGAATTTGCGCGTGCCGTTGGGAATTTCGGTGAAAGATTTGATCGTCGAGTGCGAGGGATTTATCGAAGAACCCGTGAAAGTTATTGCCGGCGGTCCGATGATGGGACTTGCGATGCGTTCGCTTGATGTTCCGGTTGTGAAAGGAACGTCCGGAATTTTAGCGTTGGGTAAGAAGCTCGCATATTTATCAGAAGAAAGTGCGTGCATTCGTTGCGGAAAATGTATCGAAGCATGTCCGATTCACTTAGAGCCTACGACGTTAGATCATCTTGTGAGATTGCGTGATTATGAATCTTTCGAGGCTCACGGCGGAATGAATTGTATCGAGTGCGGAAGTTGTGCGTATTCGTGTCCTGCGTCGCGGCATTTGACACAGAGTTACAAGGCTGGGAAAGCTGCGGTGAATGCCAAGAGACAACAAGCTGCCAAGGCTGCGAAAGAAGCTGCTGCTAAACTTGAGGCTGAGAAAAAAGTTGAGCAAAAAGTTGAGGTGAAAAATTAATCATGACGAATTTAACTGTTTCGACATCTCCGCACATACATTCTGATTTCACGACGCGCAAGATTATGTCAATGGTGATAGTTGCACTTGCGCCGGCTGGAATTGTTGGGATATATTTTCTGGGGATTCGTGCGTTACTTGTGATAATTGCGTGTATAGCTGCGTGTGTTTTGAGCGAATATCTCTGGCAGAAAATCATGAAGCAAAAATCTACGGTCGGGGATTTATCGGCGGTAGTTACGGGCTTGTTGATTGCGTATAACCTGCCCCCGTCGATCCCGTTATACATGGCGATTTGTGGCTGCGTGTTTGCGATTATCGTTGTGAAACAATTTTACGGCGGAATTGGCTGCAATATCGTAAATCCTGCGTTGGCTGCGAGAGCGATGATGCTGATTTCGTGGCCCGTAGCTATGACGACTTGGACGCTGAACGGCGTGAGCGGTGCGACTCCTTTAGCCGGAATGAAAGCTGGGAGTATTGTCGACATGCCCTCATGTTGGAATTTGCTCGTCGGAAATATGGGCGGCTGTATCGGTGAAACTTGCGGAGTGTTGCTGATTTTGGGAGGCGCGTATTTAGTTTGGGAAAATGTTATCTCGTGGCGCATTCCTGTTGTGTATATTTTGACGGCTGCGATCTTGGCTGCGGTTTTCAATCATGGCGGAGACGCGCATTTCATGTACGAGATTTTCACGGGCGGATTATTGCTCGGAGCGATTTACATGGCTACGGATTACACAACTTCACCGATGACTGCGAAGGGACAGTATATTTACGCGTTCGGCTGCGGATTGTTGACGGCGTTAATCAGAACGTGGGGCGGTTATCCTGAGGGAGTGTCGTTCTCGATTTTGATCATGAATGTTGCAGTGCCGCTGATTGACAGATACACAGAGCCGAGAATTTTGGGCGCACCGAAGAGCAATTTCTTCAAGAGAATGGGGGCGAAGTAAATGGCGAAGAATAACAAGAAGCGTAAATCTCAAGCGAAACCAGCTCCGGTTCAGACGCAGAATCAGAATATTAATAATACGAATCAAGCGCAGAAATCTGAAGCCAAACAGGTCAAGACACCCGAAGTAAAACAAGTTGCGAAAGTTAAGGCGCGAAATTCAGAATTTCAGGCTGAGTTCAAGAAAAAGGCTTTGCGATTAGGCGGTACGTTATTTGCTGTAACGGCTGTAACAGGATTTATTCTCGGGATCGTTCACTGGGTTACGGATATTGCAATTAAAGAAGCTGAACGTGCTGCACGTAATGTCGCGTTTCAAAACGTAATGCCCGCTGCGAAAGATTTCGAAACGATGGAAGTTGCTGCTGATGATTTTGTCGCTGGTGTTCAGAAAGCTACGGATGAATCCGGGATCGTTGGCTATTGTCTGACGGTAAATTCTAAGGGTTACGGCGGAAACGTGAATTTCATCGTCGGAATTACTAAGGACGGAACTATCAAAGCGATTAATATCATGAGTCACTCAGAAACTCCGGGACTTGGCGCGAGATCTACAGAGCCGGAATTTTACGAGCAGTTCAATGACAGGAAAGCCCCGTTGAAAGTTGTGAAGGGCGCGTCGAACGGTGAGAGCGAAATTTCCGCAATTTCCGGAGCAACGATAACGTCAAATGCTGTGACAAATGGTGTTAATGCGGCGTTTGAGTATTGGCAGAAAAATCTGAAGTAATTTGTGCGAATTTGTGCGAATTTGTTAAGGAGGCTGATTAGAATTGGCTAGTAAATTTAAGGTCTTGACGAACGGAATATTAACCGAAAATCCTACGTTTGTTCAGTGCATTGGCTTATGTCCGACGCTTGCGGTCACGACGAGTGTAGCGAACGGTTTCGGAATGGGACTTGCTGCGTCGTTCGTATTGATTGCGTCAAACGCAGTTATATCGCTATTGAGGAAAATTGTTCCTGATGAAGTTCGTATCCCGATTTTCATCGTAGTAATTGCGGGCTTCGTTACGATGATCGAGTTCTTGATGAAGGCGTTTGCTCCGGAATTGAATAAATCGCTGGGAATTTTCATACCGTTGATAGTTGTGAATTGCATAATTCTTGCCAGAGCTGAGGCGTTTGCTTCGAAAAATGGCGTGATTGCGTCGATATTTGACGGCGTCGGAATGGGAATTGGATTTACGTGTGCGTTAGTATTTCTGGGATCGATTCGCGAAATTTTAGGCAGCGGAACTTGGCTGGGAAATCCTGTTGCGAGTTTTGAACCGGCTATGTTAATCGTGTTAGCTCCGGGCGGATTTATCGTGCTTGGCTGCTGCATGGGAGCGTTTCGTGCGATTCAGGCTAAAATTGCGAATTTTCACGGAGTTGCGAAACCTGCTGCTGCTTCGACGGGTTGTGGCTGCTGTGCGATGGCGAAGTTCTGCAAAAAATCCGAATCCGAAAAATCCGAATGTGAAGGCGAGGCGAGATAATCATGACAGAATTATTCCTGTTATTTCTAAGCTCGATATTTGTGCATAATATTTTGCTGTCGAGATTCTTGGGCTGCTGTCCGTTCATGGGAGTCAGTTCAAAGCTCAAGACTGCTCAGGGAATGGGAGCTGCTGTAGTATTCGTAATAGTTCTTGCGTCGTGCATGACATGGCTCACGTATAATTTTCTGCTAGTGCCGTTGCATCTGGAATATTTATACACGATGTCGTTTATTCTGGTCATAGCCGCGTTGGTGCAATTCGTCGAACTCGCGCTGAAAAAGCTGAATCCTGTGCTTTACAAATCGCTGGGAATTTTCCTGCCGTTGATTACGACTAACTGTGCAGTGCTTGGTGTAGCGGTTCTGAACATGAACGAGAATTACGGGCTTGCTGCTGCGTTGGTGAACGCGTTGGGCTCGTCGTTGGGATTTTTGCTGGCGATCTCGCTTATGGCTGGAATACGCGAACGAATCGAATCAAACGAAGGGATTCCGGAATGCTTAAAGGGATTACCGATGGCATTGATTACGGCTGGTTTGATGTCAATAGCATTCATGGGTTTCAACGGGATTATTAAATAGGAGGTGTCGTGAATGAATATTATGGACGTAATGATAAATCCTCTGATTTTGATGGGCGTGATGGGCGGAGTATTCGGAGTTTTGCTGGCTGTTGCGTCGATAGTTTTCCGGGTTCAGCAGGACGAACGAATCGGTTTAATCCGAGAAGCTTTACCCGGAGCGAATTGCGGCGGCTGCGGATTTCCGGGCTGCGATGGTTATGCGTCAGGCGTTGTGAATGACGGCGTGGCTGTGAATAAATGTTCGGTTGGCGGTGAAGCTGTCGCGAAAAAAATTGCCGCGATTATGGGCGTTGATGCCGGAGAATCCGTACCGATGAGAGCGTTCCTGAAATGCAAAGGCACACACGAAGCTTCCCCGAGAAATCTGATTTATGACGGGATTAACGATTGCCGAGCTGCTGCGATGATTCCGGGAGGTTCACCAAATGCGTGTCCATTCGGCTGCATTGGTTTGGGAACTTGTGTGAGTGTCTGCAAATTCGGTGCGTTATCGATGGGCGATGACGGACTGCCAAAAGTTGACGTTGATAAATGCGTTGCGTGCGGAGCGTGTGTCGCGAATTGTCCGAAGGGAATTTTCACACTCGTACCGAAAGCTGCTGACGTAATCGTTGCGTGTAATTCTCATTGGAAAGGTCCGTTAGTGCGAAAAGTTTGTTCGGCTGGCTGCATTGGCTGCGGAGTTTGCGCGAAAATTTGTCCGGTTCAGGCGATTGAGATGCAGAATGATTTGGCAGTGATCAATCAGGGCAAGTGCATCAAGTGCGGAAAGTGCGCTGCGAAATGTCCGGCGAAATGTATCAAGACCGGCGAATCTGGACAAGCTCCAGAACTCGAACAGACAGCGTAAAATAAAATTCATAACGGAGGCAATATCATGAAACAGAAAATATTTTTTGCGGTCGCTGCTGTAATAATTGCGGTAATAATCATCGGCACTCCGAAAGAAAATATCGTCACGGGGACTGGAACTGGTGACGGATTCGGCGGAGCTGGCGCGATAACTGTGACGGTGAATCTCAAGGACGGCGTTATCTCGAAAGTTACGGCAACCGGTGATAAAGAAACTGAGGGAATCGGTTCGAAAGCTATTGAGTCAATGCCGCTCGAAATGGTTCGCACAAATAGCATAAGCGTTGAAGGCGTGAGTGGCGCGACGTTTAGTTCGAACGGAATTTTGCAGGCTGCTGAGGCTGCGTTAGTTGCTGCGGGAGTTAGTCCGGAAAATTACAAGAAAGCTCCGGTTGTTGAAGAAGTCGTTGCGGATCTCGAACTTGATACGGACGTTGCGATAATTGGCGGCGGCGGTGCTGGAATGGTTGCGGCGATTGTTGCGGCGGATTCCGGCAAGAAAGTTGTCTTGGTCGAGAAACAAGCTATGCTCGGCGGAAATTCGGTTCGTGCGACGGGCGGAATGAACGCTACACACACGCCTGAACAGGACAAGAATAATTTCGGCGAGAGTGCCGGTGTCGAAAAAACTCTCAAAGCTGCTGCCGATAACTGGAAAGATAACGAGTACATAACGAATCTGGCTCAGAAAGTTCAGGAGCAATATGACGCTTGGAAGGCGAATCAATCCGGATATTTTGACTCGATTGAGTTAATGCAGCTCGACACGTTAATCGGCGGTCACGGCAAGAATAATCCTGAACTTGTGAAAACTTTTGCGGAAAATGCTGCGGACGCGATTAAATGGCTCAAGACGATAAATATTGACCTGCAATCAGTCGGGGCATTCGGTGGTGCGTCGGTAAATCGCATTCACAGACCGCTGGACGAGAATAAAAAAGTTGTCTCGGTTGGCGCGTACATGATCCCAAGACTTGAGGCTGCGTGCAAAGCTCGTGAGAAAAATATCGTGATCTTGACGGAGACGGCTGCGAAATCGCTCTTGATGGACAAATCCGGAGCTGCTGTCGGTGTTGAGGCTGTCGGAAAAGCTGGCAACAAAATCACGATTAAGTCCAAGTCCGTAATCATTGCGTCTGGAGGTTTCGGCGCAAATCTGAAACTCGTAGCGATTTATAATCCGGCTCTCGAAGGCTTCATGACGACGAACGCACCCGGAATTAACGGCGAGGGAATTTTCATGGGACAGGAACTCGGAGCTGCGGTTGTTGACATGAAAGAGATTCAGATTCATCCGACAGTTCAAGCTGATACGTCTGCATTAATAACAGAAGGTCTGCGCGGTGACGGAGCTATTCTCGTAAATTCTGAGGGAAAGAGATTCACGGACGAAGTTTCGTCGACACGCGATGCAGTTTCTGCTGCGGAGATTGCTCAACCCGGATCGTTCTCATGGCTCGTAATCGATCAGGCAATGGCTGATGCGTCCGGCGTAATCAAGGGATATATTTCCAAAGGCTACACGAAGCAGGGAAATTCTTACGAGGAACTTGCGAAAGAGATTAACGTTCCGGCAGAAGTTTTTGCTCAGACGATGCAGACTTGGAATGAATACGTTGCGAATAAAAGCGATCCTGAATTTAATCGCACGAGCTTCAAGAATCCTCTGGACAAATCACCGTTTTATGCTATCAAAGTTACGGCTGGGATTCATCACACGATGGGCGGTTTGAAAATCGATTCACACGCTCATGTTCTGAAGGGTAACGGCGAAATTATCCCGGGACTTTTCGCGGCAGGTGAAGTTACAGGAGGAGTTCACGGCGGAAACAGACTTGGCGGCAATGCGGTCGCGGATTTCGTGATATTCGGGCGAATCGCTGGTCAGGAAGCTGCGAAATAATTCTGAAATAATTCTTGTGATATAAAATTTTCCCCTACTCGTGAATTTTCGGGCAGGGGATTTTTTATGCGTTTCTCAGAGCGTCGAGAGCGTTTTGTGAATCTTTCGCGCTGATTATGCAGTTGATGGACTCGAAACTCGAATTTATGATCTCCAGATTTATTCCGGCGTTGGCTAGTGCGTTGAAAGTTTTCGCGAGAATTTTCGCAGCCTCGGACGTGTTAGCGAGCGCAATATTTATCGCAGCGACTTCCGTTGCAAATGATACACCCTGAGCACCGACTGATTCCGAAATTTTCCGGCACGACGGCATTAATTCGTCAATCTGAGATTTGTTAGCCAGGAATGCCAAATCAGATCTCCCGCCACGCATCGTGTTCTGAGTTATCATGAGAATCTCGATTGAATGTTCGGATAATCCGTTGAAAATTTCAGCCGCAATTCCCGGAACATTCGGAACTCCTAAGAATACAACGTGTACGCAATCCTGATTGAATTTGATATTTTGCATGATAATACGCTCCTGTCTTAAAACTTAAAAATTATGATATATTAGCATTATAGCAAGATTTGAGAATCTGAGAATCTGAGAATCTGAAAATCGAGAAAGGATTTTGATTTTAACATGAAAACTGCAAATGCGATTATTCAAGCATGGAGGGATTTTGAAATACCGTTCGAGAACACTTCATACGCATTTTTCGCGATAGAGGCAAATATGATCTGCATGTTGATTTTGGCAATCTTACTCAGTAAGCAACAAGCTGCTTCGGGGAAAAGTGAAACTCAGGTCATGTATGTGCGTTCGCTTTTCGTGCAGGTGTTATATTGCCTGAGCGGAATTTTGCGAGTTCTCGTTGATATTAACATAATTCAAAAGACACCGACTTCACAATACGTGATTACTGCTGTAAATTTCGGATTATATGCGTGCTTCTGCTGGTTGCTGTTCGTTTACACGGCTTATAATCAAGATTTAGATCTTATGGAACGATCTGACTTGAAAATAATTTCGGTTGTTCCGTTCTTGATAAATATTTTGCTCTTGTTATTGAATCCGTTGAACGAGTTTTTCGTTTATTTCGAGAATAATAATCTCATGCCCGGAGCGTTGTTCTCGTTCATGATTTCGATTAATACGGCGTATCCGGCTGCTGCGTTGATTTTAATCGTAATGCATCAGGTCAAAGCCGGCGAATACGAACTCAAGAACATCACGCTCTTGTCGCTGTATCCGGTATTGTTCCTGATTATTGCACCGTTACAAGCTCTAAACTGGAAAGTTCCGATGATGTGTTACGCAATGACAATCGTGAGCATATTTATATATATCAGTTACGCAGACAGTTTGGTCTCAGTTGATCCGCTGACGAAATTTGCGAATCGAAACGGATTGACGAGAAATTTGACCGAGCGTTTCAGAACCGGACTTGAACAAGACGGCGAGCTGGATAAACTTTCACTGCTGCATTTATTCGCGGTTGACATAGATGACTTGGGAATGATTAACAGTTCTTACGGACGCAATGAAGGCGATCATGCACTTTTAACAGTTGCTGAAGCTCTGAAGAAATTTCGCGACCAGGAGCATTCATGTTACATTGCGCGATATTACGGCGACGAATTTATGCTCGTTACAAATATAAAAGACCCGGACGAACTCGAATTATTCATGGAACACGTTCGCAATTATATTAACAACGAAGTCGTTAGAGCAGGATTACGCTACAAGATTCGCGTCACAATCGGCTACGCAAAATACGAGACGTTCACAAAAACTGAGACACTCGCCGGTCTAATCGAAGAATCAGAACGTTCACTCAACGAGAACAAAGAACAGAGAAAATTCCAAAGCGTGTGGCAGCAATCCGAAAATGTTAGGCTCTCCGAAGAAGAAGTCGCGTAAAATATCGAGCCGTAAATGCAAAAACGTCTTTTGAAGCCCGAAATTCGAGATCCAAAAGACGTTTTCACAAATTGCAAGTTGCAGCTATAACGGATTATTTTGCTCTCTCGACTAGACGCCTGCCCAGAGCATATGCCTTGTCGAGTTCAATCGGGAATTGTTCGTCCTCTCCAGAACTGTCGCATTCGCCCCAAGCAAAAGCGGATAGTTAAATTTCTCCGCAATGTCTTCAGGCGCATTCATCGTGAAAATCAACGCAGACTGAATTTTCCTGTCAAGATTTGAGTGTTCCAGTTTTTTCTCGGTGAGCCATTTACGAATAACGCTTTCACAAAATTTTCCCCCCTCAAATTTAGCTACTTGTCGCTATTTTTTCATGAACGGCGCACCAATTCGCCACGCATCGCCAACTTTTTCGCCGACGTTGTAATACGCGTTTCTGAACTGGTCGAACATAACCGGATTGATTTTCTTCACGTCAACTTTGCCGCGCTCGTCCAGGAATTTCTCGTCAACAGTCACGTTCACAATCGTCCCAACAACGCGCTGTTCCCCGAAACAATCACGAATTTCTGCCAGCTCACACTCAAGCGTAACCGGAAATTCCTCGATTACAGGCGCATCAACTCGTCCGGATTTCACAGCATGAAGTCCTGTTCTCTCGAATTTGTCGCTCATCACGTTGCCGCTAGCTGTCCCGAGAAAATCCGCTTCAGCCAAGTGTGCCTCGTCAGCCAGACTCACGGTGAAAGCTTCCTTCGCCTTAATATTTTTCAACGTCTTGCGTTCGGGCGCGAGATTCAAAGCGATCTTGTCCATTCCGCAAATTCCGCCCCAAGCTACATTCATGACATCAATTTTGCCATCGTCACCGTATGTCGCAACCATCAATACCGGCATTGGAAAAACTCCGGGCAAACTTCCTAAATCTTTACGCATTCAAAAAACTTCCTTATCTAATCATCTAATCTAAATTTCATGATTCATGCTTTCATGCTTCATGCTCTGATTCGATTATATAATTTTGCGTAACGTGAGAATTACGTATTTATTCAGCTGAGTTTTTTGCAGCCGGCACCTTCGAGAATACTTTCGCCATCGGATTTCGGGATAACCTGAATTTGTGTTGCGATTCGTTCTTTCAGAGCCTGAACGTGTGAGATTATTCCGATCATGCGCCCCTGACTTTGAAGATTTCCCAGTGCATCAAGCGCAGTATTCAGAGAGTCTTCATCGAGAGAGCCGAAGCCTTCGTCCAAAAACAGCGAATCAACTCGCGTATGACTTCCAGAAATTTGCGACAATCCCAACGCCAACGCCAAACTCACAATGAAGCTTTCTCCACCGGATAAATTTTTCGTCGGGCGAATTTCACCTGCTTGTTCACGGTCGATTACGCTGAGTGATAAATTCTCGTCATTGGGCGTGATTTTCAGCGTGTAGCGATTCTTCATTTTGTTTAACTGGTCATTTGCGTGACTGACAACGATTGCGAGAGTCTGCTTTTGCGCGAAAACACGGAATTTGTCGCCGTCCGCTGAGCCGATTAGATCATTCAACGTCTGCCACTTCTCAGAAATTTCACGCTGCGATTCGAGTTTGCGATTCAATTCCTGGACTTTCGCGTCATGTTCTCTCAAGTGAGCGATTTCAGTTTCGAATTTGCCGATTTCACGCTGTATCAAGTCAAGTTCAGATTTAACGGTGAATAACTCGTGTTCGACATCATCGTTGCCTTTATTCGTGACGGATTGTGAGACCAGTTCGGCGAATTTCTTTCGTGCGTTTGAGAGCTGACCGTCGATATTATTCATGCGCGCGTTGAGATCGTTTAACTTAGTTTGCAAGCCGTTCAGGACATTATCATCAAGCCTCGAATCCAGAAATTCCTGTTCGTTCGCAAAACCCTTGGCTGTCAAATCATCGGCGAAATCTTTCTCACGTGCTTCGATTTCAGATTTGCGGGAATCCGTACGTTCTCTCAAGCCAGAGACCGAAATTTTCACCGTATGCAATTCCTCGCGCATCGAGTTATAAATCTCACGGGCATAATCGAGTTTCTCAGAGGCTGCGTCAAATCTGGAATTAATCTGCGCATCTTCGGATTCAGGATCGTTTTTCAAATCCCCGTAAAGTTCCGTTCGTTGAGTTAATAATTCGTCATATTCGGACTTGAGTTTTTCGTAATTATCGCGTTCTTCGTCGAGCAGATCTTTTTTCGTGTTGATTTCGGATTCGAGGCTTGCGATTTTGCTGCTGTATTCTTTCAGCTTGCTTTCGAGATGTTTTGCGCCGTAACTTTTCTGTTTGAGCTGCATTTTCAGATCTGCTGTGCCTTTGAATCTGTCGAGTTCCAGAATTTTCGCTTTCTCAAGCAGTTCGCGTTTAATCTGAGCCAGAATTTCTCCCTGAGAATTGCGTTCAATCATGCACTGGTCATAATTCTGAGTTTCTGCGCTGCGTTTATTAGAAGCTGCCGTGATTTTTCCGTGAGCGTCGGTGAATGATTTTCTGTCGGCGACTTCGTTTGCGATTAGCTTCTTGAGTTTGTCCTCGGTTTTTGCGATTTGTGCTTCAAGTTCCGAAATATTATTTTCACCCGCGATATTCTCGTGCGAAATTCTTGGGTGTTCAGTTGAACCGCAGATTGGACAAGGCATTCCGGCTTGTAATTTTGCGCGTTCTTCGTCGAAAATTCTCTCACGACGCTGTTCCTGTAAATCGTCGAGTTCGTCGCGTGTTTCGCTGATTGCCCTGAACGTGTTCTCAAGTCTGAGCTTGCAGTTGTTGTAGATTTCCAGAGCGATGTCATAATCCCTGCTGCTGTCGTCGAGTTTCAATCTGGCTTCGGCGAGTAATTTTTCGCGGCGTTTGCATTCGACAGTGCAATCCTCGAAATTCTTTATACACGCTTCAAATTCTGAGATGAACGTCTCCGGTGAAACTTTGAGATTCTGAGTAGCCTTTTGAAATTCGGTCTGAGCTTTCAAGTTTGATTCCTGAATCACGCTGAGATTTTTCGTGGCGATTTTCTGTTCCTGACTGAGAGTTTTGACGCGTGCTTCGGATTTATCAAGAGCGATTTTACGGGATTCGAGCTTGAAATTCAGAGCGCGGACTTGATTAAGAATCGGCATTCGTTCGTTACGAGCTTGTTTTGACGCATCGTATTCGTTCTGAGCTTTCTTGAGTTCGTGAGTGGCTTCTTCGGAGATCTGTTCGAGTTCGGGTAATTTCTGTTCCTGAATTTGCAGCTCGGCGAGTTCTTTTTCCTGAGCGTTTCGCAATAATTCCAGCTGAGAATATTTGCCGATTATGTCACGAGCTTTGTTGCCCTTTTCGAGGCGTGATTTCTCGTTTTCAAAATCCCGGACTTCTGTTGAAATTTTCTCTCGGTCGAGCTTAAGAGCGTTCATTTCGTTGTTAGCGTCATTGACTTTTTCGAGCCATTCTTTCGCGCGTGTGAGATTCATGTGCGAATATTCGAGATTGCGCTGTTTTTCTTTCAAATCAGAAATAGCGTTCTGTAAATCCTGTTCTGACTGAGAATTTTCGGTTGATTCGAGACTTTCGATTTCGGATTTCGTCAGCTGCAACTCTTCGCGAACTTTCTTTGCGCGTTCGTAGACTTTTTGCGAGATCCTGCTGTAAATGTCAGTTCCGGTGATTAATTCCAGAATAGCGGCACGGTCTTTCTTGTCGGACTTCAGGAATGCGTCGAAATTTCCCTGAGCGAGCAGAATCGTTCGGGTGAATCTTGCAAAATCCATTCCTGTTAATTCTTCGATTTTTCTGGGAGTTTCGGATAATTTGCTGGCTAAGATTTCGCCTGTGATTTCGTTTGACAATTCGTGTTTTGCCGGCTGCAATTTCCCGTCGGGGCGTTTATTCTGACCCCAGAAGCTTGTGAAAGTTCCGTCATCAGTTTTGAAAGTGACCTGTGCGTAACAATCGAATTTTTTCCGCGACATGATTTCGTTCGAATTGGGGCTGATCTTGCCGAGCCTTGGTGTCTGTCCGTAGAGAGCTAAACATACCGCGTCGAATATCGTGCTTTTTCCCGAACCGGTTGGACCTGTAATTGCGAATATTCCGTCGTTGACATAGCGTGAATTGTTTAAGTCTATTTGCCATTCGCCTGAGAGTGAATTGAGATTTTTGAACTTGATCGCAAGAATTTTCATGTGAGTAATCCTCCAGATTATGCGTGATTACGCGTGATTATTCGTGTTGAATTTCGTCGAGAATTTCCCGATACATAGCAATAAATTTGTCTTGTTGTTCATCAGGAATTTTGTTCGCCTTGAGCTTGAGCTTGAAGATTTCCTCCGGGAGAATGTCATCGAGAGTTTTGCCGTCTTGAATTATCACGTCGTCGGGGTCAGCTGAATTTAGTTTCTCGCGAGTTTCGTTGTAGATAGTCAGAGCTTCGAGTTCGGGGAAGAATTTGAGTTTTCTCTCAATGCGTTCACGTATGTCGATCAATTCATGACCGGTGTACGTAATCTCAAGCCACGCAGCCTCGCCGGATTTGACAAATTCGCCGATTCTGGAATCGATCATTTCCCAATCGCCTTTGATTCGCGCAAGTTTCCGGAATGTTGGGATTTGCACGTCCTGAATTTTGGGTTTGCAATTCTCGTCAAATTCGACGATTTCGACGTATTTTTTGTGAGCTGATTCTGAGAATGTCATCGGGATCGGTGAGCCTGAGTAACGTACTCTCGGAGTTCCGCTTTTCGAATGCAAGTGACCAAGTGCGACGTAATCGACGAATTTCGCCGGGAATATTCCGGATTTTAGCGGAATCTTTATAATCGTGCCAAGATCGGAAGAGCACACGTCTGAACTC
>CALEPX010000009.1 GCA_937911045.1 uncultured Fretibacterium sp. | reverse complement strand
CATGAACAACGCTACGATTAATACCGAAGTCGTTTTTGCAGCTTTGAAACTCTTGGTCATTGTTATTGCTCCCTTCTTGTGTAAATTTTGAAATTCGTGTGTTGCTAATCCGAAGCTCTGATTATAAATCTCTCAGAGCAGCCACATTGCGCAAAATTCAGATTTATTCTCGGCAATCACGCCACTGTACCTGAATACTTTTGCAAATCACCCTCTCTCTTAGCCATCAAATTTACGGAATAATAATATTCTATTATTATGAAGAAATTATAGCATTCCCGTGAAAAATTTATGAGGATTTTTTGCGCTTGATCTCGTCGTATTTTCTTAGAACTTGTTTCTGCGCATCATTCTCTTCAAGTCTGGAGAGCTTCGTGAAATTTTCGACAATCTCGCTTGACTTCTCGTGCCCGAACAAAGCAGACAGACAGTACCAGATATACGCAAGCTTGAAATCCTGAGCAACTCCCTCGCCGTTGTAATAGCAATTTGTGAGATTACACTGTGCTATCGAGTTGCCCTGTTCGGCGGAAAGTCTGAACCAGACCGTCTCCGTTGTAATATCGAACTCCCAGATTATATTGCGCGTTGGGATCTCCGGACTCAGCTTTCTTGAGCAATTTAGCGACTGGTGATTTGAAGCTTGATGGCAAAATAACGATTATCGCAGCCAATATTAACAGACCGACAACGATGATATGTTCGCCCCAAAATTCCAGATTTAACGCCGAAGCCCACGAGTCACGATTTATGATCAGGATTGCAGCGACTATATGCAAAACGCGAATAACACGCCCGCAATAATTTCCGCAGAGAACTTCTTCAAGCTGTCAAATATTATTTCGAAAAACGCTTCCATTGCAAAATCTCCGTTACTTAACTTACTTGCTATTATTCATGTTGCGCTTGATCTCGTTGTATTTTTCTTGAGCTTCGGAACGCGCGGATGAGGCTTCTAAAAGTGAGACCTTCGCACTGCTGAACCAGCCGCTTTTCGTCAAGTCCCTGTAATATTCTTTCGCGTAGGAATGCCCGGAAAGATCCGCGAGGTAATACCACATGTAAGCTGTCCTGTAATTTCGAGTTACGCCGTTGCCATAATTATAGCAATTTGCCAGCTTGAATTGTGCGCGTGAATTTCCCTGCTCAGCTGACTTGCTCAACCAGTGAACAGCTTGTTCGTAATCCGTCCTAACACCGTCACCGTCGTAATAACACTCTCCCAAGTAACATTCTCCCCAAACGTGTCCCTGTTCGGCAGCTTTCCTGAACCAGTAAGCGGCTTTCCCGTAATTCTTTTTCACACCCTCACCGTTATAATAACGCACTCCCAAACTATTTTGAGCGTCGGCATCACCTTGTTCGGCGGCTTTTTCGTACCAGTAGGCGGCGTGCCTGTAATCCTTGTCAACTCCCCAAGCGTTCAAGTAACAATTTGCCAAGTTATTTTGCGCGATTGAGAACCCCTGCATTGCGGATTTCGTGAACCAATCGAATGCCAGCTTGAGATTTTTCGTCACACCATTGCCTTTGTAATAGCAAATTCCCAGCATATTCTGAGCTTCGGCGTGTCCAAGATTGGCTGCTTTACGATACGAAGCGACGGCTTTAGAATAATCTCCCGAGTTGAAATAACGATTCGCTGTCAAAAATTCTTCCTGTGCAATCGGATCTGGAGGCGTAACTTGTGGCGAAGGCTGCGGCAAATCCTGGAACGTTTGCAAATCATCATTGCTTGCAACACCATCGCTATTCACGACATAAACTATCGCACAAATCACGGCGACAATCAAAACGATCGGCAAAAACTTTTTCACGGGCATTCCGGCAAATCCAAACATGCGACTCAATCTACACTCTTCCTTTCTTTAGAATCTCTCGCATCTCTCGCATCTCTCGCAAAATTCCAGCAACTCACGAAATGTCTCTCAGAAATATTTCGCAACTCAGGCTTATTATACATGCAAAATTCACTCGCATTCTCACATCTATCGGCAAACGCACAGCCCGTAAATTCTCGCAGCAAATTCGGCGGCTGTCCTTCAATCGGGATTAATTTCTCACGAGGCTTCTCAGGATTCGGAATCGAGCGCAATAATCCCAGCGTGTACGGGTGCTTGGGTTCGTAGAAAATTTCGCGTCTCGTGGCAATTTCGCAAATATTCCCCGCGTACATGATAATAATTCGTTCAGCTATTCCAGCCAAAACTCCCAAATCATGCGTAATCAGAATTATCGACATTCCGTACTGGTCGCGCAAATTTCGCATCAATTCCAGAATCTGCGCCTGAACAGTAACGTCTAATGCTGTCGTAGGTTCGTCCGCAATCAGAATATCTGGCTTGCATATCATCGCCATCGCAATCATGATTCTCTGACGCTGACCTCCGGAAAATTCGTTCGGATATTGCTTCACGCGTTTTTCCGCCGGAACTATGCCCACTCGCTCCAAAATTTCCAGCACTCGCAATCGCCGGGATTTTTTATCAAGTTCGGGTTCATGACGCCTCAAAGATTCCTCAAGCTGATAGCCCACACGCAAAACCGGATTCAAACTCGTCATCGGATCTTGGAATATCATCGAGATTCGCTTGCCACGGATTTCCTCAAGATCCGAAATTCTCAGCTTAGTCAAGTCGCGCCCGTCAAAAATTATTTCGCCGGATTTCACTCGCCCGGAACTTCCCAGCAATCCCAGAATCGACAGCATCGTAACACTTTTACCGCTGCCGGATTCGCCCGCAATTCCCAAAACTTCACCGCGCTCTAAATCGAACGATACGCCATTCACCGCACGAACTTCTCCGGAAAATGTCTCGAACGACGTGTACAAATTCCTGATTGATAATATGCTCATGATTCACAACTCACTTTCGCAATCTCGGGTCTAAATTCACTGCACGAACTTCTCCAGAAAATGTCTCGAACGACGTGTACAAATTCCTGACTGATAATATGCTCATGATCCACAACTCACTTTCGCAATCTCGGGTCTAAATTCACTGCACGAACTTCTCCGGAAAATGTCTCGAACGCCGTGTACAAATTCCTGATTGATAATATGCTCATGATCCACAACTCACTTTCGCAATCTCGGGTCTAACGCGTCACGCAATCCATCGCCGAGAAAATTAAAAGCCAAAATCGTTATCGAAATCGCTGCTGCCGGGAAAAATAATTGCCACGGATATATCGCGAGTGTGCCGATAGCGTCGCTGCTCAAAACTCCCCAACTCGCCATCGGTGCGCTGACTCCCAAGCCTACGAAACTCAGAAAAGCCTCCGTGAAAATTGCACTCGGGATCGAAAACGTCAAACTCACAAGAATCGCTCCCATTGCGTTCGGTAGCAAATGCCGGAATAATATTCGCGAACTTGAAGCCCCAATCACGCGCGCTGCCAAAACAAATTCCTCGTTCTTCAGTCGCATGATCTCAGCTCTGACAATTCGCGCCATCGAAGCCCAGTACGAAATCCCAAGCGTTATGAATATACTCTTCAAGCCTGAGCCAACGACTACCATTATTAATATCACGTAAATCATAACCGGCACGCTGTAAATCACGTCAACGATTCGCATCATGAGATTATCAACTTTTCCGCCGGCGAATCCCGAAATCCCTCCGTAAATTACGCCGATGAACAGATTTATCAAGCTCGCGACAAATCCGACAGCCAACGAAATTCTCGCACCGTACAGAACTCGCACAAAAATATCCCGCCCGAAAATATCCGTGCCGAAAAAATGATTCATACTCGGAGGTTCGTTTGATTCCAGAAAATCCTGCGCATCATATTCGTAACTCGACAAATACGGCGCAAATACCGCCATGAATATCACAATCGCAATTATCACAAGCCCAAGCAACGCCAATTTATCACGCCGCAATCTCAGCCAAACGTCCTGAAAATAATTTCGCATTCTAAACATACACCTCTCACTTCAGATTTATTCTCGGATCGACAAATGACAGACACACGTCCGCAATCAGGTTGAACAGAACGAGTAACGCGCTATAAAAAATCGTCACGCCCATGATAGTCGTGTAATCGCGATTCGTTATGCTCGTCACAAAAAACGTCCCTAATCCCGGCACTCCGAAAACTTGTTCGACAACAAAACTTCCCGTCAAAATTCCTGCCGTTAATGGCGCAAGATATGTTATTACCGGAATCAATGCGTTCTTCAGCGCGTGAATGTAAATCACGGACATTTGCCTCAGACCTTTCGAATACGCCGTGCGAATGTAATCTTGCTGCAAAATTTCCAACATGCTCGAACGGACCAGTCGCGAAATGAACGCCGCCGGATAGCCTGCCAAAGTCACAGCCGGTAATATCGCCGTCGAAAATCCTTCCCAGAATCCCACCGTCACAAGTCCCCATTTGTACGCGAAGAAATACACCAACACCGTCGCAATTACGAAACTCGGAATCGTCACGCCGAATGTCGCGAATACGACCGAAATTTTGTCCTGCCATTTGCCGTGCTTCAGAGCCGAAATTATTCCGGCAGGTATGCCTAGCACAAGCGAAATTACCAGCGCAATTCCTCCGACCATGAATGACGCAGGAAAACTCCCGGCGATTAGCTCATTCACGCTCAAGCCCTCATAACGATACGACGGTCCGAGATCAAGTTTCAGAACGTTCAGCAAATAATTCCCGTATTGCACATAAACCGGATCGTTCAGGTGATAACGTTCGAGCATTTTCTCAAGCACATGTTCAGGTATCGCGCGCTCCTCAGTGAATGGTCCACCCGGAATCGCACGCATCAGGAAAAACGTCAGCGTAATCACAACCCATAACGTAATCAAACTCGCAAAAATTCTGCCGGTAATATATTTAAGTCTCAAAATCAAATCCTCCCCCAGAAATTTTCACGAGATATTATATAATTTCTGTGATAAAATTTCAGGTAAAATTACTCATGAACGGAGCGTAAACTTATGAAAAATAACACGATTTGCAGATTTATCGGAATTTTCGCGGCAATATTAATTTTCGGCATTGCAGTTGACGCAGCTCTCGCGGTTGATTACATTGATAACGATAGCGGTGTGTTATCGTGGGGCGGTCTTGAACGTTCAGAAAGCGATCCATTGATTCTCGAACAGGATAGCGTTTACACATTCAGAATGCAATTTTCCAGATTCGTTTACGAGTTGCGTGACATAGCTTGCAATCCGGACACTCAGGACGAAAACAATCCGATTCAAAACATGACGATTGCGCGTGATGATTCAAATTCGAGTTCGGTCGGATATTCCGCGATAGTTACGATTCATACATCGAGTTCGGACATTGGGACTTCGAAATGGTTCTTGACGTATCGAATCATGGACGATGCCGAAGAAACAGATGCCGGAGCTTGGGATTGGAACGGCGATCTTAATCAATTCGTCGCGAATACACAACACACGGGCAAATATGATCTCTACACCGTGACAACTTCAGCTCACGAAATTCAAGTCGTAAGCAAAAACTCAAACACAACCAGCAACGAATCAGCAATATCTTCATTCGGCGAACTCGCAGCCAATCCGTTAGAAGTCGAGCAAAGCCCCTTCCCATACGTTTACTACGTGCAATTCAATTCCGAATGCGCAGGTATCAAAGACGAGATAATTTGCAACTCATACTCAGACCCGTTACAAGACGCGGAAATGTCCATAACTGATCGGGAACACAACTCAATCGGCTGGCGACTCGAAATAACTTTGCAAACCGGGACTCGAACCGGCTC
>CALEPX010000008.1 GCA_937911045.1 uncultured Fretibacterium sp. | reverse complement strand
CAATATATAGTTCGCGATGTTCTTCGCCCTCAGCTTTTGCTTCATCGATGAATAAATGCCCCGTCGCTACAACCGGAATTTTTGAATCGCCGCGAATTTCCGCAGCACGTTCGAATACTTGTTGGTAATGCGCGTGAATCCCGTTTATGAGATCCTGCTGGCGTGATTCGAGATTGTTTTCTGAATTTGCGATTCTTACGTCACGGTCGCGTAAAAATGGCACAGCACACACGATTAATTCTGGATTGCCGTTTTGATCTTCGAGCGTCAGGATTTCGTCGTCGATATTGTCAGTTATTTGTCCGATTACGTGAATGTCGAGCAATTCGAGGGTTTTCGCCGGAGCTTCCAGAAAATTTGCTGAGTCATGATTTCCCGCGATTATGATAACGTGACGGCACAATGATTTCGCGACACGTGCCAGAAACGAGTAGTAAATTTCGCGCGCTTGATTTGACGGTGTTGTGTTGTCGAAAATGTCACCGGAAATTATCAATGCGTCGATATTTTCGTGTTCAAGTTCGAGTTCGAGCCATGAGAAGAATTTCTGCATTTCATCAAAGCGATCCCGTTCATGAAGCTTGCGTCCGATATGCCAATCGGAAGTGTGAAGAATTTTAATTGTAAGCACCCCTAACTAAAAAAAATTTGCTTGAAATATTTGTGTTAATCATACAGCAAAATTCCGGTTAATGCCTACGAAAAATTTCGAACCCGGTATAATATTTGCGGAAAAATTTTTCGAGACTTTTTAATTTGAAGGGAGAAAATATTTTGGCTTATGAAATCGAATTTTGGCAGTATTTGATTGTGTGTCCAATGATATTTTTGGCAGGAATTATTGACGCGATTGGCGGCGGCGGAGGACTTGTTACGTTGCCGTCGTACATGCTTGCCGGATTGCCGGTACATTTTGCGATCGGCACAAATAAGCTGAGTTCTGTGATGGGGACTGCGATGGTGACGTGGAAATATTTTCGTGACGGGTATATTCCGGTGAAAATTGCGGCGTGTTCGGTAATTTTCGCGATGACAGGTTCATCACTTGGAGCGCGCTGTGCGTTATTGATAAGTGATCGGATTTTCAAGATTATCATGTTATTTGTCTTGCCATTGACGGCGATTTATGTTTTCAAGAGTCAGAATTTTTTGCGTGAGAAAAATTTTGAGGCGGCGATTTCGAGACGGACGTTTGTGATTTCGATTCTGATTGCGTTTTTCCTGGGATTTTACGATGGATTTTACGGACCAGGCGCAGGGACTTTCATGTTGTTATTGCTGGCTGGAGTTGCCGGTCTGAGTTTGCGGCATGCGAACGGTGTAGCGAAGGTGATAAATCTTGTTACGAACTTGGCTGCGGTGACGGTATTTTTGCTGAATAATCGCGTAATAATTCCGTTGGGCTTGATTGCGGGAATTTTCAGCATTGCCGGTAATTATATCGGTGCGAAATTTTTCGAGAGCGGCGGTGCAAAAGTTGTACGTCCTGTTATACTAATAGTGCTCGTGATATTTTTCGTGCGAGTGTTGTATGACGTAATTTTTTAAGAAGGGATTTGATCACATGAAAAAGATTTTTTTAGCGTTGGCAGTTATCGCGATTTTTGCGGCTAGTGCGTTTGCCACACCCGGCAGGCTCGACAAGAACGGCGGACATAAAGATAAAGTCACAGGAATTTATCATTATCATCAAGGTCCGAACGCTGTGCAGCCATATGATTTCCGAATGAATGCGCTTTACAAAGCAAGAGTGATTCGAGTTATCGACGGCGACACTGCGATTTTCACGTTGATGCTCGATGACGGAAAAATCTACAAGGACGAACGCACACGCTTCACCGGAGTAAACACGCCGGAAACAGTCCACCCGAACAAACCTGTCGAATATTACGGCAAAGAAGCGAGTGATTTTACGAAATCGCAATTAAAACCCGATATGATCGTATGGCTTCAGACGGATGTTGGCGCACGTGACCGTTACGGAAGATTGTTAGCCTACGTCTGGACAAGTGAGCCGAGTGAAAAAGATTTGAATGACGAGAAAGCAATTCGCAAAAAGATGTTCAACGCGCGATTGTTGCTCGACGGTTACGCTCAGACTTCATCAATTCAGCCGAACACGCGATATTCTGAAGTATTTGCGAAATTCCAGCGTGAAGCTCGTGAGAATAACAAAGGTCTCTGGGCAGGAAATTAATCGTCACAAAATCTCGCATATGAATCATAAATGCACTCTTGGGAGAAAATCTCGGGGGTGCATTTGTGTTTACGGAATTGCGGTTGATTTTCTTGAAAAAAAAAAAAATGCGTTATATAATGTATAATATGAAAAATTTATAATTTCAGGAGGTCTTGTCATGAAAAAAATTCTGTTTTTGCTCATGATTTCCGCGTTATTAGTTTCGGTGTCGGGCGTTAGTGCCGGGGCCGATGAAGTTGGCGATCTGTTCGATTATCTGTTCGATCATTACGCGAAAGGATTAACCTCGGGAGAAGTTACACTGACAATCTCAAAGCAGCCAGATTCGACAGGTTTCTTCGAGGAAGCTTATCTCAAGGTAAACGGTGTAGCTTTTCGTTCTGATGGCATTGATTACCGCGTTGATTCCCTGTTAGCTAACGTGAGCGGTCTCCAGCTTAATCCTCCGTCCGCATGGAAACGGTATGGAGAATATCACGTTAAATTTGACAGTTTTCAGTCCGCCGCGCTAAAAGTAACTGTCTTGGAGAGCGACATAAATAATGCGCTCAAAGGTCAAGAACTCAAGTTCCGCGCAGATGGCAAGCATTTTATACTCAGTAACATAGTAGTGAAGATTACGACGAGCGGGATCAAAATCACAGGCAACATCTAAAGAAGACAGTTCTTACGGCTATGACTTTAATTCATATGTTGCTGCGTGGGTGTTGGGAGCTGCTGCTGATAATTACCCGGTCGAAATTAACAGCAATTTTCGAATCGTGAACGGCAAGGAATTATGGCTCGATAATCCCACGGTTGAAAAAGGCAACTTTTCACAGCTCGACGATTACATTCAGAAGAACATAACTCAGCGAAACAAGCCACTCATAAATTTGGCAGAATTTGATCTTTCGAAAACTCCGATCACAATGAACAGCGTGGAATTACAAAACGGAAGCTTAATTATTTCGGCAGGGGGCACACCTCAGGCTATCACGGGCGGAACCACGTACACATATCCGAAATCGGGTTCGACAACTCCAACGCCGACAGATCCGACAGAGCCGATTGAGTCAATAAATCTAAACGAAGTAGACGACACTATCAGAACGTTTTTCGCAAATGATTCAGAAGTTTACGCGGACGTGCTCTCACAACTCGGACCTCTCGCCACAGATTACCCGTTCAAACCAGAATCAAAGACTGCGCAAATGTCCGGTCAAACTCTCACGCACGAACAGCTTCAAGACGCTCTGGGCAGCGACGCAACTTGGGACAATGAGTACCAAATTGCCACTCAAAGCGTAACCGAAGCAGGAACGTATATTCTCGGCTCAGTGAATTTGCCATACGAAGCCAGAACGAACATGTCGCTCTACATGCTCACGGAAGAATCTGGTAGTTTCAGAGTCTCGGCAAATTCCGGAATTTTATCTGACGCAGCATTCTTCATGAACGAGGACGGAGAAATAATCACCGAAATTCCCGAGGACGGTTACGTTATTGCGGTCGCCCCGATGAAAGCAAACGTTTCGTACACGCCGGTGATCACTGTTGCCAAGGCACACAAAAACAAAGATTCGAGCAGTGATTGTAACGCAGGCTTCGGAGCAATCGCACTCGTGATCTTAGCATTCGCTTTAGCCAAGAAACGTTAATTAATCCCAGAATATAAATACACCCTCGGGAGCGAATCTCGAAGGTGTATTTTTTTGCTGCGTAATAATATTGCTAGCGAATTTAATCGGATTTATTAGCCCAGTGAGTCCCAGCTCGCAACTTCTTCAGCGTCGTCATTGCCCGACTGATAGAGAACTGGCGGAACTCCCAGAACTACAAGACCGGATTTCGGATCGACATAATATTTCTTCGCGTCCTCTTCCGGATCTTCGCCGATGACCGTGCCATCAGGAATTATGTTATGACCGTCAATGATCGTTTTCTTGATTCTGCAATTTCTGCCGACGACAACATCGTGACCAAGAACGCTTTCTTCAACAACACTTCCCGCCTGAACCAAGCAATTTCTCGACAAAACTGAATTTGAAACCGAAGCTCCGAAAATTCTGCTGCCTTCTGAGAGCATTACTCTGTTGATTTTGCAGTCATAGCCGCTATCCGGGTAGCAATATGAAGGGGGATCACCGAACGATACGGTTCTGATCGGCCACATCGGATTATAGAATGACATTTCGGATTCATGCCCGATTAATTCCATGTGTGCCTGCCAGTAAGCGTTCAACGTTCCTACATCGCGCCAATACGGTTTATCAGTTCGCCATTGATGCACCAGTTCTGCTTCAGCTGTCGGATGCGGCAAAACGTTCGTCGAGAAATCATACGCGCAAACTTTCGCACCGCCTTTGACTAACTTCGGGATAATGTCCTTGCCGAAATCGTGGCTGGTGTCCTGTGCAGCGTCCTCTTCGAGTGAGTCCTCAAGTATTCTGCGCTCAAAAACGTAATTGCCCATTGAGACGTATGAGAATCCTGGTTTGTCTGGAATTTCCGGAGGATTCTTCGGTTTTTCCATAAATTCCAAAATTCTGCCTGAAGCGTCGGTCTTGATGCAGCCAAATTGCGTCGCGTCCTCAACCGGAACAACGTTCGCTGCGATCGTAACGTCCGCGTGCTGAGCAACGTGCCATGCTAACATCTGGTCAACGTCCATTTTGTAAATGTGATCTGCCGCGAAAATGCAAACTCGATCAGCTTTGTAACGCGTGATAAAATGCTTAGCCTGAAAAACTGCGTCCGCTGTTCCCTGGAACCAGTGTTCTCCACTCCACATCTGCGCGGGAACTGTTGTCACGAAGAAATCTCTGCCTCGCATTGCACCGCCGCCAAATTGCCAGCCTCGTTCAATATGTTCGATCAATGACTGACTTTTGAACTGGACAAGAACGTATACAGCGTAAATTCCACTGTTCACGAGATTTGAAAGCGCAAAGTCGATAATACGATACTTCGCCGCGAAATAAACTGCAGGTTTTGCACGGTAGCGCGTCAACGGCATTAATCGTTCACCCTTGCCTCCAGCGAGAACTATTCCTAAAACTCTTCCGTGTTTGCCTGTGTACATTTGAATTAAAGCCCCCTTCTGAAAATTTGTGTTTATAAAAATGTTTCCCACGGGTTTATATTAACTCGCAAGAAACAATTTTCCAAAATTAGATTTACTGCAACATTTCCTCGTACATTTGCTTATAAAGCTCAGCCGATTTATCCCACGTGAAATCCTCGCTCATTCCCTCGACCATAATTTCACGCCACTGATCCGGATTCGTCTTGTAACGCTCAACCGCACGCCGCAACGCCCAGAGCATTCCCTCAGTGTCGCAGGTCTGGAATGTGAAGCCGTTTTTCTTGCCATTCGGGTCATCAACGTCGAATACCGTGTCACGCAAACCGCCAACTTCACGAACAACTGGCACAGTCCCGTAACGCATCGAAATCATCTGGGACAATCCGCACGGCTCGAAAACTGACGGCATCAGGAACATGTCACCGCCCGCGTATAATAAATGCGACAACGGCTCGTCATAACCCCTGAAGAATTTCACGCTATCCGGATAATTCGCAACTGCTGCGTTCAAGCCATTCTCGATCCAATCCTGACCGCTGCCAAGAATCATGATTTTCGCGCCCATCTTAACGATCTCGTCGATTCCGTTCAAGACCATGTCGAAACCCTTCTGTTCAGCCAAGCGGCTCACGCACACGATAATCGGGTCTTGCGTTTCCTGATCGAAGCCTGCTTTCTGTAATAACGCCTTTCGACACGTGACTTTGCCTTTGAAGTCCTTCGAACTGAATCTTGCGGGTAATTGCTTGTCCTTTTCTGAGTTCCAGAATTTCGTGTCAAGTCCGTTTAATATTCCGCGTAATTTGCCGCGCTGCTGTGACAAAATTCCGGATAATTCGCGCGTTGACTCGTAAGTCTGGATCTCATTCGCATACGTCGGAGAAACTGTCGTTACGGCTGTTGCTGAGACTATGCCGCCCTTGAGCAGATTAACCTGTCCGTAAAATTCCATTGTTGACTGGCTGAAACTCCACGGCTCAAGACCTGATGCCTCAAGGAACGGTGACGGCTCGAAAATTCCCTGATACGCGACGTTGTGAAGGGTCATAACGCTGCGACCTCCGACTTGTCGGTAGTGCCTGTGCCAAGCCAATGCACACGGCAAAAATGCTGAAGTCCAGTCGTGGCAGTGATAAATATCCGGTTCCCAATCAATCGCGTTTTTAAGTTCCAGAGCCTGCATACAAAATACCGCAAATGGCGACGCTGTCCAGAAATTCAGCTGATGCGGGTACATGTCGCCGGAATAATCTTCCGCGTCAAGAAAATACGTCGTTACACCCTTAACATCAGCTTTGATAACATTTGCTGAATGTATGCGCCAATCATACGCAGCGTAAACGTTGGATTTTGCCATCGAAGTCTTAATGCCCGAAGCAGCCACTCGCTCAAGAACTCCCGGCCACGCAGGTGTCACAACCCGAACGTCAACATCTGCCTGCAACAGAGCTTTCGGCAGCGAACCCGCAACATCTCCAAGCCCGCCAACTTTCGAAAATGGGGCAAGCTCCGTTGTAACAAAGAGCACTTTAATTGCACTACCGCTTTTAGTCATATTGAAAAACTGTTCCTTTCAAAAAATTGTCTCACAAAAAATTCTGCTTATATTTTACATGCCTCTGAAATCTATTGAATACGCTTTTGCCGCATATTCTCGTACGACTCTGTGCGTGTTAAAGAAACTCGCGTCAAGAGCAATCGTGTGGCGCATCATGTCGATCCATTTGTCATGATCTTCGTAATACGTTGGGATAACTTTCTTTTCAAGTTTTTCGTAAAGATCATCAGCGTCGAGTTTCTCGTCATAATTCGCGTTTGCCTCGGTTTCAGTTGCGTCAGGACCGATTGACCAGCCGGTTACGTCCTCGATCCAGCCTTCAATCCACCAGCCGTCCAGAACTGAGAAATTCATTATCCCGTTCATAGCGCACTTCATGCCACTGGTGCCACTAGCTTCACGCGGACGAATCGGCGTATTCAACCAGACATCAACGCCCTGAGTTAATAACGACGCAATTTCCATGTTGTAATTATCGATGAAGACGATCTTGACGGAATCTTCGAGTTCTTTCGAAGCACGACGGATTTTCTGTAACAACGCTTTGCCGCCGTCATCATTCGGGTGAGCTTTTCCTGCGAATATAAACTGAACTTTGCCGCCGCCAGCGATTTTCTTGAGCCTGGAAATATCGCTCAGCAACAAGTCCGCACGCTTATACGTCGCCGCACGTCGAGCAAATCCCAAAGTCAACACGTTCGGATCAAGCTGCACACCGTTCGTCTCAAGAACACGCGCAAGCAATCGCAATTTCGAAGCCTGATGCGCTGTCCAGAGTTCTTCTTTCGGGATCGTAAGTGCCTGAACAAGTCTGCCGGGATCCAGTTCCCAGCCCGGGATATGCTTGTTGTAAAGTTTGCGCATTCCTGAACTGATCCATGTTGTCGGGTGAATGCCGTTAGTGATCCAGTCTACAGTTTCCATTTTGAACATCGCGTTACTGACTTCAGCGTGTTTTTTAGCGACTCCGTTGATATATCTGCTGTAACGCAAGCCCAGATCCGTCATTGAAACTCCGGGCATATTCGGCATCATTCGCGTAATCGTGGCGAGTGCGTCCGGCGGGAAAACCTGATTGATTAATCCGAAATCAAAATAATCGTGTCCTGCAGGTACGGGTGTGTGCGTTGTGAATACGACTTGCGATCTGATTTTGTCCGGGTCGTAATAGCCAAGTTCGCGCATTAATTCGAGCGTTAAGAATCCAGCGTGACCTTCGTTCAAATGGAACGTCTCGATATTCATGTAGCCAAGATCACGAAGCATTCTCAAGCCGCCAACTCCGAGAATAAATTCCTGACATAATCTGTAACGATTATCTCCGCCGTACAAATACCAACATAATTTGCGATCGTCCGGATGATTCGGTTCGATGTCCGTGTCCAAGAAATAAACGGGTAACGGATAGCCGGTTGCGCCGATTAACTCGTAAACCCAAACCGCAACCTGAATATCGCGCCCCTGAATCGTAATGTTCACGCGATTCGGCAAAAGCGTTAATTCTTTCGCAGGATCCCAAACAACCGGTTTCTGCTGCTGCCAATCGTCCTGATTAAATTCCTGAACGAAATATCCCTTCTTGTAAAGCAGCGTCACTCCAGCCATCGGAACTCCGAGATCCGCAGCACTCTTGAGAATATCGCCCGCAAGTACGCCAAGTCCTCCGGAGTAAGTCGGGATCGATTCTTTTAGACCAACTTCCATTGAGAAATACGCGATTGGTCGGAATGCTGGGTCATTTTCCATCAGCGATCTCAACGAGTTGCCAAGGTCGCTGCGGTGTAGTCTTTGTATCATGTGTTAGAAAACTCCTTTCCGGTTTTCAGGGCAGACGGGCGATCATAATCTCCAACCTGCCAGATTCCCTACTTAAGTGTTTAGTTTCAGCAATGTAAATTCGTGTAGTCATTATCTCACAAATCGCCTAAAAAGAAAATTTTGCTGCCAGAATTTCGTTGCCGTGTCTCGAAAACGCAATCTATTCCGCGATTCGCAATTTTTGAATCACAAAAAACGTCCGGGATTTTTGCGCGGAAAAAGCAGCTCTCATTAACGCGAAAGCTGCTTCCATTGTCCATTCATATATTTTAGATTGTAACGTATCGCGAAAATTATATCATGCCGGCAGAATTTCCTCGCCGACGTTCGCGTTTACATCAACACGCGCATCCGCAGTCTCAGATTTCCAGATTATCGCCATCCCCAACCAAGTCATCGCAAACGCAACTAACGGGTTCAGCCAGTTCATGAAGCAATACGGCAGGTAATCAAGCGTCGCAACTCCCAAAACTGAGCTGACATAAACTCCGCAAGTGTTCCACGGAACTAAAACCGAAGTCATCGTGCCACTGTCCTCAAGCGAACGGCTCAACATTACCGGCGCAAGCTTCTTGCCATTATCCCAGACTTTGGTATCAAAAGCTTTCCTGAACATTCTGCCCGGGACGATTATCGACAAATATTGCTCGCTCAGAAATACATTCGCCAAAAACGCCGATGCCAGAACTGAGCCGATTAATCCCGCAACGGTCTTCACGTGACGCATCAACGCCTCAAGAATCACGTCCAAAAATTCGCATACTTCCATGATTCCGCCGAGTGATAACGCAACTACGATCAGACATACTGTCTCAAGCATCGAAGTCATGCCGCCTCGCGTGAAAAGCTTCGTCAACAATTCGCCAATCTTAGCGAAAACATCCGGAGCAACTGATAACGCCGGAGAACCTGCTGTGAATGCGCCCGAAAATTCGCCGGCAATCTGTGAGATCGATTCCAGATTCGTAACTTTAGCAAATTCCCCCAGATGTTCAGGCACGTAACCAGAAAATAACACGATCATAGCTTCATGCGTTGTGCTTCCCCTCACAAGCGTCAAGACTATACTCGCAAAAATTCCCGCAACTATTCCCGGAATCGCCGGTATTTTCAAACTCGCCATCAACAGGATTACAAGCGGCGGAATAAATGCCCAAAGCGAAATGTTAAACTCTGCCTTCATCATGCTCTGGATTAACGCGATTCGCCCTCCGTCAGAACCCTGCGCAGAATCTCCCATCATGTAAGCAATCAATGCCGTTAATAATAATGTAGGAATCGTTGTAGACATCATAGCGCGAACGTGATCGAATAACTCGCTGCCAGAAACCGCCGGAGCTAAATTCGTCGTGTCAGATAACGGTGAAATTTTGTCGCCGAAATACGCGCCGGAAATTATGAACCCAGCCGTAATTGGCAATGGCAAACCCAAACCTGCACTGATCCCGATTAAAGCAACTCCGACAGTCGAACTCGTCGTCCAGCAACAACCCGTCGCAAGAGCAACTACTACACTGATTAATAACGCTGCCAGATAAAAAAATCTAGGACTCATGACTTCAAGACCGTAATAAATCATCGTAGCCACAACTCCGCTTTGAATCCAAGAGCCAACAAGACAGCCAACCAGAATCAAGATTATGATCGCCTGAATCGATACTTCGATAGCTCCTGAGATTCCCTTTTCCATAGTGCGCCAATCACGTTTGAGATAAAAAATCCCAACGAGTGCTGCGAAAACTGTCGCGAATAATAACGGAACTTGAGCCGGAAGACCAAGACCGAAATGTGAACCAGATTCCAGTTCTACATCAACGACACCAAACGTTACGATTAACGCACTGATTAATAACACGATTGTCGAGAGCAATAAAGACGGACGACGCTGCATATTAATTCCCCCCACACCAACTAGATTTAAGTAAAATTAAGATTTTGAGACACTGAACTAAAACTAACTTTTTCTCCGACTATATCCGGGCAGTGTCCGCCAGTGCGGGAAGGAATTTTGCCTATTGGTCTTAACCGGTTTACTTCGGAAGGATTGTGTTGATAAATTTCAACGCGCAAATTGTAAAACATTTTCGAGATTTTGCAATATAATTTTTACGAGAATTTTGCATTTTAATATCAGGAAGGAATTTTATGAGCAGATTTTTGAGCAGCAGATTTTCAGCGATGATCCCGTATAACACATCAGGCGACAAAAGTCCCAGCGATGATTTAATACGCTTGAACACAAACGAAAACCCGTTTGAACCATCACCGAAAGCAATCGAATACGCACACACAGCTTCACTCGGGCTGAATTTCTACGGTGATCCGGAATGCGAATTATTAACACGAAAACTCGCGGAATTTTTGAACGTGCAATCAAACGAAATAATTTTCGGCAACGGCTCGGACGAGATTCTGAATTTCATATTCACAGGCTTCTGTGAGAACGGAGCAATTTTCCCGGACATTACGTACTCGTTTTACGCAATCCTGGCTGAATTTCACGGCATAAGCTTCAAGACAATCCCCTTGGACGAGAATTTCCGCATTGAGCCCAGTGATTATTTCGCACCAAACGCACGCACGATAATTTTCGCGAATCCTAATGCCCCAACCGGATTATTTCTTGAGAGTTCGGAAATCGAGAGAATAATTTCGCATAATCCCGAAAGCCTGATAATCATCGACGAAGCATATGCAGATTTTTCGGGAAAAACCTGCGTCGAGTTAATTCACAAGTACGAAAATCTCGCAGTAATCCGCACGTTCTCGAAATCAAGATCTCTTGCCGGAGCGAGATTGGGATTTTGTGTCGCGAATGAGAATTTGATTCAGGATCTCAGGACGATCAAAAACTCGATTGCCCCGTATAATATAAACTCGATGACTCAGGCTGCTGGGATCGGCGCGATTGAAGACGAAGATTACACTCGCGAAAATGTCCGGACGATTTTGCAGACGCGGGAATTTGTCAGGGAAGAGCTTGTGAAACTGGGATTTGAAGTTCTGGATTCCAACACGAATTTCCTGTTCACAAAACACGCGAGAATTTCCGGGCAAAAGATTTACGAGGAATTATTACGGCGCAAGATTCTGATTCGGCATTTCAGCAAACCGGCACGAATTTCGGATTTCAATCGCATAACAATCGGCACACGCGAACAAATGCAGCTCATGCTTGAGAATTTACGCGAAATCATCGGAGGTGCTTGTTAAGAATGCGCAATCATGAATTTTCACGCGACACAAACGAAACTAAGATCAAGATTTTTCTCGAACTCGACGGAACCGGTCAACACGAGATAAAAACCGGCTGCGGATTTCTGGATCACATGTTGACGCTATTCGCAGTTCACGGCAGATTCGATTTGCGGATTTCCTGCGCGGGCGATTACGACGTGGATTTTCATCACACCGTCGAAGATGTCGGCATTTGTTTGGGACAGGCGTTTTTGAGAGCGTTGGGCGATAAACGGGGAATCAGGCGTTACGGATCTTGCGTTTTGCCTATGGACGAAGCAATGATTTTGAGTGCGATAGATTTTTCGGGAAGAGCGTTTCTGAACTGGGACGTCGAAATTCTCGCGCAGAAAGTCGGGGATTTTGACACGGAACTTGCTCAGGAATTTTGGCTGGGGTTTGTTCGCAATTCGCTGAGTACGCTGCATTTCAAGAAATTCGCCGGTGAAAATTCGCATCACATAATCGAATGCGCGTTCAAATCAGCAGCCCGAAGCATCAGGCAGGCAGTCGAAATTGACGGGAAATTCGCAGGTGAGATCCCGTCAAGTAAAGGAGTGATTTAGACATGTACGAAGACGTTGTGAACGGAATTTTGAGCGTTATCCCGGATAAAGTCGAGAGAATAATTCTTTACGGATCAGTTGCGCGCGGCGACGACACACCGGAAAGCGATATTGACATCGCGTTGATAACTCGTGAAAGTCTGAATCGTGACGAGTTTGCTCGAATAAGCAATTCGAATATGAAACTTGGCTGGAAGTATGAGAAATATATTTCTGTGGCAAATATTCTCGAAAAACGTTTTTTAGCTTGGCAAAATACATCGCCATTTTACAAAAATATAGCGAAAGAAGGAATCGTGTTATGGAAAAAAGCAGGTTAGACTACTCGAAGTACAGAATTGAAAAGGCAGAGAAAGAATTACGGATTGCAAAATCTTTGTTCAATGACGAAGAATTTGAGGCTTCAATAAATCGTTCTTACTACGCAATATTTCACGCGTTAAGATCTGTAAATGATAAAGTCGTACCTGGAAATTCGCTAGGGAGAAGATCAGAATTAAATGTCCGAGAAGATTAATTACAAACAGCTAATCCCGAAACTCATGAACGATGCGCGGCGCGGTGATGCAAAAGCTCAGTATCATCTGGGAGTTCTTTATCAGGACGGCAAAGTCGTTCCCAAAGATTACATTCAGGCGGCGAAATATTACACTCAAGCGGCTGCCAAAGGTCACGCAAAAGCTCAGTTATATCTGGGACTGCTCTATCAAAACGGCAAAGGCTTCCCGAAAAATTACAAACAAGCAGCGTTCCTGTACTCACAAGCAGCAGCTCAGGGCAACGAAAAAGCTATGTATTATCTCGGAATGCTCCATTATTACGGCAAAGGCACTGACAAAAATCTCAACGAGGCTTTCAAATGGCTGACTGAATCTGCTTCCCGCGGTTATTCAGAAGCTCAGAAAATCATCGACGAAATTCTGGCCGCAACTCGAAACGAAATCGCTCAGGAAATTTCTCAGGATCCAGAGCCAAAATCGGATTCGAAAGTTCAAGCCGCAACTCAGGAACACGAACACGAAATCAAACGCGAAATCACAGGCAGCGCAAATGACGCATTCAGAAAAGCTCTCGCCGAACAAGACGATGATGATAATAATAACGCTCCCAAGAATAATACAAAAACAAAACCCGAATCCAAAAAAAGCCGCGTCTACAAAATTTTCGCCCTGATAACTTTCGCACTAACCGCAACCGCAATATTCATGTACTTCAGAAATTCACGCGCAATTAACGTCTCAGGAAATAATGTGATCACTCTCGGTGAACCAGTCGAAATCTCAGGCACTCAGCAAAACATAACTCCGCCAAATCGCTTCGATCCGGATTCAGAGATTTTTGACGTGTACGGGCTCGCCGCAAACGGAAATTTGATCCAGCTCCAGAACGCAGCGGCTAATGGCGCAAATTTCAACAAGGTCAACGATGATGGCGAAACTCCGCTCCATACGGCTGCTTCTTATAATAAACACATCGACACCGTGAAATTCCTGATCGATCAGGGACTCGACGTAAACGCTGAACGAATCAAAGGCACAGGCGAAACTCCTCTCGCATTCGCCGTGATTCGCAATAATGTCGAAGCTGTACGGGTTCTGCTGCTGTGCGGGGCAAATGTGAATCTGAATATTCCGGGAAAATCTCTGCTGTCAATCGCTGTCAAAAACGATTCTCCCGAAGTCGTGAATTTATTACTCGACGCAAAAGCCAGCCCAAATATTCGCGACGAAAATAACAAATTACCGATAGATTACGCAAACGAATTACCGCCAAATTCCCTGCTGAAAAATTCTCCCGTGTTCGACAGGCTGCAATCCGCAAGTTCAAACCCAAATCCAGACGAACCACCGGAAATTCCCGTCACAAAACAACCCGAAAAACAATCCGAGAGCGACAAAAACAAAATCGTTCAACGCGCCGTCCGCGAAAATCGCATCCCAGATTACATATTCAAACGCGGAAAATTCTCGTTCAATCCCTACGCCGAAAAATTAAGCATCACCGGCTCAGGCGTAAGATTCAGATCCGAACCTAACACAAAATCCAAAATCAAAACCGGGCTCAACAAAGGACAAATCCTGGAATATTACGGCGAATGGATCAGCCCCGCAGGAGAACGCTGGGTACTTGGTCTGGCGAAAAATTCGGATTCAGATTTCGGCTGGATTTACGGACAATATACGCAACTAATCAGCCCTAACTCAAATTAGCACGCAACAAAAAATCCCCCATGTTTCGCAAATTCAAATCACGCGATTCACGGGGGAAATTTTTTTAACGTTCCGGTTCGATTAATCCGTACGAATTATTCTTGCGCTTGTACACAACGTTCACTTCGCCAGTGTCGGCATTCTGGAACATGAAGAACGAGTGTTCTATCAATTCCATTTGCATGATCGCCTCAACAGGATCCATCGGGTGAAGCTGAACTTTCTTGTTCTTGTCAATCACTGGAGCGTCACTTGCCGATTGCTCAGGAGCTTCCTCAAGACTGAATGAAATTTCTTCCGCACCAAGTTGCGCCCTGTCCTTCAAGTACGAATTGTAACGTTTGATTCGGCGTTCAAGATTCTTGAGTGACTGGTCAAACGCTTTTCTCGGTTCGGGAGCGTCCTCTTCTGCGCGCAAAATTACTCCGTTCGCATTGGCTGTCGTCTCGACATTGAAACTTCCCTTGTGATGTGTCACGACGATTTGGCAATTCAGAATTTTCTTGAAGAATTTTTCCATCTTGGAGATTTTCTTCTCCATGTATTCCCTGAGTCGGTCGTCAATTTCAGCACCACGCTGCACAAATCTGATTTCCATTCTGAAAATAAACCTCCTTTGGTTAATCTAATTGCGGATTAATTATAGCAGCAGAAATTCATCCGCGCTTGTGAAAACTCCGCAAATATTTCGCGTGAGAATGTTCTGAGAATGTTCGGAGTGAATTTGTGAATTTTGGGGCTTGCATTTTATGTATTTTTGCGTGTATAATTCTCGCATTAACGACGTATCCTTCAAATCGTTGTTCTAAAGACTTCGTTTCTTCTGCTTGAGTTAGCGAAAATCATCTCGCGGGAGGGTGCGTCGAGGAAAGTGAACAGCGTAAATCTGAGGTGATAATTTGGATAGGAGGTGCTTTGAAGTGTATAACGCTGCGGTTCAATTAGGACTGGTTTCACGTTTGCGGAGTGTCCGCTTTAAGGGAGGCGGAAATTCCTGCGGCGGCGTTCTCTGTCAAGGACGATTTGAGCCTGTCGATGGAGATTTCGGCCGCACGTTATTCAGAGGAAAGGATAACGGGTAAGAATGAAATTTAGTTCGTGTTTTATCACGGACGCGCGTTTGTAGTTTTCACACGGAAGCACTCTTTCGTTGTGGGGTTTAGCGATTTATTTTGAATATGTTTGTAAAGGAAATATTAAAGGAGGAAAATTACTTTGAATAGAAAATTGCGTGTGTTTCTACTCGCAGTTCTCGCGGTAGTTCTTACGGCGTCATTTGCGTTTGCCGACACCTACTATTATCGTTGGAAGGGCGGCGACAGTGGCAAATGGGAAGACAAAGCTAACTGGCAGATGACCACGAATGAGAATATTGCAACTGCCATTTGGGATTCTGCTACAGAGTATCCCGGCGCGAGCATGGATGTAGGTGATGATGATAGCGTCGTAGCACTCTTCCAGTCGACGAATGCTGCTGTTACGTTCAGTGCCAAATCACTTGACATTCCCGTAGATATCAGCGTTGACAACCAAACTTTCCCGAATCAGGCTGGCATTGATGTTAAGTTGACTTTGGGCAATAAAAGCACGCTTAATGTTACCGGAATCGCAGTTCATGCCGGCTCAGCATTGGGTTCAGTCGCGTCATTGACGATTGATGGCAGTGGTACTTTGTCTTCTAAGGTTGAGGTTGATGTTGATGTTGATGACGGAACAGAGACAATTACAATTACGCCTACAACTGTTGATCTGTCAGGTGGCGATCTTTCATCACTCACTCTTAACACCAAGCTTGATAAGTTCCAGTTTGCTGATGCCACCGTGGACGCAAATGGAGAACTCATTCTTGGGAAGAAGATCAAAAATTTAGGTTCTGGTAGCAGTATCACTGTCAATAACGGCGGCTTACTCGAAATTAACAACGTGGATCAGCTTAAGGCTGACAGTGCTGATGAAGAAGCTCTCACGTACACCGTGGGCGAAAAAGGCACTCTCGTTATCAACACTACGATGACGTTCGCGCCTAATAGCAAAGATCTTACTGCGGCAATAATTACAATGAACGGCGATCTTGAAGTCAATGGAACGTTCACAATCGGTGGCGACAAGGGAGTTTTGAAGGCAGAAAACGGTGAGCCTTTATCTCTGGCAGTCACTGGCGGTACACTCGTGGTTAATACAGCAGAAGCAATCAGTTCTGATGTTAAATCTGTGGATCTCGCTGTCGAAAAGGGTGCAACGGTTGAGTTCAAGAAAGAAGTCAATGTTGCAGGTCTTGATGGCGAAGGCACTGTGAAGTTTGCTACGGTCAATTTCACTACAGAGGATGACAACACGGACTATTCTTACACCGATTTCGAAGGCTCGCTCACAGCAACCAAAGCTACATTCGCAAACGGTGCAACGTATCCTTTCGGCGGCAACAAGAACGTCAAAATCACTGCAATCGAAGTCGGGTTTGAAAAAACACTCGGAGTTAGCGGCGATCTTGGTGACATAAAGGTCAACCTTGTTACTGTTTCGAAGGACGGTAGTTATAAGGATGTTGGTTCTCTCGACGTTAGGGCTGATGCAGCTATCAAAACGTTGGTAGTCGATGGAGTGAAAGGTAGTACTACTCCTGCGACAATCACGTTTGATGGAGATGCAGCAGAAGAAGGGCCGACGTTGACGGTTGAGAGCGTTACGTTCTTCAATAACTACGCGACACTCAGCAAAGACTTCAAATTGGCTAGTAGTAAGAGTGCGGACTTGTGCGCACTTGTGGTCGGTGAAGGAAGCGCTACTGGTACGCTCGTGATTAAGGGCAGCAGTAACGTTACTGGCACGGTTGCTGACAAAATTTCCGGAGACGCAATCAATGTTAAGGGTGGCACATTGCGAGTTGAGGGTACACTTGCTGACAACAATATCTATGTAAGCGGTGTGGCAACACTCAGCGTCAAGAACGGTGTCAAACTTCCTGGAAAACTCACGTTCGGCGGTGGAACATTCGTCACGGAACTCACTGAGGACAACGTTGACGACGAGTTCGCGGTTACGGTTGCGGACAAAATCGCAATCGAGGGTAAAACCACGATCGAAGTTGAACACTCACTTGGCGACGTCAGAGGAACAGAGTTTGCTCTTCTTAAAGGTAAAGGACTCACCGGAGCAGACGGCAACCTGACTTATGGCGGTGAAGATAGTCCTTTATCTGCTGACTTCGAAATCTTATCGACCGACGAGGCAATTTACCTCAAAGCTATGCACCAATTCGTGACGCTTGGTCATGGTGACGCAAAGTTCGACGTACCTGCCTCTGCTTCAAAATGGGACGCGGTTGCCAGATGGGAAGAGGGACAGTTCTACATCACCGTTCCGTTGATAGTTAGTGGAGACGCCAGCCTTGTTGAAAAGTACAAGGAGTACATGATGGTAGCTTTTAGCGTAGGCGAAGATGATGATGATGGTGATGACAAAGGATCCTTCATAGTTGACGAGAAGAGTAGCACTGGAATTTCGTTCCTGTACAAGAGCGATGATGTGTTGCCTACGAAAGATATTGAAGTAACTATGGATGTAACTTGGAGTGATGATCTTTACACCCAAAATTCGAAGGCTACCATTGACAATCTCACTACTGGAACATTCAAAGGCTTCAGCTATAAGATCAAAGTTCCTAACGGCGTTATTGGTTCTGCGGACATTTTGGGAGCTTTCACAAACGACGAGACTTCAACGGCTGAGTTAGAACTCGTATCACCTGAAATCGCTCCTGACGAGAACGCATTTGTCAAAGTCACCGGACTTACGGCTTACACAACCAAGAAGAGCACATCTTCTGCTCCTGAACTTGTGAATGGCGTCTACGTTTTCAGAGACGCGGCTATTAAGACGGAGACCAAGTATGTGTTGCCTGTCGAGGGTGGCACGCGCACGGTTGACAATGTTGTAGTTCTTGTTGATGACAATGAATACGATGATTTGGCAAGCATTGACACCACGGCAGATCCTGCGGTAGTCGAAATTGCGTTCGAAGCGTTCGATTACAACGACGAGGCAGTAGTTGAGAGGGAAATCAAGCTTAAGGGTAAGAAGACTCTCGATGGTGCAGGAGAAACTACCGTCACGACTGAGGCTGTAACTCTGAGAATCATTTCGAGCGATGTTAGCTTTGACGTGCCGGCGGGTGCTGTAACTGAAGCAACGTATAATGAGTCAGGCGACGTAACGTACGACGGATTCGCAATCGATATCGATGACGGCAACTTTGAGAGTGCGAACGTTCTCACTGGTGCTGACTGGTTCGAGGTCAAAGTTAATAAGGGCGAAATCCTTGTCTCGTTAATCGATGGAATTACAACGACTAAAGACACGACCAAGACTGTCACAATCGAAGCAACACTTGATAACGGCACGGTCAAGTACTACCAGTGGACAGTTGAAGTCAAGAAGGCTGCTGATGTAGTCGAGAGTGCTTATGAGATCGTTGCTGCAAAGGGCGACTTGGAGACGACAGTGAGCGTTGACGCAGTTGCTGATTACGCGCTTGTTCTCAAAGTTTCACCTGATGTAACGAGTGCTGAAGTTGAGTGGAAGACAGATGAAACACTTCCTGATTGGCTCACGTTTGCGGAGGACGAAGATGGTCAGTATGTTTCCAGCGTTGATGCAGCAGCGGCAGTGTCTGGTGACTTCACGTTCACAGTTACTGCGACACTCAGCAAAGGCGCAGTTTCAGTTGATGTAAAGATCAGCGTTGTCGATGCCACATCAGAAGGCTCTGAAGATGAGTTCGCGAGCGCAGTTTCCGGTGACGCAGTTGTAGCTTCCGGTGATCCGTTCAGCTTCACAATTGACGGTTTGACGGTCAAAGAAGCTGCCAAGGCAAGCGAGAAGTTCTTAAGAGTTGCTGCTGCCAGTGACTACACATTCTACGTTGGTGGTGCAGAGCTTGACAGTTTCAAGCTGACGATTGACGACAAGGAATTCACAGACTATGTTGCCACAGCAACCGATAAAGGCGTTGAGTTCACCGTTAATACAGAGGGAATGAGCGGCAAGCAGACCATCAAGATCACGGCAGTGTTGGGTGGCGAAGATCTTGGGATCACGCCGGTTGTGTTCGCGGTTGCTGAATCGAAGCCTGATTACGCGGCTACCACAGTTTCAGCGGATACAGTCGCAACGGTTGCCAATGGTGTTTACACGCTCTCAGGAGATTGGGTAATCAACAATGTCGATGAACTCAAAGAGGTTACGTACAACGACGACGGAACTATTTCGTTCAAGATTCCTGATGGTGTCACTGTTGAGGCTTATAACACTGAGAATGGCGAGGCTGTGAGCTTCACCGCTGATGCTGGTAGTGGAGGAAAGCCTACGGGCGAATTTGCAATCACTACGAAGACCAACCCTGTCAGTGCTAATGCTGATGGCACATTCACTGCAACGTTCACAGCAACTGGTGATGATGCTGCGAGTGCAACAACTTCGGTCCCAAGTGGTGTAATTGCAAGTGCTGACGTCAGCGATGATAGAAGAACGATCACTGTAACCGGAACTGTTCCGACAACTGAGGCTGCTAGTTACGATGTGACAGTCACTGCTTACAACGCGTCTGGAGATAAAGACGAAGCAACTCTCACGGTTACATTTACTCCGGCTTCTGGACCTGAACCTGTTACTACTCCTGAGATCACGCTCAGTGGCATTCAAAGTACTATAGCATCTGGCAGTTCATTCGATGTCACGGCAAGACTCAACGGAATTAGCGATGATGATTCTGTTAATTGGACAGTGACGTTTGACCCGACAAGTTTAAACATCACGACTGTACCGACAACTCTTGGAAATACCAACCCAGTTACGTTCAAAGTAGTGCTTCCGACGGTTGCGACCAGCACAGATGTGAAGTTGACGATGAAAGCTACGGTTAATGGTAAAGACTACTCCAAAGACGCTTCGTTCACGATCACTGCTTCAAGCAGCAGCAGTCCCAGAAGCAGCGGTGGCGGCGGCGGCTGCGATGCCGGATTTGGTGCGTTAGCGTTGTTAGTTGCGGCTCCGTTATTCATTCGCAAGAGAAAGTAACAGAGAAGTAACGAATTGCCAGAAAATCAGCTCAGCAGAGTAAAGCTTCAGAGTGAACTCTCGTTTCCAAAGAAGTCTGGCTGATAGGCAGAAGAAACTTGTGTAAACGAAAGCTCCGATGGGAAGAAATTTCCGTCGGGGTTTTTCATATTTTCATACGTGATGGAATTGCGGCGGATTTTGGGGTATAATTGGGCGTGAAAAAAGTGTGCTCTGGCAGGTAGAGCAACACTCAACGTCGGGCGACCGATGAATGGGGCGGCTTCCCCACCTCGGATTTATGCCCGAAATCGGAAAGTTTTAGTCAATGAATATCCGAACTAAGTCGGTGATGGCTCGTACTAGCTCAGTTAGGGCTTTTACGAGTTTTATAATTTCCTTCATTAGCCTCACCTCCTTTCCCGTTACGTACTCGGAGGCATCCCACAGGCACCCCTCACGCAAAAATCACGCTGCCTGAACTCATTATAACAGATTACGCACTGGAGTGAAATTTGTGAGACTTAAAGCAGTAAGGCTTCTCTCGCAGATTCCGTAATTTTCACGAAAGATTTTTTAGCGTCATGTTCTTATGAAAAATAATCGCGTTATGATAAAATCTTAGTATTCATATTATTAGCATTCAGGAGGTTTTTGCTTATGAGAAAGTTTTTACTCGCAATGTCTTTGGTTTTATCGATGGTTGTTTGCGCATTTGCTGCTGATTACCCGACGCAGAATATCAACGGTATCGTTCAATGGGGTGCTGGCGGCGGCACTGACTCGCTGATGCGTCCGTTATCTGCAATCGCTGAACAGAACCTCGGGAAATCAATCATCATTCAGAATATGACCGGCGCAACTGGTTCAATCGCAACTCAGTACGTATTCGATGCCCCGAATGACGGCTATACGCTCTTGATGGGTGCGGAAAATCCTGCGTTGTACGATGCGCTCGAAATTAGCGAACTGACCTACGATAATTTCGATTGTGTGTATTTAATCGGCGATGAAGTTGTCGGAATAGTTGTTGGCAAAGATTCAAAGTTCAAGTCATTCACGGAAATAATCGAGGCTGCTAAAAAAGCTCCGTGGACGCTCAAGCTTTCAACGACGGGTGCGGGCGGATTGCCTTGGGAAGTTGGCGCGTTCATTACGGATATTACCGGCGCGATGTTCAACGAAATCCCTTATGACAGCGACGCTTCAGCAAAAACTGCTGTAATAAATGGCGAGTGCGATTTCACAGTCTGCAAAATCCAGTCCGGAATCGAGGACTACAAAGCCGGCGATGTGAAATTCCTTTGCCTGTTCTCAGTTGAAAAAGTTGACTTGATGCCCGAAGTTCCGTTAGTTACAGGTGAGTATCCTGATTTCGCGAAATATTTGCCGTGGGGACCGTTCTATGGCGTGTTCGTGAAAAAGGGAACTGATCCAGCGATAATTTCCAAACTCAGCGACGCGTTCACAAAAGCCGGTCCTGTTGAAAGTTATCAGAAAGTACTCGCGAACTTCAACATTAATTTCCTGGGATATTCCGGCGAAGAAGCTGCGAAATATATCTCGTCCTGGAGAAATAACACGATTAACGCGCTGAAAAACAGTGGTGCGTTGGATTAACACGAGAAAAATTTTGACGAACAACCCTGATTCACGTCGGGGTTATTTTTTTTACACGAGGTGAATTGAATTGTCAGACCAGAATATTAATGCTCAAGCTCAGGCTCAAGCTCAAACTGAATACGAAGATCTGAATCCTGCTCTCGAAGTCAACACAGATGATTTGATCGTCGTGAAAGAACATTCGCTCGAAGCCGGTGAAAAAGTTTTCTCGATTGTGTTGCTTGCGTTCGGGATTATCGCGCTGTATTTGTCGATCGAACTTTGGTTCAAGATCCCGTTGCGGCGTGGTCCGAGAATCGCATCGGCTGCGGCTGTTCCGGTATTTGTTAGCGGCTTGTGGGTTTTGATGGCTGCTTGGACGGTTCTGGAGAATTTCAAGCTTACAACTCCGCTCTCGAATATCTCCGGAATTGCCAGGAAAATTGTTGAGGCGATTAAGTACGCGTTGCCTTTGAACGTTGTGATTATGCTGGCTGCGATCGTAGCGTATTGTGCAGCGTTGTTAATGGGCGTGAGTTTTTATATTGCGACGTCGGTATTCCTGTATTTCTCGATGTGCTATTTAACTCGCAAAGATTTCGTGAAAAATATTTTATGGACAGCGATTGTTATGGCGTTTATCGTCGTAGTGTTCAGGTTATTATTCAGCGTCGTGTTCCCGTAAAATTCAGATTTAGATTCAGAAAGGAGATTTATAAATGTCAGCGTTATATTACATGTCGGTTATATTGCGAGAGCCTTGGCTGATTGCGTTGGTTGCTGCCGGGACTTGTGCGGGAGTTTACGTTGGAGCGATCCCGGGACTTTCCGGCACGATGGCGGTTTCGCTGCTGGTTTCGTTCACGTTCGGCTGGGAACAGCACAGCGCGCTTGCGGTAATGGTCGGAGTATTTGTTGGCTCAGTTTTCGGCGGATCACGTTCTGCGATTTTGCTGAATATCCCCGGAGCTCCTGCAGCAGTTGCGACAGCTCTTGACGGTTACGCTCTCGCAAAACAGGGTCGAGCCGGTGAAGCTATGGGGCTTGCTACGTCACAATCCGTAATTGGAACGTTACTCGGAGTTTTGGCACTGGCAACCTGTGCGCCATTAGTTGCGGGTATTGCGCGAAATTTTCACTCGATTGATTACCTGATGCTGTCACTCATGGGCTTGATGATGGTCGGATCGTTAAGCGGCAGATCTGTCAGGTTCGGATTAATCGCCGGCTGTATCGGAATTTTTCTTGGCTGCGTAGGTGTTGACGGTCAGACGGCTGTGAAGAGATTCACGTTTAATATCGTTTACTTGAACTCGGGCGTTGATTACGTTGTCGCCATGATTGGATTATTCGGAGCGTCTGAGGCCTTGAGCCAGATAACGGACATGCGCGCTACACCGGTCAAACAGAAAGTTGACAAGATTTTGCCTTCGTGGGCTGAGTCGCTGAAATATATGGGACTTACGATCAAGTCATCGATAATTGGCGTATTAGTCGGAGCATTGCCCGGAGCTGGCGGAGATATTGCGGCGTTGTTGAGTTACGATCAGGCGAAACGTTCGGTCAAGAATCCTTCTGCACCGTTCGGGAAGGGAGCTGTCGAGGGAATTATTGCCCCTGAATCCGCGAATAATGCAGCGATTGGAGGCGCGTTTATCCCGATGTTGACGTTAGGAATCCCCGGTGACGCTGTGACGGCAGTTTTGATCAGCGCGTTGACGATTCAAGGCTTGAGACCCGGCCCGAATTTAATCTCGCAGACTCCGGATTTGTTCTGGTTAATCGTTGCGTGCTTGTTAGTAGCTTCGTTCTTTTTACTTGTGTTCGGATTGACAGGAATCAAAGCTTTCACGAAAATTGTCGAAGTTCCAAAGGGAATTTTGATGCCGACGATTTTGATCTTGTCCGTGATTGGCGCGTTTGCGATTCGTAACAGTGTGTACGATATTTTCTGGATGTTCGGATTTGGCATAATCGGCTATTTCCTGAAGCGATATAATTACCCGATTGCGCCGATAGTTCTTGGAGTAATTCTGACCAGACTTTGCGAGGAAAATTACAGACGCGGAGTAATGCTTGAAGGCGGCTCAGTTCTTGGAATGTTGGGGAGCATCTTCACAAGTTATATCTCGATTGTATTATTCGTGCTGTTAGTATTCCTGTTCGTAACGCAAACTGAATTTTACAGGCACTGGAAAGAACGCAGACACGCAAAGAAATCAGCATAACATGACCGGAAATTCTCTGCTGTTGATATTAGCTCTCATACCGTTATTGGGAGGCTTGTTTTCGTTCGTAATCGGCAAATTCAGTCGTGACATTCGGGATTATTTCGCGGATTTTGTTTGCTTACTGGAATTGCTGCTCGTAATTTTCGCGTATGAATCAATCGGCACGAGCTGTCATGTTAATAACGTTTGCGGATTCGGCTTGAATTTCACGCTTGACGGATTCAGATTTATATATTGCGTGATAATTTCGTTCATGTGGGCAGCCACGACGATTTTTTCGCGGGAATATCTTGCGCGTCATCATAACCGGAATCGCTATTACCTGTACGTGTTAATGACGTTTGGCTCAATCATGGGCGTATTTTTGTCGGCGGATTTGTACACGACGTTCGTATTTTTCGAAATGATGTCGTTATTCTCGTACGTTATGGTCGCTCAGGACGAAACACCCGAAGCTGCGCGCGCTGCTCAGACGTATTTAGCGATTGCGATAATCGGCGGACTTGTCACGTTGACCGGATTGATTTTGCTTTATGCCAGAACCGGAACTTTTGAGATTGCGAATTTATCAGAATTTTCGAATCAGGATTTGTATTTGCTCGGAGCGTTAATATTCGTGGGATTTGCTGCGAAGGCTGCGATTTTTCCGGCGCATATTTGGCTGCCGACAGCTCACACTTCAGCACCAGCACCGTCGAGCGCGTTATTATCAGGATTGCTCACCAAGTCGGGATTATTTGGCATTCTGGTTTTGAGTTCGGGAATTTTCCTGCACGATTCGACTTGGGGAATGCTGCTGATGATTCTGGCATTAATCACTATGACTTTGGGAGCGATCTTGGCTGTCTTCTCGGTGAATATCAAGCGTACTTTAGCATGTTCATCTATGTCGCAGCTGGGATTTATTCTGACCGGAATTTCTATGCAGTGTTTTCTCGGGCATGAAAATGATCTCGCAATTCGCGGAACGATTCTTTACATGATTGGTCACTCGTTGATTAAGCTGGTGTTATTCCTGTGCGCAGGTGTCGTTCACATGAACACTCACAAGCTGAATCTAAATGACATTCGCGGATTCGGCAAGGGCAAATTCGTGTTTCTGTTCGCGTTTGTTATGGGTGGACTTGGCTTGATGGGTGCGCCGCTGCTGAACGGATATTTGGGAAAAACTCTGATTCACGAGGCAATCGTTGAGCAGATTCACTTGACCGACGCAAAATATTTGTTCCAGATTACTGAGTGGCTGTTTCTGATTTCTGGGGGCTTGACGACTGCTTATGTTCTGAAATTATTCTACGTGCTGTTCATCGCGAAAAAATCCCCGGATTTGCACGAGAAAGCACGATATATTTCTCCGGTGAACGCGATAGTTCTGGTAATTTCGTCGTTGACGCTGGCGGTTTTCGGATTCATGCCGTATTCGATTGCGGACAAAATCAGCGTATTCGGCTCAGGATTCATGAATGCTCCGGAACATCATCACTTCATAAATTATTTCTCGTTCGAGTCGCTTGAAGGTGCTGTGATTTCAATTACGATTGGCGTACTTGTGTATTTCATGATTGTTCGCAAATTCCTGATACGAAAAACTTATGACGGCTCGATTTATTTCCCGGACTTATGGAATCCGAAACTCAACATCGAAAATTTATTCTTCAGACCGTTGCTCGGGACAATTCTGCCGTTCTTTGGCTCACTGTTTGCGAAACTTGTTGATCTATTCACAGCAGGCCCGGTCTCGTACGTTCTTGAACACGCCGCAAAAATCAAGTTCATCAGGTATTACGAGAATCCGGATTTCGGCTTTTATCGCGACGAGTCCCAATCCGAAACTCTGAGTTCGCTTTTGCCTTCGAGTTTGGCGTATGGCTTGATGACATTCGCGATTGGCTTCTTGATTGTGTTGGCGTTCATGTTAATATAAAATTTCTGCTCTCCTGAAAATGGGGAGTTTTTTTTGAGCGTTTTTTCGTAAAATTAACTTGTGAAAACTCGCATAATTATTTACAATTAATGGCAGCATAATACGAATCAGGATTTGAGGAATTGGGAAAGGTCAAGATATTCAAGAAACGCAATTTTCATCAAGAGCAACGAGAACATAATTTCAAACTCAGCACGTCAAGTAATAACAGCGTAAAATTATTGCTCGATGGTGCTGAGACTTTTGCTGCAATAACAGAAGCTCTTAGCAATGCGCAACACAGAATCAATCTCGAATACTTTATATTCAGCGACGACGAAATCGGACGCAAAATCAAAAATATTCTATCCGAACGTGCGAGATCCGGTGTGAAAGTTCGCGTGATTTTTGACGCACTCGGAAGCTGGCGGCTCGGACGAAATTTCATCTCGGATCTACGAAACGCAGGCGTAAATGTTCACGTGTTTTTACCCCCAACGCTTTTCAATTTGCGATTAAGCCTCACTCACAGAGATCACAGGAAAATTATAACAGTTGACGGTCACACAGGCTTACTTGGCGGCTTAAATATCGGCGACGTGTATCTCAAACGATGGCGCGACACTCATTTGCAGATTAAAGGCGAGGCAGTTGCGGAATTAGATCGCATTTTCTTCCGAATGTGGGACAGGCTCAATCTCAAGAAAAACAAAATCACTCCAGAAGAACTCAACAGCAAAATCATCGACATATCAAACATAAGCTTCAGCAACAGCGTCCCCGTGAAAATCGCAGCGAGCGGTCCTAACGAAGAATTTCGCATAATCGCCGACGAATATATCAAGATAATTTCAAACGCTAAAAACCGTCTATGGATTACAACGCCCTATCTCGTTCCCGACGAAAAATTACTCAACGCTCTGTACTTGGCTGCATCAAAAAACGTTGACGTGAGAATCATAATCCCGTTCAAAGCGAATCACACGCTCGTATCATGGGCATCGCAATATAATATCGACCGTTTGCTTGAACACGGAATCAGAATTTTCGTGTATCAGGACAGATTCATTCACGCAAAAACTCTTATCTCAGACAGAAATATAGCCTCAGTTGGCACGACGAATCTTGACATGCGAAGTCTCGAAATGAATTACGAAGTCCAAGCGTTCGTGTATTCCGCAAAACTCGTAGCCGAACTCGAAAACGCATTCCTGAATGATTTGAGCCACTGTTCCGAAGAAAAATTAAACGACCGACTGAGAAATCGCTCGCTCTTGCAAAAATTACAGGCAAAAATCGGCAAGTTCTGGTCAGCCGTGCTGTAAATTATTTCCCCCGCTTCACGTTCACAACTCGATAAATCCAATCTTCGACGTATTCCCATAATATCCAAAGCACAACGGAAATTACCATCATAATTCCGAACAATGCGTACGCAGCAGCAGTCAATCCCGTCGCGAAACCTGCTCCAACAAGTGACAGAACAGCCATTCCCGGAGCGCGTCCAAGCAAACACACAATCGATAGCGGCAGCAGCTTCAATTTCGTTAAGCCCGCGAGAAAACATACAGCATCATCTGGCAACGCCGGCAGCAAAAATATCATGAAAAACGTCATGTAACCGCCATCGGAAATTACACTGTCAAATTGCTTTATAATCGAATCCGGAACGATCTTCCGCACAAGCTTGAACCCCAAAATTCTCGCACCAGCCATCGCGATGAAACTTCCGATTGCAAGTCCCAGCGTCGTCAAGAACCAGCCCTTCCAAAATCCGAAAATAAATCCGCCAGCCAACGCCGCAGCCTGTCCGGGAATCGGCGCAAATACAACCTGCAAAACCTGAATCAAGATAAATATCCATTCAGCGTCCGCACCCTTCTCAAGCAAAAGAGCTTTCAATTCAACCGGATTCGTCGCGTAAAATTTCAGCGTTTCCTTCCATGACACGAGCATCTCAGCCGGCAGAAAATACGGCAACAATCGCAAAATCAACGCAAGTATCAAGAATATTATTCCCGTCGGAATCAAAATCATCAACAACGAGTAAAACTTGCGCTTTAATAACTTCCAAAATTCCTGTGTACTCATAAAATTCTCTCCCAAAATTTCCAGAATTACGCATAAAAAAACGTCAGCAAAAATCTTTCTTCACTGACGCTCTTTCCCAATAAAATATTAATTTCCAGACGCAAAAATTATTTCCAGTCCAAACTTGAAAGCTCAACCCACGAATTTTCCTTGAAGATCTTGTTCCCCGTCAAATTCGCACCGTTTGAATCCTGCAACACTGCAACTTTAATCAGACCATCGTTCGGGCGCAAATCCATCTGAACGAGCATTGAATGCTGTTTGAACCAGCCCTTGTAGAAAATATTCACTCTCGCTGAAACTATTCCGTCTTTCTCTTCCGGCTCCTGATAATAATCGCTCTTTGTGTCAGGATCGTCCGGTTTGGCTGTCGGGTGGAAATCCGTCAAAACTTTCTCTTTAGCGAATCTCAAGAAATCGAAATTCGTCCATGTTGCGGCAAACGCGCTTCCTGCGAAAACAAATACCAACGCTAAAACTAATACACTAAGTAATGCACTCTTTTTCATAGCAAAATTGCCTCCTGAAAATTACAAATTATTATTCGAGATAATATTTCATGAGCCGAAAATTGTCAAATCCCAAAATCAAACGCACATATTCATCGCAGATTTTCATCACAAATTATTCGCCCGAAAAATTTTTTTGACAAATCGCTTGACAGAATCACAAACTTAGTCTAAAATCTCTAACCGTGTTCGTTCCATGATAGCTCAATCGGCAGAGCGGGTGACTGTTAATCACTAGGTTCCAGGTTCGAGTC
>CALEPX010000007.1 GCA_937911045.1 uncultured Fretibacterium sp. | reverse complement strand
ACAATATATAGTGCTATATTTTGTTATGTAGTGTTACTTTCAATCAGAACTTAGGCTAATTACATGAGCCCGAACTTCGCATATTATAATCCCAGCAGCAAAAGAGGTGGGCATGCTGTAACAATAATCGGCTGGGACGATAATTATTCACGCGATAATTTTAGCCCGAACAAACCTAACAAAGACGGTGCATGGCTTGTTCAAAACAGTTGGGGCAGCTCATGGGGTAATGAAGGTTGTTTCTGGATGTCATATGAACAGCTCCTGAGATTTGCAATGATTTTTGATGTTGAAGAGGTAAATCCAAACATACGAGAATATTATCATGACGATCTCGGTTTCACTAACGAAATTTCATTCGCAAGTACTGCTGTCGATAAAACTGTATTGGCTGCTAATGTCTTTAAAGTAAAGGGAGATCACGAAAAACTCCGTGAAATAGGTTTTTATTCAACAAACAGCCTATATGATGCAACAACCATTGTTTTTGATATGGGAACTGAAAATTCGCTTGAAAGATTTTCAAATGTTGTAAATGTTGATAACGTTATCGAAAATGTGGATAAATTAGGCTTAGACACTTTTCATGGAGTATCAAATAGAGGCTATATTGTAAATCTTCTTTATAAACCAATGCCTTTATCAAAAGATCATTACTTCGCAATCTTAAATGTAATATTTCCTTCTGATGGGAATAGCAGCGCAGATTTTAAACCCTCAATCGCTGCAGAAATCAAAATTCCGAATTATCGAACAGCAAACGCCGAAATCAACGCTCAGGAAACTTATTTTTCAACAGATGGCGGCGATACATGGCAAGATGCAAAATATCATAAATTTCTTGTAGGTTCGAATGAAATTACAGGTTTCACGTACGTTCCTGATGAAAGATTCGCCGATGATTGGACGCTCGTAAGCAACGACGGCAAAGCACAGCTCTCAATTCTCAATTTCCATTTTAAGAGAGACTGAACCTAAAGAAATTATTGTTCAAGGTTCTGGAATTGACAACGTGTTGCATAAAGTCGAACGTGAAAATGCCAGCGCAGGTGATGCAAAAGGAAATTTCTACACGTTAAAGCTAATTTGCGATTTGAAATCAAATGATGCAAAACTCACGAGCCTTAAAATTGACGGCGAAGAAGTTCTCACCGGTTCAATCAGGAATATTAAGTATAAATATAATCCGCTCGAAGAAGATGTTTATGTTGATTATGTTGATATTGCAAAAATCGGAGTAAGTTTTAAGGACATGACTCAGGCTGCAGGAGCTATCGAGTCAACTGACGGCTATAAAGATAACAGCGATAATTCCAGCAGCGGTGATGACTCGAATAACGACAAGAACACTATCAATAACAACGGTACACTTAGCGGCGGTGGCGGTTGTAACTCTGTATTTCTGTATTCAGTTTTGCGATTTTATCACTGATTTTACGACGACAAGCAAAATAACTAATAAAGCTTTTTTGATATTTCCGCAGTATTTTGTAAGAAATCCCCCAGTCACAAAACACTGAGGGATTTTTTTTCGTGATTCTAATTTCAAAAATTATTTTTTCTTTCTCAGAATTCCGAGCAAACTCAAAGCCATAATTCCAGATATAAATCCTGCGTTACAGCCTCCACCACTGCTTCTCCTGTAAGAAAGATTATTGTTATCGTCATTTGTTCCAGAGCCATAATCATTATTTTTCAGTGCTTCTTCAAAGAAGACTGTTACTTCAAGATAATTATTTTCAAACGGAGCATTCGGTTTATAATTGTATCTTATAGAAGCAGGTTTTTCAGCAAGAATAAGACTTCCTGAATCTTCCTTGTTAAGTTCAAATTTTATAGTGGATTTATCTGCTCCAAAAACATTTATATCAATAACTCGTGAAAATTCTGCTTTTCTTGAAAGTAGTGTATTGAAATCAAATTCATATGGGTAATTTTCGTCAAAATTGTCAGAAACACTCTGCTCGTACACCGTTTGATTTAAACCAGAAAAAGTTTTTATTGATGGATTCTCTGCAAATGAAATATCAGTAAGACAGTTATTATCACAACTAAAAACTTCAAGAGCTGTAATCTTTGATAAATCGATTTCTCCTAATTTGTTTGAGCTGCAATTTATAGTTTTCAATGAAGTGCCTTTTTTGAGAAAATATGCATCCTCAACTTTGTTATTAGAAAAATCAATATATTCAAGGCTGCTTGGAACTATGTCAATATCCTCAAGCTCATTTGATGAACACGACAAATAAACAAACTTGTTCGAATTTCGCGGGAAGAAAATATCTTCAATTTTGTTATTGTCGCATTTCAGGTATCTGAGTCTCACGTTGTCCAAATCAAGTTCTTCAATCTCATTGTCGTTGCATTCTAGCCACAGGAGATTTTCAGCATCACTCGCAAATAAGTTAAATCTAAGTGCGTTATGGTCGCATTTTAGCCATAGAAGATTTTCATCTAAGTCAACTAAATCAACGGCATCAATCTCATTGTGATCACACTTGAAATATGCAAGGATATTCGGTTCACCACTTATCATAACATCGCCACTAAGTCTAATATCAAGACTTTTTATGTCGTTAGGTTCGTATAATTCGAGGTCGTCAATTTCGTTGTAACTGCAATCAAAATATCGGAGTTTTTTATATTTGTCCAGAGCAAGTTCCGTAAGTTGATTATTGCTGCAAAATAACGCTTGAAGTGCGACGAGATCTTTACTGACATCGAACGTCTCAAGTTAATTATAGCTGCAATCGAGAAATTCAAGCTTTGTATTTTTCTCCAGAATAAGTTCACCAAGTTGATTATTGTTACAGAACAAAACTTTAAGCTCAAGATTTTTACTCATATCAAGTTCTTCAATGTCATTGCTCTGACATGAAAAAGTTTCGAGATTTACGAAATACTCAATTCCTGTGAAGTCAGACATTTTTTCTGGAAACGAAGCATTGGATTGTGTAACTGAAATTTTTCCGTAATCGTCGCTGGTTATTTTGTAAGTGAACCCAACTGGAATTACAGTAACAGTTTTAGCTTCGTCATCGTCCAAAACTTCATCTTTATTTTTGTCGAAATTCTCGGAGACATAATCTCTGAAAGCTTCGTCCGGAAAATTATTTTCGTCGATGTTGAGACCTTCAGCATAAACGTTATTTGGCAACAACGCGAAAACTGAAAATAATAAAGATGCTCGGAAGAGGCAGCTTTGGCAGCGTTTATCTGGCTGAAAACATACTTACCGGCAGAAAATGGGCGATAAAGGAGGTGCCGAAGTCAAAAGGACCTCCGGGTACGGAGGGATATCAAAAAACGGAGAGCATTTTTAACGAGCTGAAGGTCCTTCAGGGTGCAGGACATCCTGGCCTGGCGGGCATAGCGGATTTTTTCGAGAACAGGGATGCTTACTTTATAGTAAACGATTATGTAAACGGAGTTTCTCTGGATGTATTCCTGAAGCGGCATATCGAAGC
>CALEPX010000006.1 GCA_937911045.1 uncultured Fretibacterium sp. | reverse complement strand
GCAAAACTGATTCGAGCGTAATCGCGTCAACTTTCACAGCGGATTTCCCGGAATTTGCGTTCACACGTGAAATTTCGCTCTCGGAATTATATATCGACAGCAAAGAATCTATTTTAGCGAGAAATTCAAACGCCGAGTTCAGGATATTTTGAGCCTGTAAATCCTGAATCGAATCGTCAACGTTAATTTTGAGCTGCATAATCGTGTCCATCAAGAATCTCTCCTGGGAAATCGCACGCAATTTCGCACTCGCATTTGAGAACGGAATCGCGATGAGAATTATTATCGTAATTGCCAGAGAAATTCGCCTGAAAAACTTTTGCGCATTATTATTCATATTCGTCTCCGTTTTATGAAATTTTGCATGATATAATTGCAATTAAATAATTATAAATACTGATTCAAATTTCAAGGGGGATTTTACAGATATGACTAATGATGCGCCTGAAAATACTTATAATTACGAAACTGATACTTCCGCAAAATCGCTTACTCAAAAACGTGAGCAACCATGCAGAATAATTTTGGCACGTCATGGTCAAACTGAATGGAATCAGGAAATGAAGTTTCAAGGACGTACCGACACGCCCCTGACTGAAGCCGGAAAATCTCAAGCGAAATCTCTGGCAAAACGATTATCACATTGGGAGTTCGAAATCGTTTATTCAAGTCCTCTCGAACGAGCTATGTTCACAGCACGCGAAATTGCTGGCACGAAAAATCTCGAACCAGTAATTCTACCGCAACTCGAAGAAATCAATTTCGGGATCTGGGAGGGAATGTCGATTAAAGGGATTCAAGAAGCTAATCACGAATCTTTCTCACGATGGCGAGCAGACCCGTTTTTTAATCCGCCGGATAAAGCCGAAGATTGGCAGCAGCTTTCCGAACGATTGTCCGAGGCGATGCGAATAATTCTGAACGCGAATCACAAGAATATAATCGTAGTTTCTCACGGTGGAATTATGCGTGCGCTGTACGGTGTGTTTCTGGGATTGAATCCGCATAATGTCTGGAACATGGACGTTTCGAATTGTGCGATGACTGGCATAGAAATGCGAAACGGTCGGGCGTGCATGGTGTTCTCGAATGACGATTTGCACGTGAGAGCCGGAAGTTTTGGCGAGAATTTGCCGATTTGGGGGGAGATGTAAATTCTGAGATGTTAGATCCTGATTACGAGAAAAATCTATGGGAGCTGTGTACAAACGGGGATTTCGATGCGCGTGAAGAATTGATCGTTGCGTATCGTCCGCTGGTGTTCTGGATTGCAGGGAAAATTCACGTCGGAGCAAATATTGAGCTTCGTCAGGATATGATTCAAGAAGGAATGCTCGCGCTGATACAATCCGTTGACAAATTCGACCCCGGGAAAGGCTTCAAGTTCTCGACGTTTGCGTATCACAAGATTCACGGGCAGATTATAAACATGCTCGAACGTTCAGAACGACGCGCTCCTGTGCCGGTTCCGGATGAATGGCTGCAAGTCGATTATAACTCGTCAAATTCCGATGAGTTCGCGAGAAATGATAACGAAGACTGGATCGATGTCTCGGAAAGTATCGCGAAATTACGCGGCAGAGAAGCTGATGTTGTGAATGCGCTGTTCTTCGAGGGCAAGAAGCCTCAAGACGTTGCGATTGAACAGAAATTGGACGTGAGCCACGTGTACAGATTGAGAAGGTCAGCTATTGCGAAAATCCGCCACTGGTTGAATCTCGATAATCTTGATAACGTTGCGCCTGTTTCGGGTGCGTGAGTTTGATTGAATCGCAGGAGGTGTTGAAGTTTGAGCGTGAATGTTGAGCAGAAAGTCGATAAGCGAATCGCAGGAATAATTCGTTGGCTTGAGCGTTTGAGAAATTCTTACTCGTCCGGTGCGATGGAAAATGCTTTGATGGACGCTGAGTGTGCGCGTGCGGATTTGGAAGTTCTGCGCCGCGATGTATGGCAGCGAGTTCAGCCGGTGAAACACACGAATCCGGAATTTAATCCAGCGTATTTTCTCGCGTCATGTTTGCGTGTGATCTCTCTGGCAGCGTTGATAATATTACTCGCAGTTGTTCCGATTTCGCGCGATGTTGTGACAAATCTTGTTCCCGCAGATGATTCTCAGATCGCAGCAGAGCCTGCCCCCGTGAAAATCTCTCAGGTCTCTCAGGTGAAACACGAACATGAACCAGTCAGAAAAATTACGCCTGCAAAATCAAATTCGAATCCGAGTTCAAATGCTAGTTCAAGACGCAAGAAAGTTCTCGCTAGAACTCAGGTTAATAACGCAAAATCGGAATCGAACGTGAAAACCGATGCGAAAAAGACCACAACTTCGCAGACGAATCAGCTTGGTTATGATAAAGTATTTTCGTTGATTCAAACTGGCGAAAGAGCGTTGCGTAACGAAAGTTATGTCGTAATTAATAAATAGTTTGCAAATTCGAAAGGGGAGTTCATAAAATTGAAATACAGGAATTTATTCGCAATATCTGTCGCGTTGATTTTCGCGTTATCAGGAAGCGCAATTTACGCAGCAGATGATGACATGAGCGTCAATCCGGGTTGGGGAAATTCTCGCACAAACAGCGGCAATCCTTGGGCAGCAAGTGCAGCAAGTCCGGCAACTCAGGAAAATTCTCAGATTGACTCGCAAAGTGATTCTCAAAGTGAAAATCAAGAATCACAAAGGCAAGTTACGTCTGTCGGAGTTTTGGGCAATGATCAGATCGCGTCGGAATATATTCTGAACGTTGTTGACACGAAAGCCGGAAGTGTTCTGAATCGCGATTTGCTGCAAAAAGATATCGAGAATATTTATAATCAGGGCTTCTTCTCGTTCGTTGACGTTGATGTGCGTCAGGAAGGCGGCGGAGTTTCGGTTATGTTCTCAGTGCAGGAAAATCCCAAAATCGAGAGCATATCTTTCTCGGGCAACACGAAATATTCGGACGAGCAGCTCATGAAAGAAGTCTTCTCGCAAGTCGGAACGGTTTTTAATCGCGTGTTCTTCAAGAATGACTTGGACAGGATTCAGGAACGCTATCACAAAGACGGTTATGTTATGGTTCGAGTTTCTGACGTGCAAATCGCCGGCGGAAATATATACGTTACGATTCTTGAGCCAAAAGTCGGTGACGTGATCATTCAGGGAAATGTCAAGACTAAGACTTACGTAATTCGCCGCGAGATTAAGCTTGAGAAGGGCGATATTTTCAACGTAACGCATTTCCGTCATCAGTTGGGAAAATTACAGGGGCTGGGATATTTCGAGGACGTGAATGTCGGCTTTGATGTCCCGGAAGATTCTGACGATACTGTTGACGTGATCTTAACGGTGAAGGAAAAACGCACGGCTTCAGTCGGCTTGAATTTAGCGTACGGTTCTGAATCCGGAATGTCGGGCGGATTGACGTACGGCGATTCGAATTTGTGGGGCAAAGGCTATAGATTTGAAATTGGCTTCGATGAGGGCGATGAGGCTTCGTATTGGGCAACGATTTCAAGTCCATACATGGATTCGAAAACTTACGCTTGGAGAGTCGGTGCGAGATTCCTGCGTTACAACGACAGATATTATTACAGGCGCGGCAGAAGACAGTTCGAATTTGACGAGGAATTATGGAATGTTTTCGCGGGCTTCGGCAAGAAATTCTCTAACGAAGATTGGAGCTGGTTCTTGACGTTCAGGCGACAGGAAGCTAAATACGACGACATTCACGCAGCAATTCCCGGCTACATAAATGACTTGACGGACTGGGACGGCACGAATCAAACGGTCGAATTGCAAATTACGTATGACAAACGCGATCCGTATGTCTCATATCCGAAGGGGCTGGTTTGGGAGATAACACTTGAACAGGCGTTTCGCGGATTGGGCGGAGATTACGATTACTTGAAGTACTGGACTCAGGCGAGATATTACGCTGTCTTGAACAAGATTTTTGACGGCATAATTGATATTGACGGAGGCTGGACAGATGATAACCCGATGATTTTTGCAGCGCGAATCAGACTGGGTTCGTCAACAAAGGACGAGTTGCCGGTTTTCGCACGATACTCGATGGGCGGCATGAACACGCTGAGAGGCTATAGTTCAAGATCATTCGAGGGCAGCAATGTTATCTTGGGAAATTTCGAGGTCAGAGTTCCGATTAATGAGATGTTCACGCTCGTGGGATTTTATGATATTGGCAACGCGGATGAGCATTTCGATTTCGGGGATTTGCACGATGATTACGGTGTCGGAGTACGTGTGAAAACGCCGTTCGGAAATTTACGAGTTGACCACGCCAAGGGCGATGATGAGAGCAAGACGTATTTCGGATTCGGCGATATGTTCTAGTTTAATAATAATTGCGATTTTATCCGTGCTGATTAGTTGTGCAGGCTTTTCGGCACGGATTTGTTTTGCTGCGGATTTGCGGATTTTCGGCTTGCCTGATTGGCTTGAGATTCCGGTTTTGCGCAGTGTCTCGGCGATTTGGAGCGAAATTCCTGAGAACATGTCTCGTGAAGACAGGGCTGCAACGTTGAAGCTCGTCGCGTCAAGATTGTTCACGGGCTATGAGATCGAGATTGATTCGCGTGATGTGAAATTTTTTCGCGCAGGTTCGGGAATTGCAAATCCTGAGATTAATATAATGATTCCGGATTTGCGTGACGTTACGTCTGAATGGTTCGAGAAAGATATTTCGGGCTTGCGTGAGGAAATTGCGGAATTGTTGGAAATTTTGCCGCGAGATGCGCTGACCTGGGCAGATGACGCGTTCAGGGCTGAGTGTGAGAAACTCGTGAGTAAGCATGTCCCGGGTTGGGATTTTAATTTGCAGATATTCCTGTCGAGCGTTTCAAGCAGCGTTATATTAAATCTTGCGTTTAGACCGTCTACACCGTTGATACTCGCGATTCAGCCGTCGTTGTATTCTCGGACTGTGCCGTCAATGTTCAGAACGGATCTCGAAGCGAAATTGATTCCGGAATTGTCGCCTCTAATCGGAGTTCCGGTTAAATGGGCAGAAGCTCACAAAGCCGAGATTGAGAAAATGTCCCGAAAATTTCTGGAGGACAAGCACGCCGTCGAAAACATGAAAGCGAATGTGAACGTGAATTTTACGCCAGCACCCGTTGCGAATCTCGATGCGAAAATTGACAGCGATAGATTCATGTTCCAAGTTTGGGTTGCAGCCTACGCCGGAATGGAAGAGCGTTATCCTGAAGCCGGAGTGTTTTTTGCATATCGAACGAGCTTTCACATGGCGGGTCACAAGTTCAGACCGGAATTTTACACGGAGCTTGTTGTCGAACTCAATGATTTTGACGTGATCGCGCGTCCGGGTATACGTGTCGAACTGTTCGAGAATTTCACAGCCGGATTGGAATTTCAGATTCCTGATGACGAGTTTTACCTGAGATTTTCGTACATGCCGCTGAAAGTGAAGCGTCCGTATTTCTGGTGGCGATGGAACTTGGAAAATAGCAATAGTGAGGGAGCTTTGGGCTACAGGATTGACAAGCATATCTCGACTGAGCTTTATTATCAGGAAGGCAATCGTGATAAATTCGGCTTGAGAGGATTATGGTTTTTGTAGGAGATTTGTGAAAATGCTTTTGCGAGAAATTTTTGATAGATTGATTGAACATGATGAGAATGTGATTCTGGTCGGAAATTCTGAGCGTGTCGTGAACAGGATTTCCAGTCCGGAGAGTGCGCGTGAAGATTCGATTTGCGCGTTGTGGGACGAACGTGAAATTTCTAGGCTCGAAAGTTCTGTTGTGATTGTTGCGCCGAGAGAATTATTTGAAGCTGGGCGTGACGGAATCGCTTGTGAAAAGCCGCGTGAATTGTTGGCGCATTTGCTTGAGATATTCGCGAGTCTGCCGAAAAATCCGCCGGTTATTTCAGAGAGTGCCGTAATTTGTTCAGGAGCTTTCGTCGGTGAGAATTGCGTTGTCGGTGATGGAACTGTGATTGAGCCGAACGCGGTTTTGTTGTCTAACGTGAAAGTCGGGAAGAATTGTTTGATTCATTCGGGAGCAGTTCTTGGCTGTGACGGCTTCGGATTCATTCGCGAGAAAGATTCTGGATTGATTCGCAAAATTCCTCAGATTGGCGGCGTAGAAATTGGCGATGATGTAGAGATTGGAGCTTGCACAACGATTGATTGCGGCACGATTGATGACACGCAGATCGGCTCGGGGACGAAAATTGACAATCACGTTCAAATCGGTCATAACGTGAAAATCGGCAGAAATTGCATAATATGTTCTATGTCAGGAATTGCCGGAAGTTCTGTTCTCGAAGATGACGTGACTGTTTCGGTTCAAGTTGGCATTACGGATCACGTTACGATTGGCAAAGGAGCGGTCTTAGCTGCGAGAACTGGCGTTACGAATGATGTTCCGGCTGGAGCGTTGTACTCGGGATTCCCGGCGAGAAATCACAGTGATGCGAAACGTGCGTTAGTTTTGTCCGCGGATTTACCGGTTTTGTACAGGCGCGTGAAATTGCTCGAAAAGGAAGTGAAAGCTCTTGCGGAAAATAATTAGCGCGTTTGAATTAACGGGTAAAGGGCTTCATTCGGGAAAAGATTGTCGCGTTAAGATTGAGCCGTGTGAATCTGAATTTGTTATGATGCGTTCAGGAGAAAATTTCTGCGCGATAAATCGTATGAGAAATTCCGGTTCGGGTCGCGGTTCGGATTATATTTTCGAGAATGGCGAGCGTGTCAGAACTTGTGAGCATGTTTTGTCTGCGTTTGCTGGACTTGGAATTTGGCGTGATGCGCTTGTGAGTGTCGATGGCGGAGAGATGCCCGCGCTCGATGGCTGTGCGGAGAAAATTACTCAGCAGATTCTTAGTCACTCGCTTGAAGAAAAAGTCGATGAGCATAGTTTCCTGAGAGTAAATTCGCCGCTGATAGTTCATGATGATAATAATCGCAATCGTTTCGCAGCGTATTTTCCGGATTCGATTGATTCGAGTGATTCGAGTAATAAGCTCTTGATTACGTGTTGCGTGAATTACAAGATTGTCGGTTCGGAATTATTCGACTTCGATTGCACTCCGGAGAATTTTTGCAGAGAAATTTCCCGTGCGAGGACTTTTGCTATGCTGTCGGATATTGAATATCTGCGCTCACACGGAATGGCTTTGGGCGGCAGTCTTGAGAACGCGATTCTGGTTGACGATGTGAAGGGCGAAATTGTTGCGTCCGGCGGTTTGCGTTGGAGCGATGAATTTGCGCGTCATAAAGTTCTGGATTTGCTCGGGGATTTAGCGTCGTTAGGGCGTAAGTTATCCGGACATGTTATAGCAGTTCGGGCCGGTCACGAATTGCACCTGAAATTGGCAAATTTAATCAAGCAGCAGTGATAATAATAATATATCTGGAGGAAAAATTATGCGTATGGATATACAGGAAATAATGCAAGTGTTGCAACAGCGTTATCCGTTCTTGATGGTTGACAGAATCGATGAATATGACGACAAACACGCAATCGGTTACAAGAACGTTAGTATTGATGAGCCGTTTTTCGTGGGACATTTCCCGGGTCAGCCTGTAATGCCCGGAGCGATGATTCTTGAAAGTATGGTACAAGTCGCGTCAGTTATGGTTTCAGCAACCAGTGAGAAGGGCAAAATCGGATTCTTCGCAGGAGCTGACGACTTGAGATTTCGCAAACCTGTCAAACCCGGCGATAAATTACTGACGAAAGCTGAACTCTTGAAAGTTCACGGAAAATTCGGCAAAGTGAAAGTCACGGGCTATGTTGACGATGAAGTTGCGGCAGAAGCGGAAATTCTGTTCGTGTTGGGTTCGACGCTTGATAAAGAATAATGAGAAAAGAATAATAAGGGGGCGTAGTTGTGAGTGTAAAAATTCATCCGTCGTCGATAATTGAAAGTGGCGCGAAAATTTCTGACGGTGTTGTGATTGGACCGTTCTGTTACGTTGGCAGTGAAGTTGAGATTGGCTCTGGAACAGTTTTGGAATCATTCGTGCGAGTGCATGATTTGGTGACGATTGGCGAGAATTGCAAAATTTGCGAACACGCTACGATTGGCGGCGACCCGCAAGATCACGGATTCAAAAACGAAAGAAGTTACGTTCGGATTGGCAATAATAATTTGATTCGCGAGAATGTCACGATAAGCCGCGCAACTGGTGAGGGCTGTGAGACTGTTGTGGGCGATGACTGCTTCATAATGGAAGGCGTGCATCTGGCTCATAATGTCAGAATTGGAAATCACGTCACGATTGCGAATAAAGTGGGATTATCTGGATTCGTCGAAGTTGGCGATCATGTTGTATTCGGAGGCATGGCAGGCGTGCATCAGTTCGTGAGAATTGGCGCGTTCTCGATGATCGGAGGATTATTCAGAGTTGTGAAAGATGTTCCGCCGTTTACGCTTTCTGGAGGAGTTCCGTTCAGGCTGCTGGGCTTGAATAACGTTGGCTTGAAGCGCGAGGGATTCAGTTCGGAAAAACGCCGTGAGATTTATAATTTCTATCGTGAATTATACAGGCGCGACGAATTATTCACGAAGAATCTTGAGAGAGTGCTTCAGAATCGCGATAATTATTCACCGGAGATTCAGCAGATAATCGATTTTTATAAAGCATCGAAGCGTGGCGTTACATTCTGGGGAAGAGCTGGCGGAAATAATGCGTGATAATCGCCTTGCAAAGTTTATTCCGGCTTGTTAAGATTCCGGATAATTAATAATATTCAGAACGGAGGATTTTTCTCATGCAGGCAAAAAAGAAGATCGTAAATATCCCGTCTTTGATCAGCGATTACTACACACTCGCGCCCAATCCTGACGACAAGACGCAGCAGGTAGCTTTCGGAACATCAGGACACAGAGGCAGTTCGGCTTTGCACAGTTTCAACGAGGCACACATACTCGCAATCGCACAGGCTGTGGCAGAGCATCGAAAATCTGAAGGCATCAAAGGTCCGTTATTCATCGGAGCTGATACGCACGCATTATCCGAGCCATCGTTGAGAACATGTGTTGAAGTTCTCGCAGCAAATGACGTAGAAATAATTTTGTCGAAAGATTTCAATCCGACACCGACACCCGTAGTTTCACGAGCGATTCTTGAATATAACAGGACGCATAGTGATCAAGCTGACGGAATGGTCATAACGCCGTCACATAATCCTCCGACTGATGGTGGAATAAAGTACGATCCGCCTACTGGAGGTCCGGCATCACCAGAGACGACTAACAAGATTCAGGCACGCGCTAATGAATTAATCAAATCCGGAGTGAATGCGATTAAGCGAGTTGTGTTCGAGAAAGCGTTAAAGCTCGATAACGTGCATTTCGAAGATTACGTGATCCCGTACGTTAAGGCACTCGCAAGTGTTGTCGACATGGAAGCTATCGCAAAATCCGGCTTGAAAATCGGAGCTGATCCGTTAGGTGGCTCGGGAATAAATTACTGGGAGCCTATAGCTGAAATTTACGGAATTAAGAATCTCGAAGTCGTTAATCCGAATTTAGATCCGACGTTCTCATTCATGCCGCCGGATCATGATGGCAAGATTCGCATGGACTGTTCATCACCGTGGGCAATGGCGAATTTGATCAAGCTCAAAGACGATTATGATATTGCATTCGGAAATGACACGGATTATGACCGACACGGAATCGTAACTCCGCAGGGCTTGATGAATCCGAACGCGTATTTGTCCGTAGCAGTTCAGCATTTGTTCACGTCGCGTAAGAATTGGCGTGCTGATGCTATGGTCGGCAAAACGGTTGTGTCGAGTTCAATAATCGATCGCGTTACGGCTGGCATTGGCAAAAAATTGTGCGAAGTTCCGGTTGGCTTCAAATGGTTCGTTGACGGATTGCTTGACGGTTCGATGGGATTCGGCGGTGAAGAAAGTGCGGGAGCGTCGTTCCTGTGCAGAGACGGCTCAGTTTGGACGACTGACAAAGACGGAATCATAATGGACTTGTTAGCGGTCGAAATTACGGCGGTTACGGGCAAGAATCCGGCTGAACATTACGCAGAGATCACGAAGAAATACGGCACGTCATATTACGCACGAATTGACACACCAGCAACTCCTGAACAGAAAGCAGCACTCGGGAAATTGTCACCTGAAGACTTGAAAGCAGACACGCTCGCCGGAGACAAAATCACAGCCAAGATGACGAAAGCTCCGGGAAATAACGCGTCAATCGGCGGTTTGAAAGTCACGACAGCTAATGGCTGGTTTGCAGCGCGTCCGTCCGGAACAGAGAATATTTGCAAGTTATACGCTGAGAGCTTTATCAGTCCGGAACACCTGAAGCAAATTCAGAAAGAAGCTCAGGAAATCATCGCGTAAGATTCCGGAAAAATAATCTTGACGTGAAAGCTCCCTCTTGGATTCGAATTTAATCGCAAAATTAATCGCAAGGGGGAGTTTTTGATTCGCAAAATTTCCGGATTATGCTACGTGATTGACACTTGAGAATAATCGCATGTATTTTTCTACAACGTTCTGTATCGCGTCAATCTCGTACGGAACTATGTCAAACGCGCCGACTATTCCGGAATTTATAGCTTGTTTCATGCCAAAAACCTGAGCTTTGTTAATATCCGTGAAAATATTTACTTTGCAAATTCCGCAATCAATCGCAGTCTTGAAATCATTATCACTCAGACCGCTGCCACCGTGCAATACTAACGGAATTTTCGCAGCATCACGAATATCGCGTATTCTCTGGAAATCAAGTTTCGGCGGAAATTTGTAATCACCGTGCGCATTTCCAACGGCTATTGCAAGTGCATCGATTCCGGTTTTGTGCGTGAAATCCTCAGCCATTTCGACACTCGTGTAATAATCGCTGGGTTTTTCAAGTTTTCCTGCGCCATCATTATCGCCGACGTGTCCCAATTCGCCCTCAACCGTAACGTTCATAGCGTGCGCAATCTTCACCATTTCGCGAACTCTTGAGACATTCTCGTCATAACTTTCAGTCGAGCAGTCGTACATAACCGACGTGTAGCCAAGTTTCAGAGCTTCCATACATTTCTCAAACGTAAGTCCGTGATCGTAATGCAGAACTACCGGAATTTTCGAACGTTTTGCGCGATTGATAATCATATCAGCAACTGATTCAAGCGACGCTGCCGGCAAAAGTATCTCAGCAGTTCCCATTATAACCGGAGAATTTAATTTCTCAGCGGCACGGAAAATTGCTTCGGTCATTTCGAGCGTAACACTGTTGAATAATCCGACTGCGTATTTGCCTTTCTGAGCGTCTAACAAAACTTCGTTCAAATTACAAAGCATTTTTCATTCACCTGATTCTTGATTTATAAATTTTTTTCCCAACCTGCGTCAATCATAGCACGAATTTCGCGCAAATTTTTCAAGCCGCTGATCGCATCATAAGCCGTGCAACACAACGCCCCTGCTGCTGCAGCATTCTGCAAACTCTCAGACGGATCAAAGCCCTCAAGAATGCTCGTCAAAAATGCCGCTATACTCGTGTCACCCGCGCCTGTTCCGGATAATACCTGCGAAATTTTATAGCTGCGTTCGAATCTCGAAAAATTATTCCATGAAGCGTGATTTATTTCCAGACGTTTGCCGATTCGATTCATGCTCCCTGAAGTCCTGAGATATATTCCCGGAGAGCCGCATTTTATTAACACGCATTTCGCACCGAGTTCGAGACAAATTTCGGCTAAAGGCTTAATATCGCTTTCAAAATCCAGAATTTCCGTTATGTCACGACCATTCGCACGCGCAACTATTTCGTCGTATTTTTCACGACGCAGCATCAGGCACAACTCTTCAAAACTTGGCACGAAAAAATCTACATACGGCAGCACGTCCGCAAGAATTTTTCCCCAGTTTGCACGACCAGATTCGCTTCCCAAATCCACGGCTGCTAAATCAAGACTTGTAGCAATCTCACGTTCACGCACACGCCTGAAAATTTTCACAAGCTCAGAGCCATCGTCAACGAACATACTGCGCATTAACGGCGGATACCCGAAATGAAACAGCACCGCGTCATCTAGTACATCATCCGAAATATCCGAACACATGAACTCATCATTTGCTCCGGGACAGTGCAGAAAAATTCTATCTATTCCGGGAATCGCAATCACAACTGAGTAACTCGTCACGGAATTTTGCGAGATTATCAAATCATCTTCAGCGTGAAATTTTCGCAATACATTCTCGACAAGTTTCCCGAAGCCGTCATCGCCAATTTTCCCGAGTAATTTCACGTCCGCGCCCAAAATTTTCATAGCAAGCCCCGTATTCGCGACAGTTCCGCCCGTGTGAATATCCGGAGCATTCGTCGTTATTAATTTCCCGGGTTTGAGAATTTCCGAGACTGAACAAAATTTCTGCGCATTATCCGGAAACACCGGCGTAATATCAATGCAAATATGACCTGCAACTATTGCTCGATTTTTCACGTTTGCCTCACACTCACTTTCGCTATCATGATAGCATAACGCGCAAAAAAAATACCGGACACATTCGCCCGGCATTCTATTCGCTAAAATATTTCTGAGTGAGTACCGACTCGATGAAATAACACTACTCCGCCTCTGTTATCATCTACGATCCGGTAGAGTAATAATAAATCGCCCTTAACATGACACTCTCTCAAATTCTGAATGCCATTCAGTTTATGATCGCGCCATTCAGCCGGCAAAGGCTCATCATTTGCGACCAACAACATCATAGCTTCTTTCACAACGTTCATGTCATGTTTCCCGGAACGTTCTAATTTTTCCCAATCCTTGACAAAATTATCGAACTTTTGAGAATCACGCGGAAGTTTTGTTCGTTTTTCAGACGCAGCTCTTCCCCTAGTTCTCGTCATCTTCGTCAAGACTCCATTCTTCCCTAAGCTTCAACCAATCGTAAAGAAACGCTTCCCCTTCAGCAAAAGATCGCAATGTTCTCGGATTAGTAATCTGCGTGCCATCGTCGTCATACACGTGAATATCTTCCGGTCTTAAATTACGTTTGACACCGTATTTCTTCTCAATCGGATCCTCGACTTCAGTTGCATTAGCCGCATTAGCTGCATTAGCTTCCAAAACTTGAACTTGTTCCATGTTAATAACACTCTCCTGTCAAAAAAATTTTCTAACCGCCTAGATACGCTTTCTTAATCGCCGGAGAAGACAACAATTCCTGACCCGTTCCCGTCGTAACAATTCGTCCGGTCTCAAGAACATAGCCGCGGCTCGCAATAGACAATGCCATCTGAGCATTCTGTTCAACGAGCAAAATCGTCGCGCCGGTTTTGTGCAAATCCGCAATAATATCAAAAATCTGCTCAACAAGAATCGGCGCAAGTCCCATCGACGGCTCATCAAGCATCAACAATTTCGGTCTGCTCATCAACGCGCGTCCCATCGCTAACATCTGCTGCTCTCCACCTGATAAAGTCCCGGCAATTTGTTTGCGACGCTCCTGCAATCTCGGGAATAACGCGAAAACTTTCTCAAGCTCCTCGGCATTATCATGAGCATTTGTCTGCGTGTAAGCTCCCATTTCGAGATTCTCCTGCACCGTCATTTGTGCGAAAACTCTGCGACCTTCTGGAACTTGTGCGAGACCTTTCTCGACAACTTTGTGCGGCTGAATTTTCGCGAGCGTCTCTCCCAAGAACGAAATGCTCCCGGACGTCGGGTGTAATAAGCACGAAATCGTGTTCAGCGTCGTAGATTTTCCTGCACCGTTCGCGCCAATCAGCGAGATAATTTCGCCCTTCTTGACTTCAAACGAAATGCCTTTTATAGCGTGAATGCTGCCGTAATGAACGTGAATATTTTCGACTTTCAAGATTGGCTGATTATTATCACTCATACTCATACTCATACTCATCTATTTCGCCTCCCTGTTACGACCCAAATACGCCTCGATTACCGCCGGATTAGACTGAATATCATCAGGCGTGCCTTTCGCGATAATATGCCCGAAATTCAAAACGCAAATTCCCTCGCAAATATTCATGACCAAGCTCATGTCATGTTCGATTAAGACAATCGCAATCTGGAACATCTCGTGAACTTTACGAATGCTGTCCATTAATTCAGCGGTTTCGGACGGGTTCATGCCTGCTGCGGGTTCATCGAGCAATAACAACGACGGATTCGTAGCCAACGCTCTGACAATTTCCAGCCTTCTCTGAGCACCGTATGGCAACGAGCCTGCTCTGACATCCGCTATATCCTGCATGTCAAATATCGAAAGCAATTTCAGCGCGCGCCTGTGTGCTGCAATTTCTTCGCGCCTGTAAGCCGGTGTTCGCAAAATTGCGTTCAGCATGTTATATCTCATGTCGTTATTCATCGCTGCTTTCACATTATCTGCAACGCTCAAATTCTTGAATAGCCTTATATTCTGGAACGTTCGAGCAATTCCGGCTTTGTTCACCTGCATCGTGTTCATTCCGTGAGTGTCGCGCCCGTTTAATAATATCGTCCCCGTCGTAGGCTGATAGACTTTCGTGAGCAAGTTAAACACCGTAGTTTTTCCAGCACCGTTCGGACCGATTAATCCGGCAATTTCCGTCCTGCCAACCGTAAAATTAAAATCCTCGACTGCTTTGATTCCCCCGAGAGTGATTCCAAGATTTATGCACTCAAGAACAGGATCACGCGCTGCATCTCTATCCGGGACTAACGCTCTCGATGGCAACGGTACAAGTTTAGTTCGCGATCTCTTCTCTTTTTCCATTAGTCATCACTCTCTTTCTGAATTTTAGCTTTCGAGCCGGGAAAAATATTCTGGAAAAACGCCTTGATATTATCATTATTCGTGATAAGCATCGTCATGATTAATATCACAGCGTAAAGCAGCATTCTGTAATCCGCAAATTCACGCAGCTTCTCGGGCAAAATCGTCAACGCGGCGGCAGCTATTATCGATCCGAGCATATTCCCCTGACCGCCCAAGACTACGAAGACCAGAATCAAAATCGAAGTGTTGAAATCAAATTTATTCGCAACAATCGTCGAATAATTCAGCGAGAACAAACATCCAGCAGCTCCTGCCAACGCAGCGGACATCACGAACGCCGTCAATTTGAATTTCGTAACGTCAAGACCGATGCTCTCAGCAGCAATTCTGTCGTCACGAATCGCCATGAATCCGCGACCGAATCTGCTATTGACGAGATTAAACACGATAGCAAGCGCGATCATCACCAGAATAAATCCTGCAGGAAACGTTGCTATTTTCATGATCCTGCTTATACCCATCGGACCGCGAATTATTAATTGCCCGCCGGGTAATAATCTCGTCGTATCCGATAACATGCTGAAGTGCAATCCTGCCGAATCAACGCCCAGGTAAAAATTATTTAATATGCTCTTGATAATCTCGCCGAACGCCAACGTTACAATCGCTAAGTAATCTCCCTTCAGGCGCAAAACCGGAATGCCGATCAAAAATCCAGCCAACGCAGCAAATACAGCTCCCGAAATCATCGCAATCGCAAGTCTCACTGGAGCAAACGGGATTAAATTCTGCAACAAAATCGCCGTCGCAACTCCAGAAAACGCCCCGACTGACATGAAGCCAGCGTGTCCAAGCGATAATTCTCCCGAAATTCCAACGACCAAATTCAGCGACACAGCCATGACCATGTACGCGCAAATCGGCACCAACATTCCGCGCATCGAAGAACTCATCATTTTCGTCGAACTCATAGTCTGGCAAATTACGTACGCAGCTATCACGATAAAATACGTCAAATATATTCTGCGAGCCTCAACGCGCTTAAGATTTATTAATCTTCTCATCGTCATTTCTATATTACACTTTCTCAGTAACTTGTTTCCCCAGTAAACCAGCAGGCTTCACCAACAACACGATTATCAACACAGCAAAAACAACCGCGTCCGATAATTGACTCGAAATATACGCCTTCGCAAAAATCTCGATTACTCCCAACATCAAGCCACCAAGAAACGCTCCCGGAATCGAGCCAATGCCGCCAAAAACCGCAGCCGTAAACGCCTTAATTCCCGGCAAAGATCCAGTCGTCGGCATCAAAGTCGGATACGCCGAACATAACAACGCCCCTGCCACCGCAGCCAAGCCCGAACCAATCGCAAATGTCAGCGAAATCGTCGCATTCACGTTAATTCCCATTAATTGCGCCGCGCTCTTATCCTCCGAACATGCACGCATTGCTTTTCCCAAACGCGTCTTGTTAATAAACAGGCTCAACACAATCATGATCACCAGACACGTCACAATCGTCAAAACCGTAACATGCGAGACAGATAACGCGCCGTCAAATAATTTATACGCACCGCGACCAATAATCGACGGGAAAACTTTCGGATTCGATGACCATAGCAATAACGCAGCATTCTGCAAAAAATAACTCACACCAATCGCCGTAATTAACACTGCAAGTGACGGAGCTTGTCTCAGTGGCTTGTACGCTAATCTCTCGACAATTATTCCCAGAAACGTGCAAAGCAGCATCGCGATTAAAACTCCCAACACAGGCGGCAAATTATATCTCGCAATCGCATAAAAACACACATACGCACCTACCATTATTACATCACCGTGCGCAAAATTCAGCATCTTGGCAATTCCGTAAACCATCGTGTACCCAAGCGCAATGATCGCGTAAATGCTCCCCAAACTTATGCCGCTTATGAAAAAATTCAGAAATACCATCTAAAATTACACACCTCAAAATTTCGCAATTTCTCACAAAAAAGCAGGTCCGGTCACCTGCAAATTCTCACAACAAGTTATTACCAGTCTTATAACACTAGTCAAGTCCAACATAGGCACCGTTCTGAATGACCATGCCCTTAGGATCTTTCGTGACTTCACCGTTTGCGCTCCAACGGACGTTCTCACCAGTTACTCCGTTAAATACCATATGCGTAAACTGCTCGATCATTAACGGGCAAATTTCATCAGCGTCCTGATCCGGATTTGCCTTTGCATTTTCGAGAGCCTGCTTGTAGGCATAAACGCAATCATAGCCGTCAGCTGCAAACTGATTCGGGATTTCGTTAAAACGCTTCTTGTATTCAGCAACGAACGCTACGGTCTTAGGATCAGTCGAGTCAGCATTAAACGGTGTGAGCAACATTACGCCCTCTGCCAGCGACTTGTCGAAGCCTTCCATAGTTAATATCCCGTCCATGCCGTCAACACCGAACCATTTCGGAGCATAGCCCATTCCCTGAGCCTGTGCGAGAATCAAACTTGCCGGCTGATAATACATCGGCAAAAATACAAGTTCTGCACCTTTGGTCTGCGCATCAGTTAATTGCACCGAGAAATCCGTGTCATTGCCATCAGCGAACGTCATGTCACTCACGATTTCAAGTCCCAGTGTCGGAGCTTTCTCGATGAACGTGTCGCGAATGCCTTTCGAGTAAACGTCGTCATTTTTCCAGATAACCGCAACTTTCGTAGCAAGTTTTTTCTCAGCGATATATTGCGCCGAAGCTGAACCCTGATTCGGGTCAACAAAGCACATCTGGAACACGTTATCTTTGCCATCAGTCACTGCCGCGGACGAAGCTGACGGTGTTAGCGCGAAAATTCTGTCCGCGAAATTCTCAGCAGCTGTTGCCTCACAGGGCTTTGACGTTACAGAACCGAGTGAAACCTGCATTCCCCAGTCTTTCAGAGCGTTATAAGCATTCACTGCTTTTTCTGCGTCATGCGTGTCGTCCTCGTAGCGCAACTCAAACGTAATATCGCCACCAGCCGCGTTAATCTCATCGACAGCAATCTGCGCACCATTTCTCGCCGCTATGCCGTAAATCGCCGCACCGCCAGTCAACGGAGCAGTTCCGCCGATTTTGAACGGAGCACCGAACGCTGAACCAGCAAGTGCCAAAACTAACGCTGTGCATACAAAAATCTTCTTCATGTGAATAAAAAACTCCTTCGTATAAAAATTATCTTGTTCCAGAATATTCACTTCCGCGACCGGACGGAAAACAAATATTCAGACAATTATACATAATAATAACTCAAGATACACAATTACAGCAAGATTCACGCACGAAAAAAACAGCTTCACTTCCAAAATATTCTCCGAAAGATTCGCTGCTTTGATCTATTTATTTTTATTATTCATTATTCACTTAATTTCACAGAAAGTTTTTGCGCTATCGATTCTGGAAACATGATTTGCAAATTTGGCGCGGCAGACAGGATTCGAACCCACGACCTAAGGCTCCGTAGGCCTTCGCTCTATCCAGCTGAGCTACTGCCGCAATCTGGCTATTGAATTTATCGAAACTGGCGGTGGGTGTGAGATTCGAACTCACGATAGAGTTATTAGACCCTATACTCACTTAGCAGGCGAGCGCCTTCAGCCTCTCGGCCAACCCACCATTAATAGCAAAACAGCATATATATTATAACGACATTAAAATTTTGTCAAATGGAAAAATTTTATTACGCACTTTTTGAAGCGTTACATTTTTACGTAAAATTTGGCCATATAAGGTGTAGTGTATTCTCCTTTAATTTTTAATTTCATGATTTTAATATGAATTCATCCTTTTTATATCCTAATAATTTAAAACGTAAAATTAAGCAATAAAATTCTCTTAATAAATATTATAAAACTCATAATTCAATTCCTTTAGCTTTTAATCTTTCTTTTCCATATAATTCTTCTTCATTTAAGGCAGATAATCCCATCCATTGTCTCATGGCATTAACAGTAGCTTGATCCCTATGAACTCTTGTATAAGTTCCTTCCTTCCAATTATTCGAATCACCGCTATCATATCCAGTTGAATTAGGATCATAAGCTTTTTGATAAGGGACAGATTTACTACAATTATTTTTGCATTGTTCTCCTGTGCAAGCAGAGCAATCTGATTTTCCATCAGGATATCCTTTACCTCCATTATTCATAAAAGAATACGAGCTTAATAAAAGTTTAATTTTCCAATTAGCATCAGTTCTTGTGAACATTTCAACATTAAAATTTCTATGCTTTTCAATATTTTTTTCTTTTACATAAACAGAACCTTTATCTCCCATATCTCTCGATGAACTTCCTTCATTTTGATCGTCGTGACAATCTAATTGTATTGCATGTCGTATTGGATCAATTTCCCAATAACCACAAATTGGGAATTCCTTTGGATAATCTGATCCCCATATTTTAATTTTTAAAACATCATTATCACTTAATCCCGCTGATTTCATTTTTTCTATGAAAGGTTTTCCATAACTATAATCACCTCCTCCGCACATTAAAAGATCTTTTTCTCCTCCGAATAATACTTCTAAATAAGCAGTAAAATCATCAGGTAATTCCCCTCCACCTAAATTATCTTTTAATTTTTTAAAAATTGCTGCTAAATCTTTAGGAGATATATGTTTAGCTGCATCAACTCTTATACCAGATACACCCATACTTAACATATCAGTAATATAATCAGCAATTCTTTGCTGGACATATTCTTTTTCTGTATTTAAATCAGTTAAACCTGTGAGCCAACCATAATTTAATATATTAGCATCTGTCCAAGAATTTAAAGCTCTTTCACAGTGGAAATCAGTCGCTATATAAGGAACAGAAGGAAATTCTAAACCTGGTCTTATTCCAGTATAAGCATTATTTTCATATTGCCACCCGGTGGTGTACCATGGAGAGCCAGCACTCCCTGCCTTTGCACCCCAGTGGATACAACTTCCAACATCATTCCTGTGATCAGGATACATATCATTTCCATTTCCAGCCATATGATTAATAACTGCATCTGAGTAAACTCTTACTCCTTTTTGTCTACATGTATTTATCATATTTTTAAACTGTTTTTTATCACCACTTCTTGAATGAAGTCTATAAGAAACAGGTTGATAAATAAACCACCAAGGATTTAACTCTCCATCTTCAACTGTATCAAATGTTAATATATGTTCACTCGCTGGAAAGACTTTAACCGCCATATAACCAGCTGTTGATAAAAAGTCACATTCTTCTGCAATATCATCATAAGGCCAACCAAACATTTCTACTATTGCACCTTTTTGACCATTTTCATATACAGAATCTTGATTAACTATTGGATTATCCCACATAAAATATTCATCTTCTAATTCTAATTTAGCAAGTTGATTGCCTTGCATATCTACTATTTTAGCTGAAATTGGCATTCCATCAGGATATGACATAGCTGAATTTACTGTGAAGGAATTATCTTCTTGTTCTGTTTTATCAAATGTGTATAATATTTTATAATCAACTCCCTCTGTTCCTAATTTTGGATTAACTCTTGTTATGAAATTTATTGTACAAACTTTTTTATCTGAAGAATATAAAAGTTGAGAATACCCGACTAAAAGATTCATATCTTGATATGTTTCTCGATAATTACCTAAAGGGTCATCCCTTGGAGGAGTCTGAAAACTTCTTTCGTCCCAATCAGTTGGATATTCTCTTTGATCACCTACACAGGAATATTCTCCGTTTAAATTAGAACAATCTTCATTAAGTATACCTACTATTAATAAACTTATTAGTAATATATTATTTATGACTCTC
>CALEPX010000005.1 GCA_937911045.1 uncultured Fretibacterium sp. | reverse complement strand
CTGCCACATACACGCCTTCGATGTTCTCCAAGCCTTCCTTTTCGGCCAATTCCTGAAGCATGGCTATATCGTGTCTCGCAAATCTCCTGAGCATATACGCCGTGTTAATCGCTTCGTGAGGACCTTCGGAGTTCAATATTACGCTCAAGCTATTTTCTTCAGGGGTAAACTTGTAAATGTCCACGAGCCTGTTGCGTAAAGTCGTCAATAAAATATTCATCGACTCAGTTACGACGGCAATATTTCTGTCAAGGACACTCACAGAATTTTGAAGTTTACTATTCTCACGCTCAAGGTCATTCATTCGTTCTTGCGAGGCGTTCGCATTCTGCTTAAGACGCGATAATTGGCTCAATAAATCTTTGGACTGCCGGGATTTTTGCTTTGCTATCTCGTTGTATTGCTGGATTTTCTTCTTCATGTCGCTTTGACTTTTCTGCTGAGACTTAATCTGACTGTCTAAATTTGCTCCGTAAGCCAGTGAACTCATCAGGAAAATCAGGATTAACGCTAAAAATTTCTTCATGATAAATTCTCTCCTTAACGCTTCAAATATTTAATCGGGTTCACAGGAGTTCCGTATTGTCTGACCTCAAAATGTAAGTGATAGCCCGTAGTATTTCCAGTTTTGCCGACGCGTGCGATTGCTTGACCGGATTGAACAACTTGACCGGTTTTCACGAGACTTGCTGACAAATGCCCGTACAAAGTCGAATACCCCTTGCCGTGATCCAGAACAACAACACGCCCATAGCCGCGCATCCAGCCATCGTAAATCACTTCTCCAGCAGCCGCAGCTTTAACCGGAGTTCCATTCGGTGCGGCAATATCTATTCCTGAGTGCAAAATTCTGCGCTTCAAAATCGGATGATTCCTGTAACCGTAATTGCTCGAAATTTTCCCTTGAACCGGATAAATAAATATTTTCTTGCCACCGCCTGAGCCTGAAAGCGATATATAAATTTTCTGTTTACGTTCGGCATCGCGTTTTTTCTGCAACGAGGCGATTAATACACCGGCTGCTTTCTGAGCTTGTTCGGCTTCACGTGCTGCTTTTTCGGCGAGAGCTTTCTTTTTCTGAATGCTTGTGATAAATGCGTTCGTCTCTTTAATGTTCTTATTATATTTATCGCGCTGAGTTTTCACAGCCTGAGTTTTCTCGCGCAATTTCGCCTGCTGGTCGTCCATCGTGCGCTTCGACAAATCAAGATTCTGCAACTTTGCGTACAACTGCGAAAGAATTTCCTCGTCACGATCATTCACACGCTTGAGCAAATACGCCATCTCCGCTGCCTCGAACACACTACGCGACGCAAATAACGTGCGCATTTCACTCGATGACCTGTACTTGTACATATCCAGCAAAATTCCGCGCATCTTATCACTCAACTCGTTAATCTTGACCTGCTCTTCACGGATATTCACGTCCAGAATATTAATATTATCCTGAATCTTCTCGTTTTGCAGTTCCAGAACCGTAAGCTCCTGACGCGCCATAGACTCGTCCTGCTGAAGCGTGTTCACCTTCGTGAGCAATCCGTCAACTTTTGCGCCCATCTGCTTAATCTGGGTCTTATATTCCTGAATTTGCCTGGTCAAATCGCTGCGTTTTTTCTCCTCAGAAGCAATTTTCGCGTCAAGCGTCTGAGGCTGAGTTTTTGCTTTGACCTGAGTTGTCTTCTTCGCGGCAGCACCGAACGCTACACACGGCAGAATCAGAAGGATTAACGCAACTAATATCGTTTTATTATTATTCATGCTAATTCGGCTTCGTAATCGCGCCAATAAATCTCGTGACGATCAAATAGCTGCAAACCCATCCCAACGTCGCGCCAAATCCAGCAAGTAACAAGCAAAATCTGATTATAATATTCCGATCCGTTATCAAACTCGACGACAGGAACGACAAACTATTCTGCAACAACGCCGTCCCAGGGAAATACGCAGCAATTATTCCTCCGCCTGCCAGCAATGCTCCGAGTAAAGCCAGCAACGTCCCTTCAAGAACAAACGGTGTCGCAATATACGCACGTGTTGCGCCGACTAAATACATGATCCCAATCTCATCACGGCGCGAATAAAGCGAAATATGAATCGTGTTATAAACAACCAACGCCGTAATTATAACCGAAAGCACGAACATCACTAACGCAGCTCTTGACGAAACACTCGATAACGCCGAAATTCTGCGCACGACCATTCCTGCGTAAACTACATCATCGACTTCAGGCATCTCCTGCAAATTTTCGACCAATGGCTCAACGTCAACAGCATTATTCACGTGAATCTCGAAATTCCACGGAATCGGATTATCCCCGAGCATTTCCAGCGCACGAGACTGAGACCCCATCTTCTCCTGCAATTTCGCCAGCGAATCCGACGGTGAGAAAACTTTCACGTTAGATACTCCGGGCAAAGTCTTAATCTCAGCTGTGATTTTCTCGACATCAATCGTATTATCGCGCTTCAAATACGCCTGAACTACCAATTCACTCTCAAGTTTCGACAGCAGATTCTCCAGATTCAGCGAGAACAGCGTCGTAACTCCCAAAATCCATAACATTACGCCGGCAGTGATAAGCGTCAATAATCCCAACACCCAATGATGCGTTATTAATCGCCACGTGTCGCGTAACACATACTTAAACGCAGTCATTACACCGTATAACCTCCTCTTTGCTCATCGCGAACTAATTTGCCCTCGTCCAGTTCAAGAACACGTTGGCGTGCAGCGTTCACTATGCTCTGATTATGCGTTGACATTATAACCGTCGCACCTGCGGAATTTATGTCAAATAATATTTTCATGACATCGGCTGCCGTATGAAAATCAAGATTTCCTGTTGGCTCATCAGCTATGAACAGCGACGGGGAATTTGCCAACGCACGCGCAATAGAAACTCTCTGTTGCTCTCCGCCGGATAATTGCGCAGGTTTCATGTGCCTTCTGCGCCACAATCCGACACGATTAATAACTTCTTTGGCTCTGTCCTCAACGACTGCTCGCGGCATTGACATAGCTTCCATTACGAACGCGATATTCTCGAAAACCGTCAAACTCGGAATCAGCTTGAAATCCTGAGCAACTAATCCAACATCGCGCCTATAATACGGAATGTCTGCCTTTCGCATTCTACGCAAATTCACGTCGCCAATCTCGACAACGCCCTTCGTCGGCAAAATCTCACGCGTCATTAATCTCAGCAGCGTAGATTTTCCAGAGCCAGTCGTGCCAATCACGAAAACAAATTCGCCCTGTTCAATCTTGAACGAAACATCAAGCAACGCAGCAATATCAGGTTCGAAAACTTTCGTCACACCCGAGAATATAACTTTCATGTCTAGCTAACGTCCTCCCCCTTCTTGTATTTCATACGCTCCCTAACGGCCTGCTCAACTTCGTATGCTCCCCAAATCGCGAGAATCATGTCTTGAACATTTGCGCGCTTGCTCTCGAATTTTTTCCAAAGCCCAAATTTCACGTAAAGCCACATAAAAAACATCGCAGCCTCATCAAAACCAAATCTCGCCAACACAAGCCAGCCAGAGTTCGGATTATATATTCTCACCGGAGAAACTTTCTGGTTCAACATTCTCTCAACATCGTCACGCGAAAATTCCAGTTCGTTAATCTCGCGCATGATTTTCTCATCGGGCATCTCAAGAATCGAAAACCAAATCCGGAATCCAGAATCATTTTCCAGAGCATTTTCCGAATCGCCATCATGATTCGTCGCAGCATAATCTTCAAACACATCGTGAAATTTCGTCCAACGTTCAATCTGCACGACGTGTTCCATTTCGTTACGAAACATAGCAAATCTCACTGCCCAATATATCTTGAACAAAACAGGATTTTCTCCCAGCATTGACATAAATTCACGCTCGTCAGCTCCTGCAAATTCCCGAGTTGAAACTTGTCCCGAAACATAATTGCTGCTCTTCAAAATCGACTGCAATATCAACACCGTCGAAAAATGTTCACCGGGTGGCTCCATCTGAGAATATAATTCACGATTCAGCTCATTCACCGTCTTGCTCGACAATATAATCTGTTCGCTCAAATTCTCAGACGATGCCGGCAAACACAAATTCTCGCCATCATAAAGATTCACGTCCGTAATTTTCTGATTCTCCGGACAATATACCCATTTCGGAGTTTTTGAAAAAGTTTCCGTCCCCAATAAATATTTATTCCTCGGCAACAGAAGCATCACCGACGGGCTATCAGGTAACTTCAGACCTTCTGGGATATTCTCCGGCGGCAACTGTGCTAGACTTCCGTTTGACATTAGTTCAAGTAACAATTTTTTCACCCCAGTTTATATATTAACATCTCAGATTAACATCTCAACGCTGCAAAAATCTCTCGATTAATATTCCGTTTCGCAATCCGTTAATACTCACCGTGCAGAAACACTCATGCCTCGAAAGCGCAAAGTTTTTCAAAATCTCATGAACTATGCACGCGCTGCCAAGAATCACGTCCGCACGATTTGGCGGCAAGCCGATTATATTCTGACGTTCACGCAAAGTTAATGACGAGTACAATTCAATCTGACGCCTGACATCTCTCTGAGTTATGCGCATTCCGTGTAAATTCGACGGCATGAATATCTCGTTCGCACTCTTCACTCCAGCCATCGCCACAACTCCGCCGCCAACTCCGATAATTTTCACCGTTTCACGATTCTCACAAAGATTCTGAATGCCATATTCGTGCAATTTCTCAGCAATATATTCCAGAGCCTGATCAATATTTCTGCGCTTGATTATCTCATGATGCTTCGAGAAAAATTTCTCCGTGATATTCACCGCTCCAATCGAGACACTCGTAACTTTCTCAATCTTAGAGCCGCGTCCGAAAACAAATTCCGTGCTGCCTCCGCCGGAATCAAACATTACGATATTATCATCTTCACTCTTGCTTATATCATGAATCGCCCCAAGCCACGAGTATTCAGCTTCTTCCTGACCAGACAGAATCCGGATATTATATCCCGTCTCATCACGAACCGCGTTAAGAAACTCCTCAGAATTATCTGCCGCACGCAGCGCCATCGTGCCAACAAGAATTATCTCACTCGCATGACGAGCCTGTGACAACATTTTCTTTATCGCGTCAATCGTCTTGACAAAATTCTCGCGCTTGAAATTCTTCCCCTGAATATCACTCAGCACGAACCTTCCCAATTTCGTAACTTCAGTCTCATCTCGAACAATCAATAATTTCCCCTCGCTGCCGAGACGTCCGATCCTCATTTTCACCGAATTGCTGCCAACGTCTATTACTGCAATATTTCCGTTAAAATCACTCATCTCGACGCTTTATTCCCTCCTGAATTACAAAAAAGAACGCTGTAACCGGAATCGTGAACAATAATCCCAACGTGCCAGCCAAGCTCTGAATAATTTCCTGTCCAATATACGGGTCATTCAAAATTCCTTCGATATTCACACCGCCGCTGGATATTAACACAGCCATCGGCAACGAACTGCCAATATACGCCAATATCAGCGTGTTAATCATGCTGCCCAAAACTTCATTGCCAACGTTCAGACCTGCGAGCAATAATCTGTCCAACGGAATTTCCGGATCATAATCAACAAATTCGGACATCGAAGCCGTAATCGAAACTCCGACATCAAGCACTGCTCCGATCGCTCCGACAAGAATCGACGAAAGCAAAATCCCGCGCATGTTCAATCCCGGCAAAGTCGAAGCTAACAACGACGCACCTTCTCCGCCAAGACCGTTCAACTGCCAGGCGTACACGACTATCATGCCAACCGCGAATCCGCAAAATACTCCGCCCAGACTTCCCAGTAACGCGACGAATCTATATCGCGAACGGCGAACTACGCACAGAATCGTCACCGTAGCAATTATAAACACGCTCGCCATTGACAGCATAATCGGTGACCAGCCTTTCACAATCAACGGGATCATCACAAATATCAAAATCCCGATCGACGCGAACAATCCTAACACAGCATATAATCCAGATTTGCCAGTAAGCAATATCACCGTCAGAAAAACTCCCACAATAAACGCTCCGACTTCAGGCACGCGAAACGCATCTGAAACCGAATATTGCAGCGTTCCGTCCTCAAACACGTCCCAAATAAGCAAATATTTCTTCCCGACGACTATATCAACGCCCATGTTCTCAAGGCGCGAAACCGTGAGCTTCTGCACATTCGAATCCGAGTTCGATAACGGCGAAATTACAATCTCACGCTCAAACACGCGATAATTATCTTTCCCGGGTTCTGTGTCATCGAAATTTTTCTCATGTTCTTCACCGGCTGCGAGAACTTCAACGATTATTGATTCCGTGTTATTCCACTTGCGAATTACGACATAACTCAGCGCGTAGTAAAACGCAATCGAAATCACCGCAGCAATCGCCAGCTTCAAAATAATTTTCCCGATTCTCATAACTCAATATCCCAACCACGAAGCTTGATAAATTCCTGCATATCCACAGGCAATGCCGCACGAAAAATTTTGCCCTCCAGTTCTGCAATCGAAGGGGGCAAATCGTCAGGAAAGCTTATCTCGTACGCGTGCAATAACGGTCGCTTGATTTTCTTGTCAGTCTTGGCGTTAAATAATCCGTATTTTCTATCGCCGATTATCGGGTGACTAACGTGTGACATGTGTACGCGTGCTTGATGAGTTCTGCCCGTAACCAGTTCCAGCATCACGAGCGAATACTGCGAATCTCCGGTCAATTTTCTGCAAAGCGTAATCGCCGGCAATCCGTCAGTCAAATCAACTTTCACGATATTATTCTCCGAGTCTTTCTTCAAAGGCGCGTTAATCTCAAATTCATGGCGATTCTTAATCTCTCCGGCAACAATCGCTGCGTAATATTTCTTCACCGAACGTTCCCTGAATAATTCAATCAATGCTCGCGACGAATCCCCGTGTAAAGCAACGGCAATCGCTCCTGTCGTATTACGATCAAGTCTGTGAACTGCGAACGCCCGTCCAAAAACCGAAACTGCTCTCGTGACAATACTATCTCCACCGGCAACATCCGGCTGAACCAAAATTCCCGCAGGCTTATTCAGAATCAAAACATTCTCAGACTTGTAAATAATCCCAACGTTTCCCAAATCCGAAAATTTCTTGGCTGTGAATGCCGCAACTTCATCGCGAGAATCCAACGCCCACGGCACGAGTAACTCATCGCCATCGAACACGTGAACACCCGGGTCTCTGACTCTCGACGAATTAACACGAATTGCACCTTTGCGAATCGCACGCATTATCTCGGACAAGGCTACGTTCTTGAATTGCGAACGCAGAAACCTGTCCAAGCGTCTGTCATCATCTTCCCGGGAAATTTTCAACGCGTAACTCATGGCTGCAAATTATAATCCGGAAATCCTCGCCAGAATTTTCGCTCCAACAGCGGCAAGTATTCCGTCATATCACTCTGCGGATTCAAGTCTTCAATCTGACAGCGCCAGTAATTCAACTGGAAATCGAGATTATCGGCCGCACTCACAACTAACGCTTCGGGCATCATCGGCGTAACTGGTGAGCCAAATTCCGGTTTCCCGTGATGGCTGATTATAATATGCGAAATCGCCGTGACAAATCTCGAATCCAAATTCTGACTCTCAGCAAACTGCATGAACTTCTCATAACCCAGCGACACGTGTCCAACCAAACTTCCGTTGAGACTCATCTGTGAAATCGGCACGTTATTATACGCGTAAAGTTTCCCAATATCATGAAGCAATCCTCCGGCAATCACGAGATCTTTATTCACCGGAACTTTGAAAACATCGTAATGCTTGGCAATCTCAAGTCCCAAACTCGCAACACTCAACGAATGCTCAAGCAATCCGCCAACGTACGCATGATGAATCGAAATCGCTGCCGGATAAACTTTGAATTTCTCCCACAAATTTCTCTCGAAGAACACGTGCTGCAAAAATTTCCTCACAGGCTCCGAGACCTGCTCCAGCAAATTCCGGAATCCGCTCTCAAGTTCCTCGTCAGAAATCGGTGAACGTCTCATATAACTTTCCTTGGGATTTTCGCTTTGGTCAAGATAATACAAATCGCTGATGTTATACTGCAACTGCTCACGAAATTCCGAAGTCTTACCCAAAACCGACACGACTGCTCCGGGAAATTTCAATTCCGAATTTATCGGGTCAATCGGCACTTCATCGCCGTCAAGCAAGCTCCACCACGTTGAACCGCCCCAGATTTTCGCATCTAAATCGCCGCTCTTGTCACTAAGCGTAATATCCCAGAATGGCTTATCATTGCGATCCTTGCGCTGAGTAAATTTCGAAAGCACGCCGGTTGTCATAAACTGAGACTCTTTCACTAATTGCTTTATTTCTTTTATCGTTATGTTCTTGATATTCTTGTTATTCATGTCATTCGTGATAAATTTTTCGTACTAAAATAATTTTTGTATTATTATATCAGCGTTTTTCAGGCAATATTTTTCACGCGTAATCTAAGCATATAATCTAAGGGAGTGTTTTTTTGATTCTATCAGGCATCGAGATTAAAAAACGAATCGGCTCGGACATAATAATCGACCCGTTCGACGAAAGCAAAATCAACTCAAACAGCTATAATCTTTCGCTGCACAACGAATTACTCGTATACAAAAACGATTTACTCGACATGCGCGCGCAAAATCCAACCGAACGAATCATAATTCCGGAATCCGGCTTAATACTCACACCCGGGAAATTATATCTGGGACGCACCGTCGAATTTACCCGGACTGAAAATTTGATCCCAATGCTCGAAGGACGTTCTTCAATCGGCAGGCTCGGCATTTGCATTCATGTCACAGCCGGCTTCGGTGACGTAGGATTCGCTGGCTACTGGACGCTGGAATTATTCTGCGTGCAACCCGTGAGAATTTTCGCTGGCGTATCAATCGCGCAGATTTATTATCACACCGTGACAAAACCTTTCGAAACTTACAAGAGCGGCAAATACCAGAACAATCGCGACATTCAAGCCAGTATGCTATACACGGAATTTGCGAAATAATCTCATCATGAAAATCATGAAAAATTTGGGAATGATAATCAATCTCCGCAAACCTGAAGCCGTAAACATGGCGAAATTTCTGCTCCAATGGGGAATTAATAATAATTGCCCGTTTCTTTTGCCTCATCAGGAAGCCAGCGCATTGACAACTTCGGGACTCGACGACGAACAATGGCTCAAAACCGTAAAATTAGCAATCGTAATCGGTGGTGACGGAACTTTTCTGCGAGCCGCGAGATATATTCTGGGAACAGAAATTATTCTGCACGGAATCAATCTCGGCAATCTGGGATTCTTAGCGTCAAGCAAACCTGAACATGCCGAACTCGATCTGCAAAACATAATCAGCGACAAATTCGAAATTCTTGAACGCGCCGTATTATCCTGCACGATTAACCGCGACGGCTCACAGCTTCACAAACTATACGCTCTCAACGACGTAGTTCTCAACACGAACGCAATCGCCAGATTATTACAAACCGAAATCAGATTCAACGACAAATTTTTCTGCGTGTTACCTGCTGACGGTGTGATAATTTCCTCTCCGACCGGATCAACTGCTTACGCGCTATCAGCTGGAGGTCCGATAATTCCGCCGCACATGGACGCATTATTACTCGCGCCGCTTTGCGCACACACGCTGTATTCAAGACCGATTCTCGCCTCAAAAGACGATTGCGTTTCACTAATTCCTCGGGGCGTTTCACGGGATATTATGCTCACTCAGGACGGACAATTAGCCTACGAAGTTTTCCCGGGTGACAGAATCGACGTGAAATTATCCCGCTCGAAAAAAATCAGAACCGTCACTCTCGAAAACAAATCATTCCTGGACATCGTAAACGAGAAATTAGGCTGGGGAGAACGCGTAAAATTATCACATGCTTAAATCTTTGCAAATCAAGAACATCGGCGGCATATCCGACGCGAAAATAAATTTCTATCCCGGCTTAAACGTAATCACCGGCGAATCTGGCTCTGGAAAAAGCAGCATTATACGTTCACTCGAATTAATCGCAGCATCACGTGCCTACAACAAATTCATTCGTGCCGGAGAATCTCGTGGCGAAGTCTGCGCGGAATTTGACGACGGATTAAAAATTTCACGCAGCGTCTCAAGTTCAGGTCGCTCAAAATCACAAATCAATTCTGACACAGTTCCGGCTTCAAAAGCGTCAGATTTGATAAACTCACTCATGAAAATTCAGAGCCAATTTGCGAATCTGGACTTGCTGAATCAAGACAAGCAACTCGAATTGCTGGACTCATGTTTGCCAGAGAATATCAAGAGCGAATTAATCCCGGAATTTCAGAAAACTTTCGAACTCGCAAAACAATCCAACATGAATTTGCGCGCGATGAAAAAACTACGCTCCGAAACTGAGAGAACTTACGGGAATTACCGCGAAATTTTCCAGCTCATGAATCTAGCACAGCCTGAGCAGAATTTGCAGACATCGCTCGAAAATGCGTTATCCGACACTTCACACAAAATCTCCGCCCTCGAAAAAGCTATTCTCAATCTAAATATTTTAACCGGCGGTCTATCCGGCGAGGGATTGCTCGAAAATGTGCGCTCTGCATTCGAAAATATTGCTGCGTCACTAACGCCCGAAAATCGCAAAATCGCAACTCATTCACTCGACACTCTCGACAAAATCCTCAGAACGCTCAATATATCGCACGAACAAATTCAATCCGAACAGATCAAACGCGACAAAATCGAATCACGCCTCGGAGCATTGCGAAAACTCAAACGCATCACGAATATCTCAGACGAAAGCGAACTCATAACATTCTGCTCAGAAATGCGCGAAAAACTCAAATGGCTCGAAAACAGCGAACATGACTCCGAGAAATTATCCGGCGAAACTTTCGAGTTAAGACGCTCAGCAAATATTCTGGCTCTGGAATTGCGAAAAGCACGGCAAATTTGCGCCTCAGAATTATGCGAACGTGTGAATAATATTCTCGCAAGTCTTGGAATGCAGGAAATCAAATTCGAGATAAAATTCCAGTCCCTGCCAAAATTACGCAGCACCGGAGCAGACGAAATCGAGTTCATATTATCCGAGGGATTGCGTTCGGGTCGTGCGGAAAAAATCGCGTCCGGCGGTGAACTCAGCAGATTATTACTCGCGCTGCAAATTTCGCTTCCGGAACGTTGGCTTACACCTGTGATAATCTTCGACGAGGTTGAAGCTGGTCTGGGAGGACGTGCGGCAGTTTTAACCGGAATGCAGCTGAAGAAACTCTCGCAAAAATGTCAGGTCATTCTCGTAACTCACGAAGCATCAATCGCGGCTCTTGGTGAAAAACATATTCTCGTATGCCGCGAAAATTCCGAGTCATTCACACGTGAAATTTCCGGCGAATCACGAGTTCAGGAAATCGCACGAATGTTATCAGGTCAGCCGAATATAACTCAGGCTCTCGAACATGCAAGAATCTTGCTGAAATCATAATCATAATCACAATCATGCCCAACGCAAATATAAATCAACAAATCGCAATTCAATCACGCGCAAATCGCATCACAGTAGACGCATCAGCCGGAACTGGGAAAACTTGGGTGTTATCACAGCGTTATTTCTCGATCTTACTTCAGGACGGACTAACTCCGAATGACATATTAACGCTGACATTCACTCAGGCAGCAGCAAACGACATGAAAAAACGAATCCAGAATCGCTTTCCTGATTCTAAATCCGAAATTTCAGCTTCACTCGCACAATCATGGATCTCGACAATTCATGCGTTCGCGTCACGATTGCTCAAACAGTCCGGGCTTTCTCTGGATTTAGACCCAACTGCGTCCGTAATTTCTCCGCGTCAACATTCTGATTTCTGGCTGTCAATCAGGCTTGCGCTCGCGTACTCAAATCTTCATTCACTCACAGCTTCTCACGAGAAAATTCTAAACGACACGGCAAAATTTCTCGACAGCAATTCTATACTATCCGCAGCAGTCAACAAATGGGGCGCAGAATTTCTCACGAGGCTTGCTGAAGAATTTTCGGATTTACACGCTTCACGGGGGCTTTCATGGCGTGAAATTCTCGAACACTCTGACGACTATCGCTTAATCGAACGCGCAAAAATCCCCGTCACGAAAATTCTCTCGCAACACTGGCAGCACGTTTACTCAAACTGGGAAAATATTCACGACTTGCCAGAGCCGAATCCGAAATCCAAAGGCTACGAAAACGCTCGAATGTTCAACGAAATTCTCAATCATCACGACGATTTCACACCCAGAGATTTCTACGCTAAACTCACCAGCAAAAATCTCAGGGCAAGCACCGGCGAACCGTTCAAAAGCCTGAAAGAATTTCTCGGGATAACATTCGGAGTATGGCGAAGTTCTCAACCAAAGCGAATCACGAAAATCACTCAAAATCTCGACACAAATCTGCTAACTCAGGAACTCGAATTACGCAGCGTCTTGATCAAATTCTGCGCGTTATCATGGGGAATTTGGGATATTACGAAACGCCGTCGTGGAATCATGTCTTTCTCAGATATGATCTCTCACGCGTTGCAGGCAATCGAAGAAGGAGCTGTCACAAAAAATTTCGCGCACATTCTTGTTGACGAGTTTCAGGACACAGACCCGCTGCAATACCGAATGATTTGCGCACTCGCTGACCAATCCGAAAATAACAGCTTCTTCGCAGTCGGCGATCCTAAACAGTCAATCTACAGATTCAGGCACGCCGAACCGGAATTATTCGCTCAGGCAATCGACGCAGCTTCTGAACGTGTGAATCTCGACGTAAGTTTCAGAACGCGTCCGTCATTACTCGAACGCATAAACAGAATTTTCGGCTCAATCTGGAAATACAGTCTGGGAAATTCCGCGGCAATGTCAAAATTAGCTTACAAATACATTCAACCCGCGGAAATCTCAAGCGAACGCAGCAACGGCAGCATGAAAGACTTCGAGACGATCTTGCAGCCAAAATGCGTCTCAGACTCCGTGAAAAATCTCGCGCTGAAACTGGCTCAGAAAGTCAGAACCTGTGTCGATAACAAGCTAACAATCTGGGACAAAGATTCGCAAGTGATTCGCCCGATTGAATTTGCAGATTTCGCTGTGTTATGCCGAAGCCGGACTCATTACGAAACTCTGGAAGAAGCTTTTGCCTCATTTGCAATCAAGACTGTTCAGGATCGCAGCACGGGATATTTCGGTCGCGGTGAAGTCAGCGATGTTATCAGCATGTTGCGTTCCTGTGCGGATTTCAACGACGACGCGTCTGTTGCGGGCTGGTTAATGTCGCCATTCTCCGGAGCAAGTGAATCCGACGCGATGAGAATCCTGAAATTACGCTCACAGGACAGCAATCGCAAAATCATAAGCATTCTCGAACAGGAATTGCCAGAAATTTTTCACAGGCTCGAACACTTGGCATTAATCGGCGAAATAAAAGGCGCGGCTGCAATAATCGAAATCTTTGACCGTGATCGATCTTGGCTTAGTGATTACAAATTCGAGAATCGTTTGCGAATAATCCGGAATTTGCGTAAGGCAATCTCAATCGCGATGAGTTTTCAGGAGGGCGGAGTTTCCGGATTATCGGCTTGCAGTGAATGGCTTGGGCGTGCTATGACTGGCGGCGTTACTCTTGATGAACCGTCATGGCGCGATAAAAACGAGAACGCTGTATCACTAATATCTATTCACGGCTCAAAAGGTCTCGAATATCCAGCCGTCGCAATTTTCGAAACAAAGACAACTCACAGTGAACGCTACGACAATCTCAGAGCGTCACGAGAATTGGGTTTGGTCTTCAGCGATATTCCCGACGAATTAAAGCCCGAAATTTTCGATCCGGAAACAGATTTGCAGATTTCAGACTGGGACAAGCTACTCAACGAACAGGGCGAACGTGAAGAGGACTTGCGATTATTCTACGTTGCAGCAACACGCGCACAGGACAGCTTGATATTCTGCTCACTCGTGAAAGAATCCGGTGAAGCCTACGAAAATTCCTGGACAAAAATTCTCTACGAACACGCCCCCGAATACATGAATGAATCCGAATCCGAACCTGAACCTGAACTTGAATCCGGATCCGGCTCTAAAATCCCAACTCAACATAACGCACGAGATTCTCAAGACTTGCCGAATTTGCAGCGAGTGAATCTTGCGAGAATTAACACACATTTGCGACAGATTTCCGCGACGTCATTTTCACTCTACGAATTTTGCGGCGATGCCTGGCGTAGAAAATATTTGCAGGGGATCAATCTCACGTGGGAAAGTCCGGAGAAAGATTTTGCTAACGATGATGACTCAGAATTTTTCGGCGGTGCTGACATTGGAAGTCTGGCTCACTGGGTTTTGTCGAAAATTAATCTCAAGTCGGGCGATTATGAATCCGAAATTTCGAAATTGCTAACCAGTCGCGAATCCCTGAATCATTTGCCGGTGAAATTGCGCGGAGTTTGGCGTGATGATAGCGTGAAAAAAATCTTGGAGGCGTGGCTGCTGAGATTTTTCGCCAGTCCTGAAGGCGTGAATTTGCTAAGACATTCCGAAAAACTCAAGCGTGAATCCGCGTTCAGAATAGAGCTTGGGAATCTGATTTTGGCTGGGTCGATTGACGTGTTATATCAAGAGCAAGATTCTAATTGCTACAAATTGTTGGATTACAAAACGACTTTGAGCGATAACGCACCCGATGGATTATACGAATCGCAAATGGATTTCTACGCGTTTGCATTGAGCCGCTGCGTGAAAAATATGACTTGCAAAATCAGAACTGGAATCGTATTCTTGCGTGAGGGGAAATATCTCGAACGTGAATATTCAGAACTAGATTGGGAAAATATCCGCAAGAGAATCATAATTGCGTCCGAGAGATGCCTTAACGAGAATCACAAGCATAATCATAACTGCGAAAAATGTCCGTTTAGAAAGGGTTGCAAAAATCATGAGTAATATTATTAATCCGAAAGCTGTACAGAATAATCACGAATTTTACCTGACATGCGAGCGTTATTATATCTTCGAGTTATTAACTCTTGCCGGCGGAATGATGGGACTTTACACGTACAATATGCGCGGAGGAGTTTTCTGTAACGCTCAGACTGGGAACGTCGCTATGATGGCAATGGCGTTCGGAAAGGGAAATTTTCTTAAAGCCGGGTATTATTTGATCCCGTTGATTGCGTATATTCTGGGAACAATCGTCTCTGAAGTTATGCCGCTGAAAATTCGAAAATCACATTTCATGCGCTGGGATACGTTTCTAGTCGGAGTTGAAGCTGCGGTGTTAATCTTAATCGGATTCATTCCGTTGACGATGCCGAATCAAATCGTTCAGGTCATGATAAATTTCCTGTGTTCGATGCAGTTCAACACGTTTCGACAAGCTGAAGGAATCCCAATGGCTACAACTTTCATAACAAATCACGTTCGGCAAATCGGCGTGAATATCGCGTCAATAATCCGAAATCACGACGACGAGACCGCAAAACAGAAACTACGCAAACATTCGCAATTACTAATCACGTTTTTCATCGGAGGCGCAATCATGACGTTCTTGAGCCAATTTATGCAAGAACGCGCAATCTGGTTAGCTGTGTTGCCATTGATGATCTCATTCGTGTTTCTGCTGCACGCTGACCTTGTGAACGAAAAAAGCAAACTCGACGTTATACCGCACGGGCATTAACTGGAAAATCGAAATTCAGAATCCGAAACTCAAGTTCGCGAGTATGTCATTGCCGCACAGAAACGCCACAAAACATCCTACGCTCAAAAACGGAACTAACGGCACAGATTCTCCTTTTCCCCAGTGAAGCCTGCCGATTAACAGCAATATTAACACGCAAATTCCGCCGAACATTATTCCGATGTAAAACGCAAGCATCGCTAATTTCCAGCCAAGTAACGCTCCCATGCCAGACATGAACGTCGCATCTCCCCAGCCCATGCCGCCGCGTGAGAGAATTATTATCAGCGCGAAAATTCCGAAGCCGAACAACGCTCCCAGAAATCCATCAAGTATCGCGCCAAATCCGGCGTAAATTCTCAGCAGCAATCCCAAAATCACAAACGATAGCGTGTAAACGTCAAAAATTTCTCCGGTCTCAATATCAGTCAGCGAGTTAATCATCATTCCGCAAATCCCCACGCACGCCAACAAGCTCTCGAACGATAATCCGTGCCGGAAAATTATCAGCCCGAACGCGCTTGCCGTTATTAATTCAACGAGCAAATATCGCACCGAAATTTTCGCGCCACAGTTCTTGCATTTGCCACGTAAACACAGCCACGACAAAATCGGGATTAACTCCCAAAATCCCAGAACATGCTTGCAACTCTCACAAATCGAACGCTCATGTCCCCACCATGAACGCCCCTCGATGCTGCGATGCGCTACAACGTTCAGAAACGAGCCGAAACTCGCTCCGAAAATCGCAAATATCACCAGCAAAAATTCACGCTCAAACTCGAACTCAAATCCCATCATCTATAACGCCTGCGAGACTCGTAATCCCGCGCATAAATTTGTCCGCCGTATGTCTTCAACTGTGTTTTCTCTTTCAATCTGTCGACTTCTCTCTGAAATTCCTCCGCCTGTTGTTTACGTGCTTCAGCTGAACTCGTGTATGTCTGAATGTCACGCTCAAGCCAGCCAATCTCAACCAAAATCTGCACATCATACGAGTTTAATCCGCAATCATACGAAAGTTTACGCACATCGAATCTCTCGTTCGGATGATCTCGCAAATATTCGTGAGCCTTTCCATAAACTGTCTCTAAATGTCTATGACAATCAACACACAAACTACTTCTGCCTTTATCAACTCCGATAAAAGCTTTCCCACACCTTCTGCACGCAATCAACGGCAATCCAAAAACCTCCTTTCCGCTTTGAAACAAAATCTGAAACAAATCTGAAATAAATACGTAATTTTTCATATTTTAGCATTTAAGATTCATTTTTCCAAAGCCTTGTGAGATTTTTCAGAACAGCAAATTATTCTCGCTCTCGTTCATTCGTCGCCCGGGCGTGAACACTTTCACATTCACAGACGCAGTTTTCCCGGCAGAATCTACTGCACCGACTAAATGCTCTCCGTCTTGAAGCGAACAGAAAAACGTATTCTCCGGCAAAGAACTCCCCGCAAATTCTCCGTCGATATACCACCAGATTCGTTTAACACCTCCCTCGGATTTCATCGGAATTTTGCGTTCAAGATCAAACGGCGCGATATAATACGAAGCTCCAGGTATCGGCGAGATAATTTTCAGTTCGTAATTTCTGCGTTCGACCCGAGCATTATTATTTCCGGTAACACTCCCAAACTCCGGTGACAAACTCAGAATCGATTTTCCGGCTCTAATCTTGTGCATGTCACACGGAACTGTACGAGTTACTCCGGCAATCGCCCACTCGTATTTAACAGACGGACACGCTGCTATCGGAGGAAGTCCTGAGACCGAACACACTCGGCGCAATTCAAGACCTTCAGGACGTTCGTACCAAGTTGACTTCGGCGAAATCACTCTCAAGATTTTCATAGCAACCGGTGCAGCAGCTCTCGCTCCGACCAATCCGCGCCAGGAAATTCCCTCGGGGCTTCCGACCCAAACAACTGTCGTATAATCCGGAGTCCACGCAGCCGTCCAAGCATCACGCAATCCGTAAGACGTTCCGGTTTTCAGAGCAACCTGCCATTTCGTGCCCAAAGTTCCGCGCGCAAATAACGTCAGATTACCCCGATGATTCAAAATATCGTTTATCAACCAACACGACGCTTCAGACGCAAATCTCGAACCTGAATCCGAACCAGAATTTTTCAGCAACGAAATCTGCCGGTAAATTCCAAGCGACGCTAAACCGCAAAACGCTTCAAGTTCCTCAAGCAGCGTAATCTCACAGCCGCCGAGAATTAACGAGTCTCCGTAATATTCCGAACTCTGCGTCAAATGGTGCAAGCCGATCGACCGCAACAAACTCAGCACGCGATCATTCCCAGACATTCGCAACACTCGAACCGCCGGCGCATTCAACGATTCAGCAAGCGCAACCCGTGCTGTGACAGCCCCGTGATATTTCAGGTCAAAATTCCTCGGAGCACGCCCGGAAAATGCCATCGACGTATCCGCCAACAAACTCGACGGTGTCAAAAGCCCCTGTTCAATCGCAAGCAAATACGCAAACGGCTTCAAAGTCGAACCCGGTGATCTCGGAGCACGTCCGCAATCCACCCATGATGACGAATTCTGCGTGTTATTCAGGTCAAATCTCGCATTGCCAACCCACGCTACAAGTGACGCATCACGATTATCAACTATTCCGGCTGCAATCGTGATTTCATTCGGGAAATCTGAGAGTGATTGGCGCAAAATTCCTTCGAGTTTCGTCTGAGTTTCCAGATTCAGCGACGTGTGAAAAATTCTCTGGTGAAAATCATTCTCGTCAAAATCAGGATTCGAGTTCAGCACCATATCCGAAAAATGCCACGCTCTCGACGGCAGTTCATTCTTGCGAAGCGGCAATTCTTCGAGCAATGCAAGTCTTGTCTCTTCAGGCGTGAAAACACGTTTCTTGCGCATGAGATTTATTATCTCGTCACGGCGTTTTTTCGCAGATATTGGCTTTGTGTCAGGACGATATAACGTTGGACCTTTGAGCATTCCGATTAAAAGACACGCTTCTCCCCGAGAAATTTTCGAAGCAGGTTTGCCGAAATATATCAACGATGCCGCCTGAACTCCGCGAATATTTCCGCCGAACGGTGCGAGATTCAAATAGCATTCCAGAATTTTCTCTTTCGAGATTTTGCGCTCAAGTTTCATAGCCATGATAAATTCGCGAACTTTTGTAGCCGGTGTGCGTTTGCGATTCTCACGCTCAGAGACTGCAAGCCTGATTACCTGACTTGTTATCGTCGATGCGCCAGAAATTACTTGACCGGAAATTGCGTCCTGAAAAATCGCTCGCGAAAGTGAAAGCATATCTATACCGACGTGCCTGAAAAATCTCCCGTCCTCAGCATTCACAGCGACTAATGGCAGCCATTTCCCCATCTCGTCAAGCCTGATCGGAATTTGCCACTCAGAATCCGGCGAAAGTCTCACGTGAAACAATCTTCCCTCACGATCATACAACGCAGCTGAGCCGTTAATATTCACGATTTGATTCACATTCACGTCTATGCTGCACCACGCGAAAATCCCAGACGCGAATATTGCCGCAAAAAAAATCGCCCCCAAAAATTTCCAGGGAGCATTATTGCGAACTTTATCGCTATATTTCGTCATGCTTTTTAACAGCCTAATTCTTGACAATATCCAGCGTGTAACCTGCGATGTTATTGCTATGATCGCCGATTCTCTCAAGATTGCTCAGTAACGTTATAAAATTCACGCCCTTCTCCGGATCACATTCGCCGCGATTGAGCCTGTCAATATGAGCCTTTCTGTACGCGCGTTCCTGAGAATCGATTTTTTCTTCGAGTTCCTTCACGACCATTAGAGCTTCATCGGAATTTTCGTTATAGAGCGAATCAATCGACGAACTCACAGCATTCACTGCCGTATCAAACATATCTTTCAATTCGTCATGAGCTTCTCCGGACAAATAATCCGCGTTGTTCACACTCTCACTCATCTCGATCAAATTCTCAGAATGATCGCCGATTCGTTCAAGATCAAGTGACGCATTCACGTAGCAGCCAAGAACCGTCGAAACCTGTCCGGAAACACCCTTCTGCCAAATTTCCGACGCATATTCTGAAATCGCTCTCGTCAGGGAATTTATGCTTTGTTCGTAAGATTCGAATCTCTTTACGCGATTTTCACGTTCTTCGGGCTTGTAATCGAAAAATGATTCGCGAACTAATCCAAGCATTTTCTGAATCACGTTGCCCATATGTCCCAATTCATCGCGAACAGCTTCGACTGCTGCGGACGTTGACGCTGAAATCAAAATCGGATTCAAGTACATGACTTCTTCGGGGCGATCTTCAGGTAATAACGGCAGAACTTTCTCGATCAATTTCGCTAGCAATGAAACAAACGGGAAGAATATTATCGTGTTAAGTACGTTGAAAATCGTGTGGGCATTCGCAATTTGTCTGCCAATATCGGACGCACTCGCAATTACGATTGACTTGTAAAGCGGGAACGCGATTAAAAATATAACAGTCCCGAGTAAATTAAATAATACGTGTGACGCAGCAGCTTGTTTTGCAGGACGGGTCGAACCCATAGCGACGACTATTGCCGTGAGTGTCGTTCCCAAGTTATCGCCCAAAATTATCGGAATAGCAGCATCAAGCGTAATCAATCCCTGAGACGCAACTGCCATCGTTAGACCAATCGTTGCAGCACTCGACTGAATCAGAATCGTCAGAATCATTCCGGCTAACACACCCGTCAAAGGATTTTTGCTCAGGATCAGCAGCATGTCTTTGTGTTGCGAGATCAAATGCGTTGCGCCCTCCATAGCTTGCATTCCCATGAAAAGCAATCCCAAGCCTACAATTCCGTTTCCCATATAAGAAAGCTGTTTTGACTTGCCGAAAATTGTCAGGAGAACTCCTAACGCGATTAATGGCAACGCGAACGCCTCGATTTTGAACGCGATGATTTGCGCCGTAATTGTCGTTCCGATATTTGCGCCCATGATAATTCCGATTGCCTGCTTGAGTGTGAGCAATCCGGCATTAACGAAACTTACGGTCATGACCGTCGTACCCGTACTGCTCTGAATCAAAACCGTAACGAGTATTCCGATGAAAACTCCGCGCAAAGGTGTTTTTGTCAGATTGCCGATTATCTGACGCATTTTGTCGCCTGCGATGAACTGCAAAGCTTCACTCATCATTTTCACGCCGTACAAGAACAGCGCAACTCCACCCGCTATGTTAAAAAAACTCTTGAGATCCAAAACGCTACCCCCTAAATCTAAATAAATTCTCGTGTTCCTGCTGTTAAATTTAGCTTATTAAATTTAGCATAAATTATATAATATTCGCAATTCAAAATTATTTTCAAAACTATTTTCAACAGGGGGATTTTTATAAATTGCTTACACTGGACAAAGTCTATCACGCAGCGTACGTCCTGAAAGAATGTGCGCGAAAAACTGATTTAATCGCAGCTCCGTTATTAAGCTCGGACGGTGGATTGTATCTCAAGACCGAAAATCTTCAAGTCACCGGAAGCTTCAAGTTACGTGGCGCGTATTACAAGATTTCGCAATTATCTGACGAGGAAAAATCCCGCGGAATCGTTGCGTGTTCTGCAGGAAATCATGCTCAGGGAGTTGCGCTTGCTGCTTCGAAAAAAAATATTGTCTCGACGATTTGTATGCCGGATTCTGCACCTGTTATGAAAGTCGAAAGCACGAGGCGTTTGGGAGCGAATGTAGAACTTGTGAACGGAGCTTACGATGACGCGCATGACAGGGCTGTGCAGCTTGTGAACGAAACCGGAGCAACTTTCATTCACCCGTACGATGACGATTACGTAATTGCCGGACAAGCTACGATTGGTCTGGAAATTCTGGATCAGCTCGAAGATGTTCAGAACGTGATTGTGCCGATTGGCGGTGGCGGATTAATTTCAGGAATTGCGTTTGCGATTAAGTCACTCAAACCCAGCGTGAAAATTTTCGGGGTTCAAGCAGCCGGAGCTCCTAGCATGTTCAACTCGTTCAGGAATCATCAGCGTGAAAGTTTGGCGAGTGTTTCGACATTTGCCGATGGAATTGCCGTGAAAAATCCCGGTGAAACTACGTTTGAAATAATTTCGCGATACGTTGATGACATAGTATGCGTGAGTGAGGACGAGATAGCCGCAGCGATTCTTGCATTAATCGAGAAGCAGAAGTTAATCGCCGAGGGAGCTGGAGCAGTTTCTGTAGCAGCAGCCATGTTCAGGAAATTGCCGATTGATTCGCAAAAGACCGTTTGCATAATTTCTGGCGGAAATATCGACGTGAATATTCTGTCGCGTGTTATAACCCGTGGACTTGTTATGACGGGACGTAATGTGAATCTCACGATTGAGTTAATCGACAAGCCCGGGCAATTACAGGAAGTTTCGGAAATTATCGCGCGCTGTGGAGCTAACGTTGTGTCGGTGTATTACGATCGCGGTGACACGAACATGGCAATCACGAGCTGCTTCTTGAAACTTGCCCTCGAAACCAAAGACGGCGAACAGATCCAGTTAATCAAGGACAAGCTCACGGAATCCGGCTTCAAAATCGTTACGGAACGCGTGTAATTCGGCGAAATTTTCCGGAGACGTTACGAAACATTGCCAGTTAGTTTGGGCGAGTTTTCTGAGGCTGAACGCGCGATTTTCTGGATCTAGTTCCGCGAAGAGATCGTCGAAGAACAGCACAGGATTTTTCCCGAGAGTTTTCGCGATTAATTCTGCGGCTGAGATTATGAGTTCGAGAGTAAGCTTGCGTTTTTGACCGCGGCTGAGAGCGATTGCAGCTGGCTTTGAGTTTGACTTGAGCGTGATTTGCAAGTCGTCGTAATTTGCGCCAACGATTGGGTGTAATGCGTAACGTTCGCGCTGTGAAGTTCTCTGGATTTCCCGGAACAGAAATTCTGCGCTTGATGAATCATGAATTTCGGGAATTAGCTTGAGAGTGAAATCGTTATGCGAAATTTGTGTGAGAACTCTGCGCCGTGCGTCCATGATCCAGCCGCCCAATTTGCAGAACGGAATATCAGTTGCTGAGACGGGGCGATTTTTTCGAAGCAAGTCGATTCGATTTCGCGTGATGAATCTAAACTCGCATAATCTTTTCGCGAACGCTGGGAAAATTATCGCACAGAGTTTGTTCAGGAAGCTGCGTCTGATTGATGGTGCGCCGTCGATGAGATTCACGCTTGTTGGCGAGAAAAATATCGTTGGAATTTCGAGGCGTAGTTCTGTGTTTGAGATTCGTTTCTCGTTGAAGCGCAGTGAGATTTGGCTTGAAATTTTCGCTTGAATATAGCTTGAGAGATTTTGCGCAGAACGAACACCCTGCCCAATATTTGCGTTGAGCAGAGTGTTTTGATTTTGATTCAGGGAATGATGATTCCAGTTCTGAAGGTCGCGAATTTTCCCGAACGCACCCCAACCTGAGAGAATGCTGAAAGCTTCGAGTAAATTAGTTTTTCCGGAAGCGTTTTTGCCGATGATGAGATTGAGATTTGTTGACCAGATGAATTTTCTGGAATCGAAATTCCGGAAGTTAATTGCGCTTAAATTCTCGAAGATCACGCGTTGAATCCGTCGTCCTGTTCAGAATTTGCGTTGTCCCAAGATTCTGATTCTGGTTCTGGTTCTGGCTCTGGCTCTGGCTCTTGAGTTTTGAAATCTTCCGGAGCTGGTTCTGGTTCGGAAATTCGCGTTTGAGAATTGGGATCGAAATCTGTGATCTCGTCGTCAGTTATGATGTCTTGCGGACTTAATCTTGCAGGCATGAGCATGTAAAGGAAATCTTCACTGTTGCTTCTTAATAAGCGGGCTTGACCTTCTACGTCACTGAACTCGATTAAGACTTCGCACGCGCCCATAGCTTTGAGACCGTCCTGTAAATAAGCGACGTTGAAGCCTATGACCATTTGATCGCCGTCGATTATAACGTCGTTTGAATCAATAACTTCGCTTGAAGCGCCTAAATCTGGAGCACGAGTTGTGATTTTGAGATCGCCGTTTGGGTTCATAGATATAGCCGCGATGTGATTCGGAGTAGTTTTCGCGATAACGTCGATGCGGTCGAGAGCCGAGTTAAATTCGTCGCAGTCGATTTTGAGAGTAGTTCTGATGTCTTTATTGAGAATGCGTTCGTAGGCTGGGAAAGGAGCTTCGATTCGCCTGATAGAAAATTCTATGTCGTCGAGTTTGAACCAGACAGTTGAGCCGTCCGAAAGGATCTTGACGTAAGATTCGCTTTTGGAATTTGACTGGATATTTTTTGCGAGTTCTTTCAGAGCCGCGGCAGGTAAGAGCAAGTCGTCGATTTTTTTGATTGAGCAGAAATTCTGAGAGAGAGAAAGTCTTTTTCCGTCAGTTGAGACAGCTTTGATGCAATTTTCGTTAGTTCGCAGCAGGCACGTTCCGAGATATTTTGGGAAATCGGCTGGAGCGGAACTGGCACAACTGCCTTCGTTTACGAGTTTGATGAAGTCTTGAGCCTGGATTTCGCAAATTTCCTCAGCAGAGTTGCTTTTTGGGATTCCCGGAAAATCTGCGACCGGAATGATCGTGAAGCGAGTGCGGCTTTTTCCAGAAGTGAGTACACCGCGTTCGTTATTGACCTCGATGATGATTTTGTCGGCTTTGATTTTTTTGAGGAGGCTGCCTAAAAGAGAGACTGGCAGAACAGCTGAGCCTGGTTCGAGAACGTTTACGCCTTGAGCGTTGCATTTTACGGAAGTTTTGAGGTCAGTAGCTTCGAGAGTAACGATTGACAGGTTAAATTGCGAGTCTGCGTTGATGAATATTCCGGAAGTAGACTCGACTGTAGTTTTGGAACTTGCGGATTTTTCAGCGAGTTGCCAAGCTTTGAGAAATTCAGAGCGTTCGATTTCAAGTTTCATGTTGTGTATATACGTCCTTTCAGAAATAATTTTTTGTCTTTTTCAGATTTTTTTTTTTTGTCTTTTTCGATTTCGATTCAGGTCGCGATTCGTGATTCTGGATTCGTGATTCCGGATTCGCGTTTTTCAAAACTTGTCCACCATACACCGCCTATTATTACTTTTTTAAAATAGTAGTAGTAGTAGTGTAAGGTTTTTTTGGTGGATAACCTCAAAAAATGCGGATGAAGCCATGTCAGAACTGAAAAGCATATCCACCAAGATTCGCGATTTTTGGTGGATAAGTGGTGGATAGTTGGTGGATAGTGGTGGATAAATAATGAACTCTCAAAAAGTTGTCCACCAAAATTGCGAGTTATTCACCAAGTATCCACCTAGTTATCCACCTTGTCCACCAAAACTTTCACCAGGCTTCCGCCCAGTAATCACAAAGCTTTAAGTCACTTTTTTCGGAATCATTTCTGAACTCGGTTCAAAACGCGATTTTTTATAAAACGAATTTTATCAAAAGTTCACTTTTTCTGACTAATCATGACTACAAGCATAGCTACCAGTAATATAATCGATTGAGCTTGTCCTTCACTTCTGAGACAATGAACTTGATTTTACTGTCATGTTCGAGCAAACCCGCAATCTTTTTCTCAGCGTGCAACACCGTCGTGTGATCCTTCTTGTGAAACGCTCGCGCAATCTGCCGCAGGTTAATATCAGTCATGTTCCGGCTCAAATACATAGCAATCTGACGCGCCAACGCCAACTCAGTCGAACGTCCCGAGCCATCAATGTCATCGTACGAAACGTTTAGATATTCAGCTACTGTGACTTTTATGTCTTCAATCGAGATTTGCAACTTCGGCTGCTCAAATTTCAGAACGTCCGACAGCCATAATTTCACGTGATCAATATCAGCCGGCTCTTTCTTCAGCTCAGACGAAACCATAACGCGATTCAACGCACCCTCAAGCTCACGGATATTACTCGGAATATGCCGCGCCAAAAATCCAGCGACTTCATTCGGCAGAGCATAATCTTTTAACATGGCTTTCTTCTGCAAAATCGCAACTCGCGTCTCAAAATCCGGGGGCTGAATATCCGCAACTAATCCCCAGGCAAAGCGGCTAATCAACCTGTCCTCAATTCCGCGCAACTCAGAAGGCGGTCTGTCCGAGCAAATCACAACCTGCTTGTTAAAATCACGAAGCGTGTTAAACGTGTTGTAAAATTCCTCCTGACTCTGATCCTTATTGCCCAAAAACTGAATATCGTCAATAAGCAATATATCAACGCTGCGATAACGCTCACGAAATTCCCGCATCTTCGACGTTGCAATCGCGTTCACAAACTCATTCAGGAATTTCTCAGTTCCAAGATATTGCACTTTCAAATTCGACGACTTTGAATTTGAACTTGATAATGCGTGATGACATATTGCGTGCATCAAATGCGTCTTGCCAAGTCCAACGCCTCCCCAGATAAATAACGGGTTATACGCTTTGCCGGGCATTTCCGCAACTGCCAAACTCGCCGCATGTGCCAGCCTGTTCGATTTCCCAACGACAAATGTCTCAAACGTGTATCCAGGATTCAAATTCGCAAATTTCGTGTTAGCTTTGACAGAATTACTGGACTTGTGAATCTTCGCTAAAGCTAAAGAATCAGGCTTCTTCTCGGACTGAGGCTGATCGTCAAATGCTAAATCCAACTGCACGCTTTTCTCCGGAGTACTCGACGTCAACTTCACAGAGTTCAAATTATTCTTCACAGCCCCATTATCTAACTCCTTCAAAAAATTTTGCGCCACGTATTCTTTTACAAACGGATTCTGCGTATCTATAACAAGCGCATTATTCTCATCAATCTTCAGCGGAGTACAGCTACTCAGCCACAAAGACACCCTGTCTTGGGGAAGTCCGGATTTAGATATAATATTTTCCCATAAGTTTTTCAGGTCTTGACAGTTCCCGTGATCATGATTTTGACTATGATTTTTCTGATTCTCCTGTTCACGATTATCGCTAATATTATTCTGCAATTCTTCGTTCACAATATCACACTCCGCTGCGCAAAAGTAAAAATAAATTATAAAATCCCTCCAGATCGCAAAATCCAAAGGGATTATATTCTACACTAAAAAATTCAGCAAGTTATTAAGTTCTATCAAGTTCTATCGCGAATTTATTTATTTCAGCACACCGAGTGCAGCATGTGCAGCAGCAATTCTCGCAACAGGAACTCGATACGGCGAGCAGCTCACGTAATTCAACTTCACCGAGTGACAGAACGCGATACTCTCAGGATTTCCGCCATGTTCTCCGCAAATTCCAACTGACAATTTCGGATTTACGCTGCGTCCTTTCTCAACAGCATTTCTGACCAGTGCGCCAACGCCGTCACGATCCAAAACCGCGAACGGATTTTCTTTGAACACGCCTTTATCGACATACTGGAACAGGAATTTATTCTCAGCATCGTCGCGCGAATATCCGAACGTCGTCTGCGTTAAATCATTCGTTCCGCATGAGAAGAACTGCGCGTATTCTGCCAACTGATCCGCAACTAATGCAGCTCTGGGTACTTCGATCATCGTGCCGACAAGATAATTAAACTCAACGCCCGTAGATTTCTTGACTTCAGCAGCGATTCGATCCGCCATTTCCCTGAAGAATTTCATTTCGGGTTTCGTGCCGACCAACGGGATCATGACTTCGGGTTTTATGACTAATCCAGCCTTCGTCAATTCCGCGACCGCCTCGAAAATTGCGTTCATCTGCATCTCGTAAATTTCCGGGTAAATCATTCCCAAGCGGCAGCCCCTGAATCCTAACATCGGGTTATTCTCGTGCAACTGGTGAATCTTTTCCAGCGTGGCATTCAAATGCTTCTCTTCAGCTGAGCCTTTCGCAACGGTCTTTAATGCTTCGAGTACGTTCGGTTCTTTCGGCAAAAATTCGTGTAACGGCGGATCAAGCAAACGAATTATAACCGGCAGACCTTCCATAGCCTTGAAAATTCCCAGGAAATCTTCTTTCTGCATGACCTTCAATTTTGCGAGAGCTTCCGTACGTTCTTCGAAACCTGACGCATCATTGCTAAGAGCTACGACTAAACGCTGCATAACCGGCAATCTGTCAACGCCCATGAACATGTGTTCCGTTCTGCAAAGTCCGACACCTTTAGCTCCGAAATCACGCGCTCTCTTTGCGTCTTCGGGTGTATCAGCATTTGCCCAGACCATTTGTTCAGCGTTCTCATCAGCCCAAGACAAAATCTGCTTGAAATCGTCCGTGAACGTGGCATCAACCATTTTGGCCTGACCAGCGAGGAATGTTCCGGATGTGCCGTCAACAGTTACCCAGTCGCCTTTCTTGAAAACGCGATCTCCGACAGTAAGCGTCTCTGCATCGAAATCGATCTCAACAGCTTCACAGCCGCATACAGCCGGTTTACCCATTCCGCGCGCAACAACCGCAGCATGGCTAGTCATTCCGCCTCGGCTGGTTACAACACCGTTTGACGCGAATAATCCGTGAATATCATCAGGGCTTGTCTCAATTCTGGCAAGAATCGTCGGTTTACCGGCACGCGCCCATTCTTCAGCCTCATCAGCCGAGAATACTAACATTCCAGCACCAGCTCCCGGTGACGCAGGAAGTCCTTTAGCTAACACGTCCTGTTTCGAATCCGGATCAACCTGTCTGTGTAATAACTGCTCAACCTGTTCAGGAGCAACACGTGTAACAGCCGTCTTCTTGTCGATTAAGCCCTCACGCACCATGTCAGCCGCAACTTTCACCGCAGCAGAAGCAGTTCGTTTTCCGGCTCTGGTCTGAAGCAGGAATAATTTCCCGCGCTCAATCGTGAACTCGATATCCTGCATTTCGTGATAAGCTTTCTCTAACTGGCTTGTTAAAGCGCAAAGTTCTTTATAAATCTCCGGCATTGCTTTCTCAAGCTCAGAAATTGGCATCGGGGTTCTGATTCCCGCGACAACGTCCTCACCCTGAGCGTTAATCAAGAACTCGCCGTATAATTTATTCTCGCCGGTTGACGGGTTACGTGTGAAGCATACACCGGTTCCGCAATCATCGCCCAAGTTTCCGAAGATCATCGCGATTACGTTTACTGCCGTGCCGAGACTATCATCGATCTTGTTGATTTTTCGATACGTGATAGCTCTGGGAATATTCCAGCTCTTGAAGACTGCCTCGATTGCGCGGCGTAACTGCACCCAAGGATCTGTCGGGAAATCTTGACCCGTAGCTTTCTTGTAAATCGCTTTGTACTCGACGATTAATTTCTCGAGTGCTTCTGCAGGAATCTGGTAATCGAACTGAGCATTGACGGATTTTCTGCACGCTGCCAACGCTTCTTCGAATAAATCAAAATTCACTTCATCAACAACGCTGCCGAACATCTGGATAAATCTGCGATAACTGTCAAGCGCGAATCTCTTATTACCTGAAGCCTCGATAAGTCCCTGAAGTGTCGTGTCGTTCAAGCCGAGATTCAAAATCGTTTCCATCATGCCGGGCATCGAAATCGGCGCACCGGATCTGACCGAGACTAATAACGGGTTCTTCGCGTCATTAAAGCCTTTACCGGAATCTTTCTCAAGATCAGCAACTGCTTTTTTCACATCGTCCCAAACTTCGTCCATGATTTTGGGATCCTGCATGTATTTTCTGCAAACTTCCGTCGTTAAAATAAATCCCGGAGGTACGGGCAAATTATTCTGCTTCATCGTGCAAAGATTCGCACCCTTGCCGCCAAGTAACAGACGATTACTTCCGTCGCCATCTTTCAGGCTATAAACATAACGTTCTGACATGAAAATATCAACTTCCTTTTCCTAAAAATGCACTAGCAAAAATGCACTAGCATTATAAATAATTTCTCACAAAAATAACCGCGCTATTTTCGTGATTTTCAGTAATCAATCTCACTCACATTTCGCAAAATCTTATTAATCACACGCGACGAAAAACCACGACTAATCAAGCGTGAACGAATTTTCCTGTCCTCGCAGCTTTTCCGGAGAGAATCGCAAATTTCACGCGCACGTTCCAGTTCAGGCGTAATATTTTCCAGAGCGTAATCTACACTCTCAGAATTAATTCCGCGCCTTGACAACTCGAACTTTATTTTCGCGTCACCCCACGAGTCATGACCCTGAGCAAATAACAGCGCATACGCATCATCATCGACCAGTCCAATCTCCTGAGCCTCCAGCATCAACGCAGAAATTTCATCATCAGGGATTCGCATTTTCTCCAGAAATTCCAGAGCCTGCTTTTCCGTGCAAGTCTTTCTCAACAGGAACGCAAAGAATTTCTCACGCATAATTCACGCCGTAATCGCAAGTTCAAGAGCATTCCCCAATCTACGCAGCAATTCGCTCTTCAACTCCGGTTCAGATTCAAGATTCGCATCTTCTGAGAGCAAATCCATCGCCTCTTTACGCGCAACTTTTAGAATCTTGTAATCCCGCAGCAAATTCGCAACTCTGAAATCCGTCACGCCATGTTGATGCACGCCGCAAATTTCACCCGGTCCGCGCTGAAACAGATCCATCTCGGATAATTTGAATCCGTTGGAAATTTTCGTCATGAACTCGATTCGCTTGCGTCCGTCATCAGTCGTCGAAGCACCGAACATCAACACGCACGTACTCGCAGATTTTCCACGACCGATTCTTCCGCGCAACTGGTGCAGCTGAGCCAGACCGAATTGTCCAGCGTCCTCGATTATCATCAACGTAGCATTCGGAACGTCAACGCCGACTTCGATAACAACCGTCGAGACCAACAGATCAATTTCCCCGTCCGAGAACTCCTGCATGATTCGCTTTTTCTCGTCACCGGACATTTGCCCGTGAAGCATCCCTACGTTGAAGAACTCGCCGGCATGAGAGAATCTCTGCAAGTCACAGTATCTTGAAGTCACAGCACTCAAGCCCCTATCGCCCTCTTCAATCGTTGGACATACCCAGTAAATCTGATGTTTTTCAATAATCGCGTCGTGAATCATTTTTGCGAGTCTGCGTATGTCATTTGAGTCCACAGCAATCGTCTCGATTTTTTCACGCCCGGGCGGCATCTCGTCAATCTCAGAAACTGCTAAGTCCCCGTAATTCGACATGACAATCGTTCTAGGAATCGGTGTTGCTGTCATGGACAATACGTGCGGAGAAATTCCTTTTGAGACAATAGCGTTACGCTGCAAAACTCCGAATCTGTGTTGCTCGTCGATTATCACAAGCCCAAGTTCCCGAAATCTCACGCGTTCTGCGAAAATTGCGTGTGTTCCTACGATAACATTTATTTCACCATTTTCGAGCGATTCCAGAATGATTTTGCGCTCAGATTGTTTCATGCTTCCGGTCAATAATGCGGCTTTGATCCCCAATGGTTCGAGACTTTGCTGCAACTTGATGAAGTGTTGAGCTGCCAGAACTTCCGTCGGAGCCATGAACGCAGCCTGAACTCCTGAGTCAATCGCCGCCAAAATCGCACAGAATGCAACCAGAGTTTTCCCTGAGCCAACGTCACCCTGAAGCAAGCGATTCATCGGGAAATCTTTTTCTAAATCCGCGAATATCTCATGTATAACTCGTTCTTGAGCGTTTGTGAGTGTGAACTGCAAATCATTTCTGAACGCTTCGTAATATTTCCCGGGTTTGAGGCGTATAGATTTATTAGCGTATTGCAAGTAATAATTTCGCCGCATTAATATTCCGCATTGCAGCAGGAACAGCTCATCGAATGCAAGTCTGCTGCGTGCGCGTCTGTACATAGTTTCGTTAAGTGGATTGTGAATCTGCATCAGTGCCTCTCGAAAACTCAGCATCTTGTATTTATCCAGAATTTTTTGCGGCAGAAACTCGTCCAGACAAATATCTGAGTATGCTCTGAACGCTTTATCAATCAATTTGACTATCGAATTCTGTGACAAGTCCGCATTTGCTGCGTAAATCGGGAAAATTCTGCCGATAATCGTTGGCGGTGCGTAATCGTCCATGACTTCGAATTTCGGGTGTGTGATGTGAAATTCGCCGTTAAATTCCGAAGCTTTACCGTAGAACGCGATTTTCGAGTTATATTCAAAGCATTGACCGATTCGTGCTGAGAACCAAGTTGCTTTGATCTTGCCAGTGCCGTCACTTATGATTGCTTCGGTTAAATCGTGTGCGTAATCAGTTCTGTAGCTTGTGACCATTGCCAGCGCGCAAAAAAACTGACCGTTCTGTAAATCTTTAAGCTGAATGACTTTCTGACGGTCTTCGTATCTTCTTGGCATAAAGAAAAACAGATCTTCGAGTGTGTGAATATTCAGTTTTGAGAGGGCGTATGCTGTTTTTCTGCCAACTCCGCTAATATCTGTTACAGGAGTTTCGATTGCGAATAAACCTTCTTCTTCTGGCATTAACCTTCTTGGGACAAATTCGCATTTAATATTTCGTTAGCCTGTTCGAGATTCTCGTGTTCGTCCAACATTCTCGACAAGTCACGCTCTTCATGATTATCCTGCGCGTAATATTGCGATGATTCGTGCGGTTCAGCTTCTGCGTCTGCTTCTTGCTGAGCCTTGTCAATCGTTCGCCCGAAATCCAGCAGGAGTGACACCGTATCTTTCAGGAATTGCTGTTTTCTCATGTACAGGAACTTGATTTGATTCTCGTATTCTTCGACGTCTTTTGCGGCTTCGTTGACGATTCTCCGAGCCTCGACGCGTGCTTGAGCGATCATGTCATCAGCCTGTAATTTTGCCTCGTTGCGCTTATCCTGAAGTTCGTTCTCGATATTTGCGCGGACTTGTTCGGTCTTGAGAGTTTTCTCTTTGGATTCTTTTATAATATCATCAGCAGTATTTTTTGCGCGAGCGAGGATTTCAGCGGCTTTTTTCTCAGCGTCGTCGATTCGTGACTGTACTTTCTCGTCTGCACCGGTGATTAATTTCGAAGCTTCGAGATTCGCGTCAGAGAGAATCTTTTCCGTGCGATTTTTCGCCTGAGCTTCCATGTCATTTGCGGCTTTGCGAGCCTGGATCAGTGCGTCTTTGATCATGTCCGACATGGATTGCTGTTTCTGTACGTATTCTTCGAGTTCACGGATTCGTGCGTCTTTCTCTTCGATTTGTTCAGCGTAGACTTCGAGATCATCTGCGACTTGATTCAGGAAATCCTCGACTTCGGCAATCGCGTAGCCCCCGAAACGAACTTTCTTGAAGACTTTTATCTCGACATCTTTTGCGGTCAATAATTCCATGTTATCTGACATTATAAATCACGCTCCTGCATAGAAATTCCTGATTTGTCATTCTGTGATTCTTCCTCGGGAAGTGTGACAAACATTTTCGCATGTGGCACGACGATATATTGCGATGGTTCTATAAATTCAATCTCGCCGCCACGGTTAAAAGCCATGCCGCCCATGAAAGTTATAAATCTGCGACCTTCTTCTTCGAAATCACGCTGAGATAATTCGTGCAAATCGAGCAGCAACATCGCGCCGTTATTAAACGCATCTCGCAAAACTTTTTTCTCTTGATCATTGGGAATGCCTTTGAACATGATTAACGCCGGGGAATTTCTGTCATGATCATGATTCAGATTCGAATCGCGTGCGTCATCTGGTTCTCTGCGCCGTGTATTTCGTGAAGAATTTTGCGAACCTGATCTTGAGCCGGATCGTGATTTGCTGTTGTCGTAATCCTCGTTCTCGTCATAATCGTCGTCGGTTTCAAATCCCAAGAACTTCATCAAATTCAATTTCAAAAACGCTCCTTTGTGATAAAAATATCAAAACCTGCAAGAATTATATCAAGAAAGTCGCGCGAAACAAATTTGCAAATAATAACGAATAATCAGCTTGCGATTGCTAAATTTCTGTGCTATTCTGAGTCGTCGGAGAATATTTTTGAAAAATCTCTTAACAAAGGAGGAGAAGGATTTACATGGCATTAAAAACTATCGAAGAACTTTGCGATGAACTTTCCGAGAGACGCAAATCGGCGAGTTTGGGCGGAGGTCAGGAAGCGATTAACAAGCAAAAAGCGAAAGACAAGGGAACAGCTCGCGAACGAATCGATTGGCTCTTAGATCCGGGGACATTTGTCGAAGTTGATGAGTTCGTCACACATCGCTGCACAAATTTCGATCTTGAATCAAGAAAATTTCTTGGTGACGGTGTCGTTACAGGTTGGGGCGAAATTGACGGGCGGAAAGTTTTCATTTACAGTCAGGACTTCACAGTTTTTGGCGGCTCAATCGGCGAACGTCACGCGGAGAAAATCTGCAAAATTCTCGACATGGCTATGGAATCAGGCTGTCCGGTCATCGGCATAAACGATTCCGGCGGCGCAAGAATACAGGAAGGCGTTGACTCACTCAACGGTTACGGGAAAATTTTCAAGCGAAACACTCTCGCAAGCGGCGTAATTCCGCAGATTTCCGTTATTATGGGTCCAACAGCTGGCGGCGCAGTTTACAGTCCAGCACTGACAGACTATATTTTCATGGTCGACAAGACGAGCATCATGCACATCACTGGTCCGGCAGTTATCAAAGCAGTCACGGGTGAAACAATCACAAGCGAAGAACTCGGCGGCGCGGCTACTCATAACACCAAGAGCGGTGTCGCACACTTCGAAGCTAAAGACGAACAGGAATGTTTCGAACAGGTTCGCAAAATCCTGTCATACTTGCCGTCGAATAATCTCGAAGACGCACCGTTCAGACCGACGAATGACAACGTAGAACGCGCTGATGATTCCCTGCGTCAAGTCGTTCCCGTAAATACGAACAAAGAATATGACGTTCATGACGTTATTACGAAAATTTTCGATGATGCAGAATTTACCGAAGTGCAGGCAGGGTTCGCGAAAAATATCGTAATCGGCTACGGAAGAATTGGCGGCAAAACTGTCGGAATAGTCGCGAATAATCCGGACGAAATGGCAGGCTGTCTCGACATAGATGCCTCAGATAAAGCCTCAAGATTCGTCAGACATTGCGATGCGTTCAACATTCCGATTGTGACGTTCGTTGATGTTCCCGGATATTTGCCCGGCGTGAATCAGGAACAGGGCGGAATAATTCGCAAGGGCGCAAAATTATTATACGCGTACAGTGAAGCAACAGTTCCGTTAATCACTGTTATCATGCGCAAGGCTTACGGCGGAGCGTATCTGGCAATGAGCAGCAAGGCTCTCGGAGCGGATTTTGTTTTCTCGTGGCCTCAGGCGGAAATCGCAGTCATGGGTGCAGAGGGCGCAGCTAGCATCGTCTTCAAGAAAGAAATCGAAAATTCCGAAGACCCAAGCTCAACACGCCTCGAAAAAATCGACGAATATCGCAAGACATTCTCGAATCCGTACGTTGCAGCCGAACGTGGATTTGTTGACCGCGTAATTCTCCCCGAAGAAACTCGACACGCAATTTACGAGGCACTCTCCGGAATCGAAAACAAGCGACAGTCACGTCCCAGCAAGAAACACGGCGTGATACCTCACTAGAATATAAATCTCAGTTTCACACTTATATATCTTACGAATTTTTACGAATTTTTACGAAGGAGGAAATGTTATGCACTTTGAAGGACTTGCAGGCGCGATTAACGTGAGTGTAGTTGCGTTCTCGATAGTGTTCGGAGTTTTGCTCATTCTCACCGGAACAATCTTCGCGATGAAACTTTTCGCCGGTTCGGGCGCTGAAAAAAAAAATGAAGTAACACCATCTCCAGCCAAGCCCGCAGCTAAACCAGCCGCACCAGTTGCTCAGATTTCACCAGTTGCCCAGATCGCTCAAATCGACAACAAGAAACTCGTCGCAGCAATCACAGCAGCAATCGTGCAATTCTCAGGCAGCAATAATTTCAGGATTCTGTCAGTCACGCCTGAAGCACAGGTATTTTCAGCAGCAAGCGCAACGTTCAGACCTGTCAGTCGTTGGAAGACCGCTGGAATGCTCGCGCTGAATAATAACGGGCTGGTTCGCAAATGGAAATAGAACGGCAATATGAGGCAATATGCGGCAATATGATCTGAAAATATGCAAATATAACGGGAATAATTAAATAAACTCGAAAGGAGATTTTAACGTGAATAAGTATAGAGTAATTGTTGATGGCACGGCGTACACCGTCGAAGTTGAAGACCTCGGGACAAGTTCCGCACCAGTTGCGGCAGCTCCTGCACCAGCTCCTGTAGCAACACCTGCACCAGCTCCGGCACCAGTTGCAGCTCCGACACCAGCACCAGTTGCAGCACCGGCAGCTCCTGCACCAGCAGCTCCTGCTCCAGTCAGTGAAGGCGCAAGCACAGTCACAGCTCCGATGCCCGGGAAAATTCTCAGCGTGAAAGTCAATGTCGGCGACACGGTCAACAATGGCGATCTCGTAATCATGCTCGAAGCCATGAAAATGGAAAATGAAGTCTTCGCAACGTCATCAGGCAAAGTAACTGAAGTTCGCGTGAAATCCGGCGACAGCGTCAATACCGACGACGTATTACTGGTTATCGCGTAGAATTGAATTAATTATACAAAACAAGCCGTCACTCAATAACAAGTGGCGGTTTTTTTTGCGCGTGATTGCGATTATTTGCGATTATTTGCGATATGATTATGACTCCGAGATTGCGATTGCGTCCTTGAGATTTATAGCTCCGTTGTAGTATGCCCTGCCAATTATCGCTCCGTAAACTCCGAGTCGGTGCAAATTCTTCACGTCATCAAGCGAACTCACGCCTCCAGACGCTATGAAATTTATCCCGGAGAATTGCTGCAGCTCGCGATATAATTCCAGATTCGTCCCTGACATCGTGCCATCTCGCGAAATATCCGTGCAAATCACGTACTTGACATCAGCAGCTCTCATTCGCGCGAAAAATTCAAACATGCTGACTTTCACACTCTCCTGCCAGCCTTTAATCGCAAGTTTACGCCCAAGCAAGTCAATACCGACAGCGATTTTTTCCCCGAAGACTTTCACAGCGTCCTCGACAAAATTTTCCTGAGTTACCGCAGCTGTGCCGATGATTACGCGATCGATTCCTGCCTGAA
>CALEPX010000004.1 GCA_937911045.1 uncultured Fretibacterium sp. | reverse complement strand
GACTGTGAACGGTCGAGGCTATAATATTTTTGTTGTAGGACAGCCTGACAGCGGAAGAACGAGTTATATTCTTGAGAGACTAAAGAGCATGGCCGAAAAATTACCTGCTCCTGACGACTGGTTATATTTATACAATTTCGATAAGCCCGGCGAACCTTTAGCAATTTCCGTTAAAGCAGGTCAGGGAAAAAAATTATCAGATGAACTTGAAGAGTTATTAAAGGAATTAAAAACCGTAATCAGCAAAGCCTTTGAACAAAGCCAATATGAAACTGCTAAGGCCTCAAGGATTAAAGAATTTCAGGAGAAAGCAGGGGAAATTATGGACGACTTAAAAGCTAAGGCAGCCAAAAATAATTTCTCGCTCAAAAGAACTCCTCAAGGATTTATCAATGTCCCTTTAGTTAAAGATAAAGATGAAGACGGCAAAGAAATTCAGCGTGAAATAAAGCCCGAAGAATATGACGCTCTTGACCCTAAAAAACAAAAACGTTATCAGGCTCAAAGCGAAAAAATTTCACAAAGAACTTTGATAGGAATGCGAAACATCAGAGACATGGAGAAAAAACTGCGTGAAGAATTAGCAAAACTTGAAGCAGAAATTTGCCGCACCGCAATAACTCCGTGTTTCAATGATGTCTGTGAAAATTATAAAGACAATGAGCCTTTATTGAATTGGTTCGCAAAAATGACTGAAGATGTCATTGAAAATTCGGGAGCATTTGTTACGGCTGCACGTGAGGAGAACGCAGAAGTTGATTTCACACGTTATCAGGCGAATTTATTCGTCATTAACGATCCTTCAAAAGGCGCTCCTGTAATATGGGAAACCAATCCGACTTACTATAATTTATCAGGCCGTACTGAATATGAAAGTCATCAGGGATATTTATACACGGATTTCAAGAAGATTTTGGCAGGAGCTTTTCACAAAGCTAACGGAGGGTTTTTAGTTCTTGACGCCGAAAAAGTTTTGATGAATTTCATGTCATGGGAGTCGATTAAAAGGTTAATGAGGACTGGCGAGGCTGTAATTGAAAATCTCGGTGAGCAATACGGAGCTTTACCCGTAGCTTCGTTAAGACCTTCAGCAATAAAAATCAACACGAAAATTATAATGACAGGTTCACCGTATATTTATTCATTGCTTCAATATTATGACGCTGAATTTAACAAAATCTTCAAGATTAAAGCGAGCTTTGATTACGATATGCCCAGAACCGCCGATAACGAACGAAAAATGGCGAGATTTATCGCTGAATTTATAAAACGTGAAAATCTCAAACCTTTTGACGCTTCAGCACTATCGGAAATTATAGAGTGGTCAGGAAGAGAAGCTGAAGATCAAAATTTAATGTCCGTTGAAGTCGGAAAGCTTCGTGAATTATTAACTGAATCAAACGCTTGGGCAAATGCGAAAAAAATTGTTAAACGTGAAGATGTCATTAAAGCAATTCAACATAAAAATTTCCGTTCAGGTTTATATAAGGATAAATTAGAACGGGCATTTAAGGACGGAGTAATTTACATTGATACTTCAGGAGAAGAGGTTGGACAGATTAACGGACTTAGTGTTATTGATTTAGGCGATTACAGGTTCGGACACCCTTCGAGGATAACAGCGAATGTTTTTATGGGACAGGAAGGCGTTGTTAATATCGAACGTGAAGTTAAAATGACAGGCCCTATTCATAATAAAGGCTTAATGATTTTATCGAGTTATCTCGGACGAAAATATGCTCAGGATATGCCGTTGACGTTATCGGCGCATATTACGTTCGAGCAGAATTACAGCGGCATTGAAGGCGACAGCGCATCATCGACGGAATTGTATTGCTTATTATCGGCGTTGTCGGGTTTGCCTTTGAAACAGGGAATCGCAGTCACAGGATCGGTTGATCAATTCGGAACGGTTCAAGCAATCGGCGGCGTGAATGAGAAAATCGAGGGTTTCTATGAATACTGCAAGCTCTCAGGCTTAACCGGCGAACAGGGCGTAATGATTCCTCAGGCGAATGCTCGGCACTTGATGCTTAATTCCGAAGTAATCGAGGCTGTGAAATCCGGGAAATTTTCGATTTGGGCTGTGAATGGGATCGATGAAGGTATCGAGTTATTGACCGGCGTGAGTGCAGGACGTGCGCGCAAAGATGGATCGTACACAGAAGGCTCAGTTCATGGACGAGTGAAGGCGCGTTTGAAAAAAATGTTGCGTGACAGCATGAGGCTTGAGCAGAAATTCGGCGGCAAGTCTCGCAAGAAGAAATCATGATTAAGAATCGCACCCTCTCGATTGAAATTGAAAGCGTAATTGATCGGGAGGGCGAAATTTTGTTTCGGGTTCTGGATCTGTTGGAGCAGGAATATCACAACGAAGCTAATCCTCCGGAACTTGGACACGCAGAGCCGCTTGACGGATTAATCTTGACGGTTTTGTCGCAGAATACGAATGACAAGAATCGTGACGCAGCGTTCGAAAATTTGCAGAGGAATTACGCTGATTATCAGGAAATTGTGTTTTCTGGAGCAGCTGAACTCGCAAAGATTATCAAATCCGCTGGGCTTGCGGCGACGAAATCATCACGCATAATCGAGATATTGCGCAAAATTCACGAGGACTTCGGGGAATATTCGCTGAAGAATCTCGCAAAATTTTCGCGCACACAAGCTTGGGATTACCTGATAAATTTCAAAGGCATCGGCGTAAAAACCGTGGCGTGTGTGTTGCTGTTTGACCTGAATATGAAGGCTTTTCCGGTTGATACGCACGTCAGCAGAATAACTCGCCGTTTAGGAATCGTTCCTGAGAAAACTCACGCTGATGAAATATCGCTCCTGTTCGAGAAATTTGTTCCGGAGAATCGCTGTTTGGGCGGACACGTGAACATGATCGCACACGGTCGGGCAGTCTGCCATTCGCGAAAGCCGGATTGCGAAATTTGTGTGCTGCGTGAAATTTGCAAGAGTTTCGGAACTTGTTAATTTTCGGACGTGAGAATTTTGCTGCCGTCGATCAGATATTCCATGCCTGACCAGACAGTTAAGATCATCGCCACCCACATCAGGATCATTCCGCCGGGAATATTCAGAATTAGCATTACTAGCGCGATTATTTGACAGACGGTTTTAAGTTTGCCGCCCTTTGACGCTGCGATAACAACACCCTCAGCAGCAGCTACAAGCCTCAGCCCCGTCACGACAAATTCACGTGTGATAATTACCATTACGATCCAAGCCGGAACTCTGCCTAATTCAATCAGAGCCAGCATTGCAGCAATCACGAGAACTTTATCAGCCAGCGGATCAATAAATTTTCCCAGAGTTGTAATGAGTTGTCTTTTCCGTGCGATATAGCCATCAAGAGAATCAGTTATTGCCGCAATTATGAACACGAACGCAGCCAAAGCATCACCCCAACTCACGGATTGCAAGAACGGAATCGGCGTGTCAATTCTCAGCGACAGGAACAGCAAAACTAACGGAGCAAGAAACACTCTCACAAGACTTAACATATTCGGTACATTAAGAACTTTTGGACGCAAAATTAATCCCCCGTAAAATTCGAAAATTAATATATACTTAATTTTTAATTTCAATCCACGCAAAGCGGTAAACGGACTCTCCACTTATGCGACAAACTCCAGTGATATAAAACACTTTGAGAAATAAAATTACCGAGAAAAATAACGACCGTTCTGTAAAATTATTTTTTATACTTATATCAGATTTCGTTTTTGATTTCAAGCCATTTTAATTATAAAATAAACGAAGCTTTACCATTTTTAGAGAAATACACGTTTTAGAACATTATTTGAAAAAGAGGGTGTATGCTATTGAAATTTCTGAAAATTTTTCCGTACATGTTTTTATATGCCATAGTTTTGCTTGTCGAGATAGTACGCGCGAATTTCTCGATCATACGCATTGTCTTAGCTCCCGAAATCGAAGTCGAACCGTGTATTCTGAAATTCAGGACTGCTCTGAAATCTACAGCTGCACGAGTTGCGCTCGCAAATTCGATAACGCTCACTCCCGGAACAATCACCGTTTCGATTGATGGCGACGAATTACTGGTTCATGCTCTGAATCATGAGTTTGCCGGTGGACTTGAAGGCTCAGTTTTTGAGAAAATATTGTCCGGAATGGAGCGAAAATTTTATGGTTAGTTTAGATGAAATCAAGTATTATTTGCTAAGCGGAAGTGCGATATTTTTGTCGGTAACGATATTTTTTTGTTTACTGCGAGCGATTCTTGGACCGAGATTTACGGATCGAATCATTGCTGCGAATATCATCGGGACGAAAGTTATCGTGTTAATCTCGATTTTGGCATTGATAATCGGCGAGGATTATTTGCTGGACATATGCCTGATTTACGCGATCATAAGTTTTTTAGCCACGGTTGTTCTAGCTAAATCAGTGATCGAAAATCAAGACGCAGATTCAAAGGAGAAAGTGTAATGCTGAGGATTATTATTGCGGGATTGCTATTGTTGTCGGGATTATTTGTTCTGGGAATTGCTACGATTGGAATTTTCAGATTTAGCACGATGTTGAACAGGATTCATGTTGCAGCCAAGTGTGATACTTTGGGAGCGTTGTTGGTGCTTTCGAGTTTGATAGTAATGTCCGGAGTAACGTTTTTTTCGTTCAAGCTGCTGCTGGTGATAATATTTTTGTGGCTGTGTAATCCCGTTGCAAGTCATTTAGTAGCGCGCGCGGAAGTTCGGACGAATCATAATATCTGGAAGACTTGCGATTTTATCGACGAGACTGAATCAGAAACTGGGGGCGAAAATTAGATGACGATTATAGAATGGCTGTTGCTGGGATTTTTAATTGTTTGTGCGATTGCGGCGTCGATGGCGAAGAACTTGCTAAATTCCGTGATTATATTCATGAGCTATAGTCTTGTTATGTCGGTGATTTGGGTATTGCTGCGGTCTCCGGATTTGGCGATAACTGAAGCGGCTGTTGGAGCAGGAGTTACGAGCATATTATTTTTCCTGGCATTACGAAAAGTCGGGCAAATTCATCACGAACACGAACACGAATCTGGCAGCAAATAATTCACGGGAGGTTGATTTGAAATGGAAACGTTCTCAGAAATATTTTGTGCAGGCTTGAAGAAATACGGCGTTGAAATTGTCGCAGCGTCGTTATTCGGCGTGACGTTGATAATATTCCCGGGATTGCGCCGTGTGTTGGTGAAGTTCTCGGATTTCGTGAAAAATTCCCTGAGAAAATCCCCGGAGCAGAAAGAGAAATTTGTCCCTGTCAGTTCGGGAAATATCGAACGGAAACGTCCCCCCGTAAACACTTACTTAATCTCATTCGGAATTATGTTCGTCGTGGACATTTGCGTTTTTGCCGTGCTATGGTTCAAGTTCGGAGAAGACGCCTTAAAATTTATTTTCCCTCTATATTTTCTCTCGGCTATTCCGTTTGTGATTTTGCAATTACGTCCTGTCTCGAAAAACGAGATCGCAAACGCTGAGACCGGTGATGCAGCTTCACAATATTCACTCGCTGAACATTATGCTTTGAAAGCTCAGAATCGAAACGCTTACATGTGGTATTATGTTGCGACTATGTCTGGTCACGGCTTGGCTGCGAAAAAATGCAAGAAACTCGAACGTAAGAAAACAATTTCACCGTCAGAAGCTCTGGAAGCTCAGTCTGAAGCAGGGAAAATCTACGCGAAGATTCAGGAACGTTTGAAGCACGAGTTCGAAAATTTTCAGGAATTGGCGATGAAGGGCGATTCGGTTGCGCAATATAATCTGGGTTGGATGTACCAGCACGGCGAACATGTTCAGCAGGATAATTTTCGGGCGTATGTCTGGTATTATCTCGCGGATTTATGCGGCGATGGTGCAGCAAATTCTCAACTCAAGAAATTCGGCGAAAAATTATTCCCGTCACAAATCGAAGCTGCTCAGTCAGAAGCGCGTGAAAAATTCGAGGCTGTCAGAAAATTTCTGGAGGTAAAGTAATGTGTGAAGAATTTGATCATGATGCTTGGTGGAAACAATGTATCAGGAGATTTTTGCCGGAGTTGGTTCTGAAGACTATTCCGGAGCTTTATCACGATGCAGATTTCACGATTGCGCCGAAATTTTTGAGTCAGGAGCTGCAGGACACTTTGCAAAATTCTGATGAGCATAAATCTTCGCTTCACGTTGATGAGCTGGTAGAGATTCAGTTGAAGACGGGTGAAGCTGAGTGGGTTTTGCTGCACATAGAAGTTCAGGGGAAAGGTAATCGTGATATTTCGTGGCGAATGATGCTGTACTGCTGTCTGATATTCGCGCACTATCACAAGATGCCGATTGCTCTGGCGATTCTCACGCACAAACGTCCTAAACGCGAGACACCCGGAATTTACGAGTTCGACCAGTACGGAACGCAACACAGGTATGTTTACAATGTTTTCGAAGTGTACGCTCAAAATGACAAAGAATTATTGAGTGGCAATAACCTGTTTGATCCGATTATTTACGTTGCGAAGAAATTCAGGGATTACAACGGATTCACGCGAGAGAAAGAGTTCAAGAAATTCTCGTACTTGAAGGAAGTCGCTGTGTTACTGAATAACAGGGGCTGGAATATTCAAGATCGACGGGATATTTTGATGTTTGTTGGTCAGATAATCAGGCTCAGAGACGAGGAACTCAAGCTTGAATTTGAGAAATTTAAGAGTAATTTGGGAGGAGAAAACAAGATGCTGGAAAAATCTTTTATCGAGGAATGGATCGAAGAAAGCGAAAACAAAGGTTTTATGAGAGGACGTTCAGAAGGACGTTCAGAAGGACGTTCGGAAGGTTTCACAATGGGGCGTTCGGAAGGTCGTGCAGAGGGACGTGCAGAAACTTTGGACGAGGTTGCAGCACTTTTGAGGCAGAAGGGAATATCACCGGAAATTATTTCTGAACTCAGGTAAGTTTGTTTGAAATAGGAGTGGAAAAAAATGTCAGACGAATATGAAGAGCTACAAAAAATGAAAGAGAAATGGAAAGATAATCCGAAAGTAACGTCATTTTTGGAATGGACTGACGGTTATTTTCAGGGGTTCGATAGTGCTCGCTCACAAACTGTAGAAAAAATCGCAGCGTTTTTGACTCGAAAGAACGTCTCACCAGAAATTATCGCGGAAATTAAGAAAACTTTTGGTGACGAGGAGGCTTAATGTGTCTTGAATGAGGATCTGAGGATCATATGGCGAAATTTTTTCAACTGGGTTATGGGCAACGGCGCAAGACCTGAGAACGAAGAAATAATTCCCGAAGCTCCACCGGATTTGCCGTTCACGCAGAAACAGGAATCCAGAAATTCGCGCTTTCATGAGCAGACTTTACATGAGAGATACTCGCGTTGGCTGGAAATTCACGGCTTGCATTTGTTCTCGAACGTGTATTCAGGAATGAGCGTGTTGATTTGCGTTGTAATCGTGTTGTTGTTACTAGCAACTGTTGCGGAATTACCGAAATTTGGCTCTGAGAATAATCCGGCAAATAACGAAGTCATGGAACGCTACATAATTTCCGGCGGCGAAGAAACTGGTGCGCAAAATATCGTCTCAGGAATGATTCTGGATTATCGCGCGTTTGATACGTTCGGAGAATCTGCGGTGCTATTCACGGCTGCTGTGAGTGTGCTGATGTTATTGGCTGCGTCTCGTCGTGATTCGAAAAATTCCGGCGAACGTCTGCACAAATTCACTAAGGACGATTCGATTTTGCGAGGCGTTGCGTTGATTTCGATCCCAGCGATTGTTTTTCTGGGTTGCATCGTGATTTTGAACGGGCATCTGACACCGGGCGGAGGATTTTCCGGAGGAGCGATTCTGAGTGCTGCGCTGATTTTGGCTGCGAATGCTTACGGATTTGAGAGCGTGCATAAATTCTTCAGCGAGAGAAAATTTGTGATTATGAGTTCGGCTGCATTGATGATTTACGCATTGTCGAAGGGCTGGTCATTCTTCACCGGAGCAAATGATTTCGAATCGCATATTCCCAAAGGAGAGCTCGGAAATATTTTCAGTGCGGGATTAATTCTGCCACTGAATATATGCGTTGGCTTAATCGTGGCTGGGACGCTTTACGGATTTTACGCGCTGTTCAGTGAGGAGGAGATTTAGGAATGTTCGCGAAACTTGTTGTGAATCATTATGAGGCTGCTGCGGTGATAATTTTCGGAATCGGCTTGAGCAATTTGTTGCTGCAAAGAAATTTGATCAAGAAGATTATCGGGTTGAATATCATGGACACGGCTGTATATTTGTTCTTGGCTGCGAAGGGTTATATTTCCGGACGAGCTGCTCCGATTCTGATTCAGGATGCTGCCGGAAACTGGATTAACGACGCGAGTGTTTACGTGAATCCTGTGCCCTCTGGATTAGTCTTGACCGGAATAGTTGTCTCGGTGAGTGTGACGGCGTTTGCGTTGGCTTTGACGTTGAGGCTTTATGAAAGTTACGGTACGCTGAATATCGACGAAGCATTATTCAAGATGACGCGCGAACAGGAAGCTCTCGAAGAAAATTTGCTGCAAGAATCTGACGAGGACGTGTTGCTATGAGTGTGAATATTTTCGCGTATAATATCCCGTTTGTAAGCATATTCCTGATGATGATCGCAGCGATAATAACTCCGATATTGCCGAATGAAAAGCGCATTCCTGAGAAATTATCGTGCATTGTGATTTTTGTGAACGCGATTTTGTCTGCGTATCTGGTTTACGCGTTGACAAATTCCGGACAAAGTTTGACGTTTAATTTCGCGATGGGGCATTTTCCCGCACCTTGGGGTAATGAGTTGCGAGCCGGGCCGCTTGAGGCTATATTGTCGTTTGTGTTTTGTGTGTCGATGCTGTTGTCATTGATGGGAAATTCGGATTCTACGGCTGAAGATATTCCGGAGAAACGCCGCGTGATATTCTGCGTGCTTGTGAATTTGCTGACGGCTTCGTTATTAGCGTTGACGTACACGAATGATATTTTCACAGCGTATGTTTTCATCGAGATTAACACGATTGCTGCGTGCGCGATTGTTGCGGTGAAAGAAAGTCCCGAAACTGTCAGAGCTGCGTTACGTTACATGATTATGAGTTTAGTCGGTTCGGGATTGCTGTTGATTTCGATTTGTTTGCTTTATGACTTGACCGGACATTTGTTGATGCAGAATATGAATCTCGCGATTAAGAATCTGATTTCGAATCGTGAATATATTATGCCGTTGACGATAGCTCTTGCTTTAGCGACGATTGGGCTTGCGATTAAGAGTGCGTTATATCCGTTTGCGTCGTGGCTGCCAGATGCTCATGGAAATTCAACGAATGCGTCGAGTGCGATTTTGTCGGGATTGGTTCTGAAGGGGCATATATTCCTGCTGATAAAAATTTTCGTGCGAGTTTTTGGCTTTGAAGCGATTCACGAATTGCGTATGGATAATATTATTTTCGCGCTGGGAATTATCGCGATGATAATGGGTTCGGTGAATGCGCTTAGTCAGGTAAATGTGAAGCGAATGATCGCATGGTCATCAGTTGCGCAGATTGGCTATATATTCTTGGGAATTGGCTTGAACACGAACGCAGGAATCGCAGCAGCATGTTTGCACATAATCGTACACGCGACGGTGAAGCCGATGTTATTCACAGCAGCAGGCGGTTTGAGTTCGGCAGCAGGTCACAGGAAAAGTCTTCACGCATTGATGGGAACGTTTTACGTGAATCGCTGGGCAGGTTTGGGCTTGATGGCTGGGGCATTTTCTATGATGGGTATTCCGGCGTTTGCAGGTTTCGCGTCGAAATTGAGCTTGATGTTAGCGTCGTTTGACAGTCCGGTGATGATTTTCTCGCTCGCAGCACTTGTGACAAGTTCGGTATTGAACGCGCTGTATTATGTTCCGGCTGTAATTGTAGTTTTGACGCACGACAAAAGCAATCCCAAAGTACACATGAACGTCAGCATGATTTATAAAATCTCGATGGGAATATTTATAGCTTTGACGATTTATCTGGGATTATTCTGTGTGCCGTTGTTGAGATTATTAACGAGAGGAGTGATTGTGTTTGTCTAATCTTGCGAGTAATTTTCTGGTCTTGATGTCAGTTTTGTTTCCGATTATTGCGGGATTTGCGTTATTTTCGCGCCCGATTTTTGAGGACAGGCATGTCTATGTAGGCTTTATGACGTTCATAAGTGCAGGAATAATTTTCTTAGCAGCGTTCTGTGCGGAATCAAATCTGATTGTGTTGTGTCGGATTACGCAGGATTTGTCGATTGCGTTTCGAATGGATGCACCGGCAAGAGCGTTTTCGTGTTTAGTGGCGTTTGTTTGGGTGTTAGTGACGCTGTATTCGTTCGAGTATTTGCGACGCAGACCGCCAGTTGATAGATTCTACGCGTTCTTTTTATCAACGTTCGGGATTTTGACAGGTGTAGCTTGTGCCGGAAATTTGCTGACGTTGTATTTGTTTTACGAGTTGATGACGTTCATGACGCTGCCGTTGGTAATGCACTCTCAACAGCGTGAGGCAATTCGTGCGACGGTGAAATATTTGCTGTATTCGTTAATCGGAGCTGCGTTGGCGTTGGGAGGATTCTTTTTCTTTCACGTGTACGGTGTATCGATGGAATTTACGCCCGGAGGATTTCTGGATATTGCGAAGATCTCAAGTGAGAATAATCGCGAAATGATTTTGACCGTAATATTCTTGACGTTGATGGGCTTCGGAGCGAAAGCCGGATTGATTCCGTTACATGCTTGGCTGCCGACAGCTCATCCGGTTGCGCCGACACCTGCGAGTGCTGTTTTATCCGGATTAATCACGAAAGCCGGAGTGATTGCGATGTTTCGAGTTGTGTATTACGTAGCTGGGGCAGATTTCTTGCGCGGAACCTGGGTACAGACGGCGATATTATACATTGCGCTGCTGACGATTTTCACTGGCTCAATGATGGCGTTCACTGAGAAGCATTTGAAGAAACGAATTGCATGGTCATCGGTCAGTCAGGTTTCGTATGTAGTTTTCGCTATGATGCTATTAACGCCCGATGGAATCCGTGGAGCGGTTTTGCAGATTGCAGCTCATGCCGTTTCGAAAAGCTGCTTGTTCCTGAGTGCAGGAGTTGTGATTTATTTCACGCTTCAGGGTGCGAATTATCATTATGCTGACCAGTTGCGCGGAGTTGGGAAGGAGTTGCCCGTAACTATGACGTGTTTTGCGCTTGCGTCTGTGTCGTTGATTGGACTGCCGATTTCGGGAGGATTTACGGCGAAATGGTACATGGCTTCGGGAGCGTTGGAACTCGGAGGTGTTGGAATTTTCGGAGTTGTGATTTTGATGTTGAGTGCGCTATTGACGGCTGGATATTTGCTGCCGATTGTTACGGACGCGTTTTTCCCGGGTGAAGATTATGATTACTCGATTGTAGTGCCGTTCCGTTTGCCGATGAATATGCGAATTGCGCTGTTGATGCTGAGTGCGAGTGCGATTTTAACGGGAGTGTTTGCCGGAAATATAATCGATTTTGTTAATGCGAATATGATCCCGTTGCTGTATTAAATTCTTTGTACTTGATAGATGTGTGTAGCACGCCGTAATCCCAACGCACAGCAGAGCAGCCAAAGCCGGTTTTGATATGTTCGCCTCAGGTAATCAGCCAGCTTTTTCGGAAGCGAGTTTGAATTACGAATCTCGAAATCTTGGAGTGTTTGTCGTTCTGTATTCCCGATGAGTAAGTCTGAATTGCGAATCTCCCCGTAGAAAGAGAAATTTTGCGAGGAGATCCGTGTTATATTATTTCGCTTTCTTAGTGCTTCTCAGGAAGTCAACGTAAACTGCGAGTAGAATAACCGCGCCTTTGATTATATATTGCCAGTCCGAATTTACGCCCATCAAGTTCAAGCCGTTATTCAAGATGCCGATTATTAACACGCCGATTAAAGTTCCGCCGAGTTTTCCAGAGCCTCCAGCCATCGAAGTTCCGCCGACGACAACTGCTGCGATCGCGTCCATTTCCGCGCCGTCACCGCTAGTGCAAGTTCCGGAATATAATCTGCTCGCGATAGTTATTCCAGCAAGTCCCGCCATTAAGCCAGAGAAACTGTACACGAAAAATTTCACTTTCGCTGTGTTAATTCCCGAGAATTTCGCAGCCGTGTTATTGCCGCCGACCGCGTAAATGTGTCGTCCGGTTCGAGTGCGATTCAGGATTAATATTGCAGCTATGAATACGATTGTCATAGTGATAACCGGTGTAGGAATTGCGCCAACGTATCCAGCTCCCAGAAATTTCCAGGCGTTCGTCATGCAGCGAATCGGTCTGCCCCCTGAATACACGTACGCGATGCCTTTAGCAATATTCATCGAAGCAAGTGTCACGATAAATGGCGGAATACTTGTTAATGCGATCACAAGTCCGTTGAATAATCCGAATATTAATCCCGAAAGCAACGCCACAAGAATCCCGAGAATCTCCGGCATTCCTCCCCAAACAACTGTCGCAGCTCCGAGAACTCCTGACATAGCGATTATAGATCCCACTGAGAGATCAATTCCGCCCAGAATTATTACCATTGTCATGCCACATGCAAGCATTAAATTCGTCGAACTCTGTCGCAAAACGTTGAATATGTTAGTTTGTGTTAAGAATGTCGCGTGTGTTGCGGGCCACAGGTACAAGAATAATATCATGCCTGCAAGCGCGCATATGATTCCGAGATTGTCGATTAAATATTTCTTGATCGCTCTCATATTTTTCTGCCTCCGGTTAAATTTAGTTTTCCTGTGTTGCGAGTTTCATGATTGCTTCCTGACTCAAATTCTGCCAGTTAATGCAACCCGTTAATCTGCCGTCGTACATAACGTAAACTCGATCTGACATGTTTATGATTTCCGGCAATTCCGACGAGATCATGATTATCGAAACGCCCTGTTTTGTCAAATCGTTCATGATTTCGTAAATTTCGACTTTCGCGCCAACGTCTACGCCTCGTGTAGGTTCGTCCAGAATTAATATTTTGGGATTCGTCGCGAGCCATCGTCCGATCATGACTTTCTGCTGATTGCCGCCGGATAAATTTCCGACAGTTTGTTCGAGACTGGGAGTTTTTGTGTGCATCTTGTCGATAAATTCCTGAGTGATTTCACGTTCACGATTGTGATTCACTCGCAGATTGTTTATAAATTCGCGCAAGACTTCGATCGTGGAGTTAAAGCTTACACTCTGGACAAGATACAAGCCGTCAAGTTTGCGATCTTCAGGCACCATTGCGATTCCGGCGTTCATTGCGTCAACCGGAGTTTTGATGTTGAGTTTCTGTCCATCGAGAATTATATCTCCGGTGAAATTTGGCGTTAATCCGAATATACATTCCATGGTTTCACTTCGACCAGCTCCGACAAGCCCGGCAAATCCGACAATCTCGCCTTTGTGAATCTCAAAGCTTACGTCATTCACACGCTTCTTAGTTTTGCGATTATCGTCGATGTGTTCGCACTTGAGAATCGTTTCGGTGTTCTCGACATGATCGCGCACGTAATACGACGAAAGTTCACGCCCGACCATCATGTGTATTAACTCTTCACGCGGAGTTTCTTTCACGACACGAGTTCCAACGTAAGTCCCGTCTCGCAAGACTGTAACTCGATCACAGACTTCGTTCAATTCGCTCATCTTGTGAGAAATGTAAATTATCCCGACACCCTGAGCCGTTAAGTTTCGCATAATATCGAATAACGCCTTGACTTCACGATCTGAGATTGAGGACGTCGGTTCGTCCATAACGAGAATTTTGCAGTTGAACGAGATTGCCTTAACGATCTCGACCATTTGCTGCTGTGCGATGCTCAGATTTCCGACAAGTTCTCCAGCGTCAATTCCAAGATCGAATCTGTCAAGCATTTTCTGAGCTTCACGGCGCATTTTGTTGCCTTCGATTCCAAATTTGCCGGTAATCTCGCGCCCAAGGAAAATATTCTCGTATACAGTCATGTACGGAACAAGAACCAGCTCCTGATGTATGATCGAAATTCCGTTTGAGCGTGCGTCACTCACGTTTTTGATCGTAACTTGAGAGCCGTTTATGAAAATCTCGCCCTGTTCTGCGTTGTAAATTCCTCCGAGGACTTTTATAAGCGTGGATTTTCCAGCACCGTTTTCGCCAAGTAACGCGTGAACTTCTCCGGATTTAAGCTGGAAGTCTACGTTTTGAAGAGCCTTCACACCCGGGAAAGATTTGTTGATGTTGCGCATTTCCAGTAAATATTCACTCACTTGTTAATCTCACCACCGTTAGAAAATTTGAGAAATTTTGAGAAAGTTTGCAAAAAAAAACGCGACCGTGTTATCAGCCGCGTGAAAATTCAAAGTCTATTGCCAACCACCGTTGTTGTATTCGGCGATGTTGTCAGAATTTATCATGAACGTTCTGATTGGGTAACGCGCCTCGAGTTTTTCGCCCGCAAGATATTTGTAGTAGAGTTCAGCGATGGTCTTGCCGATTGAGATCGGGGACTGCGCACCAGTTCCGGCAACTTTGCCCTCAGCGATGAGTGATTTGATGTCTGGTGAACCGTCAACGCCGTAAATCAAAGCTTTTGACCCGGCAGCTTCTGCAGCAGCGTACGCACCGAGTGCCGTGGGATCATTTCCGCCGAAAATTGCGACTGCTTCGGGGTGAGCTGTGAGAGCGTCTGTGCCGTTCAAGTTGCCCTGCTCCTGATTGCCCATGCTGTCGATACGAGCGACGACGTTGAAATTTTTGCCCTCGATTGCCTTCATGAAGCCGTCAGTTCTGTCAACGATTGACTGCATTGTCGGTGAATCAAGAACGATTATATTTCCGCCCTCAGGTTTTTTCGCAGCAAGATCAACTCCGCAAACATAACCGGCATTGTAGTTATCTGAGCCAGCGTATGTTACAAGATAGCTCATGTCAGCGACTTCAGTATCGAATCCGAACATCGGGATTTTCGCGTCCTTGAGTTTGTCGAGAGCTGCAATGATTCCGTCACGGTCAACCGGATTCACGAACATAGCGACAACTCCGCGGCTGATCATGTCCTCAATTTGGGCGATCTGTTTCTCGTTGCTGTTCTGCGGGTCAAGCGAAATTAACTGGTCACCGTTAGCTTCAACTATTTCACGGATTGCTTTCTCAAGGACTACAAAGAACGGATTCGTCCCGTCCATGCAAGTGTAGCCGACTAACTTACCCTGAGCAAACGCACCGGAAGCGTTCACAAGCATACACAAAGCCAACACAAATATTAAGAACTTACGCATTAGAAAATTCCTCCTGATTGAATTATAAACTGCGTATTAAATAATGGAAGAATCGCGAAATTTTGTCAAGGAAAATTATACGTAGTTCTGATATAGTGTAAAATATAGCAAATTTGCAATTAAGAAGGAGTTTGTAGTTTTATGTCCGAAAATCAATTTCAGGACGATAATGAGATCGTTCGTGCACGCAAGGAGAAATTACTGCGTCTGCGTAGTGAGGAAAATTACGATCCGTATGTAAACGAAACTTGGGATCGTCAAATCACGCTGAATGAAATCCGCTCGAAATTCGATAATTTGCAGCCCGAACAAGTCGACGAAAACGCAAATTTACGAACAGCCGGACGTTTGATGACTCTTAGACGCCAAGGTAAGGCAACGTTCGCGGATTTAGCCGATGAAACCGGACGAATCCAGTTGTATTTCCAGCTGAATAACGTCGGTGAAAAAGAGTATGACTTCCTGAAGAAATGGGTTGACTCAGGAGACTGGATCGGAATCGTTGGCAATCCCTGCAGAACTAAACGCGGCGAATTAACGGTGATGGTCAAAGAGTACAAGTTGCTTAGCAAAGCTATTCGCCCGTTACCGGAGAAATGGCACGGCTTGACTGACACGGAGATTCGCTATCGTCAAAGATACATGGATATGATCGCAAATCCTGATGTCCGTGAAATTTTCAGGCAGCGTTCGAAAATCATATCGTCATTCAGGGAAACGCTCGAATCACACGGAACTCTCGAAGTCGAAACACCAGTTCTTTCGGTTATAGCTGGCGGCGCAAATGCCAGACCGTTCAAAACGTTTCATAACGCGCTGAGTGTCGAGATGTATTTGCGAATCGCGGTCGAGCTGTATCTGAAGCGTCTCGTCGTCGGAATGATGGGCAGAGTTTACGAGATCGGCAAGAATTTCCGGAACGAAGGAATCGATACGATGCACAATCCGGAATTTACGATGATGGAAGTGTACTGGCCCTACGCGAATTATGTTGACATGATGAATTTAGCCGAAGAATTGATTCGCAACGCCGCAAAATCTATCGGCAAAACTGAAATCGAATGGAACGATATGAAGATCGATCTTTCGAAGGAATTTAGCAAGCTCTCAATGCGTGAAGCTGTGAAGAAATTTTCTGACGTTGATTTTGACGCGATAAATTCTGACGAGGAAGCTAGGAAAATTGCGCTTGATAAAGGTCTCGGAGCTGAATTAACCGGCAAAGAAAGCAAATTCGCAATTCTGAATCTGTTCTTCGAGAATTTCTGCGAGGAAAAGTTAATCGAACCGACGTTCATTCTGGGACATCCCGTGGAAATTTCCCCGCTTTCAAAACGCGATCCGGAGAATCCTGATTATACACACAGATTCGAGCTGTTCATGTACGGCAAGGAAGTCGCAAACGCATTCAGCGAGTTAAATGACCCGTTAGACCAGCGCGCAAGATTCGAAGACCAACTCAAAAAGAAAGAAGCCGGTGATGAAGAAGCTCACGCATTCGACGAAGATTTCATCAACGCGATTGAAGCAGGCTTGCCTCCGACTGGCGGAATGGGTATCGGCATGGATCGTATCGTAATGTTCTTAACCGGAGCAAGATCGATTCGTGACGTAATTCTGTTCCCGACAATGAAACCCAAAGCGTAACATGAATATTTTTGAAGCGCGTATGAATGAGCTATATAATCAGATAGAACATCATGCGCGGCTTTATTATGAGAAGGACGAGCCGGAGATTTCGGATTTTGATTACGATGCGTTAGTCCGTGAGCTTGCGGATTTGGAACGGGAACACCCGGAATTTTCGCGCCCGGATTTTCTGACGCACAAAGTCGGCGGTTCAGCGAGTAATTTGTTCAAACCGGTTGAGCATGAAGTCCCGATGCTGTCGCTTGATAACGTGTTTGATAATCAGGAGCTTGCGGATTTTTTCGGGAGGCTCAATCGTGAGCATAATTCGGATTCGTATGTCTGCGAGATGAAGATTGACGGAATCGCTGTGAGTTTGCTTTACGAGAACGGCGAATTTGTTCAGGGAGCGACGCGCGGCGATGGCAAAGTTGGCGAAGATGTCACGGAGAATTTGCGCGAGATTGACTCGATACCGAAGAAATTGCGTATTGATTCAAGACTTGAAATTCGCGGAGAAGTTCTGATGACGCTGGACAGTTTCAGAAAGTTGAACCAGCTTCGTGAGGAGAACGGCGAGAAAGTTTTCGCTAACCCGAGGAATGCTGCTGCCGGAAATTTGCGCAAGGCTTCGAAAAATCTTGATTCGAAATCGCGTCGAGGTTTGGATTTTTTCGCGTATTATCTCGTTGATGCTGAGAAATTCGGTGTGAAAACGCAAGCTGATGCACTGAAATTCATGGCTGATTTGGGCTTGCCGGTTCAGGCTGCGTATCAGGTCTGTGAGAATCTGTCTGAAGTCTGGGATTTTATTTCGCACTGGCACGAAAAGAGATTTGAGCTTGATTACGTGACTGATGGAGTTGTTATTAAGCTTAATGATTTAACACAATGGAACGCGATTGGCGCAACGTCACACGCTCCGAGATGGGCAGTAGCTTTCAAGTATCCGCCCGAAGAAGCCCTAACGAAAATTCTTGCGATAAATATCTCGATTGGACGAACCGGAGTTCTGACACCTGTAGCAATTCTTGAGCCGGTGAATCTTGCGGGAACGATTGTTAAACGCGCGGGGCTTCATAACGCAGATGAGATTTCGCGCAAAGATATTCGTGTAAATGATGTAGTCCGCATTCGCAAAGCCGCAGAAATTATTCCGGAAGTCGTAGCCGTTGAGAAAGATTCGCGCACCGGTCAGGAAATAATTTTCGAGATGCCGAAGAGATGTCCGGCGTGTAATTCTGAGATTGTGCGATTGCCCGATGAAGTTGCGTATCGTTGTCCGAATCGCGCGTCATGTCCGGCACAGTTGCGTGAGAGTATAAAGTATTTCGCCTCGCGTGACGGAATGAATATTAAGGGTATCGGCAGCCGTCTTTCGATTCAGTTAGTAGAGTCCGGGCTTGTGAAAATTCTTAGTGATATTTACGAGCTGAAAGTTGAGAGCATTTCGGGATTTAAGCGCATGGGTGAGAAACTCGCGCGGAAAGTTATCTCGGAGATTGACCAGTCAAAAACTCGTCCGGTGTCGTCGTTGATTGCGGCGTTAGGCATCAGGTTTATCGGCAAGAATGCTGCGGAATTGCTGGCTGACAGGTTCAGGAATCTCGAAGCTATAATGAGCGCAGATGAATCAGAAATTGCAAATATCGATGGAATGGGCGAAGTTCGTGCCAGATCGGTGCGTGCGTTTTTTCAAGACGATGAGAACGTTAGATTGATTCGCAGATTTGAGGAACTCGGAGTTAATACGGGCAAATCTGTCTCAGGCTCAAGCTCGCAAACTCAGACGCAATTATCCGGGAAGAATTTCGTGTTCACTGGCACGTTATCGAATGCAACTCGTGAAGAAGCTGCTGAGAAGGTGAAAAATCTTGGCGCGAGAGTTAGTAACAGCGTTAGTTCTAAAACAGATTACGTTGTTGCAGGAGAGAAAGCCGGCTCGAAATTGTCTCGTGCTGAGGCATTAGGTGTGAAAATTTTGACGGAGCGAGAATTTTGGGATTTACTTGCGAGTTATAATATTGCATAAAATTTTTTAGTAAGGGAGTTTTTAGTTTTCATGAATGATATTAATTTTTTGGAAATTGCGGTTTTTATCGTATATTTGGTTTTTATGTTGGGGATCGGTGTGTATTTCTTCGTGAAAGATTCTAACCAGACTGAGCGAGGATATTTTCTGGGCGATCGCAAGATGGGTCCGTGGATTGCAGCGTTATCGGCAGGAGCCAGTGACATGAGTGCGTGGGTTTTGATGGGATTGCCGACGTCGATTTACGCGCTTGGAATTGGTCAAGTTTGGATTGCAGTTGGTCTTGCTCTGGGTTACGCGTTGAGTTGGATTTACGAAGCACCGAGATTGAGATGTTTCTCGATTGTTGCAGATGATTCGATAACGATTCCGCAATATTTGACCAAGAGATTTTTGTCGCAATCCAAAGTTTTGCAGTTAATTTCGGCAATAGTATTTTTGATTGCGTACACGATTTATTCAGCGTCGAGCATCAAGGCATGTGGCACGTTATTTAACACTGTCACCGGACTTGACACGAAACTTGCGATGTATTTGTCGGCGATAATTGTGATTGGCTACACGTTTTTGGGAGGATTTTCGGCAGTATCATGGACGGATTTCTTTCAGGGAATGTTAGTTCTCGCAGCGATGTTAATCGTCCCGATTACGGCGGCGTTTATGCTTGAGAGTGGCGCTAGTGTAATTTCGCAGCCTGGTTACTGGGATGTATTTTCTAGCTGGCAGGATATAGTTTCCGGATTAGGCTGGGGGCTTGGATATTTCGGAATGCCGCATATTATAATTCGCTTCATGTCTCTACGTTCGCAGCAAGATCTGAAGAAATCGGCTAAGATCGGAATCTCATGGACGGTTGTAATCTTGATTTTCGCCGGGCTTGTTGGAGTTGTCGGCAGAATGTTTATCGGATTTGACGAAGCTGTGAATAATAACTCGCTGGTATTTGTCGTGATGGTTCGGAGAATTTTCCAGTCGTTAGTTTCGGGAATTTTGCTTTCGGCGGTATTGGCGGCTGCGATGAGTACGGCGGACAGTCAGTTATTAGCGGCTGCGTCGGCATTTGCGAGTGATGTTTACAGACCGATTATCAGACGTGAACATGCTGGCAAAAAGGAAATGCTTTGGGCTGGACGATTTGTAGTTCTTGTGATTGCGTTTGTTGCGCTTTACATTGCGTCGAGTCCGAATGCTGGGTCGATCATGGCGTTGGTTTCGAATGCGTGGGGAGTTTTCGGAGCGGCATTTGGACCGTCTATCATGCTGAGTTTGTTCTGGAAGCGATTCACGTTTTCGGGAGCGGTTGCCGGCATAATCACGGGAGCGGTTGTTGATATTGCGTGGCTGAATTACATGTCCTCGACGGGAGTTTACGAAATTATTCCGGGATTTTTCGCTGGATTAGTTTTGGCTGTGATCGTGTCGATAATTTCGCCAGCACCGAGCGAGAAAGTCAACGAGTTATTTGACAGTGCGCTTGCGATGACGAAAGAATAAATCACGCTTGACCTCCAGTTGTTGTCGTTATTGTTGAAGCTAACAAGTCTGGAACGAGCGGCTTGCGTGAAACCGGGCAATATTTCTTCCTGCACAAGACACGCCCGGTTAATTCGCCGAGCATTTCTGAAAAATTTCTGATGAGTTGTCGAGCGTGCTTGAAAAAAATTTGACTAAGATATTGACAAAAGCAAGTTGCGGTGTAGAATAAACATTATTCAAAGCTGCATATTTTACTGAATTTGAAAATTATTTTTGAAAGGGGTTTTTAGCTTTGAAAAAGATTTTTGCGCTATTAGTTGTTATCGGAATGCTCGCAGTTGCGGGCGCGGCATTTGCGGCGGAGCAAGGTGTACCGGGTGGACACGTGACGCCAGAACCAGTTACGCCAAATGCACCGGAAGTTCCAACTGAAGTCGAAGTTCCTCAGTCCGGTGTTGAAGATACTGTCACGGTTATCAAGGAAACTGTTGAGACAGTTGACGCTGTTGTTCCTTCAAATCAAAATGTTGTCACTGAGACCAAGGTTGAGGATCTTCAGAAAACGGCATCGGCGTCTGCTAATGAGGCTATAGCGGCAGTTAGCGATACTGCTAAGAAGGAAGTGTACGAAGCACAGATAGCTTCTCTTGATGCGAAGATCACCGAATTGAAAGCGAAAGTGGATTTCCTTGAGAGTGTTGCCAAACTCGTTGTTACTGCCATCACTGGTAGTGAGCCCGTTAAAGCTATCGAAGCAAGCACAATAACGATGACTGCTGCTACTGGAACCAAGACCGAGCAGATCAGTTCGGCTGCCCAGAAACTCGCACAACTTGCTGCGAACACCGAAGATACCACGAAGGCAGCTGCACTTAAGAAGCAAACTCCAGTCGCGGTTATGCCGACAATGAAGCCTGCTACGAGCGGAGTTGCTGTTCTCCCGATGCCTCAGTTCGCGAAAGAAACTTACGGCATGAAAGTTAAGTACAACAATTTCAAGACCGGCAGCAAAGCAGGTAAAGGTGTCAAAGTTGCGGCTGCTGACGACGAAGCTGGTGAAGCAGTGTTCCTTAACAGCCTTGGCGAAGAGGTTACTACTGTTCCCGGTGAGAGCGGAGATGCAATTCCTGGTTACCTGAACGTCGCAACGTACATGGAAGAGGGCGAAACCTACGAGCCAGTTATTTCAGTTGCAAACGATGACAAGGGTGAGAGCGGAACGGCTTTGACAACCACAACAGAGAAAGTCGATGTTACAGTTGTTACTGAGGAAACGATTGATTTCGTAACAGCTTCTTGGGCAGCGTCCGGTGTTACCAACAAAGTTGATGGTACAGTTATCGCTGCTCTTGCCAATTTGGATAGCGGCTCATTTGACGCGAAAGTTCTTGATGCTAAGTACATCAGCGCTGACGGTTGGAAAGTTGACGATGACGAAGAAGATGCTTGGGAGACCTCAAGTTATGAGCTTCAGCCAGTTGCGTTAATTTTCCCGATTAAGGGTGCTTCTGAGGATGGCACGTACGTGTTGAGACTTGCTTCTTTTGATCTTGGCGATCTCGATTACGAGAAGATCAGCAAAGACCTTGACAAAAACTTCCATTTCTACACTGATGGTGCAGAGGCTGGAAAAGAGATTTCCGCTGATGTTTGGACTTCAATTTCCGGTGATCTCGTCGAAGTGTTCCCGAAGGATCTGTTCGATGACACCGAGGCTAAGGGAAGAGTTAAAACTGGTGCTGTGAAGAGCGAGATTAAGAGTGGTTATGTGACGTTCGCAATTAAGACGACTTCCAAGTACACTAAACCGCTCCTTGCGATCAAAGTCAATGTGTCCAGCAATGGCGGCACAAGCACTCCACATCATTCCGGTGGCGGCGGCGGTTGCTCAGCAGGTTTCTCAGGACTTGCACTCGTTGCTCTTGGTGGACTTGCACTGTTACGCAAAAAGAAGTAATTCGGAAATTTAGCTGATAGTTAGAAATAAACGAATGCCCTTCCAGAGATGAATCCGGAGGGGCATTTTTCATGCGCGTAAATTCTCGTGAATTAGTGAGTTAGTTGCTTTTGTTGAGGTATTCCAGCAGCAACGGACTCAGGATTTTAATATACGTTCCCTTCATGCCGAGACTGCGACTTTCGATTAAGCCTGCACTCTCAAGTTTTCGCAGAGCATTCACGATTACACTTCGCGTAACTCCGACACGATCCGCAACTTTGCTGGCGATTGCGACACCTTCAATGCCGTTTAATTCCGCACAGATATGTTTCATGCTCTCAAGTTCCGAATATGACAGCGCACGCATTGCCATTTGAACAGCAATTCGATTGCGGGAAATTTCCTCTAAATTTTTTGCGCGTTCATTTAGAATTTCGATCCCGACCAACATGCCCAGATATTCGGCGAGCAACACGTCCTCAAGTAAGAATGGCGCGTGAAATCTCACAAGCATAACCGTACCCAATCGTTCAGCACTAGCTCCCAAAATCGGAACGTACATGAGATGCTTTTCCGGTCTTTCGCCAGAATAAGCGTCGTCGAACAAAAACGCGTCTTCGTCATGAATTTCGGAATCTCTGCAACGGTTCATGCGGATCACAAATTCCTCGGGCATAACTCCGTCTTTGAAACTGTCGGATAAAGCCTTTGACTCGTATTCAGGCAGCCAGTTATAGCCCAGCAACATTCCCAATTTATCGACGATATAAACGTTCGCCGTAGAAAATTCGGATAATAATTGCGACAAGTGAAAATAATCCAGCGGTTCACCCTCACGACGCGATTGAATCGCACGCCCGACCTGACGCGTTTTGTTCAATAATTTTTTCAGAGCCGCATTTTCTGAATGTATAAGTCCGTTCATGATAATCTAACTAACCTCCCTCGCAAATTCAAGTTTATAACAAGTATCTTCGTATATCGCTATTCTCGATTAAGCCGCTTAACTTTTCGCGCACCATTTCCGGAGTAATAGTCACACTTTCGGTGTCCATGTCGCAAACGCTGAAACTGATTTCTTCGAGCAACTGTTCCATCATTGTGTGCAACCTTCGAGCGCCGATGTCCTCCATTTCGGAGTTCATTTTGTGAGCAAGTCGCGCAATTTCCTCGGTAGATTCTTTCGTGAATATCAAGTCCGTGCCTTCTGTTGAGATTAACGCTTCGTATTGTTTTATCAAGCTGTTCTCCGGTTCAGTCAAAATCTGCTGCAAATTTTCCCAGCTCAAAGGCTCAAGCTCAACGCGAATCGGGAAACGCCCCTGCAATTCCGGAATCAAATCCGACGGTTTAACGCCGCTGAACGCACCCGCTGCAATAAAAAGAATGTGATCGGTTTTTACAGGCCCGTAACGAGTTTGCACAACAGAGCCTTCGACAATCGGCAATAAATCACGCTGAACACCTTCGCGGCTGACGTCTGGTCCGTGAGAGCTGCCATTTTTCACGACAACTTTGTCAATCTCGTCAAGAAATACGATTCCGTCCTCCTGAGCAAGTTCCAGAGCTTCTTTAGCCATTGCGTCCGCGTCGATTAATTTCTCGGCTTCTTCCTGCTGCAAAATTCTCAGAGCTTCGGAGACTTTCATGTGGCGTTTCTTAGTTCTCTTGGGCATGATCCCCCCGAGCATTTCGGTAATATTTATGCCCATAACGTCCATTCCGGGTGAAGCGAAAAATGGCATTGCTGTCACGCTGTCATTAACGTCGATTTCTATGTCGCGCGAATCAAGTTTGCCTTCTCTAAGCATCTTGAGCAATCTTTCGCGTGTTCGTTCATGTCGGGCATCTTCTTCCGGAGTAATTTGTGTTTCCTGTTCTGAATCCGAAATTGCATTTGCATCTGAATCTGGATCTGGATCTGGATCTTGCTCGGAATTATTTTTCTCAGCGGATAAACTCGCGTTGAAAGCTCTCATGAAATCGTGAACCGGAAATTTTTTCACGGGTTTTGGCAGCAACGCATCGAGTAATCTCTGTTCGGCGCGTTCCATAGCAGGGGCTTGAACTTTCGCCAGCATTTTCTTTCGCACCATTGAGACAGCAAATTCCGTCAAATCTCGAATTATAGTCTCAACGTCACGACCGACATAACCGACTTCCGTGAATTTTGTAGCCTCGACTTTCACGAACGGAGCATCTGTCAGTGTAGCTAATCTTCGCGCGATTTCAGTTTTTCCGACACCTGTAGGTCCTACCATCAGGATATTTTTCGGCATGATCTCGTGAGCAATTTCCGGCGGCAAGGCTCTGCGTCTGATTCGATTTCTGAGAGCGATTGCAACAGCACGTTTCGCTTTGTCCTGACCGATTATATAGCGATTCAAATACTCGATAATTTTCGAGGGCGTTAAATCTGAATTTGTAATTTTCGTAGCCATTTTCTAAGCAAGTACCTCAAGTGTAATATTATTATTCGTGTAAATGCAAATTTCCGAAGCAATTTCGATAGCACGTTTCGCAATTTCATCGGCTGAAAGATCCGTAGCAGCTCTCAACGCACGACCAGCAGCCAATGCGTAACCAGAGCCAGAACCAATAGCAGCAACATCGCCTTCAGGTTCAAGCACATCGCCCGCGCCGCTTAATAATAACGTCATCTCAGAATTTGCCGCCAACATCATGGCTTCCAAACGCCGCAACGCTTTATCAAGCCGCCATTCCCGAACAAGTTTAACAGCACCTCGCATCAAATCGCCCTTTTCCTGTTCAAGGCAATTCTCGAATTTTTCGAGCAACGTCATAGCGTCGGCAGTACTTCCTGCGAACCCCGTCAAAATTTTCCCGTGTAACAACGTGCGCACTTTTCTCGCACCGGATTTTATAACCTGACTTCCCAAAGTTACCTGACCATCACCGGCCATCGCAACTTTTGAGCCGTCCCGAACACACACAATCGTAGTTCCGTTGAACAAGTTTATTCATTCCTTTCTGGTTTCTGAATAGCAAAATTATGCAGGAATATTATCTCATTTGCGAGTATTTTTGAAATATACAGAATTGAGTAAAAAATTTTCGTCAATTCCTGTCAATTTTAGAAATCGATTTCCCGCACGTCCGATGAAGTCCCGTCTTTGAACAGGATATATGATTTAACTGAGTGCATGTCGTTTTTCGCGTGTTTCGTTACCAGATAAACGTCGAACACATGATTGCCGCGCCCGGGTTCTGAGAGTTTCGCGTAATCAATTCTCGTTTTGGGTGATTCACCGTTCAAGCCGTAATAAATTTCCTGAATCGATTCGCGTCCGATTGCGTCAAATAACGGCGGGTAAACTCTCAGCGCGTAATTTCCGTCGTAATATTTCGTGATGAACAGCCAAGCGTAATCATTCGGAGTGTTCAGGACGGATTGCTTGCACAATTTCACGAGTTCAACGCCCAAATCAGCCGAGAATGTCCAGAAATTTTCGCTCTCGTTCTCATTAAGATCAACGTATTTCAAATCAATCGTAATTATTCCGGAGCTTCTGTCAGTTTGTATAGTGCGAGCTGCGTAAGGTTCTTTTGTGTCGGGATTTATCAGGTTCATTTTGCCGAGAGACCTGAAATTTTCGTTCGGGCGTATTCTGTAAAAAAATTCGCGCGTCCTGTCAAAAACATTCGAGCCGATATTAAAAGCTACGGTTAGATTGCGTCCCATCGTCGGAGCGAGTGATAATTTCGGTTCGATAGATTCTGCTTCGGTTTTGATTTCGACTTTTATCTCGTCCTTGATTTCGGATTTCATTTCGGATTTTACTTCGGACTTGACCTGGCTTTTGACTTCATCGCGAAATTCCGGTGAGAGCTTGTCAATCGATAGTGACGCTGACACCCACAGAAACCCGAAAAATAAACTAACAGCTCCAATATTTGCCCAGAAATTCAGCCGTGAATTTGAGAACATGATCAGCACACACAAAATCGTAATCGTGAACGGAATGATTGACAGCCAGACGTTAATCCCGAAAAATCTTCGCGTTAATTCGAATACAATCGCAAAAATCACCGAACAAATCGTAGTGTTCCTGATTCTGAAAACTTTCTCCCAAATCATCGACATAATTTCACCGAACGTAATTGGCGGGATCTCGTCGTCAAAATCTTCGTCGTATTCATCGGATTCGCCGGATTCGTCACTGAGACTGAGCAAATCGTAAGCTTCAGCATCTTTGAGAAATTCCCAAAACTTTCGCACTTCGATTTCGTCAGGAGCATTTTCGGGATCGCCGTGTCTTGGCTGAGAGAATCTGAGCAAATATTCTTCTTCGTACAAATCCAGCAGCAAGTCAAAAATCTCTTTGCGATATACCGTGACGTTCAGACCGCTTGAAGCTTTGGAATTTTCGCGTGTTGATAATAATCTTGAACGCCATGCGCTTGAGTGTTCCATTTTTTCGAGAGATCTGCCGATTGTAGTTCTGTGTCTGTCCAAGACTATTGCGATGTCATTGACGCTCCAGAGAATTTCGCCCTGAGAGAATATCAAGTGACTTAAAGCCGGAACTCGTGACGAAAACTTTCGGCGTAAATATTCGTAACGTTGCTCAGACGTTCCATCAAATTGTCTGTAATCTGCAATGTAATCGTTCAATAACGCATGTATCATGTCACGTTCGCGCTTGAATTCGAGAAATCTTGCTCTCAGACGCTGCATCATGTCGTCCGTTAGATTGAATTTGTCCTTTGCCAAAACCTACACACTCCCGTTCGGAAAATTTCGCAAATCATGATAGCACATGCACTAATCAAACGCACATGTTGCAAATTCACGAAACATAATATAATCACACCGTCAATTTTGGAAGTCGATGGGGCGGTCTATGTCTGGTAAGTCTCTTTCTTGCGCGCAACCGAGAAGATAGCAGATAAATTCCGAAATCGAGAGTTTAGTATCGTGGCAAAACTTATCGAGCAGCTTTTTGTATTCGTCAGGGATCGAAGCGTGAATGTCTTTGTAGCCTTCCGATTTTTTCCGAGCGCGAAAAGCTCTCATGTTCTCAGCTTTGTTGGTGTAAATTCTGGGTCTTCCTCGTCGATTATTCAGTATTTTTCACCTCTTGCACTTGAGTGTAAAAGGCTTAAAATAAAATCACTAAGTTATTAAATTTAGAAAGGAATGTTGTTTCATGAAAAAGTTAGTCGCAATATTATTAGTCGTAGTTATGGTTTTCTCGGTCAGTCCGGCGTTCGCGTGGACAACTAAGACAAGAACTTGGGAAGAAGTTCACGAAGAAGGTAAAACTTGGGGCTTCTGGGGCATGGTCGGCGGTGCTGTACTCGCAGCTGGCGCAACAATCGTTACAGGCGGAGCAGCTTTGCCATTTATCATAGGCGCAGGAACTGCTGGTGCAGTTGTTGGTGGTGCTGGTGGGTACGTTACCGGTGCTATTGGCGAAAATGGCAGGGAAATGGTCGGAACTGGAGTAGCAGTTGTAGGTGCCATTGCAGCAGGTCAAAATCCATCTCCTCAACCCGTCCCTCAAAATTAGTCTCCGATTTTTTCAGACAAGCGATGTAAAAGACATTACCGAAGCTATAATAAAGATTGCTCGTTGAGATAATCAGAATTTTTGAACGCATAATTAACTGACGCTCTCGGAATTTTTGGGGGCGTTTTGTCGTAAAATAATCATAGGGAGGTCGTTGTCATGAAAAATTTTTCGCGCAGATTTGTTGCATTTGTGTTGTGTGTGGCGTTGATTTGTAACCCATTGGCTGCAAAAATCGCCCGTGCAGAAGACGATTCGCTCTTGGGAATCATCGGGGACATTATAATCGAGCAAATTGAGGACGCAATTATTGACGCTGCTGTTGACGCATTTGTAGATTGGTTGACTTCGGATTCGGATTCAAGCTCAAGCTCCGGTTCTTCGGGGTCAAGTTCAAGTTCCGGAAGTGTTCAAGATGCGTATTTCCAGGCTGAGAAATATCTGAAAGAGCGTAATTACTCGCAAGCCTTCGAAATTTTCAACAGGCTGTCTAATCAGGGCTATGCTCCGGCTCAGGACAAACTCGGCTGGATGTATCAAAACGGCTGGGGTGTGACGCGCGATTATTCACAGGCAATGCGTTGGTTCAAAACTGCTGCAGAACAGGGAAATTATTTTGCTCAGGCTAGCGTAGGTTTGTTATATTACAAAGGCTGGGGAGTTAGTCGCGATTATGACGAGGCTTTGCGCTGGTACAAGAAAGCTGCTGCTCAGGGCTACGAAATCGCACAAAAACGCTGTGACATGATCGAACGTCTGAAAACCGAACGTCCATACATGACAAATCTCGAAGCTCAAAATTCTCTGCCGTACCCGGGCGTAATTTTCGATAATAACGTCTATATTCGAGCAATCCCAAATATACGCGCACCCGCTCTGAAAAAATTGAACTCCGGTCATCCGGTCAGCATATACAGAACAAGCGATTCAGATCACGAATTTTGGTATTACGTCAGAACTGCAAGCGGAACACAAGGTTGGGCGTTGGCAAGCTACGTCGTTGCGCTGGACAAAAATAAATTCTCACGGACTGAGATCGAACGCTCAAATCGAAATTACAGATTACCGGTCGAAGGCACAATCTCGCTCTCTCAATCAGACAAGCTGAACATCAGAAATTTTCCGGTGGCGAAAGGCTCGCAAGTTTTGGACGCGTTACCAGACGGCAGCGAAATTACAGCTCACGAAATCTTCAGCGATTCAAACAGCGATTGGTACAGAGTTACTGCAAGAGACGGAACTAACGGTTGGGTCAACGGCAAATATATCCGCCTGCATCACTGAGCGAAAATAATTCTGCGCCCAAGATTTGACACATGCTCTCTCACATTCTCAGGTAATCTCGCAAAACTTTTCTCGGTTGTAAATCCAAATTCGTTCGGACAGGAAATTTTCACAAGACCGTTCTTGATTTCAACGCGCTTTATGCCAAAATCAGAGCCAAATTTCCGAATCGCTAGCAACCCTCCCAAATATTTCACGTCATCGGGCAATTTCCCGAAACGATCTTTCATTTCCGAAAGCAAATTATCAAGTTCAGGCAAATCGTTCGCGTGCATTAGTCTCCGGTAAAGCGTAACTCGCACGTCCTCTTGCGGAATGTAGTATTCCGGAATCGAGCCGACACCGTGATCCGAATTTATCTGCACAGATTCATGAGGCTTCACACCGCGCAAATTCTCAAGCTCCCGTTCAAGCATCTCGTAAAACAGACCGAAATTTCCGGAATTATCTTTTCCATGCTGACTTGTTCCGCCGATATTTCCTCCGCCGCGAATATCCAGATCTCTCTTCGCAATCTCGTAGCCCGAGCCTAAGTCCGTCATAGTCGTAATCGCTTCAAGCCTGTCCATCGTTTCGCGATTCAAAATCCCTCTCTCCGGGTAAAAGAAATACGCAAATGCTTTCTCGCCACGTCTGCCAACTCGCCCGCGTAATTGATACATCTGTGCAAGTCCAAGCTCTTCGGAATTGTCGATTATGATCGTGTTCGCGCGTTCAACGTCTAAGCCGCTCTCGATTATAGTCGTCGCGATTAGAATATCGATTTCTCCGGCGTAAAATTTCAGCATAATCTGTTCAAGCTCTTTCTCGCTTAATTGCCCGTGTGCTATGCCTATTTTTGCGTTCGGGAAGAATGTTTCGAGCATTTGTCTGTAGCGTTCGATTCGGGAAATTCTGCATGACAGAAAATACACTTGTCCACCCCGAGATAATTCATACGCAACTGCGCGCCGAACCGTTGAGTTTTGCCAAATTCCGCTGAACGTCGCAACAGGCAATCGATTCTCCGGAGGCGTGAGCAAAACCGAAACTGATCGCAATCCCCTGAGTGATAATGCCAAAGTCCTCGGAATCGGTGTCGCTGATAGACTTAATACGTCAACTGAACCGTAAATTTTCTTCAAGCCCTCTTTGTGCATAACGCCGAATCTGTGTTCTTCGTCGATTATTAGCAATCCCAGATTCTTGAAATCAATGCCCTTTTGTAAAATTTTGTGCGTCGCGATTATTATGTCGAGTTTGTTCTCGCGTATTTCAGAAATGATTTTCGCGGACTGTTTGCTGCTTACGAATCGTGACAGCATTCCAATCTTGACCGGAAATCCCGCAAATCTCGACTGAAACGTGTTGAAATGCTGCTGAGCCAGTAACGTCGTCGGAACTAACACGCAAACTTGGAAACCGGATTCAATCACACGAAACGCCGCTCTCATTGCGACTTCAGTTTTGCCGAAACCGACATCTCCGACAAGCAATCTGTCCATCGGGAAGTTACCCGACAAGTCACGCATAATATCTTGAATTGCTTTGATCTGGTCAACCGTCTCGTTAAACGGAAACGCACTCACGAATTTATCGTACATGTCATCGGGAGAAATTCTGGGGTCACGTCGTTCAAGTTCACGGTGCGCGAAAATTTCCAGCAGAGTTTTGGCTTCGTCATGAGCTTGTTCGCGTATTTTAGCGAGATTCTTTTTCCAACGGACGCTGCGTAGGCTGTCAAGTTCTGTGTTTTCGTTCACGTGTTCGTTCATGGGAATGAGCTTGTACGATTGCAAAACCGGAATTAATAATCGCTGCTCGTCCGCAAATTCAATAGATAATTTGTCAACCGGTTCGTGATTAGAGCCAGCAGTCTTGAATTTCTCGATACCCCTGAAAATTCCAACGCCGAAATCCTCGTGAATAACCAGTTGCCCGACTGATAATTTCTCCTGCCACTCCAACGGTACGCGCCATTTCGTGACGGGTTCGTTCGCAATTATTCCGGATAACTCACGGTCTGATATGAACGCAATTTTCCCGGCATTGTCGATGAATCCGGACGATAATTTCTCGCGGTGCAATTCGTACGGTGTCTCGAAGAAAATCGGATTCTGTGTGTAGAGCTTGATGTGAAAATTACGTTTTTCGAGAGCGTCGCAAATTCCGGATAATACGCTCGCATCACCTTTGAACGCCGGCAGCGGTGAAATATCGACTTCGAATTTCGCGTTCTTAGAGACAGGTTCGATTCGCAGATTACGCATATCAAGCAATGCCGCAAGAATTTCGTTCCAGTCTTGAATTTTATATATCGCGTGATTTTCACTCAGGATTTCATTCCAAAGCCATCTGAACGAGCCAGCCTGAATATTTATCTTGTCCGTGTCGAAGAATAATATTTTCGCGTTCGCAGGAAATATCTCAATCGGGAATTTTCGCGAATCACTTTCACTCGCAAGTCCGTGCAGAATTATCTCGTCAAGCTTCATGAGTGTCGAGTCGCTTTTCTGAGTTTGCGGATTGAATGCGCCGATTCTGTCGATTACGTCGTCGAAAAATTCGATTCTGATTGGCATTGCGTGCGCCGGATCGAACACGTCGATTATGAAGCCTCGCCGGACATATTGACCCGGTGACCAGACTAAGCTCGAATTTTTGTAGCCGGATTCATGAAGCCAAGCCGATATTTTCTCCGGAGAAATTTCCTGCCCAAGCTGCAATTTCATCTCCGAACTCCCAAACGCACACGGTGACATCAAAGCTCCGGGAGTTGTCGCGAGAACACCGCCGCTTTTGAGCCAGTTACGAATCATCTCGCCACGTTCGATTAATAGCGGCTGCAAATTCTGAATCTGAATATTTAACGGCAGCTCGTTCAGCAAAAATGCGTTGTGATTCTCATGCAAAATCCTGTAATCCGAAACGAAACTCGAAGCTCTCAACACATCAGCAAAAATCGCAATCACGTGTGAATTTTTCGCATCAGTCGGGCAAATATACGCGTTCGCAGCACCGTTCACATATTCGAAAATCGTCGCGTCATTAAGTTCGGAAATCTTAGCTCGTGAAATTTTGGGACACATGTTATCTGGAAAAATCAAACTCCATTTATAATATATTTATCAGGCAATTATACCAATAATCTGGAGGTTTTTTGTAACGTGAAGAAAATAGCATTCATAGGTGTTGGCAGAATGGGACGCCCTATTGTTCGGAATTTGATGCGATTGGGCTTTGAATTGCACGTGTTCTCGGAATCGCTCGTGAAAGTTTATGACGTTGTCGGCGAGGGCGCGAAATATCACGCTGAAATTAGCGATTGCGTGAAAGATTGCGAAGTTGTCATGACGATGCTTGGATTTCCGAAAGATGTCGAGGAAGTGTATTTTTCACGGGGGAATGTTATGGACAGTGTAAAAGAAGGCACGTATCTGATCGACATGACGACTACAAGCCCGACGCTCTCACAGAGAATTTTTTCTGAGGGATCTAAACGCGGCTTTCGAGTTCTTGACGCACCGGTTTCAGGCAGCGAAAATGCAGCACGTAAAGGCAAGTTAGCGATTCTTGTCGGTGGAAAATTCGAGGATTACAAATCATGTTTGCCGTTATTGCGCGCGGTTGGCACACACGTCTCTTACATGGGAGAAGCCGGCAAAGGTCAGCACGCAATGATAGCAAGTCAAATCATGATCGCGGGAACTCTGGCAGGAATTTCCGAAGCATTAGCATATGTAAAAGCGAAAGGTCTCGACACTCCGAAATTCGTAAAAGCAATCTCGTCAAGTGAAGCAGGTTCTCGACAACTTGATATTAACGCCTCGAAAATTATGGATCGTGATTTCACAGCAGGATTCTCGATCAGGCATTTCGTGAAGGACATGTTAATCGCAATCGACGAAGCTAACAGGGATACTATTAAACTCGACGTGTTGATGACGATTATGACGCATTACAGGCAGCTCGAAGATGACGGTCAGGGCGAGATGGGCGTGCAGTCACTCGCGAAATTCTACGGTGCATGAGTTGCAATTTTCGCGACATGTTGTAGAATATTGCGAAAATTTTTGAACAAAGGCAGATGAATTTTACTCATGAAAAAACTTGATGTACCGTACAAGATTTACCTCGACGAAAAAGACATTCCCAACTCTTGGTACAACGTGCGAGCCGACATGAAGAACAAGCCAGCTCCGTTGATTCACCCGGGAACTTTGCAGCCAATGAAGTTCGAGGAATTGCAGCCGGTATTTTGCGACGAATTAATCAAGCAGGAACTCAATGACACGGAGCGTTATATTGCGATTCCTGATGAGGTTCTGGATTTCTACAAGATGTACAGACCATCGCCGCTCACTCACGCTGTATTTCTTGAGCAGTTACTCGACACCCCAGCGCATATTTTCTACAAGTTCGAGGGCAATAACACGTCCGGTTCTCACAAGCTTAACTCGGCAATCGCTCAGGCATATTACGCGAAAAAACAAGGCTTGAAAGGCGTTACAACTGAGACAGGCGCGGGGCAATGGGGGACTGCGTTATCAATGGCGTGTTCGTATTTCAAACTCGATTGCAAAGTCTTCATGGTGAGAGTTTCGTACGAACAGAAGCCGTTTAGACGCGAAGTCATGAAAACTTACGGTGCAACAGTCACGCCGTCACCGTCAATGGAAACAGAAGCCGGTCGAAAAATCAACGCCGAACATCCTGGAACAACTGGCTCACTGGGTTGCGCAATTTCCGAAGCTGTTGAGTGTGCAGTTACTCATGAAGGCTATCGCTACGAATTGGGCAGCGTGTTGAATCAAGTTCTGTTGCATCAGTCGATTATCGGACTTGAGACGAAAGCTGCTTGTGAAAAATACGGATTGAAACCGGATATTATCGTCGGCTGTGCTGGCGGCGGATCGAATTTGGGCGGATTGATTTCACCGTTCATGGGCGAAAAGTTGCGCGGAGAAGCTGATTACAGGATCATAGCTGTAGAACCTGCGAGCTGTCCGAGTTTCACGCGCGGCAAATATGTTTATGATTTCTGTGACACCGGCAAAGTCTGTCCGATGGCTAAGATGTACACGCTTGGACATGATTTCATACCGTCGGCGAATCATGCGGGAGGCTTGCGTTATCACGGAATGAGCCCGATATTGTCGCAGCTTTATCACGATGGCTATATGGAAGCTGTTTCGGTTGAACAGACCAGAGTTTTTGACGCAGCCGTTCAGTTCGCGCGCGTTGAGGGAATTTTGCCTGCACCGGAATCAAGTCACGCGATCCGAGTTGGCATCGACGAAGCTCTGAAATGCAAAGAGACTGGTGAAGCGAAGACTATCATAATCGGCTTGACCGGCACGGGATATTTTGATCTCAAGGCTTACGAGCAATATAACGACGGAACTATGACGGATTATATCCCAACGGACGAGGATTTGGCTAAAGGTTTCGCGAAAATTCCGGACGTGAAAGTGAATTTCTGAAGGTTATTAAGCAATCGCGAATTAGAATTAACATGAGAATCTCTCGGGTGAAAATAAATTACTCGGGAGATTTTTTATGCGTGAGTGTAAATCGAAAACACTTGACAGAACGCGCGATAATTATTTATAATTCGTTCATGAAATTCGATAGTGAGTTCGAGAGAAGACTGAATTTCAATTTGCTGTACGATTTTTACTCGCCGTTGTTGACGGTCAGGCAGCGCAGGATTTACGAGTTGGTGTGTTTCTCGGATATGAGTTTGGGAGAAGCAGCGGAATCTTTGGGAATTAGCCGCCAAGCAGTTCACATGATGAAGCGCAAGATCGAAGCAAAACTTGAAGCAATCGAGAATGATCTGCATTTCGCGGACACAACACGGAAATTCGAGGAACGTATCAAGTCGCTCGAAATGGAAAACGAGTTTTTGAGGTCAAAATTAGGATTAAGTGATAAAGATATTAAGTGATAAAGATCAGGATCAGGATTTAGTGTTACATGTTTGAAGCGTTAAAAGAGAAATTAGCATCGGCTTTGTCACGTTTGAGTTCGAAGGGCAAGCTTTCAGAGGAAGACGTTGACGGAGCGTTACGGGAAATCAGAAGATCGTTGCTTGAAGCTGACGTGGATTTTCGCGTCGTGAAGGATCTTGTTGCGAAGATTCGTGCGCGTGCTGTGAGTTTGGAAGTTTTGAACTCGATTACGGCAAATGAACGGATCGCGGCTATCGTTTACGAGGAATTAATCGCGTTGCTGGCAGGTGACCGACGCAGCAATCTGATAATTTCGCCCAAGCCTCCGACTGTTATATTAATGGCAGGTTTGCAGGGTTCAGGAAAGACTACTTCGACGGTGAAATTGGCGCGTGTTCTGAAGGATTCGCATAGTCCGTTAGTTGTGGCGTGTGACTTGCGACGGCCTGCAGCGGTTGAACAGTTGCGGGTTCTGGCTGAGAGTGCAAAAATCCCGTTTTACGGCGTGAGTGATTCGAAAATTTCGGTGCTTGATGTCGTGAGAGGTGCTGTAAAATTCGCGGAATCTCACATGAATGACGTTATAATTCTCGACACGTCCGGACGCTTGCATATTGACGAGGAATTGATGCAGGAGCTTAAGAATATTGCCGAAGTTCTGCCGCCTCACGAGAAATTGCTGGTTGTTGACGCGATGATGGGTCAGGAAGCTGTGAATGTTGCGAAATCTTTTCACGAATTGCTGAATCTCACTGGCTTGATTTTGACGAAGATGGACGGTGACGCGCGCGGTGGAAGTGCGTTGTCGATTCGGGCGATGACAGGTGTTCCGGTGAAGTTTGTCGGAACTGGCGAGAATACTGACGCTCTGGAAATATTCAGTCCTGAGAGAATTGCAGGGCGAATTATGGGAATGGGCGATATTCAGGGACTTGCTGAGAAAGTTCGTGCGGCTGGTCTTGATGACGCAAATTTGGGCGAGCAATTAACGGCTAAGAATCTCAAGAAGCAATTTACGCTAGAGACATTGTTGACGCAATTTGAGCAGCTTGAGAAACTCGGGCCGCTTGACAAGATCGCGGGAATGATTCCGGGTCTTGATAAGCTCAAAGGTCTCGATAAGAACGAACTCGATACAAAGGTTTTGAAGCGTAATAAGGCCATAATTCAGTCAATGACGCTACAGGAACGACGCAATCCAAGGATTATAAAAGGTTCACGACGGCGGCGCATTGCACAGGGTTCTGGAACGTCGGTTCAAATGGTAAATCAGTTGCTTGCACAATACGAGCAAATGCGGAAGTTGTTCAAGAATTTCTCGTCTGGTTCGGGCTTCGGTGCAGGTAAATTTGGTAAGCTGCGGAATTTATTCGGCAGATAATATTTTTGTTCAGGAGGTGTGTTATTTACAAAATGGCTGTAAGAATTCGTTTGTCGCGTCAGGGACGTAAGAAAGCTCCTTTTTATCGTTTAGTTGTTGCGGACTCTCGTTCACCCAGAGACGGTAAATTCATCGAACTCATAGGCACGTATAATCCTATGACGGATCCAGCGTCTGTCACTATCAATGAGGAGCGTACTTTGTACTGGCTGGGGGTAGGAGCATTGCCTTCAGAAACGGCAAGGGGACTTTTGAAGAAGCATGGGATCTGGGACAAATTCAAGCCGGCTAAATCGGAATAGAATTAGTTCTCAAGAGCGTGAGTTAGTTAGTTGTAGTAATTTATGTAATTAGTAATCACAATTTTTGTTTTTTATTTCTTCTAAGACTGCGAAAAAAACAGGAGGTGCCAAAATGGTCAATTATAAAGAGCTTGTAGAGTTCATCGTCAAACGTCTTGTTACGCAGCCGGAATCAGTCAGCGTAGAAAGTACCGAAGTTGAGGACGGAAATAATGTCCGTGTTCGTGTTGCCCATGAGGACGTAGGGCGCGTAATCGGAAAGAGAGGAGCGACAATCAACGCCATTAGACTGTTGGCAAAAGCTGCCGCAGTCAAATCTGGAGAGCGAGTTGATGTTGACATCGTCGAGGATTAATATATGAATTGAATCTGAGTATAATTACGATATTTCCGGATTTGCTCGGGAAGTTTTTATCGACGGGAAATTTGGGTCGTTCGCTTGAGCGTGGCGATATTCGTGCGGATGTTATAAATTTTCGTGATTTCGGCACGGGCAATTACAAGCAGCTTGATGATTACGCGTTCGGTTCAGGAGGAATGCTCTTTGCGGCACCGCAGTTGAAGCAGGCTCTGGATTTTGCGAAGAAAGGCTTCGAGAATAATTTCGTGCTTTATCCGTCGCCTCAGGGGCAATTATTAAGCCAGGAATTAATCGAGAGTTTATATAATCAGGAGCATTTGATAATAATCTGCGGACATTACGAGGGCATTGACGAGCGATTCGTCGAACGCTATGTCGATTTAGAATTTTCTGTTGGAGATTGCGTCCTAACCGGCGGCGAAATTCCTGCGATGGCGTTGATTGATTCGTTGTCGCGGCTTGTTCCGGGTGTTGTTGGAAAATCTCGCGCTGTTGTCGAAGATTCGTTCTATCGAGGCATGTTGGATAATCCGCATTATACGAGACCAGCAGTTTGGGAAAATCTCGAAGTCCCGGAAATTCTTCTGAACGGTAACGAACACGAGATCAGAAAATGGCGGCGTTCGCTTGCAGTTAGTCGCACGCTGACACGCAGACCGGATTTGATCGCACGTGCAGATATTCGCGATTATATCTCAGGCGAAATTTATCTGGCATTGATCGCGAATGAAAATTCTCTTGAAACGCAAGTATTTGCCGATATTGAGAGATTGCGCGTGATTTACGGATTGGAGCGTCCGTTCGTAATTTCCGGGAATCGTGATTTGCGCGAGAGATTCAAGAATTCCGGCTTCAGGATTCTCGGGAAGTTTTCGCGGATTCTGGAGAGCGTTAAGGCTCCGGAGAAATTGTTAGTCGTGAAAGTTTGCGATTCTCCGGAGAAAAATTCGTTCCATTATGTTGAAGTCAAGCGGAAAATTCTCGAACATGACGGAGCAGTTTTATTCGTGCTGTCGAATGAGAAATTCGCGCTGGATTTTTCGTGTGAAACTTTCGGCGTGTATTTGCAGGAGGATTTTGCAGACCTGAGCTTGAGTTTCAAGGCTGCGATTTTGTTCGACAGGATTTTAGGCAAGAGATGATTTTATTATGAAGGGAGATGTATAGTCATGAACGCGCTGGATCTGGTTCAAAAAAAGTTCTTCAGATCTGAGCCTCTACCGGATTTCAGACCCGGCGATACTCTGAAAGTTCACGTGAAAATCAAAGAAGGTGCGCGAGAAAGAATCCAGGTTTTCGAAGGGATCGTAATCGCACGTCAACACGGCGGACTTGACGAGACATTCACAGTTCGCAAGATTTCAAACGGTGTCGGAGTCGAAAGAATTTTCCCGCTTCACTGTCCATCGATTGACAAGATTGAAGTCGTCAGAACGGGAAAAGTTCGCAGAGCCAAGCTGTATTATCTGCGCAAGTTGAGCGGAAAAGCCGCACGTATCAAAGAACGCAGAAAGTTCGCGTAATATTTGGGAAGCAAAATCCCTCGAAAGATCGCAAATTTTTCGGATCAATCGGGGGATTTTTGATTCGCAATTATTTACTCGCAGCCAGTTGTCCGCACGCCGCCATAATATCCGAGCCTTTCTCTTTGCGCAGTTCGAACTCGATTCGCAATTCACGCAACGCCGCACAGAAATTCTTGATTCGCGACTCGCTTGAGCGTTTGAGATCCGGTCTTGATGGAATCGCATTGAACGGAATCAGATTCACGTACGGTTCGAGACCGTCGAGTAATGCTGCTAATTCGTAGGCGTATTGTGCGTCATCGTTTACCCGGTCAATCAGCGCGTACTCAATCGTGATTCGTTCACCGGTTCGTGACTTGTAATGCCTGAGCGCGTCAACAAGTTTTTGCAGCGAATACATCTTGCTTACGTTCGGCATGAGCTTTGCGCGCAAATTATCGTTCGTGGCGTGCAGCGAAACTGATAATCTCAGCGGGATTTCAAAATCTGCCAAGTCTTCGATTCCAGGCACGATTCCAGATGTAGAAATCGTTATGTGTCTTGCGCCAAGATTTCGCATTCGTTTGTCGTTGAGAATTTTTATCGCGTCGAATACGTTGCGTTCGTTCAGCAAAGGCTCGCCCATCCCCATGAAGACTATGTTATTAATATCGCCGGAATTGAGCTTTTCCATCGTGAGAAATTGCCCGAGAATTTCGGATTTTGTTAGATTTCGCGTTAATCCCAAAGTCCCCGTCGCGCAGAATACGCAACCTAATGCACAGCCGACTTGACTGGAGATACACGCAGTCTTGTGACCGCCATGGTTGATTAACACGCTCTCGATTCGCTTGCCGTCATTGAGTTGCCAGAGATATTTCCGTGTGCCGTCGCGAGAATTTTGCTGCTTGATTAATATCGGCATTGAGATAAATATTTCGCCGGGTAATTTCTCACGCAGAGCTTTTGAAAGATTCGTCATGGATTCGTATTCGAAAGTTTTCTTGGCATATATCCATTCGCAGACTTGTTTCGCACGGAATTTTGGTTCGTTCATGTCGAGAAAAATCTTTTCCCAGTCAGCGAAATTTAATTCCAAAGCATCATTCATGTTATTACTAATTCCCCTCTGATATAATCGTGATAGATATATTATATTATTTTTTAGGAGTGATTTTCATTTTGGGTCGTATAGCAAAAAATCTTGGATTATATCTCGTGCTGATTCTTGTCGTCGTGTCGCTGGTGAACACGTTCTTGACACCTGAGGAAGTTCAGAAGCAATATGACGAGATAAGTTACAGCCAATTTCTAACGTATCTTGACGAGGGCAGCATAAGAATTTTGCAGATTCGCAATAACACAGTTCCCGGTGAATCGAGTTCCGCGGTTTTACAGGGAGAATTGAAAGAAGGGCAGAGATTTTTAACGTATGGTCTTGATGTCGGCGGAGTTGCGGACAGGGCTGCTGCGAAAGGCGTAATGGTTACGGTTGAAGCTCCCCAGAAAAATTCTTGGCTGACGAGTTTGCTGTCGTCACTTTTCCCGACGCTGTTATTAATCGGCGTGTGGTGGTATTTTGCGTACTCAATGCAGGCTGGCGGAGGCGGTCCTCGCGGAATGATGACGTTCGGGCGAAGTAAAGCGAAATTATTTCTCGATAACAAACCCAAAGTCACGTTCAAAGATGTCGCAGGCTGTGACGAGTCCAAAGAAGAATTGCAGGAAGTGATTCACTTTTTGAAAGATCCGGACAAGTTCAAGAAACTCGGCGCGAAAGTTCCAAAGGGTGTTTTACTTGTAGGCTCTCCCGGCACAGGAAAGACTTTGTTAGCGCGTGCTGCTGCTGGTGAAGCTGATGTGCCGTTTTTCAGCGCGAGTGGCTCGGATTTTGTCGAGATGTTCGTCGGAGTCGGTGCTGCGAGAGTGCGCGATTTGTTCGAACAGGCGAAGAAATATCAACCGTGCATAATTTTCATCGATGAGATGGACGCTGTTGGTCGTCACAGAGGCGCGGGACTTGGCGGCGGTCATGATGAGCGTGAACAGACGCTGAATCAATTACTGGTTGAGCTTGACGGCTTTGATGAGAATAATTCGACGATACTGATTGCTGCGACGAATAGACCGGATATTCTTGACCCTGCGTTGCTCAGACCCGGAAGATTTGACAGGCATATCGTAGTTGACAAACCTGATGTCAAAGGACGCGAGGAAATTTTGCAGGTTCACATGAAAGACAAGCAATTTGCCGATGACGTTGACGTTGCGATTTTAGCGCGAAGAACTCCCGGATTAGTCGGCGCGGATTTGGCGAATTTGGTGAACGAAGCTGCGTTGTTGGCTGCACGCCGTGACAAAGATAAAATCGGCATGGACGAACTCGAAGAAGGAATCGAACGTGTAATGGCAGGTCCTGAGAGAAAGAGCAGATTGATAAGCGAGCGTGAAAAGAAAATTATCGCCTATCATGAGACAGGTCACGCAATCGTTGCGAAAGTTTTGCCCGGAGCAGATCCTGTTCACAAGATTTCGATTATTCCCAGAGGTCACGCTGCTTTGGGATACACGCTGCAATTACCCGAAGAAGACAGATTTTTGATTTCGCGCTCAGAATTGCTGAATCGAATTGCGATTTTGCTTAGCGGACGTGTTGCCGAAGAATTGGTTTTCAACGACGTTACGAGCGGTGCTGCAAATGATCTCGAACGTGCGACTCAGACGGCTAGACAAATGGTCACGGAACTCGGCATGAGTGATGAAATCGGTCTGGTGAAACTTGGCAACAAACGCGAGGAAATTTTCCTGGGACGCGATATTTCTGAGGATAGGAATTACAGCGAGGAAATTGCGTATTTGATCGATCAGGAAGTGAAATCGATTATTGATTCGTGCTATGAGACAGCGAAGGGAATTTTAAGTTCAAGGCGCGATTTGATGGACAGGATTACGAGTGAGTTGCTTGAGAAAGAAATTATTGATTCTGAGGATTTAGACAGGTTAATGCGCGATAAAGAACAGGATTCGCAAGACTTGCCCGATGAGCGGATTGACAAGCTGCCGGAATTTGGAACGCATGATTTTTTAGCATAGCTTGACGTTTTCGTGATTTTGGGTGATAATGTGCGTTGCGTTGGGGCGTAGTCTAATGGCAGGACACTGGACTTTGGCTCCGGCAGTAATGGTTCGAATCCATTCGCCCCAGCCATTTAATTTGAAAACGACATCACAATCACAACGAGGTGATGAATTTGAATCGCAAATTAGGCGTTCTGGTCATGGCAGCAGGCAAAGGCACTCGCATGAAGAGCGCGAAACCCAAAGTCATGCAGGAAATTTTGGATCAGAAAATAATTGATTGCGTGATTCACACAGTTGCAAAATCCCAAATCACAGACCCGGAGAATGTCGCAGTCTTAGTAGGTTCAGGCGGTGAACAAGTTGCGGAATATTTGTCGAAGAGTTACGATTCGCGAATCCAGATTCTTTGGCAGCGTGAGCAGTTAGGCACAGGACATGCGGTGAAATCTGCTCAGGATTGGTGGCGGAATTTCGATGATTTAATCGTGTTGAACGGGGATTTGCCGCTGATTAAACCAGAGAGTTTGCGAGAGTTTTTTGTGCGTTCTCATGGCAATGATTGCACAGTCATAACTTTTGTGGCAGAAGATCCCGCAGCTTACGGCAGAATTGTACGGAAAAATAACAGCGTTAATATCGTAGAATTCAAAGAAGCCTCGGATTCGGAAAAGCAAATTCACGAAGTCAACGGTGGTTGTTACGCGTTCAGAGTCAAAGCTCTCGAACAGGTCATAGATTTAATAGATAATCATAACGCGAAAGGCGAATATTATATTACGGATGCGCTCGCATTGATGAATCAAAAAGGATTCGTCACGGGCGCATTTGTTATGTCCGAAGAAGAAATGAAGGGCGTAAATGACCAGTTCGAATTGTCTCAGGCGTCGCGAATTTTGCAGCAGAGAATTTTGCGTCACTGGCTTGACGAGGGCGTGCATATTATGGACACGTCGAGCGTTTTTATAAGTCCGTATGCGGAATTGGAATCAGACGTTACGATTATGCCGAATGTGCAAATCTGGGGGAAATCTCGAATCGAATCCGGCGCAATCATCGGTTCAGGATCGATTTTACGAAACGCTTTGATAGGCAGTAACGTGAATTTGATCGCGTACGCAGTGATTGAGAACAGTGAGCTCAAAGATTCTTCTAAGGCTGGTCCGTTCGTTTACATTCGCGATAACACGTGCCTTGAGAAAAAAGCTTTTGCCGGAAAATTCGTTGAAATCAAAAATTCCAGAATCGGCGAAAATTCCAAAGTCCCGCATTTGTCATACATGGGAGACGCGACACTCGGTCATGACGTGAATATCGGAGCAGGCAGCATCACTTGCAATTATGACGGCGTTCACAAGAACAAGACTTTCATTGGGGATAATTGTTTTGTTGGTTCTGATACGATGTTCGTAGCACCGGCGAAAATGTGCGATAATTCGGCAACAGCAGCAGGCAGCGTCATCACTCTGGAAATTCCGGAAGATTCTTTGGCAGTAGCACGCGCACGTCAGCAGAATATTTCCGGTTGGACAGCACGCAAAAAAATGATTAGCAAGTCATAATAATTCAGATTCAAGATCAAGATCAAGATTCAGATTCAAGATTTCAGAAGGAGAAATTATCTTGTCAAGAGGAAACAGTCTCAAAATTTTTTCAGGAACAGCACATCCGCAATTTGCACTTGATATTTGCAAGACCCTAGGCATAGAGTTGTCGCAACTCAGGCATTATAGATTCTCAGACGGTGAGATTGGTCTTTCACTCGATGAGACGGTTCGAGGTTCTGACGTTTTCATTGTTCAGCCGACATGCTACCCGGCGAATGAGAACTTGATGCAGCTGTTAATCATGGCGGATGCGTTCAGACGAGCTTCGGCAAAATATGTTAACGCGGTTATTCCGTATTTTGGATACGCGCGTCAGGATCGCAAAGCAAAACCCAGAGAGCCAATCACAGCCAAGTTAGTTGCGAATTTGCTCACGCACGGAGGCATTCAGAGAGTATTGACGGCAGATTTGCACACAGGACAGCTGCAGGGATTCTTTGATATTCCGGTCGATCATTTGACGGGCATGAAGCTTTTGGCAGGATATTTCCAGGAATTGTTGAGCGAGGAATTGAAGACAAATTCTGTTGTGATAGTTTCGCCGGACGTTGGCGGAGTTTCGCGCGCGAGGAAATTTGCGATCATGCTTCACGTTGATATTGCAATAGTTGATAAGCGCAGGTCTCACGAGGTTGCGAATGTTTCAGAAGTAATGGATATTATCGGCGATGTCAAAGGCAGAACGGCTATAATCGTCGATGATATTATTGACACAGCAGGAACGATTTGTCACGCGGCAGACGGTTTGAAGGAACGCGGCTGTGAGAGAATATTTGCGTGTGCGACACATGCGGTATTATCCGGGCCAGCTCTCGACAGAATTAATAACTCACCGATTGAGAAATTAGTTTTCTCGGACACGATTCCGATTCCGCCTGAGAAGAAATCTGATAGAATCATGCAGCTGAGTATTGCGCCGATATTTGCAGAAGCGATTCGCAGAGTTCATCACGAGAAATCAATAAGTAATATGTCAGATTAATATTTATCTTGAAGGGATGGTTTTATATTATGAAGAGTTTTAGGATTTTTGTATGTTTAATGGCATTTGTGTGTATGTTATCCGGAGTTGCGTTTGCTAAATCCGAAGTGTTTTTCACGCGGAACATTACGCCCGAGGGAATGATTGCGATTTATGAGCGATTAGGTCGAGAAGCTTCAGGGAAAGTTGCGGTGAAATTAAGCACAGGTGAAGCTGGCAACACGCATTATTTATCACCGGACTTGATTAAGGATCTTGTGCATAGAGTGAACGGAACGATTGTAGAATGCAACACTGCATACGGTGGCTCACGCGCTTCGAACGCAGCTCACTGGCAAGTAATCGAGGATCACGGCTTCACGAAAATCGCTAATGTAGATATTATGGACTCAGAAGGAGAAATTTCGTTGCCGGTTTCGAACGGGAAACATTTGCGCGAAGATGTAGTCGGTTCGCATTTCAAGAATTATGATTTCGTTTTGGTATTGACGCATTTCAAAGGTCACGCGATGGCAGGTTTAGGCGGTGCGTTGAAGAATATCTCGATTGGCATTGCGTCGAGTCGAGGAAAAGTTATTATTCACACAGCAGGCACGAAAGATTCCGGAAGTATCTGGTACAGCGATCAGGACGCGTTTTTGGAATCGATGGCTGAAGCAGCTAAAGCAGTCTCGGATAGTTTGAACGCCGGCAGAAAAATCATGTATATAAACGTTATGAATCATTTGAGCGTAGATTGCGATTGTGACGGCAGCCCATCTGAGCCAGACATGCACGATATTGGAATTTTAGGCTCGTTAGATCCTGTTGCGCTGGATCAGGCTTGCGTTGATTTTGTGTACAAAGCTCCGGACGGAAAATCGCTGATTAATCGCATGGAATCACGTCACGGAATACACACGATTGAGTACGCAGAAGAAATCGGTCTCGGATCGCGTGAATATGACTTGATAAGCATAGATTGAGAATAGACTGAGAATAATTATTACGTGAAGCGCGAGTTTATATACCTGTATTATTATTTCGAAGTGCAATTCCTGCAGATTTACGAGTATTGGCTGTTGGGGATTGCACTTGGTTCGTTTGTGTCGGTATTCGGCAAGAGCAAAATTCACGGGGCATTCGAATTAATCGGGCGCAAAAAACTGAGTGTGTTCGGAATAATTCCGGCGTGTATTTTGGGTATTGCGTCGCCGCTTTGCATGTACGGGACGATTCCGATTGCAGCGTCGTTCAGTGAGAAGGGAATGCGTGAAGATTGGCTGGCAGCGTTCATGATGGCGTCGATTCTGCTGAATCCGCAATTAATAATCTACAGTGCAGCACTCGGTCAAGTTGCGTTGTGCGTGAGAATTGCGTCGTGTTTTTTCTGCGGAATATTTGCCGGACTTGCGGTGAATTTTTATTGCAGGATTTCGGGCGAGAAATTTTTCCGGTTCGATGGCTTTTACGGGGAGATTTCGAATCGCGATACTGATCCGAATATTGTGATTCGCTACGTGAAGAATTTCGGGCGGAATTTGCGTGCGACTGGCGGATATTTTATTCTGGGAATTTTGTTGAGCGCGATATTTCAAAGATACGTTTCGCCTGAGACTTTTGCGCGATTGTTCGGGAAAAAAAACGCATTTGGTGTCTTGATGGCTGCGACGATTGGCGTGCCGTTATACGCGTGCGGCGGTGGGACGATCCCGTTGTTGCAGCAGTGGCTCGCTGATGGAATGAGTATGGCGAGTGCGAGTGCGTTCATGATTACAGGCCCTGCTACGAAAATTACGAATCTCGGCGCGTTGAAAATAGTTTTGGGCGCGGGAAAGTTCGTGGCGTATATTGCGTTTGTGATAGCGTATTCGCTGATTAACGGTCTAGTAATCGACATGATTTTCTGAAGGATTCTCAGATTTGCGTTTGCGGAAAAGTTTTTTCGACCGCATGATTTGATATTTGACAGAAACTGATGTAAATTTTTACGGGCATGATTCGTGTGTCCAAAGAATATTTTTGAGAATGATTCTCAGATTTTTTCGTTTTCTTATTCTTAAGGAGGAATTTTTACATGAACAAGAGGAGTTTTGTTTTAACGCTTGCACTTGCGTTCACGATTTTCGCGATCATAAGTCTAGGCGGTTGCGGTGGCGGTTCGAGCAGTCATAACGGTGCTTATGAACCGGAAGAAGAAACGTCTGTAAGCATGAATGATGTTTTCGATGACAATGAAGCGGTTAATGAAATAATCAGCCGTTTGAGTTTCGATCTTCTTGAGCTTGTCGACGTGCCAATATTGGAAATTTCAAAAAACAGTGCCGATGCTTCACTTCAGATGCAGGATAGGACCATTAGATTGGATAATTCTGATGAAGAACGCGAATTTCTTTATAGTGTGAACACTCTTCGCAGCTATTACGAAAATGGCAGCGTGATTATTATCGAAGAACCCGATTTGTCATTGATTAATAAAGTAAGAGGAGATTTGGATCTTAGTGATGAGAACTCAGATATAACCGGTGACGAAGGCAGTCTTGAACTTTACGCGCTTGCTTTTGTCAGTGGCGATGTTGATAACGATTTCGTTTATATTATTCCGCGCATGGACGATGTGGAAAGTTCCGCGGAGTTAGAAGAAGCCGAAGCACCAGTATCAAGCGACGAGGCAGAACCTGAATCTGTTGAAGAAACGCCCGAAAAAGAATTTACGGAAGATACTGAATACACAATGCGTGATGCCCAGATCGACAGATGGGTAAGATTCCTGCAATGGATTATCAGAATGGGCGATAATTCAAAATCAAATTCCGCGTTCGCAACAGAATACGAAATTCGCAAGGCTGCCGATGATAATGATTTGGTCAAAATCGCAAAGGCTCAGACACGCACGTTTGATTTCTCAAAATATGATCCCAACAAAAAATGTTACAGCAACGTTGGCGATTCGATGAAATATGACGTAAATCGCGCGACAACTGTTGATTATGTGATCTATTCTGTGCATTCGTTCTCAAATCATAATGATTATTATCTTGTTTTATGCGATGCTACGACCACACCGAAAAATTTTGGCGACACTACTCGCACCTGCAATAGTTTCGAGCAAAGTTTGACGTTTAATTTCCTTTATGGCTATACGAGAGGTTTCTATGTTGAGTCACACATAGATGACGGCAAAATGTCAGCGAGCGATGTTGCAATCATGAACGCAATTCCCACGAATATCAACGCGTCTACGAACCATTCCGAAACCATGGGCTGGCAGTTGGGCGGCAAGTTAGGCTTCAGCGGCAAAGGTGCTACAGGAGAAATTTCCGGCAGCATAAGTCACAGCGAAACAAAGTCATGGACAACGACAGAATATTCACTCCTGAACGAGACCAGAAAAGAATACATCGCCAGTGCGAAATGGCGCGCGGACATGAACCTGCCTTCAGACGGAAGCAGCCACTCACCCGCTTCACACATGGGCTATACGGGAGTAAACGCTACTAACGCATCAAAAAACAGTCTCACGCTGCATTCAGAATGGGTTTGGAGCGTAAGTCAGAATTACTGGAAAGATCATTCTAAAGTTACGATGAAAGTGCATTCACACGTTGAGGACGGCTGGACGCATGGAGAATCGCGGCATTGGCATGGATTCCTTTATTTGGTGAGATATTATTGGGATCGAGGAGATGGTTATTATGAATACGACGGCTATAATTCACTCGATTTGGATAGACCGGTTCATATTGCGACGAACGTGAAATCATTTGCTTTTACATCAAAAGGTGAGGCATCACAGAGTTTTACTTTGCTTTCTGAGAGCAACTGGACGATTTCATCGAATGTTGACTGGCTGAAATTCACCAGAACCAGCGGCTCTGCGACTGGTGAAACGGAATATGCGGTGATGTTCGATGTTGCCGAAAACACAACTTCTTCACCGAGAGAGGGAATTATAACTCTGAGTGCTGAAAACGACAAGATCAACATTCAGGTTCTTCAATCAGGAGTCGGCAAATAATCACGAAATCGCAGAATAAACACGAATTGCCCTCGTTAAATCGGGGGTAATTTTTTAGGGATTGTTCGTGCTATAATATGCGGGCTTTTCAGGAATTTTTGAAACGGAGCGATAATAATGGATATTGAGTACTTGTTGTTTTTGCAGAATTTCAGGATTTCGATTAATGATTCGTTGACGCCGTTCTTGGAGTACTTGTCGTTATTCGCAGTGACGCTGATTAGATTATTGCCGGCGTTCGTGTACTGGTGCGTTGACAAGAAAAAAGGCTTGTTCACGATTATGGCTTGGAACATGAGTGTTGCGTTTAACGTTCTCGTGAAAAATATTGCGTGCGTTTACAGACCGTGGATTCGTGAGCCGAAAATAATTCCTGCAGGTGACGCGATTGCGACTGCTGGAGGCTATTCGTTTCCGAGCGGACACACTGCGACAGTTACGCCGATTTACGGATCGTTTGCGATGTTTGTGAAGAATCGTGTTTGGAAAATTTTCTGGGTTCTGGCGATTTTTGTGACGATGTTCTCGCGAAATTATCTGGGAGTTCACACGCCTCAGGACGTAATCGTTGGATTTGCGATTGGCTGTGCTGCGTTATTTGTGACGTGCAAGATTTTCGCATATATCGAGAATAAACCTGAACGCGAAGATTTGATTCTGGGAATAATATTTGTTCTTGGACTTGTCGTGCTGATTTACACGACTTACAAGTCATACCCGATTGATTATGATGCGTCTGGGAAAATTCTCGTGAAGCCGGATAATATGCGTCGTGGAGCTTGGGCGGATATTGGCGGATTGCTGGCGTTTGTCATTGCGAGATTTTGTGAGAAACGCTGGGTGAAATTCTCGTCTACGGGCGTGAATGCGAGGGGAATAATTCTGGCGATAATCGGCATGATTCCGTTGAGCTTGATGATCTTATATTTGAAGCCTGTAACGATTGAAATATTCGGTGCGTTCTGGGGACGGCTGGCGTATACGGCTAGCATGATTGTTTATATTGTGTTGATTTACCCGATTGTTCTGAAATTTTTCGCGCGTAATAAATAGCTATAGCTTTGTATTTGCGAATTTATGAATTTGAATTGAGAACCTCGTTTGAAATATAACGGGGTTTTTTTCATGTGATAAAATATACTGAACTGGTTTGTATTTTATGATTCAAGAATTGGAGGCGGCATAAATTGAGTACAGGTGCTTCAGGTAGCGAAAAACTCGAACACAGACTTGAACGCAAATTGACGCTCCTGAATGTGTGGTCGATGGCTTTTGGCTGTGTAATCGGATTTGGCGCGTTCATGATGCCGGGGACAGTATTTTTGAAGCGTGCCGGAACTGTTGGAACGTTGATTGCGATGGAAATCGGTGCTATTGTCATGCTTGTAATTTCGTATAGTTATAGCTACATGATTCAGAAATTTCCTGTTGCTGGCGGCGAATTTGTTTACGCGACGAGAGCTTTCGGAAAGAAACACGGATTTTTGTGCGCATGGTTTCTCGGACTGAGTTATTTGTGCCTAGTTCCGGTGAATGCGAACGCGATTGCGGTGTTATTCCGAGTGCTGTTTAATAATTTTTTCCAGTTCAAATTCCTGTACACGATTGCCGGCGATAATATTTATCTCGGGGAAATTATTCTCGCGTTAGTTGCTATGATAATTTTCGCGCTGATTAACATGCTGAATATAAAAGTTTCGGGAATATTGCAGACGGTCTTAGTTATATTGCTGATTTCAGGAGTAGTGATTCTTGTTGCGGCGGTCGTATTAAATCCTGAGAGCAGTGCTTCGAATTTTCAGCCGTTATTTTATCCAGACAAGAATTATAACGGGAAACAGTTCACGTTTTTTTTGCAGGTATTATCCGTGAGTGCAATAGCTCCGTGGGCGTTTGTAGGATTTGAGACAGTCCCGAAATTTTCGGAAGAATCGAATTTCAGCATGAGTAAAGTGAAAGTTCTGATGGATACGTGCATAATATTCGGCGGATTTGTTTACGTGTCTATGAATTTGTTTGCAGCGTCGTATTTTCCGGAGAATTATGCGAACTGGGCGGAATATATCGATGATTTAGAGAATCTGCACGGAATAATTTCGATTCCGGTTTTGTTCGCGGCATATAAAGTAATGGGTATTCCCGGATTAATCGCAGCTGGGATTTCGGCGTTGTGTGCTATGTTGACAGGGATCGTTGGTTTTTACGCAGCGACGAGCCGGTTATTATATTCCATGTCCGAGAATCAAATGCTGCCTGAATGGTTTGGACGCTTGAATAAATATAACGTGCCGATGAATGCGACGTTGTTTTGCCTGTTAGTATCGCTTGGCATTCCGTTTGCCGGACGAGTGGTTCTTGGCTGGGCAGTGGATATGTCATCAATCGGAGCGACGATAAGTTTTGGATACACGGCTCTTGCGACTCGAAAATACGCGGCTCTTGAGAACAAGAAAGATATTATGATTTTCGCGGCGTTGGGATTTTTGCTTTCGATTTTGTTCGCGATAATATTGCTGATTCCGATTCCGTTTATTCCGGGGATTTCGCTGTCGTTTGAATCATATACGTGTCTGGTGTTCTGGATTTTGCTCGGAATAATTTTCTACAGGAACGCGTATAAATAAAGCCCCGTCCGTATTGAGCGAGGCTGAATTGCTAGATAATCGCATTCTGGTTATTCTCGGAAATTCGCCTGATTACTGCTTCTGAGTCCAGGAATGCCTGAAGAACCTGCGGGTCAAAATGCGTCCCGAAACCTTCACGCATAATAGCGAGTGCTTTCTCAAACGGGAAGCCGTCTTTGTAGCTGCGTTTTGAAACTAGAGCGTCGAACACGTCCGCAACAGCCATAATTCTCGCCGATAACGGAATGTCCGAACCTGCGCGCCCTTCAGGATAACCCGAGCCGTCCCATTTCTCGTGATGATATGCAGCCAAGTTTCGTGCCTCTTTCAAGTATCCCGGATCAGGTACGATTTTAATCACGTTGTCGATTATCTGTTTGCCGATCGTTGTGTGGGTCTTCATGAGTGAAAACTCTTCGTTTGTGAGTTTGCCGGGTTTGTTTAGAATAGCGTCCGGAATGTGAATCTTGCCAATGTCGTGCAACGGTGCTGAGCGTATTACGTCCTGAATAAATTCTTCGGTCATTGCGTCAGGATAGATTCTCTCGGATTGCATTTTCCGCGCGATAACTTCGACATAAGCTGAAGTGTTGCGAATGTGTGTGCCGGTATTTTTGTCGCGGCTTTCGACTAATTCCGCCATAACACGAATCAAGCCGGCTTGCATTTTCCCGATCACAGCGTTCTTAGCTTGCACATCGTTGATATATTGCACCGTGTCGCAAATAGTTTTCGTTAATGCTACGTAAAGATTTTCGATTTCGTCTCCGGTTTTGATGTCCAGATTCTGAAGCATCTTCGCACTGATTTCACGCGCTTCTTTGGAACTGTACGCGAAAGCCCCCGTTTCGATTGCAATCGTGTTAATCGGCAGCGTCAAATTATGTTCAGCAACTGCGAATCCGTAAAGGCATAACATGATAAAGAATCCCGCGAAAATCGAGATAATCTTGAACCAGTACGACAAGCTCTCACTCGTCAACATTGTCATCGAAATATCAGCTGCTGCGTAACAACGGCAAATTCCATGATCATCGTAAACTGGCTCGTAAATCGTCAATAACCAGCCGTATTTGTCATCGGTTATTACTGGCTCAATCGCTTTTCCGGCGAGTAAATCCGGCAAATAAATCTTGAACGCTTCGTCAAATTCGACCACATCGCCCAAATCTGATGCAGGTACGTTGGGCGTATCAACGTCAAATATAACGTGACAGCCGTCCTCCAAAATCTTGTAAACGTACACGAAATTTATCTCCGGAGAGCTTTTCTTTAACTGTTCGAGAGCGCGCTGACTTCTGACATAACTTCCGGTTTTCACGCGCGTATTCAAGTACGTATCGACTAAGTGCGGATTCACAGCATTTGCCGCAAGTCTCGCAATCGCTTTTCCCAACACGATATGATTCTTAATCGAGTAATCTTTGTAAAGCAAGTACGCCGTGAAAGTCGAGCCGCACATCACGAGCAGCATTATAAATCCGAGATAACACGTTACTTTCGTGTTCAGCGACAATTTCCGGACTGAAAGCCTGTGTTTATTATCCTGAATTATTTCACGACGGATCAGCTCGTATTTTTGATCATAAGATGCAAATTGATAGCGTAATCTCTCCGGGAAATATCTCAGAGCCAGCGCAGTAATTATCACCGAAACTGTCTTGTTCAGGAAATCCGTTCCCAATACCGTCAGGAATCTGCACGCAAATTCTTCAAGCCCGGTATGATTTTTCAGCCAATTCATAACGGGCAGCAATGAGTCCATGCTGAAATTATAATTCTCGAACAGAATCGCAAGTCCAAGAACCAACACACTCTGAGTTAGCGCGAAAAACATGCTGATGATTATGCGCGTGTAATATTTCCTGAATAAACCGCGTTTCGCAAAAAATGCAGCACACAACGCCGTTATAACGCTGACAGTTCCATAATCTAACGACGGACTGCCCAATAATACTAGCCCAATCGACGTACAAAACGCAACCGTCACGCCGGGCAAATATCCACTCAGAGCCGCAATGAAAATCGTCCCGAGAGAATCAAACATAACTGGGATCTGCAGCGAAAAACTCAACGCAATTCCCAGAAAATTCAACGCCATGCCGGATATGCACAAAAATGCTAATTTACGCAATCTCACCTTTCATAAACACCCCCAGTTACTCAAATTTACAATCCAACCAAAATCAATCTCAACGACGAGCCATTTGCCTGCGATGGAAAAGATCTTCTGTGATTTCATCAGCTTGAGCCGTCAACATGAACGCCTCTTCGAAAATCGCATTTCCAGCTGTATCCTCTTGACCTTTGAACGCGTTCTTCAAGAATATCGGGGTTATAATCGTGCAGAAAATTATCATGATGATTATCGGGCCCAAATACTGCTCGTTAATCATGTTCATAGACATTCCTTTGTCAGCGACGATTAACGCAACTTCACCTCGACAGACCATTCCCAATCCAGTCTGATAGCTCTCACTGTTCGAGAAGCCGCATAATCTCGCGCCTAATCCGCAGCCGCCAAGTTTCGAAATCACACTCACGATTACGATCGCAACCGTGAATAATGCAAGCTGTAAATTCATTTTTGGCATTACGACTTCGATGCCGATATTCGCGAAAAATACCGGCGTTAATAGCAAGAACGATATCGAATCAAATTTGCTCGCGATATATTTGCCTTTAGGAGCCATCGCAATTATCATTCCGGCTGCAAACGCTCCGATTATGTCCGCAATTCCGAATAATACTTCAGCAGCCCACGCCATGAACATACAAAACGCAAATCCCATTACGGCATAACGTTTCAGATCACGATTGCTCTGAATTTTGTCCGAGTATTGCATCGCCTTGATATACACAACCGCCGCAATCGCAACAAATACGAAAAATCCGAAAATCTGCGCGAATACCATCCACAAATTCACGGATTCTCCAGCTATTCCAGTTATGAGCGTTAAGCATATCAAGCCCAGAATATCGTCGATTAATGCCGCTGCCAGAATCGTATTCCCGACCTTCGTTGACATTTTGCCGAGTTCCTTCAATGTTTCAACCGTAATGGAAACTGACGTAGCTGTCAAAACCGCTCCGACGAAAATTGCCGACGCGAAACTGGTATCCGGATCAAACAAGTACATCAAGCCCGCGCCCATTATCAACGGCACAACAACTCCGCTCAACGCCACGACGAATCCCACAGTTCCCGAAGCTTTCAATTCGTTAATATCCGTTTCCATTCCAGCCGTGAACATGATAACGATTACGCCCAATTCCGCGAGACGGCTAATCAATGGCGAAGGCTGCAAACAAAACTGTACTCCGAACAAATATTCCGTCAAAACTCCCAATACAGCCGGACCGAAAAATAATCCTGCCATCAATGCTCCGACAACTTGCGGCAACTGCGCACGACGCGACAATATACTGAAAATTTTCGTTGATAGCAAGATTACACAAAGACTTAGCAAATAATTATACTGTTCCAAAATTGAATACACTTCCCAACACAAATATTATTAATCAATCAATCTTCCAATTAATCTTCATCGTCTTCATACGAATCATAAGACTCGCCCAATAACGCACCGACCTGATGCCTCCATGGTAAAGACGGGTGCGCCCCGATTTTCGTACACGCCAACGCTCCGCAAGCCGCAGCAAATCTCACCGCGCGCTTGACAGACATTCCCTCGGATGACGCAACACACAATCCTGCACAAAACGCGTCTCTGGCTCCAGTGTGATCGACCGAACGAATATTAAACGCATCAAACGCGAAATTATCGCCGTTCTTCTGAAACACGACACCGCCTTTTGAGCTTTGTGTCACAACCAGAGTTTTCACGCCGCGCTTCAGAAATTCCGCAGCCATGCTTGAAATCTCGGACTGAGCCGGAACTGTTAATCTCGCGGATTTTTTCGCACCTGTATAAAAACTCAAAGCTCTCTCGTTCAGAATCAAAAAATCAATCCCTTGCCAAACTTCATCGGGTAACGAGAACGGGGGTTCTGCCGACAAAAACGTTTTACAATCAGCCTGACGCGCAATTTTCAAACCCGCAGCAACTGTCTCAGGCGGAATTTCCATCTGGAACAAAACCGCGTCCGATGACTCGAAAATTTCCTTCGCGCGAACCATGTCAGCTTCATCGAGCAACGCATTCGCCCCTTGAGAAATTACGATTGAACTGTCTCCGGCATCTGTTACCGTGATTACCGCCGTTCCCGTTGCAGCTTCCTTTCGAGTTTGCAAATTCGAGCAATCAACGCCATTCTCAACCAGAACAGCACGAAGCCGTCTGCCAAATTCATCATCACCTACACAACCTATCATATATGACACTGCATTCAATCTTGCCGCTGCCAGTGCCTGATTTGAACCCTTGCCGCCTCCAGCGATTCCGAACGGGCCTCCTATGACCGTTTCACTACGCTTAGGACAACGCGGTGCGCGCATGACTAGATCCATATTTAGAGAACCTACAACTGTTATCGCTGCCAAACTTATCTGCCTCCTCAGGTAATACTGGATTTTATTTCGTTATCGTAATATCATATCACATCTTGTCTTGATTCTTGCGAAACTTCAGGAACAATACGTACACGAGAATTATTCCCAACGCAAGCAAAACACAAGCCAGCGTTATCAACCTGTAATACTTGCTGAATAATTCCTGATGTTCCCCGAGAATATATCCCAGCAACGTCAAAACGCAAACCCAAATTCCAGCTCCCAACGTTGTGAAAAACGTGAAAATTCTCAGCGGCATTCTCGCGATACCTGCCGGAAGCGAAATATATTGGCGAATCACTGGCAATAATCTGCCGATTAACGTGCTGATATGTCCGTGCTTCAGGAAAAATTCGTCGGCTTTCTGAATCGAATCCTGCGACACAAAAAAATATTTTCCCCAACGCAACAAAAATGGGCGACCAAGTTTCAAAGCCACCCAGTAATTAAACAACGCTCCCAAAATGCTCCCGAAAATTCCGGAAGCTAACACCCAAAATAGCGACATCTCACCTTTCCACGCAAGATAACCGGCAGGAGGCATAACAACTTCACTCGGAAACGGAAAGAACGAGGACTCAAGAAACATCAGCGAAATTATCCCCGTGTAACCCATTCTGCCGATCGTATCGACTAGCCAGCTGATAATCGCTCTCAAAATGCTCATGATTTATAATACCTCGTTCATGCTGCCGGTTCTGTAGCCCTGCAAATCCAACGTAACGTAATCAAAACCGAAGCTCTTTAATTCACCGAAAATTTTCTCACGTGTGTTATCCTGCAAAATCTTCGCGAAATCATTCGGCAAAATCTCAATCCGCGCAATTCTCGAATCATTCCCGTGAATCCTGACACGAAACTGCTTGAAGCCCAACTCACGCAGCAAATTCTCGGACGCAGCGACCATTTGCAATTTCTCGGGTGTAATCTCCTCACCGTAAACAAATCTCGACGCTAAACACGCAAACGACGGTTTATCAAAAGTTTTCAAGCCCAATTCCCGGGATAATTCACGGACTTCTGCCTTTGACAGCTTCGCAACTCGTAACGGGCTTTTCACGTGCAACTCTTCAATCGCCTGCAAACCCGGTCTGTAATCTGCCAAATCATCAAGATTCGAGCCTTCAATCACGTTCGCAATATTATTCTCGCTGGCAATCTTCAGAATTTTCGAGAACAGATCTTTTTTGCACAGGTAACAGCGATTTTTCGGATTACGATTAAAACCCTGAATCTCTAACTCGTCCGATTCAAAAATCACGTGCCGAATGTTATTCACTCTGCAAAATTCTCTGGCTTCGTTCAATTCGCGTTCCGGAAACATTGCCGACGCAGCTGTAACAGCCAAGACATTCCCGCCCAAAACATCATGAGCAACTTTCAACAGCAACGTAGAATCAACGCCGCTTGAGAATGCACACGCGACACTCCCAAGCGACGCAAGATATTCACGCAAATTTTTGAGTTTATCACTCAGCTCAGTCAGCATTACTTACGAATTTTTGCTCCTTGTGATTTCGACATCGCCGGTTGACATGTTCTTTCGCGTAACGGTTTTCACGCCATCTTTCACAACCGTAGTTTCCAGATAAGTTTCGCCGTTAATCGTGACGACTTTTGACTCGGTGCTGTCTTCGTCATCGTCATCATCATCGCTTGAACTCACTGGAGCTGCTCCGCCGGATTTTGCGGATTCAGATTTCGCGTCGGCTTTCACTGCAAAATGTGTAGAATCGCTTTCGGACGCAGAATCTGATTTAGCGTCTGATTTGACTTCCAGTGTAGCTTCTAAATTAGAATTAGAATTAGAATTTGCTTCAGATTCTGAACCGGATTCGGAGCGTTGCTTTTCAGTTTCGCCCGTACCTGCAAGTTTGCCGTTCGCGTCATAAATCCCAACTGATGCGAGCGTGCTTGAGTCTTCAACGTGTTCGTAAGAATCCGTCTCTACTTTTTGAACGCCTTCGACTTTCTTTAATTCCTGTTGCTGATCAGCAGTCTGCTTGACCGTTTGAATTTGACTGGCTGCAACTGCCGAGGAAATTCCAGAATAATCGTACTCTGTTATACTGTTCATAAATCTTCACTCCCTTGTGAAATACGAATTTCCGTAATTATACACCCGTTGATAATTTGTGCTAATATTGCTTGATACAAAACTAGATTAGATCAGAGTGTGAATGTGAATTTGAATTTGAATAGCAAGATACATGACGATGACGAAAATATTTGTCCCGGACGCAAACCAGTTCTCGATCTGTTGCTCAATAATCCCGAACGTTGCGCGAAATTAATCATTGCGAATAACGTTAGACCGCCGTTTCTCGATGAAGTTGTCGATGCCGCACGAAATGCGAAAGTTACGTATCAGCTCGTAGCTCCCGAAGCTCTGGATAAACTTTCTCAGGGTCAGAAGCATCAGGGCGTAATCTGCAAATTAACCAGCGTGAAAGCAATTGATCTCGAAGATTTCCTCGCGAAACTTGATCCGAAAAATCCTGCGTTACTTGTTATTCCGGATCATATCGAAGATCCGCACAATTTCGGCGCAATAATCCGTTCATCTGAAGCTGGCGGTGCTGCCGCTGTGATTTACGCGAAGAGACGTTCAGCCTTGCCTTCAGGAACTGTAATCAAGACGAGTGCGGGTGCTGCGTTGAGAGTGCCGCTGATTCAGGTCGTGAATATTTCCCGGACAATCGAACGTTTGAAGAAATCTGATTTCTGGATAATCGGTCTTGACGAAAAATCCGGGACAAGCATTTACGACGAGAAATTACCCGAACGAACTGCGCTGTTAATTGGCTCAGAAGGTTTCGGACTTTCAAGACTTGTGAGCGAAATGTGCGATGAACTTGTAAAAATCCCGATTAAAGCTCAGGGTGTTGGCTCATTGAATGCTAGTGTAGCTGCGGCACTTGGGATTTTCGAATGGAGCAGGAATTATAATAAAGCATAATACACGATATTACGAAAGGAATTGATATTTTCATGAACAGCAATATACGAGTGAGATTTGCCCCAAGTCCAACGGGTGCGCTGCATATTGGCGGAGGTCACACGGCGTTGTTTAACTGGTTATGGGCGCGTCACAACGGCGGGAAATTTATCTTGCGAATCGAGGACACTGATCTTGCGCGCTCAACAAAAGAATACGAGCAGACTATCATGTCCGGCATGACGTGGCTAGGGCTTGATTGGGACGAAGGTCCGGATAAAGGCGGAAATTACGGACCATACAGACAATCTGAACGCCTTGATATTTACCGCGAATATGCCGAAAAATTATTATCCGAGGGAAAAGCTTATCGAGATGGTGAAGCGATAATTTTCCGGGTCGAACATGGTCAGGATATTTCGTTTGACGATACAGTTTACGGAAGAATCGACGTGATGAGCGACGGTCTGAAAGAAAAAGATTCTGACAAGCTCAAAGACATCGTGATAATCAAGAGTGACGGAATGCCGACGTATAATTACGCTGTTGTAATCGACGATCACCTGATGAATATCACGGACGTAATTCGCGGCGAAGATCATATCTCGAACACTCCGAAACAAATTCTGATTTATCGCGCGCTTGGCTGGGACGTTCCGAAATTCGCGCACTTGCCAATGATACTCGGACGCGACAAGAAAAAACTCAGCAAACGCCACGGTGCAACGAGCATATACGAATATCGCGACATGGGTTACATGCCTGACTCGGTGTTTAATTTCTTAGCACTTCTGGGTTGGTCAGCTGGTGACGACAAAGAAATTTTCACGCGAAACGAAGCTGCGGAATTATTCGAGCTTTCACGAGTTACACGACGCCCGGCAGTGTTCGATTTCGACAAGCTGAATTATATCAATCAGGAACACTTGAAACGCTTAGACCCGATGACGCGCCTGAACATGATAAAGCCGTTCTGGCTCGAAGCAGGTTTACCCGTCGATGAAGTCGAAAAATCCCGCGGTGAAAACTGGCTCGCCGAAGCTCTGACATTAATGGAAGGTCGCGGACGCACTGCGAAAGAGATGGCGGATTTCTCGGATTATTTCGTGTCGTTCGAACCTGTAAAAAAACGCTGGGATGCTTCGGACGTTGATAAAGACAAGTTACGCGAGTTTTTCACGATGATATTCGCGCAACCTGTCTTCAAAGCTCCTGAATTAGAAATTGCTGCGCGTGATTGGGTGAATGCTCGCGAGGGCGCAAAAATGAAAGAGTACGCTATGCCTCTGAGATTCGCACTGACCGGAATGAAAGTCAGCCCGGGTATTTTCGAAGTCGCTGAACATCTGGGACGCGAAGAGTGTGAGAAACGCCTGAAATTCTACGGATTGCTATAAGCTATAGCAAATACTATCCCCTGACACGCAATTATAATCAGGGGATTTTTCATGAGCAGATTCTCACAAGCGAATCTCAAGATTCACACGCAAAATTTTCTCAGCAAGTCCGGTGCTGTCATTCACGTCTATCATTACACCGTTGAAACGCGGTTCTGATTCACACGGCTCAAACATCGTAGGCATTCCCGTGATAAATTTCGGTATAGCTGAATTTTTCTCAACACCGATTACTCCGCCATGTCCGCCCGTCATTCCTACATCTGTTATGAACGCCGTGCCGTTACGAAGAATTTTCTCATCAGCAGTCTGAACGTGTGTATGAGTTCCGACAACCGCGCTGACCCGTCCGTCAAGATAATATCCCAAAGCCTGTTTCTCAGCCGTAGCTTCTGCGTGAAAGTCCACAAAGATCGGCAACGTATTCCCGTATTTTCTGCGCAACTTCTCGATCATTTTATCAGCGCACTCAAACGGGGAATCAATCGCTGGCATGAACGCCTGTCCCTGTAGATTTATTATCCCGAGTTTCCTGCCCTTGCGTTCGATAATTCCGCAGCCAGTTCCCGGACAAGTTTTTGCGTAATTCGCCGGTCTGAATACTCGCGAATCTGAATCCAGAATCTGAAAGAACGCCGCTTTATGCCAGATATGATTGCCTGATGTCATGCCGTCAACACCCAAAGCAATGAACTCGTTGAAAATTTTCTCGGTCATGCCTTTGCCGTGAGCAGCGTTCTCGCAATTTATCACTAGAAAATCATACTTGCCAAATTCGGCTTTGATCACAGGCAGCGCAAGTGCAAAAGTTCGCCGCCCAATATTCCATGCTACATCTCCAGAAAATAATATTCGCATTTACTTCGCAAACTCCGTGTATTTAGTCTCGCGTGAGACGTTGACTTTTATTTGTCCGGGATACTTCATCTCGGATTCGATTTTTCTCGCAATGTCATAAGCAAGCTTGTGAACAGTTCCGTCATCAGTTCTGCCAGATGAAAGAATCACTCGTACTTCACGCCCTGCCTGAATTGCATAAGCTTGTGTAACTCCGTCAAAAGATTTCGCAAGTGTCTCAAGTTGTTCGATTCGCTTGATATACGCGTCCAGACTTTCACTGCGCGCACCGGGTCTTGATGCGCTGATTGCGTCCGAGACTGAGACGATTACTTCGTATGGTGAGCTGACTTCGAGTGTGTCATGATGAGCGGCGATACAACTGACGATTTCGGGTTTTTCACCGTAGCGTTTCGCCAAATCTGCTCCGATTGCAGCGTGTGTGCCTTCGATTTGATGGTCGATTGCTTTTCCGATGTCGTGCAACAATCCGGCGCGACGTGCAAGATCCTCGTCAAGTCCGAGTTCCGCAGCGATAATTCCGGCGATCTGTGCGACTTCGAGACTGTGTGCCAAAGCATTCTGCCCGTAACTGAATCTGAATTTGAGTTGTCCAAGCGTGCGGACTAATTCCGAGTGAATATTCTTTATGCCGAGTTCGAGCATTGCGTTTTCGCCATCAGTTATCATTTCCTCTTCGATATCGCGCCCTGCTCTGTTAATAAGTTCTTCGATTCGTGCCGGGTGAATCCTGCCGTCAACAACCAAGCGTTCCATAGCGCGTCTGGCAATTTCGCGTCTAACCGGATCAAAGCTGCTGAGAGTTACTGCCTCAGGAGTATCGTCAATTATCAAATCTACGCCTGTTAAACTCTCGAATGCCCGAATATTTCTGCCTTCACGCCCGATGATTCTGCCCTTCATATCCTCCGACGGCAGCGGAACAACACTCACCGTAGTTTCTCCGACGCTTTCAATCGTGCAACGCTGCATTGCCCCGAGGATAATATCACGAGCTTTTTTCTCAGCATCGCGCTGCATACGTTCTTCGAGTTCCTTGAGTTTCAGTCCGAGCATGTGTTTTGCATCGTCTTCGGTGCGTTTGAGCAGGATTTCCTGAGCCTGTTCGCGAGTTAATTCCGCAATTTCGGCAAGTTTCTCGTCCTGCTGCTGGAGCATTTCGTCGATTTCTTCCTGTTGTCTGTCGAGTTCTTCGTTTTTGAGGCGCAATTCTTCTTCTTTTTTTGAGAGGCGTTCGATTTTTCGGTCGAGGTTCTCTTCTTTCTGTTCGATTCTGCGTTCAGTGCGTTGAACTTCGTTGCGGCGTTCTTTAATATCACGTGAGGCTTCCTGCTTCAGTTTGGAAACTTCGTCGCGGGCTTCAGAAATTCTCGATTGTTTAATTCGTTCGGAATTTTCCTCTGCTTCCTTGAGCATTTTCTCGATACGTTTTTGCGTACCATTCAAGCGGTGATTATCGATCGTTCTCAGTGCGAGATAACCAACAAACACCCCCACCAAAAAATCAGCAATGAATGCCGATCCAAGTAAAAAACTCATAATGTCAATTAAATCCTTTCAGCTATGCTAGTAAAATCAGAATTATTTACCCAAACAGATCCATCGAATGCGAAATTTTCCGGATCTTTCGGATATTATTATTAATAACGTGCTAAATTACGTAAATCCGAATCCTTAATCCTTGCACTAGTAATAATTCTAACTTGTTGAGGCTTGATTAACAAGTTCTGAGTGCAAAAAAAAATGCCCCGATGTTCTGGGACATTTCGTGTTTCAAACGTATTTCAAAAGTTATTATTCCGAATTTATTTCCCGCGCCGTCTCATGACACACAACGCCAACGCAATCATTGCAAGCCCTGAGAAACCTGCGTTACAACCGCTGCTATGACTGCGACTGTGTGTTACAGTTCCTGCCGTCGTTACAACTGGTGTGTAAGTCACGTTAGCTTTCATGTAACTCACGATGTTCACGTCCTTTGCAGCTGGGACTTTTGTGATAATTTCGCCGCTGTCATTAACGAACACAGCATTGTCGCTCTCATCAGTCACCGAAGAATTTCGCGTGGAATTTCCAGATGATGTCTCTGAGACCAACATGTGTGGGAGAATCGATTCACCGGCTTCTAGATTAGTGCTTGGGACTTTGAAATAATAAATCCCGTTTTGAGAAACTTTCATCGTTTCCAAGACCACAAGAATATCTTCGTTCTTCGAGGCAAATATGCTCTCTTCTGTTTTTGTGAGTGCTCTTGTTGACCCCTTAGCGTCATTTGGCAGAACGGTAATATCAACGTCATCTGGGAATGGTGCTCCCATTTGAACCGCAATCGCATTGGCAATATATTCGACTGCTTCAGAATCTGTCGCAAAAATCGTCTGAAGACTTAAGCTTGGAGGTTCTGAATACTGATACGTATCTGACGGAATTTCGGTTGATGGCTGTTCACCGCTTTGGCTTGCTGACACGATCGTGATTGAGAAATCCTTGTCTATAGCTCCGAGCTGGTTCGTGATTTCCACATTGAATGTGAACGTTCCGGCTGATGTAGGCGTACCGGATATTGTCGCAGTCACGCCGCTAGACTTGAACGCCAATCCATCGGGCAAATCGTCATCGTCACATTTCCAAGTGAGCGGTACATTTCCCTCAGCAGTGATCGTCGCAGAATAAGCTGTGTTGACAGTTCCGGATGGGAGACTTGATGTTAAGAACACTGGTTCACCGCTGACAGTTCCGGGTTGAGTGCCGCCTGATCCGCCATGATTACCGCCAGCATTTCCTGAAGCCTGTCCCCATTGATAATCGACCGCGCTTGATTGATATATGCCTGCGCTGCCGAGTTCGTCAAGAGCATCTAACGCGCCTTCTGCTCCGGATTCGTTCTGAGTGTAGATTCGCAATTTCCCGGACTGCAAGATAATATAGCCGTTCGAGTCAATGCCGTCCGCTCCAGTTGAAGTTACGCTCAAGATTCCGTTATTGTCAGAATCAAGCGTGAACACCGAAACGTAATCTTCATTCACGTTAATGCCGTCATCAGGAGCTGTAACGTCGATTGAGCCGCCGATTATCGTCATGTGCATTTCTGAGTCAAGTCCCTCAGCAGTTGTTGAAGTTATGCTTAAAGCTCCGGTTTTGTCTCCGCTGATTAGCATTGAACGCCTTGAATGGAATGCGCCGTCGAGTTTATAACGCTTGGATTGCTGTTTGTAATCTGTGCCGTCAATTTTCGTAACGTTACTTTTCGCGCCAATTTCCAACATTCTCGGAGTGTTCGAGCCTGTGAAAACATTTTTCGTTCCAGAAGCAATTTCCACGATTACACCAGCGTCATCGAGCGTCAAATCTTCAACGTCAAACGAAGCCGTCGCAGTGAGAGCGGCTGCCTCTTTCGCAGTGTCCGCAGCGTCATCATCGTATGGTTCGCACTCGTAAGCTTTGTAGAACACGATCGCAGGTCCGACATCGCAGTTGACTTCTACACCGTTGAGAACGAGATTGATCTTGTTTTTCTTGCCGACATCGAGCCAAATTTGTCCGTTCCATTTTCCGCTGATTGCGTAAGTGCCGGGTTCGGTAATGTGTAAAACCGGATTCTCATATGCTTCATCAGCATTGTGTGTCATAGTAGCAAATGCTGCAATATTGCCTGTATTCGCTGATGGTCTGAATCCGTTACTCGGCATATCTGGAGGGGTTCCGCCCTGACCGCCGAAATCGCCGCCCATTTCGCCTAGAGTTCCGCCCTGACCGCCATTTGGTATTTCTGGAGGGGTCTGACCGCCGAAATCGCCACTCGCTTCACCCGGAAAATCTCTGCCCATCTCGCCCGGAGTTCCGCCTTGACCGCCGAAATCGCCACTGGTTCCGCCCGGAAAATTTCCGCCCCTTTCGCCCGGAGTTCCGCCCATTCCCATTCCCATCTGAGTTGGGAGAGTTGCGAAAATCAGTTTCGATATAGTCACGCCGTCTTGATCTTTGCTCACAGCATTGAGAACTGAATCGTCATAATACGCTACGTACTCAGCATCACCGCCGCTTGTTGTAGCAGTTGCGCCTGTGAAATCTGCGTTGCTCGTTAAATAACGAATGTCGTGTGCAATGTAAACGTCGTCATTTTTCGCGCCGCTTGTTTCGAGAATGGCATCTTCGTCGTAAGCCTGAGTGTCAGTTTTTGAGAGCGTGTACCATTCGTCTGAGCTGGACGGTTCACAATGCCAAACGAATCCGTAATCTTTAATCGTCTCGCCGTCAACTGTTGCTGTTCCGTCGGATTTCAAAACGATCACTGTTGCATCGGGGTACAAATCTGAGATGTCGTCTGTGTCATCGTTACTGCTGGAACTTCCGCCCGAATATGGGTTGCTTGCGTTGTAGGTCTGTGAACCAACAGTGAGAGTGTAGCTGCCGTAATTAATGCTGCCGTTATTTGTGAGAGTGTTTACGGTTGAGTTGCCAGTCATTACCCAAGTTGCGCCGGAATCAATCGTAACTGCGACATTTCCGCCGCCGTTTGAAGAAGTTCTCACACTTGAACTTGAAACTGCTGAACTCGTGATTGCTCCGGTGAATTTCGAAGTCCCCGAGAGATTCAATTTGAGCGAAGATACGCTATCGACGATCATGTTTCCTGCGATAGTTTGGTCAGTTGCGTTGAGAGTAACTTGTCCGCCGTTCGAGCCGGAAGTTCCCCAACTGTCAGCTGTTGCCGTTAAAAATGCGCCGGTTGAATCGTTATTCGTGATTGATACACCGTTGAGTGCGATTGTTGTCGTAGTGTTCGTTACGTGGAAAATCGCGCCTTTCGTATTCGTGAGCGAGCCGCCCGTCATTGTGAATTTCGAAGCCCCGTTTGAAGCATCGCCCGACATTGACTGATAGAGCATGACAGCTTGATACGTCGTGTCTTGACCGTTCAGTTTGTTGTGATTAGCCTTTAACGTGACATTGTTTAACGTGACAGAATTTCCGCCCTCGATTACAACACCCTGAGCAACATTCGAAGTCAAATCCGCACCCGTAACAGTTATAGCTGCCGTTGAGTAAATCGCCGGTGAACCAGAGCCGCTTGTCGTGAAAGTTCCGTTTGTAACAGTTATAGTTCCGCCGCCTTTGTCCGAACGAATCGCTGCCGAAGAACCGCCCGAAGTCGTAACGGTCAAATTCGTAGCGTTAATAACTCCGCCGCCAGTTGCCATGATTCCGCCGGAATTATTTTTCGTCGTAGTGATCGTAGCGTCAGAAATCGTGATCGTAGTTCCATCACCGTTGTTACTTCCGTTGAGATTTCCGCCGTATGAGAACACAGCATTGCCGTAAGATGCGTTGGAAGAAATGTTTGTTGATGAACCTGTGATCGTAAGTTTAGCTCCGTTACTCGCACGAACAGCCGCGTTAGTTCCCTGCCAATCGTAGTTGTCACTCTGCCCTGAAACATCGCCGGTTTTTGTGACAGTTATGTTGCTATACGTTTCATCACTCGTAACCGACAGAGCATTATTTCCGCCAGTAGTCGAACTGTAATCATCTGCCAAGCCCACAGCACTCAGTGAGAGTACCATAGCAATACAAAGCGCAAATCTGAGAAATTTTTTCATGTAAAATACATGCTCCTCTTGTTTATTAAAAATTTTCGCAATTCTATCACAAAAAAGCCCCGTTTTGAATACGAGTATTGCTTATCGGGATTTCAGTTCTTGAATCTTATCGCGCAAAACAGCAGCTAATTCAAAATCAAGTTTCTCAACAGCACGCCACATTTCGGATTCGAGCTGCTTAATTGTAACCGGAATATTTTCGAGATTAGTCTGGGATTTTCGGGAATTGCTTTTGTGTGTATCATGAGAATTTGCGAATGCGTCGGCGAGTTCTTCGGGCAAAAGTTGCGTTATATCTTTGGAAATGCTGCGTGGAATTATCCCGTTAGATTCGTTAAAGGCGAGTTGCTTGTCACGTCGTCGGCGAATTTCGGAAACTGCTCTGTTAATGCTATCGGTGAGATTATCAGCGTATAAAATCACTTTGCTGTCGATATTTCGCGCTGCACGTCCCATAATCTGAATCAGCGATCTGTCCGAACGCAAATATCCTTCACGGTCAGCGTCAAGTATCGCAACGAGTGTGACTTCCGGCAAATCCATTCCTTCACGCAGCAGATTTATCCCGACAAGAATATTCACAGAACCGATGCGCAAATCGTGAATTAATTCCGCACGTTCGAAAGTGTTCAGCTCCGAGTGAATGTACTGGACTTTGAATTTGTTCTCACGCAGAAAGTCGGCTAAATCTTCGGAGGATTTTTTCGTGAGAGTCAGTACGAGTGCGCGCTGATTCTTGGCTGTAATTTCGCGTAATCTTGCGATTAAGTCATCGATTTGAGAGATTGCAGGTCTGATTTCGATTTCTGGTTCAGGGATTCCGGTTGGTCTGATAATTTGCTCGACGACGTTTTCACCGGAAACTTCCAGCTCATAATCCGCCGGAGTTGCCGACACAAACACAGCCTGACAGATTCGCTTCTCGAACTCATCCCAGCGCAACGGACGATTATCAAGACACGATGGCAATCTGAAGCCGTTCTCAACCAGAACATTTTTTCGCGCTCTATCACCGTTGAACATTCCGCGAACTTGTGGCAGAGTTATGTGCGACTCGTCAACAAATAGCAGGAAATTCTCGGGGAAAAAGTCAATTAACGTCCCGGGTGGTTCACCGTGATTTCGTCCGTCAAGATAGACCGAGTAATTTTCGATCCCGGAGCAATAACCGGCTTCGTTCATCATTTCGAGATCGTAAATTGTTCGGGTTTTTATGCGTTGAGCTTCGACGAGTTTTCCGGCTTGTATAAATTCCTGTTCGATTTTGGCGAGTTCTTCGCGAATTAACGGTTCGGATTTTTTGATAGCGTCGGATTCTGTTACGTAATGTTGCGCGGGGAAAATTGATGCTTGAGTTACGGTTTTCAAAACATGTCCGCTGATTGGGTGAATGAGCTTTATGTCCTCGATTTCGTCGTCGAAAAATATCACGCGGATACAGTCTTCTTCGTTGTATGCAGGGAAAATGTCAATCGTATCGCCACGTACGCGAAATTTTCCGGGTTCGGGTGTGAAGTCGCTGCGTTCGTAGTAATTCTCGACAAGTTTGCGAATGAAATCCGATAGTTCGAGCTTGTCATGTTTCCTGAAGCTGATGATTGCGTTCTCGTAATTTTCGCGCTGACCTAATCCGTAAATGCACGACACACTCGCCACGATTAATACGTCGTCACGTTCGATCAGGGCTTTTGTAGCAGCAAGTCTCAAGCGTTCAATTTGGTCATTAACAGATGCGTCCTTCTCGATGTAAATATCGCTCTGAGGAATGTATGCTTCAGGTTGGTAATAATCGTAATAACTCACGAAGTAATGCACGGCGTTTTCCGGGAAGAAGCTTTTGAACTCGGAATATAATTGCGCCGCGAGAGTTTTGTTGTGTGCGAGGACGAGTGTTGGACGATTGATTTTCGCGATGACGTTTGCCATTGTGAAAGTTTTTCCGCTGCCGGTAACGCCCATTAACGTTTGGAACTTGTGATTATGCGAGATGCTTTTGACGAGTGAATCTATCGCTTGAGGCTGGTCTCCTGAGGGTGAAAATTCTGAGTGTAATATGAAGTCTTTGTGTTCGAGTTTTCTGATCATATCTGTTATGTATTATGTTTGTGAAAAAGTGTTACGATTTAGCATTTTTTAGCGTTTTTGAATCAGATTCGTTTTTTGCGAAGAGCGTTTAAGAGAGCAAAATCTGTAGCTGTACATGTAGCTGTAAAAATCAAAATCTCCCTCGCGATTCGTGTGATCACAAGAGAGATTTTCACTACGCATATTCTATCACAAATCAGTCCGTTCGCAACGCATCAATCGGGTCAAGATTCGAAGCTTTCCACGCGGGCCAGAATCCGAAAAATACTCCGACAATCGCCGAGAAGCCTACTGCGATAATAATCGACTGCATTGATATTACCGTTGCCCATGAGAAAAATTCCGTTATGGCTTTCGATACAGCAATTCCGCCAGTGATTCCGATTGCGCCGCCGAGTAATGACAAGACAACAGCTTCGGTTAAAAACTGCACACGTACATTCGCAGGTCTTGCGCCTACAGCCATTCTGATCCCGATTTCACGCGTACGTTCACTCACGGATACGAGCATGATATTCATGATTCCGATTCCGCCGACTAGCAACGAGATTGACGCAACTGCCCCGAGCAACATACTCATGACGTTCGCAGTTTGTGCAGCGTTTTCCATCGCCTGAGTAAGATTTCGAATGTCAAAATCGTTAGCAACGCCCTCGGTTAATTTGTGTCGTTGCCGGAGAATTGCTGTCATTTCGGATTGAGCTGATGTTAGAGAATTGCGATCTTTCGCCTGAATATTCACGCGCCGAACACTGTCAACTCTTCCGCCACCCATTCGCACAAGCCTTCGTAACGCCGTCGTAACCGGTACGATTATAACGTCGTCCTGATCCTGTCCCCAGGAATTTGCGCCCTTTGGTTTAGTTGTGCCGATTACACGAAACGGAACGCTCTTGATTCGAATTACTGAGTCGATCGGGTCTGAGTATCCGAATAATTCTTTCGCGACGGTCTGACCAAGAATGCAGACTTTCGCAGCAGATTTCACGTCCGCTTCGGTGAAACATTCGCCCGTTTGCATTTCCCAAGTTCGTACCGGCAAAATATCCGGAGTGCTTCCCAAAATGCTTGTGTTCCAGTTGCTGTTGCCGAAAATAACTTGCGCGCTGGAATTTACTTCCGGAGCAACCCGTGCGATTGAGAAACTTTCGTTTGCGATTGCGTCACAGTCGCTGAGAGTTATAGAATTTCCCGAACCTGCTGCGCCTCTTGCACCTGTGCTGTTAGGAGGAGCTGGCATTAATATAAGAAGATTTGCGCCGAATCCGGAGACGAAACTATCAACCTGCTGAGCAGCCCCGCGTCCGATAGCTACCATTGTGATTACCGCGCCGACACCGATTATGATTCCCAACATGGTCAGGATTGATCTCGTGCGATTGCCTAGTAATGATCTCAAAGCTGTCTTTACGATTTCCATTTTGATTTTGAAGTGTGAAATTCCTTTCGCAATGTTAAGTATTAAGTCGTGAATATTCTAGCGCAAATTCGCAATTCAAACGTGAAGATTTCGCGGAGAATTTTTGTTATAATATCCCAGAATATATTTATTGTACAAAAGGAGAATATTTTCGAAGATGGAATCAGTTGCATTTAACAAGACGTATAGAGTTGCAATTCGAAGTTTCTACAAGCATATTGCGCTAATGCTGTTGGTTCTTGTTTGTGCGTGTGTTGTGAGTTGGAAGGCTCTGCTCGGTGCGTCGGTAACTTGGGGAGCTGCGTTGATATTGATCCTGGCAATTTTTGCTAATATTCTCATGAAGCGTGCGTCTGAGAAATTAACGCTGCGTGATGATGATCGTGAGAAGGAAATTGCATACGAGACCGGCTTTGCAAACACTCGTTCAGTAGAGATTGAGCTTGTGAATATTAAACACATCGAAGTCGAACAGAACGTGTTTCAGAAATTATTGGGCATCGGTGATATAAAAATCGCAAGTTCCGGCACAAGTGAGAACGAAATTTATATCAAGAACGTTCCTAATCCGTATGCAGTTCGCAACGAAATTCAGGAACATACGAGAAAATACAGTTACGCGAATCGAGCTGTGAATTAATGAGCCAATCTGAGAAAATCACAATCTCGAATGACGGCACGGGCATGAATCATGCTCTGGAATTGACACGCAAAATTGCAGATTCTTCAGGGCTTGTCGGGCGCGAGAATTTTCACCTGTGCTTGTTGTCGGAAGAATTGTTGAGTATGGTGCGCGCGATTGTCGGGAATTTTTCGGCTGAGTTCTGGATTGAGTCTGAGAATCGGGATTTTCGTATCAGGCTTGAGGCTCGCGGAAAAGTTGATTATGCGCAGAAGCAGGATTTGCTTTCGATTTCGACGTGCGGGAAAAATTCGTCATCGTTCGGAATTATGGACAAAGTTCGCGAAATGCTCGAAGGCTTCATGTATAATATGGAAGAGAGTTTCAAGTTTCAGGCTGAGTATGGCTCGGGATTTCTGGATTACGGCACGCTTGGAATGACCGGTGCGGAAATTTCGCAGGCAGTGTATTCGTGGTCAATGCAGAAGTACAAGCAGAGTATCTCGGACTTGAACGCAAATTCTCAGGATGACACGACTGTCGAAGCATGGGACGAACTCGAAAAATCAATCATTGCGAACATAGCAGATGATGTGCAAATTGGTGTGAAAGATAGCGTGATAAATGTCACGATTTTGAAAAAATTTTAGGGAGCGGGATTCTAAGATGGAAATTCGTAAAAACATGAATGGTTCGGAATTAACGGTTGCACTTGAGGGCAGACTTGACACTACTACAGCACCGCAGCTTGAGAGTGAGCTGGGCGATTTATCGGGTGTTAAGACGCTCGTTATTGACATGGAAAAGCTTGTGTATATTTCATCAGCAGGCTTGCGCGTGTTGCTAAAGGCTCAGAAGCTCATGAACAAACAGGGAGCAATGACGATTAAGAACGTGAGTCAAGAGATTCGCGATATTTTCGAAGTTACGGGATTTGACGAGATTTTGAACGTAGAATAAGTCGTAGAATAAGTATTTTGCGTATCTTAATATTTGATATTGCGCGAGGATTGGGAATAATCTTCGTCGCGATTTTTCACTTGGTTTACAGAACAGAGAACGGAATTGCCGATAGGTTGGTCATGGAATCTATCTGGCTGATAATTCCGTTTTTTTTCATAGTATCGGGTTATTTTGTGAAAGTTAATGACGGGCATATGCTGCAGAATGTCGCTCACAAACTCAAGAACTTATTATTGCCGACAATTTTGTGTAGCGCGATTATGCTGGTATTACTCGGGATTTACTGCGCGATTTTTCACGGATACGATTTTCGGGCTTGGTCGTTTGATGTGATTGCTACGTATTTGAGACCGGAGTTTTTCGGGAAGATTCCGTTTTTTGCGAGTTATGATTTGATAAACGCACTGGTATTTGATCTTGTGTCGCCTGTTTGGTTTGTCTGGACGATGGCGTTCACGATTCCGGTTTTCTATGCGTGTGTCAGATTCGTGAATTTGCAGAAATTTTGGCAAGTGGCGATTATTTGCGCGATTTTGCTTTTGTTTTCGTTCGGATTGTATGATTATCGCAATGATTTTTCGTGGAGTTTGATAATTGTTCCGGTTTATGCGGCGATAATGATTTTCGCGAGATATTTGCGTGAAGCCGGGCTGGCCAGTAAATTTCTGGATTACAAGAACGCATATATATTTGCAGTATTTGCGTTTGCTATTCACAGATCGATGTTTGAATTTTGCGGCTCGTCAAGTATTTTCATGAACGAACTCGGAACGCTTGGAAAATTCAGTGTGTTTACGTTTTTTGTGCAGGCATTTGTCGGAAGCTATGCGTTTTTGATATTTTGCGAAGCTTTGTGTTTTGTGAAGTATTTGCGTGTATATTTGGCATTTGTCGGCAGAAATTCGCTGTACTTTCTGTTGATGCACAGGTTTTTTGCGGCGATATTTGCGGATCTGATGGGAACGTATATCAAGTCCGGCGCGAACTGGTACGTGAAATTTTCCGGCGAAGTTTTCGTGAAATCGTTCGTTACGTTTGTGTTGTCGATGATATGCTGCTCATTTGTTGCGAGGTTTTATGAGAGAAAATGTTTAGCAAATTGCTTATGAAGTTCAAGTCGAATATTACGCTGCAAATTTTGACAGGCGTTCTGCTGGTATTTGTGCTTTTAACGGGACTTGTGTGTGTGATTGGCTACATGCAATTCACGGACGCAATCGAGGATCAGTACGCTGACAGTGCGTATAACACGGCTCGAACTGCTGCATACGAACTCACGCCGCGCTTCTTGAAGCTGAATGACCCGACGCTGCGAGAATACCAGATGAAGCTGATTGATATTAAGCGCAACTGGAACAAATTAGCCGATACACAGGACGCGACGTTTATATATTTGTTCACGGCTGCGAGCGATGATGTCACGAAAGAATATTCGAAAGTCACGTTTCTTGTGAATGTTGCGAATAAGCGAACTGGTTTTCCGGATTACAGCGCAGGCTACACGATCACTCAGACTGACAGCAGATATTTGCGCGCGTTTCGGGAAATTTACGAGCGTGGCTCAGAGCGTGTTGAGATTGCGGTTTACAGACCTGAGGAAAAATACACGTCCGGGAATCACATAACTGTTATGATTCCAGTTCATGATCACCTGAAGAATGTTATCGGAATTTTGGGTGTTGAGCGTCGAATGGAAGATTTGGACGATGTGCGTTCGCTGTATTTGCGTCATGTGTTTATTTTCTCGGCGGTATTCCTGTTGATTGTGATGTCGCTTTACGGGTATTACTTGAGCGATAAATTATTGTCACCGGTTCGGGAAATTGCGTCTGAGGCGATGAGATTTGCGCATGAAAATACTCGTGCAGAAATTCAGCTTGCGGCTCGAATAACGGATATTAGCGAGATTGGGCAGCTCGCGCGAGTTATTGACGTTATGGAAGAAGATATTGTCTCGTACGTTGATAATTTGACGCGCGTCACTCGTGAGAAAGAGCAGATTAAGGCGGAATTAAACGTTGCGAAACAGATTCAGGCGGACATGTTGCCACGGAAATTCCCACCGTTCCCGGAGCATGACGAGTTTGATATTTACGCTTCGATGACACCTGCGAAAGAAGTCGGCGGAGATTTTTATGATTTCTTTTTGATTGATGACGATCACATGGCGTTAGTGATTGCTGATGTTTCGGGAAAAGGCGTTCCGGCTGCGTTGTTCATGGTTATTGCGAAGACGCTGATCAAGAATATTGCGCAAATGGGGAATTTATCACCGTCGGAAATTCTTCGTGAAGTGAATACGCGCTTGTGCGAGAATAACGAGGCGGATTTGTTTGTGACGGTTTGGCTTGGGATTCTGGAGATTTCTAGCGGCAAGATTTTCGCGTCAAATGCGGGTCACGAATACCCGGCGATTAAGCACGTGAACGGGAAATTCGAACTGTTCAAAACAAAGCAAAGCCCGGCAGTTGCAGCCATGGACGGCATGAAATTCAGGGAATATGATTTCGAGCTTGAAGCCGGTGACGTGTTATATCTCTATACAGACGGAGTTGCTGAAGCGACAAATTCGAACGATGAATTATTCGGCACGGATCGAATGCTTGATGCGTTGAATAATCTTGAATGCGAATCCGCGCAGGAAATTCTCACGGATATGAAGTCTGCTGTTGATAATTTCACCGGAGATGCGCCGCAATTTGATGATATTACGATGTTATGTTTGCGATTCTTTGGGAAAAATTCTGGAGGTAATAAAACTGAATAACTTGATAGTCAAGGCTGAGTTGTCGAATCTTGAATCGGTAAATATGTTCGTTGAGAGTAAACTTGAGGAACACGATTGCAGCCCGAAAATTGTTTTGCAGATCGCGCTTGTTATCGAGGAATTATTCGCGAACGTTGCGAATTACGCGTATAAAGACAGAGCTGATTCTGAGAATAATTATGTTGGAATTGACGTAGAATTTGCGGAATCTGAATCTGGAGCTAAATCTGTCAAGATAACTTTCACTGATGAGGGAGTGCCGTATAATCCGTTATTGAGACCTGATCCGGATATAACGCTTTCTGCTGAGGAGCGACAGATCGGTGGCTTGGGGATTTTCATGGTGAAGAAATACGTCGATGATATTTACTACGAGCATTCGAACGGGAAAAATATCTTGACGGTTGTGAAGAATTTTTAGGAGGGATAATTTATGCGAAAGATGTTTGCGTTGTTAATGCTTATTGCGATAGTTGCGATTTTTCCGGCGAGCGGCTTTGCTATGTCGAAGAAAGACGGCAGTGTTCGTTCGGGAGTTTTGACGTACTTGGGAACGACTGAGGCAGAATTTCAGGCTGCACTCGATGATTTGCGCAAGGCTGTTGCACCGTTAATTCCGACTGATGAAGAGCGCGATTCCTGGGAGCAGGAGGACAGGCTTGAGGGTTTTATCAGTTCGCTTGTTGAAACGCGGCGTGAAGTAAGTTTTTTTGACTCGCTGCTGGCGATGCAGATGGCGTTGCGTTCGAAGAGAATTGACGAGATAGTTTTGCCGGAATGCACGGGCTTGTACCTGATAAATTCGAATAATAATTATGACGTGTTGTTCTCGCTGAATCTCATGCCGTCGAGTATATCGTTCGGATTCAGGCGCAATGACACGGCGTTGAAAAAAGAATTTGACGGCGCAATCGCTGCGATGAAAAAGGACGGTACGCTTTCAAGATTGGAATCGCAATATATTTCGGGAGCTGCTTCTGAGCCTGCACAGGTGAAATTTCAGGAGTTCAAGGGCGCGAAAGTTATAAAAGTTGCTGTGACTGGTGATTTGCCGCCTATAGATTTCATAGCGTCGGACGGAACACCTGCTGGATATAACACGGCGATTTTGTCCGAGATTGGCAAGCGTTTGAAAAAGAACGTGCGATTGATCAGCGTAGATGCTGGAGGGCGTTCAGCTGCGTTGGCGTCACAGAGGGCTGATGTCGTGTTCTGGTACAGAAATTCCGGGGATTTGAAGCTGCCTGCGAAAGTCAATTCTAAAGGAATGCGCAATGTCATGAAAGATAATCTTGACGGCGTAATTCTGTCTAGTCCGTATTACGAATGGGACACGGATTTGATAATCGGGCGTGCAAATTAGCATGGGCGAGATATTATACAAGATATTAATTAAGGGCGGCTCGTACCTGACGATTTGGCGCGGCGTTCAAGCTACGGTTTATATCACGCTTATGTCGCTGATTTTCGGGACGCTGCTGGGAATTTGCGTTTGTGCGCTGAGAATGTCACGTGTGAAAATTCTGAGTGTATTCGCGAATGTTTATATAACGCTTCTGAGAGGCTCTCCGGTTTTGATGCTGCTGATGCTGATGTATTACGGAGTTTTTGCGGGAACGGATTTTGAAGCTGACTCGATTGCGATTGTGACGTTTGCTTTGAACGTTGCTGCACATGTTGCGGAGATTTTGCGTGCGGCGATTTCTGCGACGGATCACGGACAAGTTGAAGCTGCAAGAACTCTGGGATTCTCGAAATTTCAGGCGTTTTATCTTGTGACATTTCCGCAAGCTCTGAGAATTGCCAAGCCGGTTTACCAGTCAGCGATTGTGAATTTATTACAGTGGACGAGCGTTGTAGGCTATGTTTCGATTACGGATTTAACGCGCGTGATTAATAATATCGCGTCACGAACTATGCAGCCGATGATTACGATTGTGATTGGCATGTTGATATATCTAGTTCTTGCGTACGTGATTCACGGGATATTCGCAATTACGGATTATTTTGGAGTTCGCAAGTCATGAGCATAATTCAGGTTAAGAATCTTTCGAAGTCGTTTGGGAATTTGCAGGTCTTGAAGAATCTTAGTCTGGAAATTTCCGAGGGAGAGAAAATCGCTATAATCGGTGCGTCCGGCTGTGGCAAGAGTGTATTTTTGCGATGTCTTGAGCTGTTAGAGATTCCGGATTCGGGCGAAATAATTATTGATGGCGAGGAAATCACTGGTAAACATGCAGACGTGAATAAAATCCGCCGCAAAATGGGAATGGTGTACCAGAAATTTTACCTGTTCTCACACATGGACGTTCTCGAAAATTTGTGCATTGCTCCGGTGAAATTGCTGGGAATGTCTAGAGCCGAAACTGAGAAACGCGCGTTTGATTGGCTGGCGAAAGTCGGTTTGACATCGAAGGCTCACGCTATGCCTGGGAATTTATCCGGTGGTCAGCAGCAGAGAATCGCAATTTGCCGCTCACTCATGATGAATCCGAAAGTGCTTTTATTTGACGAGCCCACAAGTGCGCTAGATCCTACGATGGTCGGGGAAGTTCTGGCGATGATGCGAATGTTGGCGAAAGATAACATGACGATGCTGATTGTTACGCATGAGATGAATTTTGCGCGTGAAGTTTCGGATCGTGTTTTGTTTTTTGCGGACGGCGGAATTTATGAGCAGGGTTCGCCTGAGAAAATATTTGATAATCCTGAGCGTGAGAAGACGATTGCGTTTATTCACAAGCTGAAGCATTTCACGTTTGAGATTCGTGAGCGGAATTTTGACCTGATGGCGCTACACGGAGGTATTCACGCATTTGCTGAGAGATACGGGATTGCTAAGAAACTCGCATACAGGCTGCAATTATCTTGTGAAGAGCTGATTTACGAGATAATTTCCGGAGCGTACACGCAGAATCAGGAGCCGAATATTTTCGCGGAAATTTCGTATTCTGAGACAGATAATCGCACGAAGACAGCTTTCGAGTTCAAGTCAGATTCGCGTTTCAATCCGTTCGAACTTGAGCTTGAATCGGATCTTGGATCAGATCTTGATCTTGAATCAGATCTTGATGCGCATTTGGGAATTGTCATGCTCAGGAAAATTGCGTCAGATTTGCGCTATGAATTTGCGAATGATGTGAATCGAATCGAGATTGAGTTTTGATTCTTGCGCTGGTGTGTGATATAATATGCCAGTTTTGGAGATGTGGCCGAGCGGTCGAAGGCGGTTGACTCGAAATCATCTAAGCGGTGTTGTAGCCGCTTCTAGGGTTCAAATCCCTACATCTCCGCCATTTGCAATTTTGAAAACACACTGTGAAAGGTCAGGTATTTACACGTATGAAAATCCTTGTTGTTAATTGCGGAAGTTCTTCCCTGAAGTATCAGCTCTTTGATATGGACAATGAGTCAGTTTTGGCAAAAGGTTTAGTCGAGAGAATAGGTATTGACGGCTCGAAAATGCGGCACGTTAAGACGGGTGCGGAGAAAGATTATAGAGTGGAAACCCCGATTAAAGATCACAAAGTTGCGATGAAGCTCGTGCTTGATGCGTTGCTTGACAAGGATCACGGTGTATTAAAATCACTTGACGAGATCGCAGCGGCCGGTCACAGAATCGTTTCTGGTGGCGATTATTTCAAAGAGTCAGTGCTTGTGAACGATGAAGTTATGGACGCACTGGTCAAATGTATTCCGTTAGCACCGCTGCATAATCCCGGACATATCATGGGAATCGAAGCAGCTCAGCACGCTATGCCGAAAATGCCCAACGTCGTAGTATTTGACACAGCGTTTCACCAGACTATGCCGGATTACGCTTACATGTACGGAGTTCCGTATGAATTTTACGAGACACACAGAGTCAGACGCTATGGCGCACACGGAACGAGCCATCATTTTGTATCGCTCAGAGCAGCGGAATTTCTTGGCAAAAATCCCGAAGATTTGAAAATGATCACGTGTCACTTAGGCAACGGAAGTTCTATCACAGCAGTTAATGGCGGGAAATGCGTTGATACGTCGATGGGATTGACGCCGTTAGCAGGAGTTTTGATGGGAACGAGAACCGGCGATATGGATCCTGCAGTTGTGCCGTTTGTCCAGAATATAACGAAGTATTCAGCTGATGAAATGAACGATTTCATGAACAAGAAGAGCGGCTTGCTGGGAATTTCCGGAGTCAGCAGCGATTTGCGAGATGTCGAAGAGGCTGCGTCAAAAGGCAATGAACGTGCCAGACTTGCGATTTCCATGCTTGAATACGGGATCAAGAAATATATCGGAGCTTACACGGCTGTCATGGGCGGACTTGACGTTCTTGTTTTCACGGCAGGCATCGGCGAGAACAGCGCGGAAACTCGTGAGGGCGTTTGCGAAGGTCTGGAGTTCATGGGCATCAAGATCGATCCGGCGAAGAATAAAATCCGCGGCAAAGAGGCAATCGTCAGCGCAGATGATTCGAAAGTCACGGTCGTTGTGATTCCGACGAACGAAGAATTGATGATTGCACGAGAAACTAAGAGAGTTGCGTTCTAGTTCAAGTTCTGGTTCTGGTTCGAATAATCAGATTTTCACGGACGAATCTGTCGCAATAATACCGCTTCCGCCACGCAATGACACCGAAGCTGAAGTTGTCGGCGAGTTTGAGTTTCCGGTCGGGGTGCTGAATTTTGAGGGGCAGGATTACAAGTTCCCGAAGAGTTTCAGTGCAAAAGTTCTTGCGAAATGGTTCGAGGAGAATCTGCTCTCGGTGAGAATTTCTCTTGACGCGAAAGTTATTGCAGAATGCGCGCGCTGTCTGAAGCCGGTTGAGTTCGAAATATCTGATAATTTAGATTACCTGTATTTTGCAAGTGCTAAGAATCCGGATTCTAATTCGGAGACGATTAGCGAGTTTGATGACGCAGGATTTTTTCCGGTTGAAGTGGAATTTTTCGGACGAACGTTGGACGTTATGCCGCAGATTCAGGAGAGCATTTACACGCTGCTGCCGTTCAGGATATTGTGCCGGGATGATTGCAAGGGCTTGTGTCCTGAGTGCGGCGCGGATTTGAACGAGGGAAATTGCGATTGCAAACGTGAGAATGCGGATTTTGTTCGTGATTCCAGATTTGCAGTCTTGAAAGATTTGCGGCTTGAATAATATAATATGCGAATTAATATTAAGTTTGGAGGAGTTTTTACAGAATGGCTACACCTAAAAGGAAAACATCGCACGCTCGAACTTCTCAGCGTAAGGCACAGTGGTTGAACGCGCTCAAAGCACCCGTTACTTTGAGTTGCCCTCACTGCGGAGAGATAGTGAAAGCGCACCACGCCTGCCCATCATGCGGCTATTACAAAGGCAGACAGGTTGTAAAAGTAAAAGATGACGAAGCAGCCGCAAGCTGATTTGATTCAGTGAGATTTCTCACAGAGCCGGGGGCAATGAGTTACGCGTTTCCCCCGGTTTTGCTTATTTTGTTTAGAAGCAGGTGTTAATAATGAGTGAAGAGAATAACGAGAATAACGAAAGAATCGAGAAATTTTATTTCCAGTCCGAAGCAGCAGAAGTCCTGAAAATGATGATTAACTCGGTGTACTCGAACCGAGATATTTTTTTGCGCGAATTAATTTCAAATGCGTCAGACGCGCTGGACAAACGCAGAATCGAGACACTAAAGGACACATCGTTAGCTGAGAATAAGTATCCCGAGATCAAGATTTTCACCAACCGTGACGCAAATACGATTTCAATCAGCGATAACGGCATCGGAATGTCACGCGACGAGATAATCAAGTTCTTGGGAACTATTGCGAAATCCGGCACGAAAGAATTTCTCAATGCTGTGAAAAATGCGAAAGAAAATAATTCCGGCGAACAAAACTTAATCGGGCAATTCGGTGTAGGTTTTTACTCGGTGTTCATGGCTGCGGATAAAGTCGAAGTTCTGACACGAAAATTAGGCTCGCAGGATACGTATTTGTTCACGTCAAGCGGCGACGGCTCATTTACGATTCAAGATGCGCTTTTACGCCCGGAATGCGGCACGACTGTAACGCTTTATCTCAAGAATGACGAGAATATTAACTCAGACGAGAAAATCGAACGCAAAGATTATTTCAGCGAGTGGGTTATTCGCGACATAGTCAGCAAGTATTCGGATTTCATAGCTTACCCGATTGTTCTGAACGTAACCCGCACCGAAGACGGCAAGAAAATTACGAAAGATGAATTATTAAATTCACAAAAGGCAATCTGGCAGCGACCGGAAAACGAAATCTCAGACGAAGATTACAACGAGTTTTATAAACATTTGACGCACGATTGGCATGATCCGTTGATTAGAATCAGAATTAATGCTGAAGGCTCGACGAATTTCAAAGGTCTGTTATTTATCCCGAGTGAAGCTCCGATAGAACTGGTCATGAATCCGGATTCCGGCGGAATAAGCCTGTATATCAATCGCGTGTTCATCATGAATGATTGCAAGTCTATAATCCCGACGTATTTGCGATTCATTCGTGGCGTGATTGACTCAGAGGATTTGCCGCTGAATATCTCGCGCGAAATTTTGCAGGACGAGCCTATCGTGAGAATTATCAGACGCAGCACTCAACGCAAGATTTTCAACGAATTAAAGAAATTACTCGAAAACGACCGTGAGAAATATATCAAGTTCTGGAACTCGTTCGGCAGAATTTTGAAAGAGGGAATTTTGCAGGATCGCGACAACGCGCAGAATATTCTTGACATAGCGATTTTTAGGACGACAAATTCTAACGAATGGACGACGATTGACGAGTACAAGACACGCATGGACACGCGTCAAAAAGGTGTGTATTGTCTGACCGGGCGCGATAATCTGGACGCACTCAAAGCTTCACCCAAACTCGAACCGTATACGCAGCGAAATCTCGAAGTTTTGCTCATGACAGATCCAATCGACGAAGTGATATTATCCGAAGCAGAATTTATCTTCACGAAGGACGAAAATTCCAAGTTGCTGAACATTACGCTAAATTCGGTCAGCCCAGTCTCGGACGATGAACAGAAAGATAACGAACACAAACTCGAAGCCTTCAAAGAGAAATTCGAACCGCTCAAGAAAATTGCACTCGAAATTCTGAAAGACCAGCTCGAAGACGTAACCCCAACTCTCGGACTAACGGACTCGCCCGCCTGCATAAAAGACCCGTTTGCCGGAATGTCGTTCCAATTTGAAAGACTGATGCGTTCAGCTGGACAAGACGCTCCGTTACAAAAGCGCATACTCGAACTCAACGTCAATCACCCGATTGTGAAAAATCTGCTCACACTCGCGCAAAATCCCGAAGAATCTCGCAGCAAAATCAATGACACGCTTCACATTCTGTATGATCAGGCGTTGATTCTCGAAGGTGTTTTGTTACCAGATCCGGCAGCGTTCGTGAAAAGAATTGACGCGCTGATGTCCAAGAATATGGGTGAGTAGCAAACATGCCGTTCTTATCAATTCAGCGATCTCACCGAAAATCTGCTGAGAGTGACGTTACTGGATTCGTGATTCAGAAGAGATTGCCGGACATAATTGCACAGACGATTGCGGAACTTGAATCAGAACCGGAGCAAAAACCTGAATCCCCGGAGATAATTTCGCAGGTCGAAGCACCAGTATCAGAATCAAAGCCCGAAACGTCTGAGCCTGAGGCAAAACCTGAATCGCCGGAAATAACTTCACATGTTGAAGCACCAGTAACAGAATCAAAGCCCGAAACGTCTGAGCCTGAGGCAAAACCTGAATCGCCGGAAAT
>CALEPX010000003.1 GCA_937911045.1 uncultured Fretibacterium sp. | reverse complement strand
TACCAGCCGAAGAAGTTGTTTGCGAACCAGTCGGAGCAGCAGTCACGATGATTTTCGAGCATTTATTACAGGAAAAGAAAGCGATTACTCCCGAAGAAGCTACGTTATTTGCGCTGGGAATTTATGACGACACCGGAGCTTTGACTTACGACAGCACGACTGACCGAGACATTGCGGCACTGGAATATCTCAAGCAGCTCGGCGCGGATTTATCGCAGGTATTATTACGGGTTGAGAGCGCGATTTCGCCCGGAGACCGTCATATTTTGGACGCGTTGGCAGAAAATGCTCGTGAAAGTTATATCAACGGCGCAAAAGTTTTCCTGAGCTTCATGGAGACCGAAGAATATGTTCAAGGCTTGTCACTGTTCGTGCAGAAATTAAAAGATTACTGTGCGGCACACGTTACGATTATAGTCGTGAATAACGGCGGCAAAAAAATAAATATAATTGCTCGGAGTGCTCCTGACGTTCTGAACGTGAAGAAATTTCTCGAACAATACGGGGGCAGCGGACATTTACAGGCAGGCAGTGCGACAGTTTCTGATCGAGATCCGGTTGAACTGCTCGACGAAATCGAAGCGCGTTTGTATCATGAAATACCGCCTATGTTAAAAGTTTCGGATATTATGGACACGCCGGTTATTGCCGTAGATCCGGATTCAAAAGTTGATGAAGCTTACCGGACTATGCTGCGTTTCAGGCTGAAATCTCTGCCGGTTGCAAATGCTGACGGTGAAGTTCTGGGCATGATGACGCGAACGGATTTGGACAGAGCGCACCTGCATGGACTTGATAAAGCCAAAATCAGCGATTTCATGACGCGCGGAGTTATCACACTTGATTCAGGAGCATCTATTGACGAGGCTCACAGGATTGCCGCAATGTACGGGTTCGAGAAAATGCCTGTGCTTGAGAACGGGAAACTCGCCGGAACTTTGACACGTGCGGATTTGCTTCAGGCGTTGTACAGGTCGGGACAATTTGCGCGGAAAAATTCTCAGGATAAAAAATCGGATTTCATGTGGCGTGAGAATATTGCGCACTTAATGCAGGATTCTTTCCCTGAGGAAACTCTATCGTTATTGCGCCGTCTGGGAGCAAAAGCCGAATCAATGGGAATGCGCGCGTATTTAGTCGGCGGAACTGTTCGAGATATTCTGATGGGCGTTGAGAACACTGATATTGATATTTCTGTCGAGGGCGATGCTGAGAAATTAGTTCGGGCTTGGGACGAACCCGGCTGCAAAAGCACAGTTCACGGGCATTACAATACAGGCACGATTACGTTTCCTGACGGTGAAAAAGTTGACGTAGCTACAGCACGGCGCGAATTTTACGAACATGCGGGAGCTACTCCGATTGTGCGCAGTGATTCGTTAAAGCAGGATTTAGGACGGCGGGATTTCACGGTGAATGCTATGTCGATCTCACTAAGCGAAAATGATTGGGGAACTTTGACTGACAGCTTCGGAGGCAGAACTGATTTGCGTGACGGATTGCTGAGAATTTTGCATAATCTTAGTTTCGTTGAAGACCCGTCGAGAATTTTGCGCGGAATCAGGCTTGAACAGAGACTCAAAATGACGTTCGAAGACAACACGCTGCGATTCTTGAAGAGTGCCGTCAAAGGCGGATTACTCGAATGCTTGTCAACGCCGCGAATCAGAGCCGAACTCGAATTAAACGCGAAAGAGAAATGTTTCAACGAGATTGCGCTACGAATGCAAGAACTGAATATTTGGCAATCATTATTCCCGGGGATTTACATATCCGAACGCTTCGAGAAAAGATTAAACGTCATGAAAAGTTTTCTGCAATATTTCAGGAAGACATTCTCGCTTGACCTGAAAAATCTGGAATGGATTCTGAAAATGGCGATTGTGCTGCATGATTCAGAACCCGAGATCAAATTTGCTACGATGGATCGCTTGAGTTTGCATCCGGTTGAGCGTGAAGAGCTGACCAAGTGTTTCTCGAAATGGGACGTTATAAAGCATCTTTGTGAACGTGAAGACCTGAAAAATTCCGAGGCGTATTCGGTTCTGAAAGATTATAATTCCGTGCCGCTGATTTACTGGCTGATATGTCTTGACACGCAGGAATCTCGTTCCGTAATTTTCAAGCACATCGAGAAATGGCAGCATCTCAAAGGCGAATTAAACGGCGGGGATTTGCAGAAAATGGGCTTGAAAGGCAAGACAATCGGCGAAGTTCTGAACGAAATCAAGCTCGCGAAAATCGACGGCAAATTAACAACTCGCGATTCTGAGATCGAATACGTGAAGGAATTTATCGATCAGTATTTCATCGAACGCTGATTACGCATCAAAAAAGCCACCGGTGTTTACGTGCCAGTGGCTTCGTGATTCTATAATTGCAAATTACGTTAGCTTTCTCTTACATTCCTCGTGGTTTTACGTCAATGCCGCGTTCTTCAGGAGTTCCCGGAATTAACGAGTCGCAAATCGCCGCACAAACTCCGGCTACAGCCATCGGGGTTTTGAGAATTGCCCAGACCATTCCGCCAATCGTGCGCAAAATCTGATTATAACTCTCGCTCATGAATAATTCCTGATTCTGCTCAATCCAGCCAGGAAGTCCTAACGCCATCAAGAACGCAAATCCTACTATTAATATATTTCTCTGACTGCCCATGTCCGCACGCATTAAAACCTGAATACCCATTGCGCCAATCGTGCCGAATAACGCAATATACGCGCCGCCGATTATCGGTGAAGGCATCGTAGCAATCAACGCGCTCAATTTTCCGACGAAGCTCATCAGGATCAAAATTACTGCTCCGGTTCTTACGACAACTCTCGAAGCAACGCCGGTCAATCCGATTAATCCGATATTTTCGGTGTAAGACGTAGTTCCGACTGAGCCGAACACACCGCTCAACGCACAGCACAGACCTTCCGCACCAATTCCGCGGCTGATAGTTTCGGAATCCGGATCGTCCACTCCTGAAGCATACGAAACTGAATGATAATCGCCAATACTCTCGATCATGCAAGCGAAAAATCCTGCGAGTAACGCTGCAAAAGAAGTAAGCCCGAATTTCGGCATTCCCCACGGCATGATAATATTCTTCAAGTCCTCAACGCTCGAAAATCTCAGCCAAGACGCAGCCTTAACCGTATCAAGATTAATATACGCTGGGTGTTCCGGCGTGAAAACCCCGTTCAACGAAAGTCCCAAGCAAGCGCAATATGTGATTATAATCGCCAGTAATATCGCGAAAATGTTAATATACTTGTTCTTGAGTACGAGGCTAAACAAGAATATCAGGATTACAACTGCGAGTGACGCTGGCCAGAATTTTGCTGCGTTGCCCTGAACTGCTGTTCCTGCGAGTGAAAATCCGATCGCCATGATTACCGGGCCGATTACGACGGGTGTAATAACTTTGCGAATAATTCCAGCTAATCTGCTATAGCCAACTATCGCGAGAATTACGCCGCCCGCGATTAATCCGCCGCCCAAATATTGCATGACGACATCTGCTCCGGCAGCCTTGTATAACGCAATAACTGTCATAACCGACGGGATAAACGAAAAGCTCGATCCCTGAACTATTGGAAGTCCTGAACCGAGCTTTTTGCTTGTCTGAATCAGTGTCGCAACACCCATTCCGAAATATACACATGAGATTAACGATGCAATTTGTAACGCGTCCATTCCCATTGCTGGACCAAATATCAACGGAACGAGAGTCGTAGAGCCGAATAACGTTAATACGTGTTGTGCTCCCGACAGAATCGTTATCAAAAACGGTGGTTTGTCATTAATCCCGTACACTATGTTTCTTGCCATATTGCTAAAAATCCTCCTGATGCAAAAATTTTTTCCAAGCAAGAAACTTTACAGCTCAAGTTTATTTTTGTCAAGTGTTATAATGCTTGCGAATCAATTATTAACTCGAAAGGTTGTGTAAAATTATCATGAAAAATATCGCTTCAAAATTATTATTATTCACGTTATTAACATTACTCGCAGCGTCAACGGTTTTTGCTGGAACACCTGATAAAAATTACGTCGATGGTGATGTGATAATCGTTCTAAGAAATTCAAATCCGGGCGAAATTTCCGGCGCGAAAGTCAGGCGTACTTTTGCGAATTTATCGCGTGAAAAAAATCAGACGTTCGCATTAATTCACTCTGACAATCTATCAACTCAGGAATTAATCGCGGACTTGAAAAATAATCCCGACGTAATCGCTGCCAGTCCTAATTACAAAGTCCGTGTTGCAAAATTGCCGAACGATCCTGTAATTCCTTCAGTTTCAGATGACAGACTCTGGTCGCTAAAAACTATCCAAGCTCCGGAAGCCTGGGAAATTTCGACAGGTTCAGATGACATTTACGTCGCAGTAATCGACACAGGAATCGATCACACGCACCCGGAATTGAGCGGTGTAATTGCGACTGAATACGGCTACAACACAATCGATAATAATACTAATGCAAGGGATATTCAGGGACACGGAACTCACGTTGCGGGAACAATCGGAGCAAAAGGCGATAATAATCTCGGGCTGGTCGGCGTGAACTGGAACGTGAAAATAATTCCTGTTCGCGTTATGGACAGCGATGGTTACGGCACTCTCGAAGGCGTAATCGAAGGCGTTGATCACATAATCGATCTCTTGAAAAAAAATCCGAATATGAAACTCGTAGCTATAAACATGTCGCTTGAATATTACGATTACACAGTTCCGTCCGAACGCCAGTTAAAAAGCGATCCGATGTGGCTGTCATTCAAAACTATCGATGACATGAACAGAGCCGTAATCGTCGTTGCAGCCGGGAATATTGGCGTTGAAGTTGGGAAACCTGTTCCGAAAACGATTAACGATAGCGGCTATATTATCCCGAAGAACACGTACGTTTATCCGGCATCTTACACTGGTCTGAAAAATCTTATCTCAGTTTCTGCGACGAACAAATCCGGAAATCTCGCCAGCTACACGAACACGAACGCGACAATTTCAGCACCTGGTGGCGATTATTACGTTGACGGCAGCTTTATCTTGAGCACGTGGCCAGAAAACATGTACGATTCCGGAAAATACACTCTCGAAGATGGCACGACGGTTTGCGAAATGCAGGGAACTTCGATGGCTGCACCGCACATCACCGGAGCAATCGCGTTATTACAAGCAGCAGCCGGAAATTCTGGAGCGACACGTTCAGCTTATCAACTCAAGACGGCATTACTTTCTGGAAGCGATCCGAATTATTCTTCGAGCTCAAATTCATACGCGAAAATTTCACAAGGCGGCGACAATTTCAAGTTAAGTTTGCAAAACGCGATCGAATATCAAGCGCAACGCATGAGTGATCCATCCAGCGACATCAGTGACTCAGACGCTAAACCGACGGAATTTGCTGAGGACTTCGACAATACGCAATACGATTATGATTATAATTACGACGAAACTCCACATGTCAGATCTTCGAGCAGCGGTGGCGGATGTAATTCAGGTTTCGGGATAATAATTCTTCTCTCAGGGATTTGCCTTCTCGAACGAAAAATACGCAAATAATAAATATTTCGCAACATAAAAAATACCCGGGGGATTCGCTCTCTCGGGTATTTTGCTATTTATTCCAGATTAATCCTCGTGATGTTCAAGCGGTATAACGTCCATTCCGTGTTTCGCGCGATAATCGTTCAGTGCTGTGTGAATCGCTTCTTCAGCCAAAACCGAACAGTGCATTTTTATCGGCGGCAATCCGTCCAAAGCTTCAGCAACCGCGCTATTCGTTAAATCCCAAGCTTCCTGAACAGTCTTGCCCTTGATCATTTCCGTAGCCATACTCGACGAAGCAATCGCCGAGGCACAGCCGAACGTTTTGAATTTCACGTCCTCGATAATTTTCGTATCATCGTTGACTTTGAGATATATTTTCATAATATCGCCGCACTTTGGATTCCCAGCTTCACCAACTCCGTCAGCATTCGCAATTTCACCGACGTTTCTGGGATTCATAAAGTGATCCATAACTTTTGCACTATAATCTAATGCCATGATAATTTCTCCCCCTGTGATATATAAATTTACGCGTTACTTTTCAAAAAATCTTCCCATAATGGCGACATCTCTCTGCGTCGTGCTACGATTTCCGGCAGAACTTCCAGCAAATACTTCACGTGATCATATGTCGTCAATCTTCCAAGAGTGAATCTTAACGACCCGTGCGCCATCTCGTGCTTCAAACCCAACGCCAGCAGAACATGTGACGGATCTAAACTCGCCGACGAACACGCGCTTCCCGTCGAAGCAGAAATTCCGCGATAATCCAGATCAAGCAAGAGCGTTTCGCCTTCAACTCCGATAAAGCTGCAATTAATATTATTCGGCAAACGTTCGTCACCAGTCGCACCGTTCAATTTCGCGTACGGAATTTTCGCAAGTATCCCGGAAATTATTTCGTCACGCCAACTCGATATTCGCTTTTTATCATCATCAAGGCGTGCTTTCAAAATTTCCATCGCTTCACCAAGTCCGACGATCCCGGCTAAATTTTCCGTGCTGGCTCTTCGACCGGATTCTTGACCGCCGCCGTGCATGAAATTTTCGAGTCTGATTCCCTTTCGCAGATATAACGCGCCGATGCCTTTAGGAGCGTACATCTTATGACCGGAGATTGACATCATATCTATATTCAGATCTTTCACGTCGATATTTAACTGCGCTGCTGCCTGAACCGCGTCAGTATGAAACAAAACTTTTTTCTCGCGACAGATTTCGCCGATTTTCTTGATTGGCTGAATCGTGCCGACTTCGTTATTCGCGAACATTATCGAAACCAGAGCAGTCTTCTCGTTAATCGCGTTTCGCACATCTTCGGGATTAACTCTGCCTTCAGAATCTACCGGCAAATACGTTACTTCGAATCCGTGAATTTTCCGCAAATATTCCGCTGTGTGTAAAATCGCGTGATGTTCGATTTTGCTCGTGATTAAATGCGTCTTAGCCTTTGAGCGCAAATTTTCGAGCGTACCTTTCAATGCCCAATTATCAGACTCAGTGCCGGAACTCGTGAAAAATATTTCGGCAGGGTCTGCGTTGAAAGCGTTTGCGACTTGTGAGCGCGCCTTCTCGATAGCTGCACGGCTCTTCTTAGAATACGAGTAAACCGATGACGGATTGCCGAACACTTCCGAGAAATATGGCATCATAGCTTTCATGACTTCGGGACTGACCGGTGTTGTCGCGGTATGATCCATGTACACAAATTTTTCCTGCATAAAAATTCTGCCTCCGTTAAAAATTATTTTTTGCTTTCCTGTTCGCGTTTGACCGCACGATTCTTGATTTCTTCCCGAATCGGATCTATTTGAGTTTGATTCAGCAACGCAACTTTCTCGTTAAACAAATCTTTAAGCGACGTATCCTCAAGAATTTCATCAATAGAACCCTTCACTCTTCGCCACAAAAAAAACGTCGGACACAACGGGGCATTCTTGCAGCCAACTTCAGTCTGACAATCTCCGAATATCAGCGACTCGTCAAGCGCGTTCAGAATATCCGAAATGCAAATCTCGCTCGCGTCACGTGACAAAACATAGCCGCCCTGAGCACCGCGAACACTTGTTAATAAGCCTTTCTTTCTGAGTTTCGCGAATAATTGCTCAAGATAATTCACCGGTATATTCTGACGTTTCGAAATATCACTAACACTCACAGGTTTCTGATTCAAATCCGAATGCGAGTACAAATCCGATAACGCATTAATCGCATAACGTGCCGTAACTGATAATCTCAAGATCTCACTCTCTCATTCATAGCAAAAAATTTTTCACGCGAAATAATATTATATGCAACCTGCAAAGTCAAGATTAATTATCAGATTTTCTCACTAACGCACTCCGCCCAAAATCTCGCGGCATTCTCGCAGCCCATGAGACTTTTCGCACGCATCAAGATTCGATCCGTTCGGTCTTTCACGTCTGGATTATTCAAGTACGCATCTAATTCACGAATAATATTCTCAGGCGTGACGGCATCGCAAATTAATTCCGGATAAACTAACTCGCCCGCCAAAAAATTCGGGATCGAAATATTCTTCACGTGAACGAGTTTCTTCAGGATAAAATACGTCAGCTTCTTCATGTTATAAATCACGACCATGAATCTGCCCAGCAACATCGCTTCGACAGCAACAGTCCCGGAAACTCCGACTACAGCACACGATCCGGACATCAAATCGCGTCCCTCACCTTGCCAAATCTCGAACCCAGAACTTGCGGCACGCTCACGAATATCACGAGCCAAATTCTCAGACAAGCCACTCGAAACCGAAAACACCGGAACATAATTTCTCTCGCGCAAAATCTCAGCCGTCCGAAACAAAATCTCCAAATGAAACTTTATCTCATTCTTGCGGCTGCCGGGCATTAACGCTATAACTCTCGCATCGCCGAATCTGTCGCGAAATTTCCCGGGTATATCAAAATTACGAAAATCATTTACTAACGGGTGCGCTTTCCAGTACGAATCAATCCCGTGACGCTTCAAAAACTCATGCTCAAACGAGAACAACGGCAGGCAAAAATCAAAATCCCGCTTCAAATTCTTCATTCGTTCAGCACGCCACGCCCAAACCGTTGGGGGAATTAACGACACAATCTTGCCATGATAACCGGACTTGCGCAAATGTTTCGCCAGCAGCAGGTGAAAATCCGGACTATCGATCAATATCACAGCTTCAGGATCTCGGCGCAAAATCTCTCGCGTAATATCATCTCGTAATCGCAAAATTCTGGGTAACGCCGGAATCACCGCAAAAATTCCCATTAATTTCAAGTTCTCGTAACTCCAGAGCGATTCACAACCAGCTGCAACGCCTTTTGGACCGCACATTCCGAAAACATGACCAGAAAATTCCGGGCGCAATCGCAAAAATTCACTCACAAATGCGCTCGCGTACAAATCACCGCTGACTTCACCGCACGACACGAAAATTCCTCGCATTATCAAATTCCCCTAAATCCCCAAAACAGCAATATTATATTTCTCAGCAAGCCCAAAAAATTTCTGCGGTTCAAGTATAATCGTCCGTCCGGCTTCCACAGCCAAGCACGTCAAACCAGAATTTCGCATGTTCTCAAGAGTCCGTGTTCCTGTCGTAGGCAAATCATAGCGCAAATCCTGAGACTTCTTCATCTTCTTGATTAACACGCCATGTTTCACAAGATTTCCGGCTCTCTGAATCATTGCGTCCGTACCTTCCATTGCTTCAATCGCGACAACTGCTCCGTCAGCTACAACTATTGCTTGCCCAAACGAACATGGCAGCGTCACTTGCAAAATCTCACAGCCATATCTCACGTCATTCATTTCGCGCTCACTGGGAACTCGTTGCGTCAAATTTCCTTTCGGGGCGAGAAGTTCCGGGATTATTTGCCAGTACGGGATCACTTTCACACCGTTAGATTCAAATTCGCTAACAATCGCTCCCAACAACGAGTGATCATCGTGCAGACTTTTCCGCAAAACTTTCCGAGTCACTGAGTCAAACAGCATCGACGACAGAAAATATATCATCTTCTTGTGAATGCCGCCTGCCATAATTAATGCGTCCGCACCCCAAGCTTTTATTTCACGAATCGCTCGACCCAACGCAGGTGTTCTGAACGACATGAACTTCTCAGAGTACAAACGCAAATCTTCAGTGTTATTACAATTCGACAGATTTATCGCGAAAACATTCGTGCCCTGCTCAGATAATTTTCTGGCAATCTCAACGGGCAAAATTCCATCGCCGGCAATCAAAACTATCCTGTTCATATTCTGTCAACTCGCCACGAGAAATATAACGCTACGATTAAAAATAATACATTCGGTCCCCAACCTGCAATCACTGCCGGCAAATTCCCAGCTTCACCCAACGCCCGACACAGCGACATCACAACGTAATACGCGAACACGATTAAGACGCTAATTCCGAAACCAACGCCGCTGCCGCCGGAACGACTTTTTCTCGACGCGCCCAAACCAGTTCCCAAAACCGCCATGATTACGCACGCCCAAGGAACAGCTAATTTCAAGTGAAACATAACCCATAATCGCGACAAATCCGTTCCAGTTGTCAACGCCTGATTAATATAATCCCATAACTCATGCGCACTCATATCCGAAGGCTTTCTGGTTGAACGCTGTAATTGCTCCGGAGATAATTTCAGAGCGAGCCTTTGACGCTCAAATCTCAACAGCAAATTCACGTCGCCCTGAGAATTTACGTCATACATTCTGCCGTCCTCGATCCACCATTGAGAATTTTGCCATATGCCGCGCTGAGCTGTGAGTGTGTTCGATAACGCGCCAGTGTCATTAAATTCGTGCATCATGATTCCGTTCATGATACCTTTCTTAGTGTCGAGTTGATCTATATACAGCACACGTTTTAATTTCTTGTTCTCTTCCTCGCGCAGAAAAACTTTTTCCTGAACGGCTACGGCTTGATTCTTGAGAATCTCGAAACGCATTAATTTATCCGCAGCAACTGACGCAAACGGCACTACAGTCTCGTTAAACGCAAGCGCACCGATTGAGATCAATATCGAACTCAGAAAAACCGGACGCAAAATTCTCTTGAACGGAATGCCAAGTGACTTCAGAGCGATCAATTCACTCGACGAGTTCAGCCCGGACATTCCCAACAACGTCGCTAAAAGTGAAGACATCGGTATAGTCATCACGACAACTTCCGGCAGCCTGTAGAAAAACAATCGCACGACAACTCCCAAAGCAATCCCGCGTTCAATAATTAATCTCGCAGCCTGAAACAGCAAATCTCCGGCAACAAATATCATCACGAATATCAACACTCCGAACACAAACGGACCTGCTGTTGCTCCAAGAATCAATTTATCCAGTAATTTCAGCTTCATGATTCGCTAAAACTCCGCCAGAGCTGTAGTTGAATATTTTTGCGTCATGTCATTCTTGAGCTTGTCAAGCAGCGATTTCGCCGTCGGAACATCAGACGCCCCTGAGTGATAATACGCCGACACACTAAGCATCGTCACGTTATAATACACGTTGTAAGTCTCACAAAGCGTATTCACCAGAGACATCAATCTTTCAGCGACGTTCTCTTCCATGGGCTTGTCACATTCCGGCAAAATTATCGCGACTTGAGTATCATCCAGTTGAACAGCCGTATCCGACGCACGAATATTTTTCTTTATCAGCGCACAGTACGCATTAAACGGCTCTGAATATTTGCTCATGTCCTCATCTGGCAGCAACTTCGGGAAAACTACGCGAATCAGAATCGCACAGACAGATCTTCCGTAACGCTCCAACCTGTACAAATCATCGCTGATTCTCGCCATCGCATATTGATACGTGTGAAGCTTCGTGTCAGGATCAAAGAACGTAACAGCATTTTGCGCCGCAGTTTCAGCATTCTCAGATTGCGTAGATTCGTCACCCGTAGGCAAGCCCTTCTGATGAAGCTCGAAATAATATCTATGTCCGCCATCGGTCACTCTGCGCGTAATATCCCAGAATTTGTCTTTTATCTGCGCAGTCTTGCTAACCGGGCTGAAAAATTCCGAGATATTTTTCCCGACAACATCATCGCGTAACTCGTCAATCGCGTCCAACATTTCATTCGTGATATTCAAGATTACGCCGGTCTCGTCAGTTATAGCAAATTTCGCAGGGATTCTTCTCACGTCATTCTCAACGCCCTTTGGGATTTTTGCCTGAACACTCTCAATCTGTTGCTGATTATAAGCTACGACAAGCGCCACAGCTCCGCACACTGCGATCACAACTCCGAGCCACTGCACCATTCGCGCGCCGTAAACTATCGCCAGCGGACACAGCAATATTCCCTGAGTAACAGCCTGCAGCGAGATTAAGCCCGCATTGAATCCGTGCGAAATAAACATTCCGTACAAGAAGCTCAGCACGATGAATAATAACCAGATTAACGCCCAAATTGCCAGATCAACTTCTCCGACAACGCTGCCACCGCCCATAACCTGCGCAAAAAACACAGTTCCAATCGCTACGACCGGCGGCACAGTTATCCACTTGAAAAAACTATTCTGCCCCATAATTTTATTAACGCCCGTCGAATTGCAACGTTTCGCTCGATGGATATTTCAGCGAGTAATCAACAGAAATTTCTACACTTTCGCCAGCTTTGACATCAAGTTCCCAAGTCAGAATATTATCTTTGTCGCGAGATTTTTCGGCGGGATTAATTGACTTAACATCAAGCGTAATTTTGTCATTCGTCGGGATAGGCAGGCGGTCTTTCACCGTGATTTTGCGATCCTGATTCGAGCCATTCGTAATCTTGATCACATAACCGCTTGTGCGTCCCTCGTTATTGCTGAAAAACGTACTCGAACTGACTTTCTCCGTTATCAAGTTGCGTTCACACGTGATTTGCTCGATATATCCGAACGGCATTTCACGCTTACTCAAGCTGTTCTCACTCAGAACGATTTTCCCGGACGGATTGCCATCGACGCGCAACTCAGCCTGTCCCGGAATCAATCGCGTATTATTCACAACGTCCATGTTCGCAACTATCCAGGCATAACGTCTTTGCTCCGGGATTAATAATATCTCAGGCTCGGACGTGAGATTAATTTCGTTCGCGTGAATTTCGAAATTCGATTCTCTGCCGTCACCAGTTAATTTCGCGAACAACTCAATCGCACGATCAGACAAACTTTCCGTCATGCTCTGTACTTGACGATTTTCAACACTTCCGAGATCTAGCATCATGTCAAGTGCGTCATAATCCTCTTCAGGTTCGGATGCAGCCTCATAATTCGCGGCCGAATCCATTTTCATTCTCATACTCATTCTGTCAAATCTCGGAGCAGAGCCAGGAGCTGCCGTAACTCTCTCGACTTTTGGCTGGAACGAAGCTTTCAACGGTAAGATTTTTGGCTCGACGATTCTTTCATCAGGAGTTTTCGTGTGAAGCGTAATTTTGCCCTCGTAATCCAAGCCCGTACGCTGTGAAATTTTCGCGAACATTTGAGCCTTAATATCGCCGCTCTTTGAATCAAGATCGAGTGTGTATTTCGCGTTCCAATCCGCGTATGACGTGAACGCCTCGAAAAGAAATTCAGCATTGGCATTTCCTGTTACCAAAACGAATCTGTCATTACGTGCCGGAAGTTTTGAACTACGCTCTGCCTCAAGAATTTTGAGAATCTTGCGCTCATCGTTCAGCTTGTTATTCACAGCTAGCAATCTATTATTCGTTTCCTGACGCAAAACCTGAGATTCTTTTATAAAATTCAGCAATCCGCCGGCATCAGAATCTTTTGGCTTAGTATTTTTCAAGAACGAGATCGTCTGCTCCAGAGCTTCTTTCTCGTAATTAAGCTCCTGAATTTTCTTGCTATGTGCCTCGACCTGTGAATTTAACTCGCGAATATAATCCGGAATCCATTCAGCACGTGTTACGCTTCTCGCCTGAATATTCGCACCGGAATTTTTCGCGTCAACAGCTCTGACTGAATCCGCGTTAAAAGCTCCGGGAATTGCGAACTCGAAATCATTTTCACTCGGCTTATACTTGAACGTGAATTTTGCTCCGGACGGATAAAAATCTACGGCTACAATCTCGGACGCATACTCATATTTGAACGCAGACTCATCTGCAAACGCGACATCAAATCCAAAAAACGACAATACTAACACCAACGCTACAATGCAAAAAATCCTCATGAATAAAACCTCCCGTTAAAAACTCAGCTATTTTCGCAAATTATATCATAATAAAAACGGGGAACGCGCCCCCGTCTTAAACAATCTCGATACTCTGGTTATCATTCAGCGTCAGACATTCGCAAGTGTCCTCGACTATCAAGTAATCGTCCTCGATTCGCAATCCGCCCCAGCCTTCGATATAAATCCCCGGCTCAATCGTAACGACATCACCGATTTGCAAAACATCACGTGAAATTCTCGATAATCGCGGCGACTCGTGAACTTCAAGCCCGAGACCGTGTCCCAAACCGTGAACGAATTTGTCAGCGTAGCCGTATTTCGAAATAATTTCCCGTGCGCGCGCGTCAACTTCCCGACCAGAAATTCCCGGGCGCAAAATTTTCACAGCTTCGTGATGTGCTTCGAGCAGGATATTATTTATCTCAAGAGCTTTCGAACTCGCATTGCCAATCGCAAAATTCCGTGTAATATCGCTCATGTAGCCTTCGAACATCGCACCGTAATCAACCGTAACAACTTCACCGACTTGAATCTTTCGCAGCGTAGCCGGAGCATGACACATCGCGCCACGTTCGCCCGACGCTACGATAAAATCATCATGTGCCCAGCCTTTTTCCGCACCGAGTTTTTTTATTTCCTGATTCAGCAAAATGTCAAAATCAATTTCCGTCATATCAGGCGCAAATTCCCTCAGAACATTTCCGTAAGCCATTCGCCCAATCAACGCAGCTTTCTTGATTAACGCAATCTCAGACGAATCTTTTTTACGGCGCAAAATCTTCATCAAGTCCGACGCGTCCTGCCAATTCACGCCAACTTTCGCGAAATATTTCTGGAACGTATAATACGAAATTTTCTCAGCTTCGAACCCAGCAGTTTTATAACTCGCAACTTCACGCGCGATATATTCCGGCAAAGACAATCCAGACTGAATCGTAATCTCAAACGGTGATTGCATGACGACTTGAGTCTGATAGCGTCCGTCGGTTATTAATCTAGCTCTGTCGCGATCGATTATCAACGCAGCAGAACTGCCTCGAAAGCCCGAAATATAATGGCAGCTCTCAGAATTTGCACGCTCATCAACGAGCAGCACGAACACATCAAGTCCACGCTCAGTCATCAACGCACGCAACTTTTCAACACGCGCATTTATAATCTCGAATTTATTGCTCATGATGAATCTTCAAAGCATTTCCGAATGTCGAACTCTGATCTATATCCTGAATTACGCGCCCGTGTTCGAGAATGATTTTCCTCTGAGCAACGTCACCGACTTCCGGATCATGCGTGACGATTATAATCGTAACTCCCTCGTCATGTAATCTCCTGAAAATATCAACGACGATTCGTTCATTTTCTTCGTCAAGATTTCCCGTTGGCTCATCACCCAGCAAAATTTCCGGGGAATTTATCAACGCGCGCGCTATACAAACTCTCTGCTGTTCTCCGCCTGATAACTGTGCCGGCAAATGTCTCGCACGATCTTTCAAGCCGACTTTCTCAAGAGCTTCCATTGCCTCAGCCTCGTCCGGCATACTGTGATAATATTGCGCAACCATTACGTTCTCAACAGCTGTCAGATAACTAATCAGGTGAAACTGCTGGAATATCAAGCCGATTTTGTCACGTCTGATTCGCGTTAAACTCGACGCATTCTCGCGGCTAATATCCAGTCCGTCAAGTATAACGCTTCCGCTTGAGGGCGTATCCATGCAGCCGATTATATTTATCATCGTAGTTTTTCCCGAACCGGACGGCCCCATAATCGACAGCCAATCTCCGGCATTAACGCTCAAATTTATATCCGCCAACGCCTTCAACGATCCGTAAATCTTCGAGACGTTCTTCAACTCAAGAATCTGTTTAGACTTAGACTTAGACAAAATTATTCTCCTTTCAAGACTATAGCCGGGTGAATGTCCATAACTTTACGTACCGGCAATATCGACGCTAGCACCGTTATCAAGATAAATACCGCAATCGTTATCGGGATTAACGCAACCTGAAAATGAATCGCGCGTCCAAAAACATTCAAGCTGACACGTTGCGCAAATTCGAATCCCAGAAACACGCCTGCTGCTCCTCCAAGGAATCCCAACGACACGCCTTCACCGAGCAATTCACTCATGATTAAATTATTTTCCGCTCCGAGTGCTTTCTTCAGAGCGATTTCCCGACGACGTTCAGCGACCATTGCCATCATCGTCGTATAAACCGAAATCATCGTGATTATCAACACAATTACCGTAACTAATAATACCAACGCCTGCAACTTTCCCAGAACTATATCCTGAGATTGCGTCAGTCTGCGAACAGCTCGCGGCAATAAATTACTCAGTTTCGTTTCGATTACGCGTGAGAGATTTTCGAGTTCTTGAGCATCGGCTATTACGCTGCATTCGACAACATCAGCCCGGAAAATATCGCCAACAAGTTCGTCAAGCATATTCGAGTCCGCGAAAATAAATCCTTCTTCTGCTCCGCCAGTCGTAATAATGCCTTTCACAAACAGCTTCTTGTTGAAATTCTGTCTGGCTTTGTCACGCTGTAAATTCTCTTTCGCGGAATAATCCTGACGTGAAGCTTCTGCTCTTTCGCCGTATTTAACGCCCTGAACGACGAACGAATCTCCCAAATTCAGGTTCAGCGTCTCTGCAATCTCGTGACCAATCATGACGTGATCAGGTTCATCGGAATTTGCCCAACTGCCCTCGATATACCAGAACGGACTATTTTTCTCAGCTTCGGGTAAATCTGTTCCTGCGATTATATACGGCTGTTCGTTAATCTTGACGGTTTGATAACGATACGGCGCAATCCCGACAATTTTTTCGCGCCCGATTATATTTTCGAGTTCGGCAAGAATTTCCCGAGTAATTTTCGCGTCACCTTTCGGCAAAACGATCAAATTCGCACCGTAAGATCTAAATTCTCGTCCCAACTGTTCCGGAATGTCATAATAAATCGTAACAAGTCCGGATAAAATCGTCGCACCAATCGCAATCGCTAAAACTGCAATTATTAATCTCGACGCGCGCCTGATTAGCGAACTCGTCACCATTCTGAAATACATTTTGCGTCTGCTACTTGCCATGTAATACCTCCGTTGGTTTCAACGCCATCAAGTAACGAATCGCCGGAATGCTGCCAGCCAACGTCACGAAAAACAAAATCACACCGACAATCAAGATCACCATCTGAGCAATCTCGATATATGATCCAAAAACAGTCTGACCGATTACCTGAGCGAATCCGATCCCCAGAAAATATCCGAACACACCTCCGAATAATCCCGTAATCATAACTTCGACCAGAACTAAAAGCGCAATCTGCCAGTTATACGCGCCCAACGCCTTCAAAAGTCCCAATTCCTGACTGCGTTCGATAACACTCGCCGTTATCAAATTCGAAATTGCCAACGCCGATCCAATCGAGCTCAAAATCGTAATCAGGATCATCAAGAGCGTCGTTTTGTTCAAAATCGTGCCCTCAGATTCTGCGACTTGTCTTACTGGTTTAGCAACTCCATCGCGAATGACTTCCTGAATCTGGTGACATATCGCGCTGACATACGCCGTGCAATACCAAGTTTCGTACTCGTCCGGAGAGAGGCTTTTCGGATTCTGAGCAGCTTTCTTAGCCAGATCATTATCCGGTGTCGTAAGAGCCGAGACTTCTATACTCGAAATTTTCCCGCCCAAATTCAAAACACTCTGAGCAGCAGCCAACGTCATCAAAATTTCCTCGTCAGCATCGCCGCCATCTGTGAATATTCCCTTCACGATAAAATTTCTGCCGTTCAAAGCAACTGCATCGCCAATTTTCACGCCGGATTTTTCAGCGAGCAAATTCCCGAACATAATTTCATCGTCGCGAGATTCGTTCAGCCATTCGCCCTTAACATCCCACCAAGTTCGCAAAGCCTTCAAGCCTGTGTCGAGTTCTTCACCGGTTGAGAGCGTGTTGTGTTTAGCAATCCAAGTCCCGTTAATTTTCACGTCAACAGCACGAGAATTTTTCCCGGGAAGATTCATCACAGCTTTGCCCTCCAGCATAGGCGCAAAATCCAGAATATTAAATCCCCAGAAAATCGTCTTGAGCTTTAGCACGTCCTCTTCGAACAGGAATTTGTCATTAACACCGACGCCCTCATTCAATCCGTACAAATCACTCATTAAGGCAGCGTCTTTGTGTCTGACCGTGATATTTGCTCCGTAGACTTTCAGCTCACGATTAACTTTGTCACCAACTCCCAGCATCACGTTCATCATAGCCGTTGAAAGCGAAACGCCCAGAATTATTGTGAACGCGATCATAAGCATTTTGCTTTTCTGACGTAATACCGTTTTGAAAACCATGTGCCAGAACATTACTTGAATCTCCTTTCATGCTCGATCAAATTCTTCACGTCGATATAAATTTTCGCGTTCTTGACTTCATAATCAAACGGGATTGGATTGCAGCCGCCTTTGAAGCCGATTGTGTTCTTATTCATGACGACATCGCAGCGACGGCACACAACTTCTTCATTGCCGCGCTCGTAATAACCAGCAATGCCGCAAATTTCGCACGCATCAAGCCCAACTCCGTAAGCAGTCCCCGCAGGTTTTTTCACGATTAAGAATCGCACGTCAAAATTATTCGGCGTTACATACGAGAATTTATGCAAATGTCCATCAGAAACTTGTGACAACGGAATCGAAATTATATTCTCGGAAATTTCGTAACTTTCCGGCTGAATTTCCGCTGGAGGTTTTGTGTCGTAATAATGCACAACTACGACTATGAACACGACTATCGCACCGAATACGCACAAACTCCACGACCATCGGCGGCAATCTCGCAATCTGGCTTTCTCTTTTCGCAACAGGGCTTTGTTCGCAAAAATTCCCTTGGGTTTAATATGCGTTATAATCACGAACACGAACATCAATACGCCCAAAGCGAGCTGCAAATACAGGAACGCATTCGGATTTTCTCCGCGCCAGATCATTATCTTGAAAATATTATCCGTCAACGGTATCAGCTTGAGTCTTTGTAACGCAGAAATCGACGCCGCCAGAAATTCCAGCGCAAACGCACCCGTGCTTAAAAACAAGAACGTAATTTTCTGAATTTCCGTTTCGAGTGAAGCGTGAACTTTATACGAACTCAGCAATAATAACAGGCAAACGAATATTCCGATTGCAAATCCCAATGCACGCAGCATAGCATTCGTACTGATACCGGCTTCACCGAAATACACGAACTCGCGCGTAAATTGAATCACCGGCGGGATCAAATACATCAGCGAACTCACAACCAGAATCACAGCTACGAATAATTGCGTGTAATAAAAAATCTCACTCAGGAAATTATTATTTCTCTTAGATACAAACGCACGAATCAAATTCAGCAACGCCAGCGCACTCGAAATAATCGCCGTTCCCGCAATGAAAATTATCAGCTTTCGATTGAACGCCAGTAATAACAGATTCGTTCCCTTGGGATTATTCATTCTGATGCCGAAAATTACGAATCCGGAAATTATTCCCAAAATCGCCGCTAAATATATTATTCTTGAGCGAAATTTATTCCCGGATTTACGCGCAAAATAACTGAACGCAATTCCTAAGAAAAACACGAACGCTGCTAAATGATCCGTGACTGCTACAAGATACTTAAAAATCGCAAATACCTCCTAACATAAAAACGGGATGCCTGCACAGTCGCAAACTTCCCGTAAAAATTATTCTTAGCTTTGAACTTGAATAAAAATCCTAATCGCTATTAGTCCTGAAGCTGTTCTGCCGTGTAATTCCAGTTGAACTCAACAGTGTGGGTCTGGAAGAAATTCTTCGCATCTTCTTTTGCTGGAACGCCGGTTTCCGGATCAGTGTGAAGCAAATAATCTGTCGGCGGCTCAATTATGAATCTGAGCTTGTACTGTCCAACTTTCAAACCTTTCGCGATGTTCGCGCCATAGTGAGGACCATCGTCTGCGTTCATGGGCATGAAGCTTCCGTCCATAATAACAGTCTTGCCGTCCATAGCGAGAATCTGATACTTAACAGTTAAATATGCCGGCCAAATATTGTCGCCATTACCGAAACCGTAAGCGATTGCGTACATTGGCTGCAAATGAATGTCTGCTTCGAGGTGCATATCAGAATCTTCTTTTGCGAGACCTTTGCCAACCGGAATCATGTCAACAGCCTGGAAATAAACTGCTGCTACGTTGTAAGGTCCGACCTGCGTCTCACCAATCGGAATCTCTTCGAAGCCAACTTCGCCGGGACGAACAGAAACTGCCTCAGCTCCAAAAGCCGCGCCTGAAAAAACAAGTGAAAGAATTAATACTGCGAAAAAGCACTTTTTCATAAAAAATAACCTCCTGAGATAATAATTTTGTAAATGCTTTTTATAAATCTCCCCGCAAAATTTTCACGGAGCAATTTATCCGAATTAAATTATTTTGCCGCGTCCTTGTTCTTGTGCTTGAAGAAATGCGGCAACGTCGTCCAAAGTGCGGCGATTACGAGCATGATTTGCGGAATTAACGTCTCGGCTCTGTCATAAATGCTCAGAATCTCAATCGAGAAGCCCTTCATCGCAGGAATAACTGTTCGTCCTGTGATTACGTCTGCTTCGGTGAGTTCCGTAACGCCTTTGCCCATGAACGAAATGCACATCAAGAACAACAGAATACTCGTGAACAAGAAAAACGCTTTCAACGGCAACTTAACGCTGAAATATCTGAACGCGATCCAAACTGCGACCAAAACTGCGGCTCCTGCCACAATTCCGTAAGCGATATATTTCGGATCACTCATGCCGCCAGTGAATGCAGCTTCATAAAACAAGATCAATTCTGCGCCCTCACGCATGACCGCTATAAACGCCGCGAAAATTAACGTCCACTGACTTTTCGAATCGATTGACTGCTGAACTTTGCCGCTAATATAATTTTCCCAAGCAATCGTGTCTGCCTTCGATAACATCCAGTTACTCACGTAGAACAACACAGCTACAGCCAAGAACATCGTCCAGCCTTCGAGTAATTCACGCGCAACTCCGCTGGCATCACCCATCAGGTATTCCAGAATCATCGCCAGAATTACGCTCGCAATTATCGCAGCAAATGAGCCCCAGTAAACGCTCTTGAGCATGTGTTTATTTCCGGTTTTAATCAAATACGCAACGATCGCAGCAATTACCAGAATAGCTTCGAGACCTTCACGCACCAGCAATCCGAACGCCGTAACGAACGTCAGCCAATCACGGCTAACTGGCGCAGTTTTGGGTTGTGATTCCTGAACTTGCTCTTGAGCCTGCGATTCTTGAACGGGAGCTTGTGTCGGAGTTTGAGCTGCTGCAACTGTAGCAATCGCCGGTCGTGGAATCTGTGTGTCCGTGTAAATTCTCTCGCCCAAATTATCCGGGTCATTCACTTCAGCCATTCCATCAAGAACCATTGAGTCTTTGTAAACTTTGATTTTCAACTCTTCGATCTGTCTGATCAAATCGTCCTTTGCTTTCTGAGAATTTCCGAGCAAAACGTGCTTAATGTCGCTGAATTGTCCCTCGATATGATTCACGCGTGCAGCAGAAATTGCGATCATGACAGTTCGTTCGACGCCCTGAATTTCATAATATCCGAAATAAGCGTCGTTCACGTGTTTGTAAGCGTCCTGATATTTATCGTTCTGAACATCTTCAATCGCTGCGTTAAATTCCAGTGCCATATCCACGGCAACTGCTCGCCAATCTGCGTAACGTTTTTTCTTTTTAGCGGCTTCAGCGTCCTGACTTATCGCGCATAGCAACAACGCGAAAATCGTCACAAACACCGAAACTGTTATAAATCTCTTGTTCCTCAACAAGTTCTCTCGCTCTCCTTAAAAATTTTTACAGCCAAACTTTCTTGAATGTTTGTATGGGCAAATTCTATCAACAAATTTTTTTGCAGTCAATATTTAGAACTCGAAAATTATTCCAACAATCGCCGAAAATATTATCCAGACAACCGGATGCAAATTCTTCGTTCTGTTAATTGCGTTCGTGAATATCAGCAGCACAATCGCAAGAATTGCCGTCTTGAAATTAATCACCGAATCCGGATTAGGATTCAAAAACGTAATTCTCGCCACGATTAATCCCGCAGCCGTTATCATTGCCGTTGAAGCCGGTCTCAATCCGTAGAAAACACTCTCAACGTAAAAATTCCCCCTGAATGCTTGCAAGAACGCGTAAATTATCAAGATTACGATTATGCTCGGTGTGATTAATCCAACTGTCGCAGTTATCGCTCCGGAAATTCCAGACGTAATGAATCCTGCATAAGTTGCCGTGTTGATTCCGATTGGTCCCGGAGTTGACTCAGAAATTGCTAACATGTCGGCTAATTGCGAGTGCGTGAACCAGCCCGTTCGATCCGAAATGCTGTACAAAAACGGAAGCGTCGCTAATCCTCCACCGACTGCAAATAATCCGGTCTGGAAAAATTCCAGGAATAATCTCACGTAAATCATTTTTTCACCCTCCAAACATTCACGATTACGCCAGCAGCTCCCGAAATCAACACGAATATCACCGGCGAAAGATTCAAGAACATAGCCCCAGCCAAAATCGCGAGATAAATTCCCAACGTGTAAATATCAATCACGGATTTTCGCCACAGCTTGTAAACGGCGTTGAAAATTAACACGCACACACACGCTCTGATTCCTGCAAAAGCATGTTTCACCCACTGAATTTCTGCGTAAATTTGAATCACTCCGGCTAAAAGCGAAATTATCACAAGTGACGGAAACACAACTCCCAGCGTCGCAAAAATTCCGCCAAAAATTCCAGCGCGCTTTCTTCCGATAAACGTCGCAACATTCACAGCGATAACTCCGGGCGTGCATTGTCCAATCGCAAAATAATCTGCCAAATCTTCGTCTGTTGTCCAGTTACGTTTCTTTACGAGTTCGTGCTGCAAGATCGGCAACATAGCATAACCGCCACCAAACGTCACAGCCCCGATTCGTGCGAACGTGAAGAATAACTCGAATAATTTTCCCAACATGATTCCTCCTGAAAACAAATTACTATAATTCTAGCAGTTTTAACTAGTGATTTTTTTTTGCGCGCATGATAGCATAGCCTTCGCAGTTATAAATTTTTTGTGGAGGTTAAATTAGTTATGAAAAAGTTATCCGTTATTGTTGTGGCAGTTGCCATGATTTTGAGTTTTGCATTCAGTGCATTTGCTGCTGGAACTATCTACATTATTACTCCTTCAGCATCGAATCCGTTCTTCGCGACTGAACAGAGAGTCGGTACTGCAAAAGCTCAGGAACTCGGCTACGAAGCAAAAGCATTTTCACACGATGACGACGCTGCGAAACAACTCGAATTATTTGAGGCTGCGATTTCTGACAAAGCTGTTGCGATAATTTGTGACAACGCCGGAGCAGATGCTTCAATCGAGGCAGTTCGTAAAGCTGTTGAGGCGAAGATTCCGGTTTTCCTGATTGACCGTGAGATAAACGAGACCGGACTTGCAATCGCTCAGATCGTCGCTGACAATGCTCAGGGCGCGGCAGCAATCGCTGAAAAATGGGTCGAAGCTATGGACTATCAGGGCAAATACGCTGAACTTCTCGGACTTGAATCAGACACGAATTGCTGGGTTCGTTCGCAGAATTATCACTCAGTTATCGACGAATATCCTGATCTCGAAATGGTCGCTCAGCAGTCAGCAAACTGGAGCCAGACTGAAGGCTATTCAAAGACCGAGGCAATTTTGCAGGCTCATCCGGAAATCACCGGCATCATTTGCGGCAATGACACCATGGCTTGTGGAGCAGCTCAGGCTTGTATCGACGCTAAGAGAAGCGATATTAAAATCATCGGTCTTGACGGCTCAGACGACGCAGCAGCTTATGTAGCGAAAGGTCAGATGGTCGGCACAGCGTTACAGCAGATCGCAAGAATCACAGAAATTTCGATTGAGCAGGCAGACGCTTATCTCAAAGACGGCACGAAACCAGCCAGCGAGAAACAGTTAGTTCCGTGTATCGCGATCACCAAAGACAACGTAGCGAATCTTTCACAGTTCGTTTACACGGAAAAATAATTCACGCAAATATTCTGGGGGGTGTAATTCCTCCCAGTTTTATTTTTGTTAGAGTTAGAAAGGAATGATCCAATCTTGAAGGCAAAAATCATCGGCGTAATAATTCTCGTAGCAATCGTCGCGTTCGTTTCGAATCAGGTTCTCGTTATCGATAAGGGAACTGAGGGACAATACACGGGCGTTGTTGCATTCGACGCAAACGCAAGTTCCGGTTCTGACTGGCAGAATATCGCAGCGGAAATTTCAGGCAATGCAGTCGATATTAACACTCTCAATCTCGCGGAATTGGGTATAGGAAAATCTGTGAAGTTCAAAGCTACGGTCGAGGAATTTATTTCCAAAGCTAACGGCAAGAGAAACTCAATCACGATTAAACCCGAAAATTATTCCGGCAATTACAAATTCACAGTTCAACTCGGCAGCATTTATTCCGGAACAGCAATTCGCGATATTCAGACCGTGAAAAAATTCGGCGATTTCACAAACCAGACTGAGTGGAGTCAATACGCAAAAGCTCTGAATAATCAGGTTCACGAGAACGTCGTCGCGCCATTAGACATAAATTCCGAAGCGAAGGGCAAGAGTGTAAATATCACCGGAGCAGCGACTGCAAGTGGCTCAGAAGTTTTGATCACTCCGGTCGAAATTAGTTTTGAATAATCGGGGGGATTAGCATGTTTGACGATCCCAATGTAGTTTTACACTGCGAGAAAATCGACAAGATATACCCGGGTACTAAGGCTCTCGATCAAGTTTCGTTTGATTTGCTCAAAGGCAAAGTGAACGTTTTAATCGGCGAAAATGGCGCGGGGAAATCTACGCTCATGAAAATGATCGCAGGCATCGAACAGCCATCTGCCGGAAAAATGTACATGGACGGTGAAGAAGTCTATTTCAAAGACACAAACGCTGCACGTGCTCGCGGAATCGGAATCATTCATCAGGAGCTGAGCTTGTTCCAGAATCTGACGGTCTACCAGAATATTTTCATGAATCACGAAAAGACAAAAGGCTTCTTTCTGGACGATGCGCAACATATCGAGGGCGCGAAAAAAATTCTCAAGAGACTTGAACACGAAATTCCGCCGGATACATTAGTCGGAGATTTACGCGTTGGTCAGCAACAAATGGTCGAGATTGCGCGTAATTTGGTCGAAGATGATTTGCGCGTGTTAATCATGGACGAACCGACTTCATCACTTTCTGCTGCCGAAGTCAAAGTCCTGTTCAAGATTATGCGTGAATTGTTGGAGCAGGGACTATCGATTGTGTATATTTCGCACAGGCTTGAGGAAATTATGGAAATCGGCGATCACGTTACGATTTTGCGAGATGGAAAATACGTTGCAGACGCTGACATAAAAGACATTAAGCTCGAATGGATAGTCGAAAACATGGTCGGGAAAAATACCCAGTATCACAGATTCACTCGTTCGATCGATCTCGACAAATCCGAAAAAATTCTCGAAGTCAAAAATCTTTCGCTGCCAAAAACCGGTGGAGGCTGGCTGCTTGATAACGTGAACATGTACCTGAAGAAAGGCGAAGTACTCGGGATTTACGGGTTATTAGGAGCTGGACGCAGTGAAGTTTTTGAGTGCTTGATGGGAATGCGTCCCGAATTTTCAGGCGAAGTCATTTACAACGGCAAGCAAATGAAAGTCGGCACAATTTCCGATCAACTTAACGCGGGATTCGCGATTGTTCCTGAAGATCGACAGCGTCAGGGATTAGTTCAAAGCCTGGATATTTGCAAGAACGCATCACTGGCTTCACTCTCGGAATTTACGACTGGCTTCCTGATGAATTACCCGGCTGAAGAGAAAGCTGTCGACGCAGAAATCGAAGAGCTGCATATAAAAGTTGCGGACAAACATTTGCCTATCTTGTCATTATCCGGAGGCAATCAGCAGAAAGTTGTAATCGCGAAAGGCTTGATGACGAAACCGACGGTGTTATTAATGGACGAACCATCACGCGGAATCGATATCGGAGCAAAGACCGAAGTGTTCGAGATCATTCACGAATTTTCGGAGCGCGGACTTTCTATAATCGTAATTTCGTCTGAATTGAAAGAAATCATGGCAATCGCAGACCGAATTTACGTGTTATCGAACGGCAAATGTACGGCAGAATTATCCGGCTCAAAAATCACTGAGGATAATTTGGTTCATGCGTCGTATGCTGGGCTTGGAACTGGCAAGAGTGCTGCATAAAATATACAGAATTGGGAAGAATACATTATGAAGAAAGATAATAATCAACTTGTAATGACGCTCTTGAAGGGGCGAACGTTTATCGTATTAATATTGCTCGTAATATTTTTCAGTTTTGCGTCGTCGTCGTTCCTGTCGCTGAACACGCTCACAATGGTAGCGAAACACGTCGCGTTATACGGAATTTTGGCTCTCGGAATGACGTTCGTAATCATAACCGGCGGAATTGATCTGTCAGTCGGATCTGTCGTTGGATTGGTCGGAATGCTGGCAGGCGGCTTGATTCAGGAGGGCTTCACGTTCGGGGACAAGACGTTATATTTCACAGTTCCGGCGATAATCGTGTTAATGTTGTGTGTTGGCTGTTTGATCGGCTGGATTAACGGGATCATAATCACGAAATTGAACGTTGCAGCATTTATCACGACGCTTGGCACGATGTATATTTGTCGAGGACTTGCGAATTTGCGTTCGAACGGCGCGACATTTGCGAGTATCGGCGGATTTGAGGGACTGGGCAACGTTGGATTAAAGGCACTCGGTGCGGATTGGCTGGGCATTCCTGCGGGAGTTTACGTATTTGCGATTTTATCGTTCATGGCTGCGGTATTGCTGAACAAAACTCCGACGGGCTGGCATTTCTTGGCTGTCGGCGGCAACGAGAAATCTGCGAAATTATCCGGAATCAAAGCTGATCAGGTGAAGATTTGGGCGTATATAATTTCCGGATTCTGCGCTGCATGGATCGGGTTAATCAACACGGCGCAATTATCGGCTGCACATCCTGCATCTGGTGACGGTTGGGAAATGAACGCGATTGCTGCGACTGTTTTGGGCGGAACGTCAATGTCAGGCGGATCTGGAACTATAATCGGAACAATCGTCGGCGCATTCGTAATCGGTGTTATTAACGACGGCATGACGATGTGCGGAGTTTCGGAATTTTGGCAGAAGATAATTCGTGGCGCGGTAATAATTCTCGCGGTAATAATCGACCAGACTCAGAGAAATTTACAGGCGAAGATGGCACTACAGGCTCGTAATGAGAGCAAATAATTTAGAATTTTTGGGGGGGTAAATCATGAACGCAAAGATTAAAATCGGCTATGCTCCGACAAGACGCGCAATTTTCAGTGCACCTGCTGCTGTTGAGTATCGCAAACTGACGGCTGACAGGCTGCGTGAATTGAAGATTGATTTTGTAGATATTGACGACGTAAATGACGAAGGCTTGTTATACGACGATGCCGGACTTGAAAAAATTATCGCGAAATTCAAGGCTGAACAAGTTGCAGGATTGTTTTTACCGCACGCGAATTTCGGGACTGAATATGAATGCGCGAGACTTGCGAAAGAATTAAACGTTCCGGTTTTGCTCTGGGGGCCGCGAGATGAGAGACCAGATGCAAACGGCATGAGATTGCGTGACAGTCAGTGCGGATTATTCGCTACGGGAAAAGTTCTGCGAAGATTCAGAGTTCCGTTCACGTACATGAATAACTGCAATTTGACAGACCCGGAATTTGAGAGAGGCTTGCGGGATTTCATAGCTGTTTGTAACGTTGTGAAAGTTTTCAGGCACACGCGGATTTTGCAGATTGGTCCCAGACCGTTCGATTTCTGGAGTACTATGTGCAACGAAGGCGAGTTGCTCGAAAAGTTTAATATACAGTTATCGCCGATTCCTCTGCCTGAATTATACGCGGAGATGCGAAAGTGGCGCGACGAAAAATCCGAAGTTCAGAAAGTTGTTGACTACTGCAAGGCTAACATGTTCTGCAAAATCGAGGACGAATCACTTGCGAATGTTGCGTCGTTGAAAGTTGCGATGAAAAGTTTGGCTGAGAAATACGGCTGCAATGGAATCGCGATTCAGTGTTGGAACGCGCTTCAAGATGAGATAAATATCATGCCGTGTGCAGCGAATAGCTTATTAAACGAAGAGGGCATTCCGGTAGTATGTGAGACTGATATTCACGGGACAATCTCGCAGTTAATCGCAGAAGCAGCTTCAATGAATGAACGTCGCGTAATGTTCTCTGACTGGACAGTTCGACACCCTGATAATGACAACGGCGAATTATTGCAGCATTGCGGTCCATGGCCTATATCCGTCGCGAAAGAAAAGCCGAGTATTTGTGTTCCGGTTGCGTTCCCTCAGAACGGAGCAGTTTCTGCTGAAGCAAAACACGGTTTGATGAGCCTTGTTAGATTTGACGGTGATGCCGGCGAGTATTCGATTCTGCTTGGACACGCGCGCGGAATTGATGGACCGTATACTCGCGGAACTTATGTCTGGATCGAAGTGAATAATCTAAAGCGTCTTGAGGCGAAAGTTGTCGAGGGTCCGTATATTCATCACGTTGCGGCAATTCACGGTGATGTTGTGCCGATAGTCTACGAAGCTTGCAAATATATCGGAGTGAAGCCGGATCTTTATGACCCGATTGAAGAGAAAGTGAAAGCTTACTTACACGGCGAAGATGTTGTATTCGACGAAGTGTAATTGAAGTGTAAATCAAGAACAAGAGGTGATTTTTAAGATGCGAAAGTTGGGAAATGTAAAAAATCTCAGTGCTACAGCGTTTGACATCAGGCGCAATGCGTTAGACATAATCATGGCTGGCGGTGGCGGACACATCGGCGGCGATATGAGTGAGGCTGAAATTTTGCTGACGTTGTACGAGCGAATGAACGTTACTCCTGAAACTCAGGATTCTCCGGACAGAGATAGATTCGTGCTGAGTAAAGGGCATTGTGTCGAGACGTTGTACGCTGTGTTATCATACGAGGGCTTCATGAATCTTGAAGAAGTCCTGGCTAAATTCTCGCGGTTCGGCTCAGAATATATCGGTCATCCGCATAATACTTTACCCGGAATCGAAATGAATTCTGGCTCACTCGGTCACGGATTGTCAGTTAGTGTCGGAATGGCGTTGGCTGGCAAGATGGACAAGAAAGCTTATCGAGTTTACACGCTGATGGGCGACGGAGAATTAGCTGAAGGATCTGTTTGGGAAGGAGCAGCTGCTGCCGGACATTACAGACTTGATAATCTGTGCGCGATAGTTGATCATAATCATTTGCAGATTTCCGGAAACGTTGATGAAGTGTTATCGCCCGGGGATATTGGCGCGAGATTTGCTGCGTCAGGCTGGAACGTCTTGAAAATCTCGAACGGCAATGACATTGCGCAAATAAGTTCAGCTCTTGATGAAGCCGAGAAGACGAAAATTCATCCGACTGTAATAATTGCGGAAACGACGAAGGGCAAAGGCTCAGCGTTAATCGAGAACAAAGCGTCATGGCATCACAAATTGCCTAGTCAGGAAGAATACGAGAAAATTTCTGCTGATATTGCTGCGTACAAGGAGGCTGTTTTGAATGGCTAATAAAATTGCGAATCGTGCAGTTATGTGTGAGGTTTTGAAGGAAGCTGCCTCAAAAGATAAGAACGTTGTAGTATTATGCAGTGACTCGCGTGGATCAGCGTCGTTAGCGTCATTCGCTGATACGTATCCGGAGCAGTTCGTCGAAGTTGGGATTGCTGAGCAGAATCTTGTGAGTATTGCGGCAGGTCTGGCATCGTGCGGGAAAATTCCGTTCGCAGTTTCGCCGGCATCGTTTATTTCGACGAGAAGTTACGAGCAGTGCAAAGTTGATTGCGCGTATTCGGACATGAACGTGAAATTAATCGGAATTTCTGGCGGTGTAAGTTACGGAGCGTTGGGAATGACACATCATTCGGCACAGGATATAGCGGCTATGTCAGCGATACCGAATATGCGCGTGTATTTGCCCTCGGACAGATTCCAGACTCGCTGTGTGTTCGAAGAGCTGCTGAAAGATCACAAGACTGCATACGTGAGACTGGGACGCAATCCTGTAGAAGATGTTTACTCAGAAGGCAATGTCCCGTTCAAAATGGACAAAGCTACGGTCTTGGCTGAAGGTTCGGACGTATTAATCGTTGCGTGCGGTGAACTTGTGAAAGCTGCGAAAGATTCCGTGGAACTGTTGAAGGCGAAGAATATTTCGGCAGGAGTTCTGGACATGTATTGCGTGAAGCCGTTAGATTCCGAAAGCTTGTTGTCAGCAGCGAAGGGCAAGAAATTAATCGTTACGGTTGAAGAGCATTCCCCGTTCGGAGGATTGGGCAGCATGGTTGCGCAGGTAATCAGTGCGAATGATCCGAAGAAAGTCATAAATCTCTCGTTACCGGACGCGCCAGTAATCACCGGAAAATCTCAGGAAGTTTTCGCTCATTACGGAATGAATGCGGAAGGCATTGCGAATAAAGTCACGGAAATTTTAGGATAGATTTTTGAGTTATAGAATCAATCGTCTTGGCAGAAAATGTCAGGGCGATTTTTTCTTCAGGGGAGAAATTTGCGTCATGAAATATATTTTGGGAATAGATCAAAGCACTCAGGGGACGAAAGCTTTATTATTCGATTCGAGCGGCAAATTGTTGTGTCGGACGGACAAATCGCACAGGCAAATCGTGAATGATCGCGGCTGGGTTGAACACGATCCCGAGGAAATTTACGCGAACACGCTTCAGGTTGTGAAAGATCTTGTCGCGAAATCCGGAATTGACAAGAATGCTCTGGCAGCGTTAGGGATCAGCAATCAACGCGAGACTTCAGTATGTTGGGAGAAATCTACGGGCAAAGCTTTGTATAACGCGATTGTGTGGCAATGTTCGAGGGCTGCTGAATTATGCGAGAAACTTGAATCATATTCGGGACTTGTGCATGATAAAACCGGAATCAAATTATCGCCGTATTTTCCCGCAGCGAAATTAGCTTGGATATTTCAGAATGTTGCCGGAGTTTCGGAACGCGCGAAGAAAAACGAAATTGCAGTCGGAACGATTGATTCATGGCTTGTGTATAAACTTACGCACGGTGAGAATTTCAGGACGGATTATTCGAACGCATCACGAACGCAGCTGTTTAACATTCATGAGCTTGATTGGGATAATGAGTTAATCAAGATTTTCGGGCTTGAGAGAAATTGTCTGGCTGAAATTACGGATTCGGACGGGAATTTTGGCGAGACAGATTTCGAGGGCTATCTTGAGAAAAAAATCCCGATTTGCGGAGTGCTTGGAGATTCACACGGGGCGTTATTCGGTCAGGGCTGTTTGAGTTCTGGAATGGTGAAAGCTACGTATGGAACAGGCTCGTCGGTCATGATGAACATCGGCGAAAAACCGGTTCTGAATCAAAATATCGTTACGAGTTTAGCTTGGAAAATTTCTGGCAAAGTCAATTACGTTCTCGAAGGCAATATTAATTACACCGGAGCAGTGATAACCTGGCTGAAAGATGATTTGAAACTAATCGCGAATCCTGCTGAGACAGAATCTTTTGCGAGATTGGCGCGTAAATCTGACAGGACGTATTTAGTGCCTGCATTTTCCGGACTTGGTGCGCCGTATTGGGACAGTCATGCGAGTGCGTGTATCGTCGGCATGACGCGTGCAACCGGTAAAAACGAAGTTGTCCGAGCTGCGTTAGATTGCATTGCGTATCAAATTGCGGACATAATTTTCGAGATGAAGAACAGTGCTGGGATTGCGATTAACGAATTGCGCGTTGATGGAGGTCCTACACGTAACGCGTACTTGATGCAGTTTCAGAGCGACGTGTTAAATATTCCGGTGAAAATTCCTGATTCTGAAGAATTATCCGGAATTGGCGCGGCGTATTGTGCTGGAATTTCTGCAGGAGTTTTTGACGCGAAAGTTTTCGAGAATCTCAAGCGAGTGTCTTACAATCCGAACATGCCGGAATCCGAACGCGAGGAATTATACTCAGGTTGGAAGGACGCTGTGAAAAAATCCAGATAACTTGAATCCGGAAATTTTGTGCAGAAAAAACCCTCCCCAACTCAATCAGTAATCACGGGAGGGTTTGATTCTCTGCAAGTTATTTCAAATTTCGCAAACGTTCTCTAGCTCCCGTATGTCCCAAATTAGCAGCTTTCTGATACCATTCACGAGCCATCGGGATATTTTCTTGAACGTAAAGCCCGTACTGACACATAATTCCCAAATAAAACATCGCGTCAGAATTTCCCAATTCCGCAGCTTGTGAAAAATATTCGAATGCTTTTCGATCGTCGTGAGCATAATAATGTTTTTTACCGAGTTTGAAAAGTTCGCGAGCTTTTGCCGGATTAGGAGCAGGAGCAGTTTTTTCGGGAGACGTTTTCAAATTTCGCAAACATTGAGCAGCAGCTTGATTCCCTAAATCAGCAGCTTTCTGATACCATTCTCGCGCCGTCGAGATATTTTTTTGAACGTAAAGCCCGTACTGACACATAATTCCCAAATTAACCATCGCGTCAGAATTTCCCAATTCCGCAGCTTGTGAAAAATATTCGAATGCTTTCCGATAGTAGTTACCAGAATAATATTTTTTACCGAGTTCGAAAAGTTCGCGAGCTTTTTCCGGATCAGGAGACGTTTTCAAGTCACGCAGTTTTGAAAATTCGCCGTTCAAGATCACGTATTGCGCGTAAAAATTCCCGTTCTGAGCAAGTTCTGTGAATAATTTCTCAGCCTTCCCGGGATCCTGTTCAGCTCCCCAACCATGAAGGCACATGTCAGCGGCAAATAATTTCGCGTTGTTGCTTGATTGTGAATATTTCTCGATTAACGGCAGAATTTCCGAATATGCCTGATGAATCGCGTCCTTGAGATCATTCTGTTTCTCGAACAGGTTCATGGCGCGTTTATAATTCATGTTTGAGCCTTTGCTGATCTCCAGAATTTGCAGCGCGTGAAAAATTACGGGGTTCGGAGAATTTACGCTGAGTTTTTCGAGAGTTTGTTCGGAATTTGGGTCGTTCTCGAAATAATCTGCCATCGCTGTCAAAGTGTTCTTGTCCGTGAAAGTTGCAGTTTTCAATAGCGAGTCGAGTTCAAAATTGCGAATTTCACGCTGAATTGCCGTGCCGGATAAGTCGTCGCGCTCCATGCAATCAAGAATCATCGAACTAAATTCACTCTCATATCCGAAATCTGTGTTGATTAAGACGCAATCTCTGCCGGAATTTTTCTCGCCCAAAATAAAGAACGTTATCCCGGCAAAAAGATTATTCGCCCAATCTTCTTTCGGAGTGTGTTCGCGGATTACTTGTAAGTGTTGCAGAATTTCCGGAGCTAACTCGTCAAAACTTTTCCCGGATTTTGACAGCTGCAACAGAGAAAATTTTTCGGCTTCAACTTTGTACGGGTCACGTCGCAGAACCGGTCGCCAAACTTTCCCGAACTGTTCAAAGCAACGAATTGTCTCGTCAGGATTTCCGGCTTCCTGAGCAGCCCTCGCTCTGAAATACCAGTACGGCGGATAAACGCTGAACTCGTCCTCCAACATTCGCAGCATTCGCAAACGTCTATGTGCGTCCGGTTGATTGCACGCCTGTGAGAAATTCTCCAGACTTTTCTGAGTGAGGCGATACGAATCCGGCAAATGATACTGTCTGAGCAGATTCCAGGATGATTGCAGCAGTCTTTCCTGTAATTTTTCGCAATCCTGTAAATCCTGTTTTTCGAGAAGCCACTGTGAATTTTTCAGCTCTTCCTGAAGAAATTTCGCGTCGGCATCGTTTTTGGAACGCAGATTTTGCAGCAGAATTTCGTTACGTTCACGGATATTTTGCAGATTTTCTAGGTCGCGCTGAGAGTTTAGTTTCTGAGCTTCGAGTTGAACGTTTTGATCGAATTTTTCGCTTGTGTCCTTGGCAATCCCGAAAATTTTCCCGACGATTCCCAGATTCCCCGTGAAAAACATCGACGTGCATGAAATTGCGGTATTCCTGATCCAAGCCCATTTCAAAGAATCCTGAGCAGCTTGTAACTCTTGAATATTCGCGTTTGTGTTCTCGATTTGCCGCTTAGTGTTGCGTAAATCGAATTCTGCAATCTGAACGTTTGCGAGTGCGTAGGTAATTCTGCGTTTCTCTGCAGCGTCGAAAAATTCGTTAATGCGTTTGCTGTCGGACTCGCGTAATCTCTTGTTGCTGATAACGGACATGAGTTCGCGGTACAGAGCCATCATATCCGAATCTGATTCTATATTTCCCAAGCTGAGATTATTAATTATGCTGTCGTATTCCTGATCCAGAACTATGCGGCTTTTCGTCGTGAGAATCTTATGTATGGAAACGATCGCCATGTTAAGAGCCGACATTGTGTGTTGAGGATCGTAATCTTGAACAGCCAAGACCGGCTCTGTGAAAAAAATCGCGCACGCAATCATTGCGAGAAAAATCTTTCTCATGAAAATCACCCCTTTACTAATCAAAAACGGGAGGAAAATTTTCTCCCCCCGCTTAATTTTGCGAATCTCAGAACTAGAACAACGGTGCAAGTACCAGAGCTACAACTGTCATTAACTTGATTAAGATATTCAAGCTCGGGCCTGCTGTGTCTTTGAACGGATCGCCGACTGTATCACCGACGACTGCTGCAGCATGTTGAGACGAACCTTTGCCGCCGAAATGTCCGTCTTCGATATATTTCTTCGCATTGTCCCAAGCACCGCCGGAATTTGCCATGAATAACGCCAGCATAACGCCCGTTACGATTGCGCCGCCGAGTAATCCGCCAAGAGCCTCTTTGCCTAAAATAAAGCCAACAAGAATCGGCACAAGAATCGCCATAACTCCCGGAATAATCATTTGCGTTAAAGCTGCGTGTGTCGAAATTTCTACGCAACGTTCGTATTCGGGTTTAGCTGTTCCTTCCATGATGCCGGCGATCTCGTGGAACTGTCTGCGAACTTCCTCAATCATTGAACCAGCCGCGCGGCTCACAGCGTCAATCGAAAGTGAGCAGAATATAAACGGCAGCATTCCACCGATTAACAAGCCTACGATTACGTTCGGATCCATAATGTCGATCTTCTCGATATGAGCAGCCTGTGAATATGCCACGAATAACGCCAGCGATGTCAATGCAGCCGAACCGATTGCAAGTCCCTTACCCATCGCAGCCGTCGTGTTGCCGATTGCATCAAGATGATCCGTGATTTTGCGAACTTCCTCGGGCAACTCGCTCATTTCCGCAATTCCGCCAGCGTTGTCAGCGATTGGTCCGTAAGCGTCAACACTCAGCGAAATTCCAGTTATCGACAACATGCCTACTGCCGCAACTGCAACGCCGAACATTCCTGCGAGATAATAGCTGATCAGCGTCGAAATGCAAATCAAGATTACAGGGATTCCGGTCGAGAGCATTCCCAACGAAATTCCGGACAAAATCACCGTCGCTGCTCCAGTATCCGAAGAGCCTGCAATGCCCTTCACGAATTTATAATCGCCGGACGTGTAAATTTCCGTTACATATCCGATTAAAATTCCTGCCAAAACTCCCGATGTAACAGACAGGAATACGTTCAGCGAATTTGTAAAGAAAAACAATATGCTCAGAATTAACGTTCCTGCTATCATCAAGCCGCCAGCTACAAACGTTCCAACTCGAAGCGCAAATGACGCATCACCGGCATCAATTCGATCCATTATCTTATCAAAGCCCGGGATCTTTCTGATTGTTGCCGCAACTGTGTCAGCATACGGAGCCTTTCGCGAGATCATCATGCAGCCGATTATCGACGAGAAAACTCCCCACGCAGCCAAGAATAACGGGAAGCCGATCCCCCAAAGTCCGAGAACTTCATTTGACGAGAAGCTATATACTGCTCCGATAGCCATAGCCGCAATAATCGAGTTCACGTAACTCTCGAACAAATCCGCGCCCATTCCTGCAATATCTCCGACGTTATCGCCAACGTTATCAGCAATGACTGCCGGGTTTCTGGGGTCATCTTCTGGGATGCCTTCTTCGACTTTGCCGACCAAATCCGCGCCAACATCAGCAGCTTTCGTGTAAATTCCGCCGCCAACACGCGCAAATAACGCAATCGAACTCGCGCCCATGCCGAACGCAGCCAAAGTCGTAACGTCATTCAGGAACAAATACGCAATCGCAAGTCCGGTTAATCCCAATCCGACAACGACCATTCCAACAATGCTTCCGCCTGAGAACGCCGCTTCAAGAGCATTGCCCGCAGGATTCTTAGATAACTTGTCAGATGCAGCAAACGTCGTCCGACCATTAGCCTGAGTTGCAACGAACATTCCGATATAACCAGACGTAGCACTGCACAACGCTCCCAGAATAAAAGCAAACGCCGCTCCGATCCCAAGTCCCGGCAACGCAGCTAATAATACAGCCACAACTGCTACAAACGGTGCAAGCCACGAATATTCTTTTTTCAAGAACGCCATCGCGCCTTTATGAATTATTTCCGAAAGTTCCGCTACTCTTGGATTACCGATTTGAGTTTCTGCAAGTTTCTGAAACACAGTCCAAGCGTATAAACCTGCAAGTATTCCGAAAACAAGCGTTACAAAAACTAAAAAGATCCACATGATTTTACAGCCTCCTGATTAAAATATTATTATCAAGCATTATAAACTAAAACCTGAATTTTCGCGTGATAATTTTGCGGGATTTTTGCCTATTTTTTGCTGCGTTGTGTTCTGGGAAACGGTTTTTTGGTAATTCGCTGCCATAGTGATATATATTGCTCGTGTAAAAACGACGGATAATCAGTCTTGTCAAGCTGCGGTCGCTCCCAATAGAATATATCCGAACGTGCCAACAGATATTTTTTCAAGTTACGCGGTATGTCATCATCGACGATTATTATCACGTCACGGGATTTCTTCTCGTCGAGATATTCGCGCAATCCCGAAAATTTCCCTCTGCGCCATTGCTCCAGAATTTCCGGTTCAGGTCTCTCGATTTTACAACCGGCAGCCTGAAGCAAAATCCCGCTTGTCGAACTCATCGCGCAAATCGTCACGCCTTTCAAAACCTGTCCAGCCAAAATCGAACTCGACAATCTAGCCTGAAATTCCGCAAGCCTTCGCTGATAATACGGGTAATTCGCAGCGTCCCATTCAGACAGAACTACCAGAACCCGCTGAGCCACAAACGGAATTATCGACGGATCCGAAATATTATTAATCTCAATCGGGAATTTCGAGTACAAGATTCTCACATTCGCATGATTATTATTCTTCGCAAGCCCGGAATCAATCATGTCCTGTTCATCAAGAGCAATTACTCTGGCTTCATGATCAAGATTTTGCAGAAATTTCCCGTTACGATTAATCTCCGCGCGAACCAGATCCCCGTTCGAGTTCCAACCCTGCAACGGAATCACTTCGACTTCAACGCCGCCGATAAACGACGAGATCAAATATATCCATGGATTCGTCACGTAAAATTCCAGCTTTGAGCTATTCGCAGCCTGAGCAAACGCGCAATTATTTCCCAAGATTAAAATCTCTACGCAAAATATAATCACGAAAACTCCCTCCCCGATTCTTGCAAAACCAGAGAGGGATTTGTTATTACTCATACTTGCTGCCAAAATATTCCTCGCGCTTTTTCAAGTCTTCGAGTAAGCGTGTTGCTACGATAGCTTCTGCACCTTTGCGAGACTTGTACTTCGCGTGATGTTCGATGCCTGTGATTCGCGATTTGACTTCAAACGTCGGCGAATGTGACGGTCCCGTAACCGAGAGCAATTCGTACTTCGGCAACGGTAATCCGCGAGCCTGAAGCCATAATTGCAACTGAGATTTCGGATCCAATTCCGCTGTACGTTCGTCTGCATTGCTCAGGAACAGGTCTTTTATAATGCGTTCTGCTGCGTCAACTCCGCCGTCAACACACACAGCTCCGATTACAGATTCCATTGCATCAGCGATCATTTTCTTGGGAAGTGCGTCCGATCTTATTGCGTGTCCGTGCAGAATCAAATTCGGGATTCCTAATTTCGCAGCTTTCTTGTACAGACTGTCAGCCTTGACAAGTTCAGAGCGCATTTTCGTCAATTCGCCCTCATTAGCTTCCGGGTAAATCCTGAATAGCGTCCTTGCGACGATAAAGCTCAGAATCGAATCTCCCAGATATTCAAGTCTCTCGTTATTATACGGCAGACCGTTTTCGTGAGCATACGATGAGTGTGTCAAAGCTTCCTCGATTACGAAATCATCTTGAAACGTGTATTTCAATTCCTGTTCAAGAAACGCAAGATTCTTTTCGTCAAGCATTATTATTTAACCTCTGAATTTCTCAAACGCCAAGACTCCGTTATGACCGCCGAATCCGAAACTGTTCACGAGCAGGCGATTCACTTCACGCTCAACGCCATTTCCAGTCGAGATATTCAAGTCGCATTCCGGATCCGGTGTCGTGTAATTCAGCGTCGGATGAATATAGCCTTCCTCGATTGCCTGCAATGACGCTATGACTTCAAGACCGCCGGCAGCTCCGAGACAATGCCCGATCATGCTCTTCGTAGACGTTACCGTTATATTCTTAGCATTCTCGCCGAAAACATGATTAATCATGGCAGCTTCCATTTTGTCATTCAAACCTGTCGAAGTTCCGTGCGCGTTGATATAATCGACCTGAGATTTTTCCCAGCCTGACATTTTCATCGCGTGTTCAGTTGCGTATGCTGCGCCTTTTGCTTCAGGATCCGGAGCTGTGATATGACCGGCGTCACATGAAGTCCCGTAACCAGTAAATTCTGCGTATATATGCGCGTTTCTGGCAAGTGCGTGATTCAGCTCTTCCAGGACTACAACGCCTGCGCCCTCACCCATAACAAAGCCATCACGGTCTTTATCAAACGGACGGCTTGCGTGTTCAGGATCATCGTTTCTAGTCGAAAGAGCTTTCATCGAAGCGAAGCCTGCAATACTAATCGTGCGTAAAGCAGCCTCAGTTCCGCCGGAAATTATCACGTCAGCGTCATCACGAACTATAGCGTGATAAGCTTCACCCATGCTGTGCAATGACGTAGCGCACGCCGTAACAACACACAAATTCGGTCCCTTCGCTCCGAAAACTATCGCGACATAAGCCGTAGACATGTTGCTGATCATCATCGGGATAAAATACGGACTAACTCGACGAGAACCTTTCTCAATCATCGTCTTGAAATTATTAAACGACGTTTCGATTCCGCCCTGACCTGTGCCGATATACACGCCCAATCTATACGGATCAATCGAAGCGACATCAAGACCTGAATCTTCGACTGCCAATTTCGCAGCAGCAACCGCAAAATGAATCGCCCTGTCTGAACGCTTAGCCTCTTTGCCGGGCATGAATTGCGCCGGATCAAAATCTTTTATCTCAGCTCCGAACGTGACCGGACAATCTCCCAATTCAAACGTCGTGATATGCCCAATGCCATTTTTGCCATCACGCAGCGCTCGCCAGTAATCCGTTTTCCCAAGCGCAATCGGACTCACAGGTCCAAGACCAGTCACGACAACTCTGCGTTTCCCGTAATTATTATGCTTCTCAAGATTTCCATGATTTCCCAAATTGCTCAAACTCTCATCTCCCTTTGAGACATTAATTAATCTATTCTACTCTCGCCAAACTTCAGCAAGATTATTCGCCCAAAAAAATACGGAGAGATTATAAATCCATTCACGAGATTTCTCACGCGCGAATTGCGAAATATTTTCCCCCCGTATAACAAAATAATTCTAGTCATCAACTCCGATTTTGCTCAGAGTGTAATTCATCGCCTCACCTACCGAAGTAAGTTTCTCGGCATCTTCGTCGGGGATCTCGATATCAAATTCCTCTTCGATTCCCATTATTAACTCAACTAAATCAAGCGAATCCGCTCCCAAATCTTCAACGAACGACGCTTCCGGAACGATCTGATCTGCTTCAACATCAAGACGATCCGTGATTATCTCCTTCAATCTTGCAAGGACTTCATCTTTACTGGCCATTATATTTTCACCTCCTTCAGATTCATTCAATCAAAAGTTTTTATCATAAAATCCAATTCTAAGCAACAATATCAGAAATTATCACATTGTCATTCCGCCGTCAACTGCCAAAACTTGTCCAGTCACGTACGAATTGCACTCATTTGCGAAAAACATCACAGCGCGCGCAACGTCCTCAGGAGAACCGATTTTCCCGACAGGAACGCTATGCAGAATTCCGGATTTCACGTCATCTTTCAAAACCTGCGTCATATTCGTCTCGATAAATCCCGGAGCAACAACATTCGCCGTAATTCCCCGTGACGCGTATTCTCTGGCGACAGATTTCGTGAAGGCGATTATTCCAGCTTTTGACGCAGCGTAATTTGCCTGTCCGGAATTTCCAATCAAGCCGACAATCGACGAAATACTAATAATTCTTCCGAACTTTGCTTTTGTCATGTCACGAATTGCTTCTTTTGTGCAATAGAACACCGAATTCAGATTCGAGTTTATCACATCGTGCCAATCTTCGGGTTTCATTCGCACCAGCAAATTATCGCGAGTAATTCCGGCATTATTCACAAGAATCGCAATACTCTCGCCGAATAATTTTTTCACGTCAGCAAATAATTTCGCAACTTGATCCCGGTCACTGACATTCGCCTGAAAAATTCCGGTTTTGACGCCAAGTTTCTCAACTTCACTTGATAATAATTTCGCGGCTTCAGAACTCGAATTATAATTTATCGCGACGTCAATATTATTTCTCGCAAGTTCAAGCGCAATCGCACGACCTATTCCTCTCGCAGCTCCCGTAACTAGTGCAAGCATTTCGCAATTTCCTCCAATTTTTCAGGATTTCCAGCCGAGATAATATTCACGCCTTTCCTGCAACGCTTGATTAATCCGGCGAGAACTTCTCCGCTGCCTAACTCGAAATAATCATTCACGCCCAAATCCCCGCACATGAATCCAACTGAATCTTCCCATAAAACCGGATTGAACGTCTGATTATAAAGCGATTCACGAATCTCATCGGCTTTTCTAACAGGTTTTGCACTGACATTCGCGATAATCTGCCACTTCGCATCATTCCATGACTTGCAATTCTCGAACTCAAGTTTCAATTTATCCGCAGCGGGCTTCATGAACTTGCTGTGAAACGGCGCACTGACATTCAACTTTACCGCGCGTTTTGCACCGAAATTTTTCGCCTGAGCAATCGCTTTGTCAACATATTCCGTCAAGCCTGAAATCACTATTTGTCCGGGTGAATTATAATTTGCCGGTCGAACTTCGCCATCAGGAGCTACGGACTCGCACAAATTTTTCGCAGCCTCTGGTTTCATTCCCAACGTCGCAGCCATTGAGCCTTTGCCCTCGGGAACAGCTTCCTGCATAAATTCGCCGCGTTTGTGAACAAGTCTCACAGCTTCAGAAAACGACAGCGCATTGGCAGCAACCAGTGCCGTATATTCTCCCAAACTATGTCCTGCGCAACATTCCGGATTCAAATTCACTCCCATAGAATCACTCAACACTCGCAACGCCGCAACACTCACGGTCATAATCGCGGGCTGAGCATTCTTTGTTAGCGTCAATTCTGATTCATCGCCCTCGAACATCAAGCGCGTCAAATGACTTGATAACGCATCATCAGCTTCTTCAAACACAGACTTCGCAACATCAAATGCCTCGAACAATTCACGCCCCATTCCGACAGATTGCGAACCCTGTCCCGGAAAACACAGCGCATATTTTTCCAAACTCAAGCGTAATCACCACCTAATTATTCATAATTTTCTCAGCTTCAGCGAACATATTCTCGATTATAACTTTCGCCGGCAAAATCTCGTTCACCATTGCAGCACTCTGACCAGCCATCAACGAGCCCCATTCTACATCGCCGTCAACAACCGCAGCGCGCAATTTCCCCGTGCCGAGAGCCTCGATTTCTTTCGCCGGAGCATTCTGTGATTCTAATTTCTCAAATTCAGCCGTCAATTTATTACGCAAACATCTGACCGGATGACCTAATGATTGCCCAGTGATTGCCGTGCTGCGATCTCTCGCGTCAAGAACTGCCTGCTTATAATTTTTATGCACCGTGCATTCCTCGCAGCAAATAAATCTCGTGCCAACCTGAACGCCCTGCGCTCCCAACATGAACGCTGCTGCAATTCCGCGACCGTCAACAACTCCTCCAGCCGTTATAACCGGAATCTTCACAGCTTCAGAAATTTGCGGAGTCAGAACCATAGTCGTCAATTCACCGATATGTCCGCCAGCTTCCATTCCCTCAGCTATGACTGCATCTGCTCCCTGTCTTTCAACTCGTCGAGCCTGTGCAACCGACGCCACAACCGGTATCACAATCGTTCCCAGAGGCTTCAGTCTCTCAAGAAATTTTCCCGGACTGCCTGCACCTGTCGTAACAACCGGAACTTTCTGTTTAACTGCAACTTCGAGAGCTGCTTCTGCCGTCGGTGACATGAGCATTATATTTAATCCAAACGGTCTTCCGGGTTCGAGCAATTTCTTCGCCTTCAGAATTTCCGCTTCGAGTATATCCGGAGGAGTTGCCGCCGCAGCTATCACGCCTAAACCGCCAGCGTTACTCACAGCACTTGCCAGTTCAGCATTTGCTACCCAAGCCATTCCCCCCTGTATCAACGGATATTGCGTTCCCAAAATTTTCGCGACACGATTATTTTGCAAATCAAGCTTCATTTTTAACATTCACCTCTTAACAAAACTCAAACAGATTTAGCCCGACTTCATCACTGAATTTGCGCTCAACGATTCCGTCCGAAACTTCGACTGTCATTTCACACGTAGCACTCACAACCGCTCTGTTCAAGTGACCGCCGAAGACTTTGCCCTCACGATCTCCAGCACTCATGTGAATATGCGCGTAAAATTCGCCGTTCATCGTCGTGATAGTTCCCCACAAACTTGTGATCTCGAACATGCCCGTAAAATTATTCGGGTAATATTGCTTCTCGTTAATATCAAACAATCCGACCGTGAAATCATTCAGCGCGCCGAGAGCTTTGACTTCCGCCAGCTTGATATTCTCACGTTCACAAAGAATTTTCAGCTGCGAAAGAATCTCCTCGCCCTTGTCCATTCTCACGAAATATTTATTCCCAAAGCGTCTGTATTCCAAATATTTTTCCCTCCAGTTCCAATTCCAGTTCCAGTTCCAGTTCTAGTTAATATCATCGCTGATTTGTTCAGCACCGTCCTCGTCGATAAAATCTCTTGCTGCAGAAATTGCGCTGACGATTGCCGGAGATTTCGAGCGTCCGTGAGCCTTAATCACAGCACCGTTCACGCCCAGCAAAGGAGTTCCGCCGTATTTCTCGTAGTTAAAGCGCGTCCATAATTTTTTCACGACACCGGACATGAATAATATTCCCAGCCTTGCCATGAGCGATTGCTTCACTTCGTCCGTTAATAGCGATTTCAGACCTTGCATGATCCCCTCGCCCATTTTCAACGCAATATTTCCGTTAAAGCCGTCGCAAACTATTACGTCAGCACGTCCCCAGACAATATCATTGCCCTCGATATATCCCTGAAAATTCAGATTCTCACGTTTCCGGATCAATTCCTTCGCGCCAAGAACCGTGTCATCGCCTTTTATATTTTCCGTGCCATTCGAGAGCAATTTAATCTCAGGATTCTGCACCTTCAGGATTTTTCGCGAGTATATATTTCCCATCAGAGCAAATTGCAAAAGATTATTCGGCGTGCATCTGACCGTAGCTCCGACATCAAGCATGAAACTCGGGCGTTCAATCGTCGGCAGCGGAACTCCAAGAGCCGGACGATCTATCCCGGATAATCTGCCCACGATTAAAACTCCGCCAGCCACAATCGCTCCAGTACTTCCAGCCGAAACAAATCCCTGAGCTTCACCGGAACGTACCATTTCCATAGCAACTCTCATGCTTGAATCTTTCTTTTTGCGAATTGCCAGTGCTGGGTGTTCATCAGGCTGAATAATTTCCGTAGTATGTACGACACGAATTTGCGGACTGATTTTGAAATTCTTGAGACATGATTGAATCTTGAACTCGTCACCGGTTAATATAATCTCTACGTCACTGAATTTTTTGCACGCCTCGATAGCACCTTTGCAAATTTCGCCCGGGGCATTATCACCGCCCATAGCGTCAACAGCGATTGTAATTTTCTTGTTATTTGCCATTATTCAAGTACCTCAACTATAAAGCGTCCGACAAAAATCTCTTTATCTTTTACTCTGGTTCTGACACTGACGATTTTCTTGCCGTCATGATTAACCCCGACTTTCGCACGCGCAATCAATACGTCGCCAATATGAGCATGTCCTTTGTATTCTCCGCGCATCGAATCAACGATAACAACCGCAGCTTTTATCGCAGCAACCGCAATCGAACTCGCCTGTGAATATATATAATGATCCAGAATTATATCCGTAAACTTGAACGCCATATCACGAGCCGTCTTCAAAATTGACAACGCCCGTTTATCCGGTTCAAGTTCCAACAACTCGCCAATGATTTCAGATTGTTTCAGTGATTTGAGATTATTCGCAGCATTCTTTGCCATCGATTTCAAACGTTCGCGCAATTCCGGAATGCCAATTAACGCACGATCAAGTCTGACTGTACTGACACTGACGCGCAATTTCTCAGCGAGTTCATTATCCGTGATTACAGGATTATTTTCGATCAGTTTCAGCAATTTTGCATGACGCAGACTTCGTTTTTTTGCCGACGATTCGATTCAGAACACCTCCTAATCTTAGTCTTATTAACAAAAAATTTTTAGCACGTAAAATTAGTACTTGGTCATAAATTCTATTTACGAATCATGAATCCGTCAAGAGCAAATATTATTTACTCCTTGTTATAGCTCTGTCGATAATGCAAAGCTTCTGCAACGTGAATCTTCTCGATATTTTTCGCACCGGCTAAATCCGCAATCGTTCGGGAAACTTTCAAGACACGGCTCAAGCCTCTGCCCGACAAATGAATCCGTTCAGCCATCACCGTCAAATACGCTTTCACCTCGTTATCAATAACCAGAAATTTCTGCACCAGTCTCTCAGGGATTTCCGCGTTGCATGTGAAGCCAAATTCTCCCCAGCGTTTCTGTTGAAGCTCACGGGCTGCGATTACACGTTTGCGAATCACTTCACTGGATTCGGGCTTAATATTCGAGAGCGATAATAATTCTTCACTCGTCAATCTTGGTACAGAAATTTGCAAGTCGATTCTGTCCAAAATCGGTCCGGATAATTTGCGTTTGTATCTCTCAAGCTCATGAGCTGAACACGTGCATTTAATTACCGGATCTCCGGCATGACCGCAAGCACACGGATTAGCTGCCAAAATCAATAACACTCTGGACGGATACGTGACGCTGCCTGATGCTCTGCTCACAGTAATTTGCCCGTCTTCAATCGGAGCGCGCAAACTCTCAGTCAAATCACGCTTAAATTCCGTGTACTCGTCCAGAAACAACACGCCTCGATGAGCCAGCGAAACTTCACCGGGTCTAAGCGAACTTCCGCCACCGCAAACCGAAATCGTACTTGCCGTAAAATGCACAGTCCGAAACGGTCTCACACGTCCGGGGTCAAGCGGCAATCCGAGAGTACTTCTAACGAGCAGCGTCTCGACAAGTTCATCATCTGTTAATGGCGGCAAAATTCCTCGAATTGCTTTTGCGATCATAGTTTTTCCACTGCCCGGCGAGCCTACTAACAGCAAATTATGATGACCGGCAGCAGCGATTTCAGCAGCACGACGCGCCTCAGCCTGACCCTTCACTTCCCTAAAATCCTGCTCAACATCTTCGGGCAAATTCGGAATTTCAGCTTGAGGAATTTTTTCAGCGTGTAATTCCCCGTTGAGAATCTTCAGCAATTCAGGCAAACTCTCGACACAATACGCCTCGACACCTTTCACCAACGCGACCTCATGAGCATTTTCGTTCGGAACGTACAGCGGCAAAGACAATTTTCGCGCCAAAAACGCTGCCGGAACTGCTCCACGAACTTTTCGCAACCTGCCATCGAGCGACAATTCTCCCATGAATAATCCCCCGGGAATTTTTTTCAACGCGCCCATCGCCGACATCATGCCCAGCGCAATCGGCAAATCCAACAGCGCGCCTTCTTTCAAAATATCCGCCGGAGCAAGATTAACGGCTATTCTGCCCTTGAGATTCAATCCCATCGAACGTAACGCAGCCCGGACTCTTTCGCGAGATTCACGCACAGCTACATCCGGCATTCCGACAATCGATATAGCAAACAATCCTCCCGTAATTTGCACTTCAACTTCAACAGGAAGAGCCTCAATGCCTTTAAGCGTAACGCCGTGTATGCCGCTCATGAATTATTCTCAACTCCGATTCTCAAAATCTCAAAAATATGCTGCAATTATAGCTCAAGATTCTCTATTGCGTGCATGAAATACGTTACGGCTAACAAATCCGCGCTGCCACTCGGGCTGATATTCGCCTCAATAAATTTACGGTCAAGTCTACGCAGCATTGACACGTGATCATAATCATAATCCAGTATTAATTCCAGATATGCACTCGCAAATTTCTGCACACGCTCCAGAACGTCAAGATTATGCCGTGAAATAATATTCGTGTCGGTATTATGCGAGATTATTTTCAGCAGCGTCACAGCCAATGCGTCATTCATGCAAAAATTTCTCGCTAACAATTTCCGCAAAACTGGCAAAGCTTCTCTCACGCGCGGATAACCAGCTTCAGCCTCGCCGCGTATTCCAGTAATGCCGTATTTCAAGTAAAGTCTCTCGCCCTTAGTCAGAATTTTTTTCGAAGCAATATCCGCAAAATCTCTCTCACAGATTCCCGCGCAAACTTCCGAAGCAAAATCCAGAATCTCAGAACTCGATCCCGAAGCTAAATACCCGGCACACGCACTCAGCAATCCCAGCGAAAATATCTCTCCCTTATGCGTATTAATCCCACGAGTTGCGGCAAACATCAATCGCTCAAATTTCACACCAATCGGACGAATCTCAGCCAAGAATTTCTCGACAGGAATTTTTTCCGCAGCAAGTTCCGCACCTTTACGCGCAAATTCGTGAAAGCATAGACATAACGAGGACGCACTAGACATGAACGTGAAATAATTCATATCATCATGCGCCCCGGAATTTTCTCTGTCAACAAGACCCGGTTTGGGCGTTACGGACACTTCATAAAGCAACGCCTCAAACGCAAGTCTGCCAATTTCAAAATCAAACTTCTTCGTAATCGAATCCGTCATCGGGATTATCGCTGTCTTCAAATTCGGTTTTTCTTCCGCGGAAATTTTCCCACAAGAGTCTCACTCTCCAGACGCATTTATACGCCGCCGGAATAGAGACCATCGCCAACATTCCTCCCGAAATCAATCCTCCAATCGCAACAACTGCAATCGGCATTTTCATCTCAGAGCCACGTCCGGCACTCAACAGCGGCAACAACGATACGACGCTCGTAACAACCGCCATCAAAAGTGATTTGAATCTTACGCGACAAGCTTCCTCGATTGCTTTGTACGGGTGATGTCCCTGAGATCGCAAAACTTCCGCGTAATCTATGACAACGATTGCGTTATTAACGACCATTCCGACCAGCATAATCATGCCGATTAACGCAAATATCGAGATATTAACTCCGGAAATCAACATAGCCGGCACAACTCCAATCGCAGCCATCGGAACTGAAAACAGAATTATCACGCTGTAAACCCACGACTCAAGAATTGCAGCAACGACCAAATACGTAACTACGATTGCTATAACCATCGTGCGGATTAACTCGATGAAATTTTCAGCCATATCTTCCTGTTCACCGCCGAAATTTATGCTCACGCCGTCGGGAAGCTGTATCTGATTCACAACTTCACGCATTCTCGCATTGCCTTCACCTGACGTAATATATCTCACGTTTCCAGTTACGACTACTGCGCGTTGACGTTCGACCCGTCGGATTTCTGTCGGAGCGTCTCCCCAGTGAACATCTGCCATTTCATCGAGCGGAACTAATCCTACACCTGTCATAATCGGTAATTCGTGCGCGTTGAAAATATCGCTGGCTTTTTCACGACTGATTCGGGCTTTAATATCATACTCGTAACCGCCCTGCCTGAATTTCCCGGCATCACGCCCGATCAAATAGCCTCTGACAATGCTGGCTAAATCCGAAATATTCAAGCCTAACGGTGATAAACGCCATCTAATCGGATGAACTTGCAATTCGGGTTTGCCCATTTCCATCTCGATTTTCAGGTCACGAACTCCGGGAATTTTTCTACCGCGCGCCTGAATTTCCTCCGCGACTGAGTACAGCACGTTCAGATCTTCGCCTTTGACTTCGATTTGAATCGGATTGCTGAAGCCTTGACGTGTAGCAGCCGTAGCAACTTCAACACCGGGCAATGCGTTCAACCATGGTCTGATTTTATCCGCGAGTACTTCAGTTGAGGGACGTTTGGGGTCATCGTTCATGTAAAGCGCGATTTGTGCTTCACTGATCGAGTTGCTTCTCATTGAGCCTGCAATCGTAGAGACAACGTTCTTGATATATTTGCGTTCGGGCAGTGTGTTGATATAATCCTCGACTTTGTAGACTAATTCAGCAGTTTTGTGAATCGACGAGTTGTTATCAAGTGTGAGCGTAATTCGCACCGTGCCGTCGTCCATACTGGGTATAAATTGCGTACTCAGGAATCCGCCCAGCTTGAACGATCCGTAAGTTACAAGAAGCGTCAATACTACAGTTGTGAACGGAAATCTTACAGAAGCGTGAATAAATATGAAAAACAAATCCCTGAATCCGTCAAATATCCAGTTCCACCAGCCCGTCAAAATCTTGCCAATCAGCGGCAATTCACCAGTGTCATTCTTGCCCTTCTTGATTCGCGCTGCCAAACACGGGGTAACAGCCATCGTAACCCATAGCGAGAAACACGTCGCGTAAACAATCGTAACGGCGTAAGGCTTCAGGAATTGTCCTGCAATCGTAGACATCAGCGCAACCGGCATGAACACTCCCAAGTTCGTCAAAACTCCCGCCAAAACCGACATCGAGATTTCAACCGTACCTTCTTCAGCAGCGGCAAACGGCTCGTAACCCATGTCTCTGAAGCGATATATATTCTGGATTATTAATATTGCGTTCATGACCAGCGTTCCCATTGATAACGCCAATCCCAGCGTACTCATCAAATTCAGCGTGTAGCCGTGAATCTGCAACGGAACAAACGTAGCTGCAAACGCAACCGGCATCGAGATAGCGACTATGAACGTAGCCGAAAATCTTCCCAAGAATAAATATATTACGAGAGCTGTCAACGCAATTCCAATGGCAGTATCACGAATAATATTCTTAACGGAACTCTCGACAAAGCCCGTGTCATCATACGTGTACTCATAATTGAACTCGGGGAAATCTTTCATTGTTCGGGTCATCAGGCGTTTAATCTCGTTTCCTGCTGCAACAACGTCGGCATTAGAACGCGGACTGATTCGCAGCTGAACTACCGGCAAACCATTCGCTCTTGCAAGTGAACGCTGATCTTCTTCCGCATCGACGACTTCACCGAGCATTGATAATCTTACGGGTTGACCAGTCGATGTTGGAATCAGGATATTTTCGAGCTGTTCGACCTCGTTAAATTCGCCCATGATTCGCAGAGAGATTTCGTCTTTTTTCTGGGTGATATATCCAGTCGGAGTAGTTTCGTTATTCGCAGCGACAACGTTACAAACCTGCAGATAATTTATGCCGTAATCGCTCAACGCTGCCGGATCTAACATGATCTGAATTTCACGGTCACGCCCACCGGTTACGTCAACACGTCCAACACCCTGAACTCTCGCAACAACTGGCTTAATCCTGTCCTCAATAATTTTCTTGGCTGTTTTCTCGGGCATATCTGAGTTAAACGAGATTATCAAGAACGGCTGTGCGCTAATATCGAATTTGCTGGAAACTGGTTCGTCGGCATCATCAGGTAAATCCGGGATCTTAGCTTTGACTTTATTATTCACGTCAACGAGTGCTAAATCCGGATTCGTTCCTGCTCTCATTTCGACCGCGACCATTGAGATGCCTTCGATTGAGTACGTCGTGATTGATTTCAGGTTTTCGAGATCTGCGAGTGCGTCTTCGAGAGGCTTGCTGATTAACTGCTCGATTTCGTTTGGACCTGCTCCGGTGTAAGTCGTGCGGACAAGTACGAACGGAAATTCCACGTCCGGATAGAGCGTGACACCGAGTGTGAAATAGCTGCTTATGCCTAAAAGTATCCAGATTACAACAGAACACCCAGTAAAGACTGGGTGCGTGATACAAAACTTTATGAAACTTCTCATGTAATGCTAGCCTTCGTTTGAATCCTGAGAATTATTATTCGCAAGACCGACGTTCTGAGTTATGCTTACTCCGTCAAATAACACTCGATTGCCGCTGGTGATTAACTTGTCGCCGGGTTTGAGACCAGACGTTACGATCACACGGCCTTCGCGACCTTCACCTGTCGTAATCTCAACATGCTTAGCTCTCGAACCGTCCGCTATGTACACAGCTTGAGAATTGCCCCTGTAAATCACGACATTCGACGGAATTACTACGACGTTATTCTGTCTTGCAACCTGAAATCTGCCTTCGACGTAAGTTCCGGGAAGTATGCCTGAATTTTCGGGAAGCCCGACTACAACCGGATATAATCCCGAACCGGTTTGAGCTTCAGGACTGATTCGCTTAACCCAACCGATATGCTTCACACCGTCAACGTAAATCTCAACTGGCGTACTCTTGTTAATTTTCGCAATATCCTTTTTCGAGACCATTAATTCAGCTTCCATCTCTTTGGGATCGACGATTGATAACAAGACCGCGCCTGCCTCTGCAACTTCTCCGGGCTCAACGTTGCGAACAGAAACTATGCCGTTAATACTTGCCTTAAGACTTGTACGCTGCAATGTTGACTGCGAACTCTTTAACGAGGCTTCAGCACTTTTCATAGCAGCATAGGCTGAGTCAACTTCACTCTGGGAAATTCCGCCCTTGGCATTCAGCTGTTTCAAACGGTTGTAATTCAACTTGGCTTCGTCATAACTGGTTTTGCCTGCCTGAACACGCGCGCTTCTGTCAGCGACCTGCAATGTGATCAACGTCTGACCTGCTTTCACAGCACTGCCGATGTCAACGTTCACGCTCTTGACGATTTCTCGCTCATAAGTCGTAATATTCTGAGTGTGAGCGGATTTCGCCTGACCGTAATAACTGCGCCATGTCTCCCAATTTGAAGTCTTGATAATTTCCGTCTCGACGGGGTAAGTAACTTCAGTTTCTGTTTCGAGCGACCTGAGATTAGCTTCAGCTTGACGCAGCTTAGCCATGACTTGCCAGCCAACAAGACAACCTACTCCGACGAGAACTAACACCCATAAAAGGATTCGTATACTTTTCAAAAACTTAAGCAAATTTAATCTCCCCTTGTCTGTCAAAGATATTATGCGATAAACATGTAGAATTTGTGAAACTGACGGTGCAAATATTTCTTGGCATTATAGCATTGATTAACAGATTTTCGCGAAAAATTTCACGGCTGACTCAAACATTTTCATGTCATAATTTCCGGGAACGTTCCTGTAAAGATTATTTCCGATTCGTTCGGCGTGTCCCATGCGTCCGAGAATGCGCCCATCCGGTGAAGTTATGCACTCAATTCCCGCAATCGAGCCGTTCGGGTTATACAGCTCGTCCATCGAAATTTCGCCGTCCAGATTTACGTACTGTGCTGCGACTTGCGAATCCGTGAAAAGTTCCCGCAGAATTTTTTCGCCGCACTTGAATCGCCCTTCACCGTGAGAAATCGGCACTGAATAAATTTTCCCGAGCTCCGTCATTCGAAGCCAAGGTGAATCATTCGCAATTATTTTCACACGCACAATTCTCGATTGATGCCGCGCAATCCGGTTAAACGTCAACGTTGCGGAATCTTCGCTTAATTCGTCCGGATCAACAATTCGACCGTAAGGCAATAAACCAGTCTTCACGAGTGCCTGAAATCCGTTGCAAATTCCGCAAATTAATCCGCCACGAGAATCCAGCAGATTTTTCACAGCTTCACGAATCACAGGACTTCGCAAAAATATCGCGATGAATTTCCCCGAACCATCAGGCTCATCACCGTTAGAAAATCCTCCGGGCAAAATCATAGCTTGTGATTCATTCAGACTTTGAGCAAATTTTTCGACCGAAATTTTCATTGCGTCGGGTGTCAGAGTTCTTACAACGAAAATATCAGCTTTACCACCAGAATTTTCTATAGAGCGCGCAGTCTCGTATTCGCAGTTCGTGCCGTTGAAAACCGGAATCAGAAATTTAGGCTTCGTGTTGTGAATCGCGATTTGGGGCATGGGCTTCGGTTTATGATTCGTGTTCTCAAGTTTTGGGATCGTGATCGAATTTTCGCCAGGAGCTTTCACCGGAAAAATTTTTTCGAGAACATTGTCGTATATCATAGACAAATCTTCGAGCTTCACACGCTCATTCGCAAAAATAATCTCCGGCTCAGAAATTACACGCCCAATTTCAACGCCCAAATCAAGATCAGAATCGCTCAACTCAAGAACAAATTCTCCGCGACGATTGCCGAATAAATCCAGATTGCTGTTACAAGTGAAGCTGAATCCGAAATTATTTCCCAGACACATTTTGAAGATCATCGCTGCAATCCCTCCGAAACACGGCGTCGAGGCTGAAATAACTTTCCCTGAGTGAATCAGCTCCTGAACTTGCGACAGAATTTCACGCATAGAATCTTTCTCGGGAAGATCCGGATTTTCACGCGAATATTCCGGACTTAACAACACAACTTTCGACCCGGAATTTTTGAACTCAGGCGAAATTATTTTCCCGGCATCTCCCAACGAAACTGCAAACGAAATCAACGTCGGAGGAACGTCAAGAATTTTCCCGTCATGCGTCTTGAAAGTCCCGCTCATGGAATCTTTGCCGCCAATCGCAGCAACTTCGAAATCCAACTGTGCCTGAAACGCTCCGAGTAATGCAGCAAACGGCAATCCCCAACGCTCAGGATCATTCTCAGGTTTCCCGAAATATTCCTGAAACGTCAGCCAGCATTTTCGCAAATCCGCACCAGTTACAGCAAGTTTCGCCAGAGATTCTACAACTGCCAGATACGCTCCGTTGAACGGTGAACGCTCAGAAATATACGGATCGAATCCCCACGACATAACCGAACATATATTATGCTCGCGATTTAACACAGGAATTTTCGCTGCCATAGCTTGTGAGGGTGTCAGCTGCAATTTTCCTCCGAACGGCATCAATACGCTGCCAGCTCCGACAGTCGAGTCAAATCTCTCACATAATCCGCGCTTTGAAGCGACATTTATATCAGAAAGAACTCTACGCAAATTCTCAGCAAATGATTCGTGATTCGCAATTTTAGCTTCGTGATTCTCTGAGAAATCTTTCACGCTGACGTTTATGTGACGTTTCGCACCGTTGGAATTTATGAACTCTCGCGACAAATTCACAATCTCAACTCCGCGCCAGAACATTTTCATGCGTCCGGAATCATTCACACGCGCAATCACCGTAGCTTGAACATCTTCGGATTCAGAAAGATTTTTCACAGCTTCGAGATTTTCAGGAGCAATTACTATAGCCATTCGTTCCTGAGATTCGCTCACAGCAATTTCAGTCCCGTCAAGACCCGCGTATTTCAACGGCACAGAATCCAGATTAATTTCCAAACCGTCCGCAAGTTCTCCGACAGCTACACTCACACCGCCCGCGCCGAAATCGTTGCATTTTTTCACAAGCCGCGTGAATTTTTCATTCCGGAATAATCGCTGCAATTTTCGTTCTTCAGGAGCATTGCCTTTCTGAACTTCCGCGCCACAAGTTTCGATTGAGCTGGACGTGTGTGAAACTGATGAGCCAGTCGCGCCGCCGATTCCATCACGACCAGTTTTTCCGCCGAGTAAAAGAATCAGATCTCCGGATTTAGGCGTTTCTCGAATTACGTTTTTCTCCGGAGCTGCCGCGATAACTGCACCGACTTCGAGACGTTTTGCTGCGTAAGATTCGTGATAAATTTCGTTTACTAATCCTGTTGGGATTCCGATCTGATTTCCGTATGAACTGTAACCTGCTGCTGCTTTAGTCGTGATAGATTTTTGGGGTAATTTCCCGGGCATTGGTTTTTCATAGGGATTCGCTGCACCGGTGATTCTCATTGCCTGATACACGTACGCGCGCCCAGATAACGGATCACGAATAGCTCCGCCGATACAAGTCGCCGCACCACCGAACGGTTCGATTTCTGTCGGGTGATTGTGAGTTTCGTTCTTGAATAACAGCAGCCAAGGCTCGTCATGAATTTTGATCCGTACGGTACAAGCGTTATTCTCTTCGCTCTCGACCAGATCCGGCAGCAGATTTTTCGCACGTAGATATTTCGCTGCAATCGTCGCTATTTCCATTAACGTAACAGGTTTTGCTGATTCTTGTGCTTGTTTAAGTTCGCGTTTGACCTCCAGATAATTTTCGAACGAGGCTTTCACGCTTGAGTCCAGAATTTCAGCTCGATCGATTTGCGTTAGGAACGTCGTATGCCTGCAATGATCTGACCAGTACGTGTCGAGAACTTTTATTTCGGATACAGTTGGGTCACGGGATTCTCCCCTGAAAAATTCGCGGCAGCATTTCAGATCTTCGAGATTCATTGCGAGTTCGCGTTCGTGCAAAAATTTCGCAAGTGCGTCATCGTCAAAATTGCGGAAATTCGTTATTGTCTTGATATTCTCTGGAACTGGATAATTTGTTTCGAGTGAATCATAATTTTCCAGATTTGCTTCACGTGCTTCGACTGGATTGATTATGAATTTCCTGAATGCGTTTGTGTCGAGATTCTTCCCGTAGAGCAAGTATATTTTCGCGGTCTTGATAACAGGTCTGAATCCGAATAATAATCCGGCGCATTGTTCGGCAGCATCGGCGCGTTGATCGAATTGTCCGGGCAAAAATTCTACGGCGATAATCTCGTCGTAATCATCGGGCAAATTTTTACGCAAAATATCCGTGCATGGGTCTGCGAAAATTGCGAACTTGCTTTTGTCCAGCATTTCGGAATCCAAGCCCTGAATGTCATAGCGATTCAAAATTCGTAATTTCTCCAGATTTTCGAGTCCGTGAATATTCCTGACTTCATGAGAAAGTGAATCTGCTTCCAAAGTTTCGCCAAATCTGCGTTCGACGTAAATTCTTGATATTATGTTAAACAACTCCGTTATTGAAAAATTTACGCAAATTGTATAATAAAACGAAATTGCATTACAAATATTATTAGCTATTATTAGCATATTATTCTCAAGAGAAGGGAATGTTTTCATGAAGTTGAATGGTTTATCAGAAAGTCAGGTTCAAGAGAACCGCGCAAAATTCGGAGCAAATACTCTGACACAAATTCCACCCGATCCGCTCTGGAAAAAAATTCTCGAAGGCTTCACTGATCCGATGATAATAATCTTGATGGTCGCGCTTGTGATTCAGGTCGTGTTATTTTTCATGGGTCAGGCTGAATGGTTCGAGCCAGTCGGAATATTGGTCGCGATATTGATTGCAAACGGCGTCGCGTCGATAAGCGAGAATAAACAGGAGGGTAAAGCCTCAGCTCTCAAAGCCGAAGAAGAAGCCCGCGAAATGACAAAAGTGATTCGTGACGGAAATTTGCGAGAGATTCACGTTAGCGAAGTTGTTACTGGTGACGTGATATTTCTTCAGGCTGGCGACAAAATTCCTGCTGACGGTGTGATTATTCAGGGCGAATTGAAAGTTGATCAGGCTGCGTTGAACGGTGAAACTGAAGAAGCTGAGAAAATTACGCTCGAAAATGATTCGATTACGTTTGACAAGAAAGATCTGCTGAATAAATACTATGTTTATCGCGGAACGGTCGTTTGTGGCGGAGAAGCTTACATGGAAGTTCGCGTTGTTGGCGATAAGACTTTGTTCGGGGAATTGGCTCTCGAAGTTCAGGAGGAAACACGTGAAACTCCGTTGCAGGTGAAATTGCGAAAACTTGCCGGACAGATTTCGACTTTTGGTTACGTCGGAGCTGCTGCGATAGTTGCGGGAATTTTGGCGAGAACGTTTTTGACTGGGAATTTGCCGAACGGATTCTATGAATGGATCCGATTATTGATTGACGCGATCACAGTTGCTGTTACGATTATAGTTTGCGCAGTTCCTGAAGGTCTGCCGATGTTGACGTCGATTTTGCTTTCGTTCCAGAGTTTGCGAATGGCGAAGGATAACGTTTTGGTTCGCAAGATTAACGGTCTCGAAACTGCCGGAAGTCTTAGCATATTATTCAGCGACAAAACCGGAACAATCACAGAAGGCAGATTATCAGTCACGGAAATTGCGTCTGGAAATTTGAGAATGTTCGACAGCCTGCAAAATATTCCAGAGAAATTGCGCGCGGATATTATAACGGGAACGGGCGTTAATAACAGTTCTGCTCCGGGTGACGATGGCAGCGTAATCGGCGGAAACAGTACGGATCGTGCGTTGATGTCGTTCTTGATAAAATCCAACGTTGCGGATCAGCTTCAGGCTCAGAAATCTCAGGTTGTGGAATTTGGCGCGTTTGATTCCAGCAAGAAACGCTCACACGTAATCATGAATCAGAATGGCGAGAGAATCACGTTCTTGAAAGGTGCTCCGGAGAGATTAATCGCTGAATGTGATTCGTATCTTGACGAGAACGGAAATATTTGCGAGTTCACGGAATCCGGGAAAAATTCTCTGGCTGAGTACATGAACAATCAGGCTGCGAGATCAATGAGATTATTAGCAGTCGCGAAAAGTTCCGGTGAAAAAATTGCGTTAGTTTGCGTTCTGAGTATTCGCGATAATGTCCGCAAAGAAGCCGTCGATGCGATTCAGGAAGTTCGTAACGCGTCGATTCAGGTTGTGATGGTCACGGGCGATAGAAAAGAAACTGCTGTTGCGATTGCGAAAGAAGCCGGATTGATTTCGAGACCTGAAGATGTCGCGATGACTTCGAGTGAAATGGCTGAAAAATCCGATGACGAGTTGAAAAAGATTCTGCCGAATTTGCGAGTGATTGCGCGTGCATTGCCTACGGATAAGAGCAGGCTCGTGAAAATTGCTCAGGAATTGAATCTCGTTGTCGGAATGACAGGTGACGGCGTGAATGATTCGCCCGCATTGAAGAAAGCTGACGTTGGATTCGCGATGGGTTCTGGAACAGAAGTTGCGAAAGAAGCCGGAGATATTACGATTTTGGACGATAATTTCTCGTCGATAGCAAAGGCGATTTTGTACGGACGCACGATGTTCAAGAGCATTCGCAAGTTCCTGATATTCCAGTTGACGGTGAATGTTGCGGCGGTGTTGATATGTTTCTTAGCACCGATGTTGGGCGAGAATGTTGTCTTGACGGTCATACAGTTGTTGCTGATAAATCTTGCTATGGATACGTTAGCGGCGATTGCGTTCGGAAGTGAACCGGCGTTGAAAGAATACATGCGCGACAAACCAGTTCCCAGAGATGAAAGCATCGTTACGAAATCAATGATGATAGAAATTTTGATTAGTGCGGGTTATATTACGTTCGTGTGTTTAGCGATATTATTCTTGCCGTGTGTCCGGAATATGTTCGGTGAAGTTGACGTAACGTATCTGAAATCTGCGTTATTCGCGACGTTCATGATGGCGATAACTTTCAACGGATTGAACGCTCGAACAGAACACGTGAATCCGTTCGAAGGAATTTTCCGGAACTGGAATTTCATAATCGTTATGCTTGCAATATTGTTAATGCAGTATTTATTCGTGACGTTTGGCGGCGAAGTTTTGAGTGTGGAAGCATTGAGCGCGAGTTCGTGGTTGACATGTGCGTTGCTTGCGTTTGTAGTTGTGCCCATAGATGTAGTGCGTAAGATTTTACGGAAAATTTTCTAAATCTAAACCTAAACAGGAGTGATAAATTATGGCAGTAAATCTCGACAAAGGTCAGCGTGTTGATTTAACAAAGGACAATCCCCAATTAACGAAGATCATGGTTGGTCTTGGCTGGGACACGAAGAAATACGATGGCGGATATGATTTCGATCTTGATGCGTGCGCGTTTTTGTTGGCGGCGAATGACAAAGTTCGTGACGATTACGATTTCGTGTTTTATAACAATCTGGAGCATAATTCCGGAGCGGTTCAGCACATGGGCGATAACTTGACGGGTGCGGACGGTGATGCAGAAGACGATGAGCAAATTCAGGTTGATTTGACAAAGATTCCGGCTAATATCGAAAAAGTCGCATTCACCGTGACGATTCATGACGCTACAGAACGCAAGCAGAATTTCGGACAAGTTTCGAACGCGTATATTCGAGTCGTAGATTTGAGTTCGAATCAGGAAGTTGTGCGATACGATTTGGGCGAGGATTTTTCACTTGAGACGGCCGTAGTAGTCGGGGAAATTTACCGGAAATCCGGCGAATGGAAATTCAACGCGATCGGCTCAGGTTTCAACGGAGGATTGCGCGCACTGTGCCAGAATTTCGGGGTTGAAGTCTAGCGATGTCGGCTCAATTTCAGAAGGGACAGCGTGACAAGCTGAGTAAATATCTCGACGTTACGCGCGAATTTGATGTCGAGATGCTCACGGAAGCAAATTCCGGTAATTTTTCGTGCGAGAATTTGTGTCTGGGAATTTCTGAGAATGATTCCAAAGCTCGAAACGCTGCTGAAAATTCCAAGTCCGGATTCAGGCTAAATCTCAAGAATTGCGCGGATATTTTCAAGATCGTTTTTGCAGTCGGGATTCAATCTGGAAGCATGGGCGAGATTAAATCTCATTCGTTGCGAATTTGTCAGGACGGGGAAATTTGCTTGAGTGTGGATTTGACGGGTTCAGATTTTTCGTCGGAGCGTGCGATTATCTCGGGCGAAATTTACAGGAAGAATCTTAGTGACGAATGGCGAGTTGCTTGTGTAGCGTCCGGATTCAATGATGGCGTGCCTGGCTTGATGAAATTTTACGGACTGACTGAGCTGCCAGAACCTCCGATTAAGAATCCAGAGGGCGTTGTGAATTTGCGGAAGGGCGAGAAACTGACGATTGCGATTACCCCGAAGATTACGAGTGAAATTGTGATAAATCTGAGCTGGAATCGTGTCAAAAAATCGTTGTTCAAATCGGCGATTGATCTGGATGTTGGCTGTCTGTACGAATTGCGAACCGGAGTGCGGGGCTGTATTCAAGCGTTGGGTCGTGATTTAGGAAGTCTGGATTATCCGCCGTATATTGCGCTTGATGGCGATGATCGAACGGGCGATACTCGTGCGGGTGAGACGCTTCGAATAAATTGCCTGAAGCTTCCAGAGATTAAGCGTGCGTTGATTTACGCGTTCATTTACGAAGGTGCTGCGAATTGGCAGGAAGTTGACGGGCTTGTGAAGCTGACGTGTGCGGAGAGCGGCGACGTTGTTATTCCGATCAGCGATTTTGACACGAAGCAACGAATCTGTGCGGTTGAGATGTTCGAGCGAATTGATGCTAACACATTCAGCATTGAGAATCTCACGGAATTTTTCGACGGTCAGGAATCGATGGACAAAAATTACGGCTGGGGATTGAACTGGCGACACGGGCGAAAATAATTGTGAATGACAAGACCCTCGTTTCGGGAAATTTCGGGACGGGGGTTTGTTGCGTAAAATCTCCCGAAGAAATTTATGACGTTCAAATCTGATTCTGATTCTAAATCTGAGAAATCCTCGGGAGATTCTTGCGTGTTATATCACCATGAGAACAACATGTCCATGAGGCTGCGATTAATATTCCAGTTCTGAGACGATTGCGTTTTCTTGAGAGCTTTCTTGACGTGAATGAATTTCTCCCATTCGTAATACGGCTCAGAAATTATTACTCCGTCCGGAATGTCCGCCTGAAATTCCGAAGTTTTATCGACCTCGTACCAGAAGACAACATCGACACGTTTCGAAGCCAATGCCGCAGTTCTCGCGCCAGAGTCAATATTAACCAGCTTGACGTTCTTGTGCAAAAATTTCGCAACTTCAGCCAAGACCGCCGTGTTAAATCCTTCTGGAGTTCCATCGGGAGCAATGTAATCAATCGGCGGCAAATCTCCGGTAACAGCAACTCGTATTGTCTCAGCATTTTCGAAATTCGCAAACTTGACCGGTTCGGGATCTTTCACGCCTGATGACGAAATATACATTCCTTCGATTGCCGGCAGCGTCCAAGATTCGCGCAATTCTTGCAAAGCTGTGTTGAACTCGTCACGAAGCTTCCTGCTATCCTCACGAAATCCGAAAGACAATCCCATGCCTTTTGAACGCAATACTAAAACTGATTCGTAATCGCTGTTTTGATTGAGCATGTATTGAGCAGTCGGTTCGGGCAAGACCATCTGGTTAATTTCGCCTGCATTCATAGCCATTTGCATAGCCGTAAGATTATCGTAAAATTTCACGATTACGCTCAAATCTTCGTTACGTGGCGCGAAAGTTTTCTGCCAAGTTTCGGTGAATTGTTCTTCGGTTGTGTTGAGTTTTGTTATCATTCCGAATTTGATAACTTGTCTGGTCATTGCCGCAGCTCCGGAAAATCCTGCAAAGATCGCCAGCAAAATTAACGCGCAAAAAATTTTTCTCACGAGATATACCCCCTAAAAATTTCTAATCCAATCCGCGAGTTCAAGTGCAAAATACGTGATTATCATATCAGCTCCGGCTCTTGCAATCGAGAACGCGCTTTCTGTAACGACGTTCTGTTCATTCAGCCAGCCGTTCATAGCAGCAGCTTTTATCATGGAATATTCGCCACTGACTGAGTACGCAGCAACTGGCACGAAAGTTTTTTCACGAACGCTCTTCAAAACGTCGAGATATGCCAACGCAGGTTTTACGATTAACATGTCAGCTCCCTCGTCGATGTCTAACAAAGCTTCTTTCACAGCTTCACGAACGTTGCGGAAATCCATCTGGTAAGTTTTTCGATCACCGAACGCCGGCGCAGAACCAGCAGCTTCACGGAACGGTCCGTAAAATGACGAAGCATATTTCACGGCGTACGAAAGTATCGGAGTGTTAATGAATCCGTTCTCGTCAAGTTTTGAGCGAATCGCAGCAACACGCCCGTCCATCATGTCCGACGGAGCGATTATGTCCGCACCAGCTTGAGCCTGAGACAGAGCAATTCTCGCCAAAAATTCCAGAGATGAATCATTGTCGATAATATTTTCACCGTTGACGTTCTTGATTATGCCGCAGTGACCGTGACTTGTGTATTCGCACATGCAAACGTCGCCGATAATCGTCAAATCCGGGAAATATTTTTTCGCAACTCGCATCGCATTCTGTATCACGCCGTTTTCGTCCCAAGCTGCACTAGCGCATTCGTCTTTTTTATCCGGAATCCCGAACAGCAAAATTCCGCCGATATTTTTCGCAGCAACACGTTCAAGAATTTCGGGTAATTTATCCGGACTGTAGCGTTTTTGCCCGGGCATTGCGTCGATGTTCTCGATTATGTTTTTGCCCTCACGAACGAAAATCGGGTATATTAGCATTTTGCTTGAAAGTCTCGTCTCACTGACTAAGTCGCGAATAGATTTCGTAATTCTCAAGCGTCTTGGGCGTCTGGTAAGTTCTGTCATGTTAAGCTAAACTCTCTTTCAAAAATTTTAAGCCTGTTTCGAGTGACACGATTGGTTCATAATGCAAATATTTTCTCGCGAGCGATATATCCGCACAGGATCGCATAATATCGCCTGCTCTGGGTGATTCGTAATTCACGCGCAATTCCTGAGCCGGTGCAAATATCTTGTAAATTATCCGGAGCAATTCGCTAAGACTTGTCTCGATTCCGCAGCCTATATTGAAAACTTTCCCGGATACGTTCGGAGCAAGAGCTGCCAGCAAATTCGCAATCACGATATTCTGAACTGAGCAGAAATCCCGAGTAGCTTTTCCGTCACCGAATATCACAGGAATTTCAGAATTTTTCACGCAATCGACCCATTTAGAAATCACAGCTGCGTATGCTCCGGTTGGGTCTTGACGTTGCCCGAACACGTTGAAGTATCTGAAGCCAACACATTCCAGTCCGTAAACGTTCGAGTAGAATTTCGCGCTGAGTTCGTTCAGGTATTTTGTCAGAGCGTACGGTGAGAGAAAATTTTCCGGATTGAGCTTAGATTCAAGTTTGGGATTTTCGGGGCTGTCACCGTAGACTGCGCTTGATGACGCGTACATGATTCGTTTCGCGTGATTTGCTCTTGATGCTTCGAGAATATTTGCGAATCCCTGAGCATTCGTTGCGTGATAATTCTGCGGCTGTGATAAAGATTCCGGAACTGAGATTAACGCTGCGTGATGCAGGACGAAATCGACATTTTGCGTCGCGAGTCTGCAAGTTTCGAAATCGTTAATAGAGCCGTTTATGAGCGTGAAATTTCCCGGATTGATTCTCGTTGCGGCTTTTAGATTCTCGTGTTTACCTGTCGTGAAATTGTCCAGACCGATTACGGATTGATTGAGCGATAATAACGCTTCGACCAGATTCGATCCGATGAAGCCTGCTGATCCGGTGACGAGCCAGCGAAATTTCCGTGTGTGTAAGCTTTCGAGTTCCGGAACATTTGCGAGTAAATCTTCGTAGAGCATATTATTTCTCGCGCGTAATTGATAATATTCGCAATTTACGAGTGCCGCGCGGGATTGTGACGCTGACTTCATCGCCGACGGAGTGACCGAGTATTGCCTGACCGACGGGGCTTTTCTGAGAGATACGCTGAATGCCGGACTGAGTTACGCCCAAACTTGACAATTCTTCCGAGCCGACGAGTGAGTACGTGTGAACTTTCCCGCCTGAGTCCAAATCTTCGAGCTGAACTGTCAAGCCGATTGCGACTCTGCTGGTATCGAGTTTCTCTTCGTCAACGACTGTGACATTTCCCAACATAGTTTCGAGTTCTAAGATTCTGCTTTCGACTTTGCTCTGTTCGTCCTTGGCTGCGGCGTATTCCGCGTTTTCGCTCAAGTCACCGAATCCGCGAGCGACTTCGAGTTGTCTGGCAACTTCCTGACGGCCTGCAGTTTTTAGATGCGTTAATTCTTCGACTAATTTTTTGTGACCGCTTCGAGTTAATATTACCTGCGAATCATTTTTTTTGGGCATGATAATTTCTCCTGAGTTAAGAATAAGAATATTTTCTGACTGAGAGATTCTAGCATAAATTCAGACGCACATTTACTCACGCGCCAATAATATGCGATAATAACGCGCGAAAAATATTTTTCAGAAAGGCATGTGATATTCATGGCGGATTTTTTCACGCAAACGAGTTCGGATTTAACATACGGATATGATTCGACAAGAGCAGAAATTGCGAACGAATTATTCAGGAAAGTTTACGGATACATGGCGATGGGATTGATTCTCACGTCATTGACGGCGTATTTCACGGCATCAAGTCGGGCTATGTTGGAATTTTTCTTTTCGTCCGGCTTCCCTATGATGATCGTTGCGGTTGCGGAAATTGGACTTGTAATATTTCTCTCGGCGGCGATTAATAAAATCGAAGCGAGTACGGCGTTAATATGTTTTGCAGCGTATAGCATTTTGAACGGGATATTATGTTCGAGTGTTTTGCTGGTTTACACGCAGGAGAGTGTTCATCAGGCGTTTTTCACAACAGCAGGAATGTTCGGAGCGATGAGTGTGTACGGATTATTCACGAAGCGCGATTTGACGAGCTGGGGAAGTTTCCTGACGATGGGATTGTTCGGAATAATCATTGCGTCGGTAATAAATTTATTCTTCGGATCGGTTCGAGCGGATTTTGTTATAAGCATTCTTGGAATAATTATTTTCCTGGGATTGACGGCATGGGACACCTGGAAGATTAAGAATCTCGCGAATGAAATCGGATTTGATTCAGGTTCACAATCCGCAGCGGTGAGCAAAATCGCAATAATCGGAGCATTAGCTTTGTATTTGGATTTCGTGAATATATTCCTGTATCTGGTGAGATTATTCGGGCGCAGGAAATAAATGATCATGACACATTCATCACGCATATTCGCAATAATTGTCGCAATAATATTGGGATTTTGTGCTGATATTGCATTCGCTGAGGGTAACATGAGTGAGACGAATTTGAAATGGTGGCAGAAGTCGATCGTTTACCAGATTTATCCCAAGAGTTTTCAGGACACGAATAACACTGGAACTGGAGATTTACCCGGAATAACGCAGCATCTTGATTACGTGAAATCATTAGGAGCCGGAGCGATCTGGATATCGCCTTTTTATCCGTCACCCGGAGTTGATAACGGTTATGATGTCTCGGATTATGTAGGGATTGATCCGAAATACGGAACGATGGCGGATTTCGAGAAATTGATTCGTGAGGCAAAATCGCGCGATATTCGGATCGTAATGGATTTAGTTTTTAATCACACGTCGAATCAGCACGAATGGTTTTTGGAATCGAGTTCGAGCCGGGATAATGCGAAAGCGGACTGGTATATTTGGCGTGACGAACCTACGAACTGGCGAGCGATTTTCGGCGGCAGTGCGTGGACGTGGTGCGAATCCCGAAAGCAGTATTATCTTCACACGTTCGCAGTTGAGCAGCCCGATTTGAATTGGGAAAATCCCGAAGTTCGAAAAGCATTATTTGACGCAGCGAATTTCTGGCTTTCGAAAGGTGTCGGAGGATTCAGAATTGACGCGATAACGTATATCAAGAAGCCCGGGAAATTTCAGAATTTTGAACCCGATGGAATTGACGGATTGAGATCGATTCATGATATTACGGCGAACAGTCCCGGAATTTTGGATTTTCTTCGAGAGTTCAAGCGCGAAGTTTTCGATGGACATGATATTTTCACAGTCGGAGAAGCTAACGGTGTGCCGAGCGATGAGCTGAAATATTGGTCAGGTTCGGACGGAGTGTTTGACATGATATTTGAGTTCAACGTTACGAGATTGCCGTTTGCAAAACATGGGGAATTTTGGTGTAAGCCGTCTGACTGGACGATTCTGGATTTCAAGAACGCGATTAATTCTACGCAACAGGGCGCGAGAAAAACTTGGTGTCCGGTATTTTTCGAGAATCACGATGAGCCAAGAAGCGTGAATCACTTTTTCCCGAAGAACGCCGATCAGAAGAAAGCAGCGAGAGTTTTGGCAGTAATGCTTATGACGCTGAGAGGCACGCCGTTTGTATTTCAGGGCGAGGAATTGGGAGCGATTAACGTTGATTGGGATAATATCGAGATGTTCGATGACTTGTCTACGAGATGGCAGTATGATTTCGCGATTCAGGACGGATTTTCGCGTGAAGAAGCGATGAACGCTGTGAGATTTTTTTCGCGGGATAACGCCCGAACGCCTATGCAATGGAACTCGAAAGCAAACGCTGGATTTACAGGAGAGAATGTGAAGCCTTGGCTGCCGGTTAATTCGAGTTATAAATTCATCAACGCGGAATCTGAAGAAAAAGATCCGGACTCGATTCTGAATTTTTACCGTGAGCTTGTGAGCTTCAGGAATCAGAATCCGGAATTGCTGTCCGGAGAGTATGAGCTGTTGCTGCCGAATGATGAGAAGATTTTTGCGTATTCGCGCGGTCAGAAAATAATTATCGCGGTGAATCTTTCGACGAGTGACGCTGAATTGCCCGAAGAATTTCTCACGAACACGCAGCTTTTGCTTGACACGGAGTCCGGAACAAGTATGGATCCGAGATTGCTTCGTGGACTTGAGGCACGGATTTACAGATTAGGAATGTAGCCTTTGAATAGCCTGAACTTAGCGATAAATTCAGGACTTAATCTTGATCGGAGAGAAATTTGGTTGCAGCATTGAGAATTTTCCTGCGACTATTTTCTCTCCCTTTCAAATTTCAAATTCAAACAAGATCATTGTGAGTTAAGAATCGAAGCCCTAAGTTTTTCTATGATTTCTGGGGCTATTCCGGCGTCTTTCAGAATGAGTGTTGTAGTGTCGAGAGTTTTTATGCTTCCTCTCTTCTCACCGATAGCGATCCCTTCAGCTTTACCTTCGAGCTTGCCTTCAAGCCTGCCTTCAGCCCTGCCTTCGAGCCTGCCTTCAGCCCTGCCTTCGAGCCTGCCTTCAGCTTTGCCTTCGAGTCTGCCCCTAGCCATAGCCTCGTCAATCAAGGCTAACCTTTCAATTTTCGCTAACATGTATTGTCGCCTCCAAACTGCGTTTTGTTTCGCGTATTTGAGTTTCTTCTCAAGTTTTTTCACAAACGAATCTTGAGACGTTATGCCTCGCACAAGGTTCAGAAAATTTTTCAGCTTAGGGGAAATATCATCAGCTTTTCCCTTGGCAAGCATAATCATTGTGAACCCAGGATCGAAAGCCTAAGTTTTTCTATGATTGCTGGGTCTATTCCGGCGTCTTTCAGAATGAGTGTTGTAGTGTCGAGAGTTTTTATGCTTCCTCTCTTCTCACCGATAGCGATCCCTTCAGCTTTACCTTCGAGCTTGCCTTCAAGCCTGCCTTCAGCCCTGCCTTCGAGCCTGCCTTCAGCCCTGCCTTCGAGCCTGCCTTCAGCTTTGCCTTCGAGTCTGCCCCTAGCCATAGCCTCGTCAATCAAGGCTAACCTTTCAATTTTCGCTAACATGTATTGTCGCCTCCAAACTGCGTTTTGTTTCGCGTATTTGAGTTTCTTCTCAAGTTTTTTCACAAACGAATCTTGAGACGTTATGCCTCGCACAAGGTTCAGAAAATTTTTCAGCTTAGGGGAAATATCATCAGCTTTTCCCTTCGTACTCAAAAAAATTGTTCTGCCCCCGTCATCGAGAAATAAATCCCGTTCTTGAACACAAATATTCCTGAACTCGTAAAAATGTCGTACCGAATCGAATACACCAAAATCGCAAATAAAAATCACGATTGCCTCGGGAATGTCGTCGTACTTTCTAATATCGTACCTGTCCAAAACGTCAATATCGATATACGAGTGATAAATTCTTGTGCGTTTCCGGATATTATCCCGGTTCATAGTCTGCATCTCGATATTTATGACTCTGTTCGCGTCGTCTTCAACGTAAACATCAAATCTAACACCGCGACTTTCAAAAGTTTCCCTGACGTTCTTTTGAAGCAGCGGATTCGTTATGCGTTTGATATTCAAATCGGGAAGTATAATTTGCACAAGTTCAAGACAAAGTTCAGTGTCCTGAAAAATTTTCCCGAACAAAAAATCATTCGCTAGCGTCAAATTCTCCCAACGTTCTTCGTATGGCAAATCCAAATTCTCAAAATCTTCATCGTTCAATCAATCACTCCCTTTCAAAACTTTCGAAAATCGAGATTATTTATGATAACATGTTCGCAAATCCAAAATTATTTTCGGAGGGTGACTATCAGTGGTTGGGTGTGAAGCTGAAGAAGTTCCGTCGCAAATCAATGCGCAAGGTGAAGTTTACAATTCAGCGATGGATTACGATAATGTGTTCAAATGGTGGAAAAAATCCGCTGAACAGGGACATGCAAAAGCTCAAATCTGGTTGGCGCATCTGTACGACATGGGCGAGGGAGTTGAACACGATCATAATGAGGCAATAAGATTATGGGAGAAATCTGCTGAACAAGGAAACTCAGCTGCCCAATACAATTTGGGATTGATTTACGATTACGGCATATTCGTCGACGAAGACAAGATCAAAGCGTTCGAGTTCTACGAAAAATCTGCTGAACAAGGAAACTCAACTGCCCAATACAATTTGGGATTGATTTACGATTACGGCATATTCGTCAACGAAGACAAGATCAAAGCGTTCGAGTTCTACGAAAAATCTGCTGAACAGGGAGAAAGTTTCGCGCAATATAATCTGGGACATTTTTACAGATTGGGTTTAGGAGGAGCGGTGAAAGATAAATCTGAAGCTTCTAAATGGTACTAAATGGTACAAGAGAGCTGCTGAACAAGGAAACGTTAATGCTCGACGTTACGTGTGACGCAAAAATACAGTTCCTGAAAATTCTCCTGAAATTTCGCAAATTCTCAAGAACTGCATTTTCTCACGCGCTATAATTTCGAGATCATTCTGTCCCAGCCGATCCTGAAAATGTGAATGTACATTAATGCGCAACACACAAACCAGCCAACAGGATAGCCAATCGCGATAAAATATATCGAACTCGTCAATCGCGAAATCACGAATAGATATATCTGCCGGAATAACACAAACGAAAATAACATGATTAACATCGGCGTCTTCGCATCACCAACTCCTCGCAACGCTCCGGCCTGAACCTGATTGTTCACGTTCAACGGGTCAAACGGGCAATTCAATCGCAGGAATAACACGCCGTAATACAAAACTTGCGCATCATCGTTGAATAATTCCACGATTTGTCGCGTGAATAAATATATCGTCGCAATTATGCAAAGCGAAATTCCAGTCGAAATTGCCAGTCCGGTTTTTACTCCGCGTTTGATTCGTTCAGGCTTTCTCGCACCGGCATTCTGTCCAACAAAAGTCGTCACTGCCATAGCCATGCTCTGTGTCGGAAGCGTAACAAATGCGTCAACTCGCGCGTAAATTCCCCAACCTGCCGTACTAGCTGCCCCGTATGAATTTATGTACGATTGCACGAACACGTTCGAGAATGAAGTCAACGCCATCTGAAAGCCAGCCGGAAATCCTAACGCAATCACTCGCTTCAAAATTTTGCCGTCAATTTTCATTTCACGCATTCTCAAACTGTGGCATTCGTTCGAGTGAAATAATATCCAGAAAATTATCGCTCCGGACACAAATTGCGAAATTATCGTGGCATACGCAACACCTGCAACTCCGGATTCAAATTGCAGCACAAACACCAGATCCAGAATTATATTCAGGATTGACGACAAAATCAGGAAGTATAACGGTCGTTTCGAATCGCCGACTGCGCGCAAAATCGCCGAACCCATGTTGTAAAGCATCGAGCCGAATAATCCCAGCGAATAAATTTGCAGGTAAACGACAGCTTCACGCATAACGCTCTCAGGAGTGTTCATCATTCGCAAAAGCCACGGCGTTATCAAGTAGCCAACTCCGGAAATTATCAGCGACAAAATTACTCCCGAAAAAACTGCTGTATGTGTAGACTTTCGCAAATTGGCAATATCTTTCGCTCCGAAATATTGCGAGATCAGAATACTTGCTCCCATCGTCAGACCGATGAATAACCCGATTAACGTGATCACAATCGGGATCGTAGACGTGACAGCTCCCAACGCATCAGCTCCGACAAAATTTCCGACAACGACACTGTCAACGGTGTTATATAACTGCTGGAAAATATTCCCGGCTAATAACGGCAATGCAAACGCGACTAACTGCTTCCAGATAGAGCCCTCAGTCATGTCGCGCACTGTTGAAGCTCTCGCGGATCTCACGGATTTCACGTCACTCAATCAAAATCTCCCCTTAACGAATTCGAAATAACTTTTCACACTTCACATTTTACACGCAAATCGCAATTAATACGCACATAATCGCAAATATCGATGCAGAAATATCCAGCAATCTGTGCGCCCGCAAAATATCAAGTGGTTCAGGCTCTCGAAATTCCGCTCCCAAAAATTCACGCGAAGAAAATTCCCCGGAATAATACGCTCCGCCTCCGAGACGAATTTTCAAAACTCCGGCAAAAGCAGCTTCACCGTGTGCGGAATTTGGGCTTTTGTGCTTGAGACGATCTCGCAGGAATATTCTCAAGGGATCCGCGAATTTATTCCCCAAAAATTTCCCCGAAAAAATTATCGCAAGTCCACCGATTCGCGCCGGCAAAAAATTCATAACGTCATCAAGCCTCGCGCTGCAAAATCCGAATTTCCCGAACGCCTCGTAACCAATCATTGAGTCCAACGTACTCGCAGCTTTGAAAAGCCAAACGCAAATATACGCGCCGTATTCATGATTCAGAATATTGCCGATTAATGCCCAAAACATCACCGAGAAAATCGCGTCAACAGAATTTTCAGCAACAGTCTCAATCGCAGCTCTCGAAATCCCAATCGCGTCCAGATTCGCAACATCACGCCCGACTACTCTAGCCAGAAAAATTTTCGCAAGTTCCAGATTATGATTCGCTAAACTCTCGTAAATCACAAACGTCTCGTCTTTCAAATCGCGCCACGCAATCGCAGCATATAACGCATAAATCTTCGCGACAAACCGCAGCTTCTCCGGAAAAATCCCTAACAAAAATCCGGCTGTTACACCGGACGTCGCCACAACACAAACGCAGATTAATAACCCGTTCGCAAAATTCTCTTCCCTGAAGATTCTCGCGCGAAGGAAATTTATGACTTGCCCGATCAGAATCACCGGATGAATTATCTGAATTATCCGCAGCGAATCTCCCAGAATATTATCCAGAAGAATCGCCGTGCAAAATATCAGCGCAAATTCCAATTCAGGATCTCAAGTCTCTACACGTCAAGACAGCTTCCGCCGATAAATTCGCGTATAACAGAATTATTCGGTATGCCATCGTTATTAATCGCCGGAACAAATCTCAGAATATTAAGCAATCTCAGAGCTTCACTGAACACCGAGGAATTTTCGTCAACAGTGTGCAGCAACGGTTCGACATACGGTTTCAAAACTCCGAGTTCATACGGCAATGCTGAGTTGAATAATGCGTCGGCTCGGTTGCGATACGGGAAAATATATTTCTTCGCACCCATGATAACTTTCGGGTAAACTTCGAGCGTGACTTGTGCAGATTTTCCGCGAGTTCTGTAATCCCGAATGATTCGCCGCAGTAAACGATTATCGCCCGTGCTTGTTCGATTGTGCGGATCGATGCAAATTCCCGTCAACGGTGACACGAACACTCCGTAACGCGCGTTTTCCGGTATCATCGCCAAAATCTGATCGTTCAATCCGTGAATACCTTCCATTATTAAAACGTCCGATGGTTTCAGTTTGATTTTCTTGCCGGGTTCTTTCTTGCCGGTTATGAAATTATAAACTGGTGTGACAACTTCTTCGCCGTTAAGAATCCGCGACAAATTATCCGAGAGCAATTCCAGATCCAACGCATCAATCCGTTCATAATCATATTCACCGTTAGCATCTTTGGGAGAATCCTCGCGCTCTTTGAAATAATTATCCAACGGCAGCGTCACCGGAGTTTTTCCGCAGACCATTAACTGGACTTTCAAACGTTCAGAAAAAGTCGTTTTGCCAGAACCAGACGGCCCAGCAATCGTTACGACTTTCACAGGACGCGACGCAATATCTTCGGCAATATTCCCCAGTCTCTGCGAATGAAACGCTTCAGCAATCAACACAAGCTCCTGAACTTTCCCTTCTGTAACTCTGTGATGAAGTTTGTTCAGGTAATTCAAGTCCAAAATTTGCAGCCAATTCGCGTAATCAAAAAACACTTTGCCCATTGATGGCTCGATCTTCAATTCTGGAATCTCATCGGGGTTATTACTTTCTTCACTTGGGAATCGCAGCAGCATTCCCTGCTCGTACAGAACCAGATCAAACGTCCGCAGCAATCCCGTTGATGGCGCAAGAGTTCCGCCGCAATAATATCCGTAACGATCGCCCAATCTGTAAACTTCAACCGGATCAAGATTCGCCCGCACGAATAATTCTGCAATTTCGCTTTCGTCCTGACGCTGGAAAACCTGTCGCGCTTTGTCAATCGTCAGAATCTCTCGTGAAATTACGGAATCTCTGCGGATAATATCATTCATTTCGGCTTTGATTTTGTCGATGTCAGATTGCGTGACTGAATCATTCTCAAATTCCCAGTAATGTCCGTCAGCAAGCGAATGTCTCAAGCAAGCTTTTTTCCCGAGAACTTTCGCACACGCGCACACCAGCAGAAAATTCAGCGAGCGTTTATAAATTCTCATTCCGACTGGCGAGTTCGTCATGATAAATTCAACCGTAGCGTCCTCGTCAATCACCCAATCCAACGGGCGTGTGTAATTATTCACGAACCATGCGATAACTTTTCTCTGAGGCATTCCGTGTCGAGAGATCATTTCGGACATAACGTCATGACCCGTCACCGGAGATTCGCCAGCAATATAACTCGCAATATATTGATCCCTTTTCAATGCTGCCGTCAAAACACAGACAGTAAACGCCATTCTTGTATTAACACCTTCTCGAAAAATTTCATGCTTATTATAATAGCACGCGAGAATTGCGATTTTACACCAGAATATATTATAATTTGCTAATGAAAATATTTTTTGAGTGAAAGGAAGCATTAACAATCATGAAAACATTTGCATACGTAATCACAGACCCAGTAGGCATTCACGCACGTCCAGCAGGCATTCTCGTAAAAGAAGCCAAGCAGTTCAAAAGCACCGTAACGTTCATCAAGGGCGACAAATCTGCAAAAGCTACGTCACTCATGAAACTCATGGGAATGGGAATCGTTCAGGGCGATGAAGTAACCGTAACTGTCGAGGGTGAGGACGAGGAAGCTTGCGCCGCCGCCGTCGAGAAGTTCATGAAAGAAAACATGTAATCTCACTAACTAACTAGTTCAGGAATAGTTCAGGAAATTTATTATGCAAACGTTCAAAGGTATCAAAATCGTAAACGGAATCGCGATCGGGAAAATCAAATTCTACAAAGTTCCGGTTTACGAAGTCAATGAGAATTTGATCAATGACATTGCCGCTGAATTGGATCGTTTCGAGGCAGCTCGCGTGAAAGTTCAGCAGCAGCAACACGCCTTGTTCGAGAAGGAAGTCAAAGAGGGCAGAAAAGACACAGCGGGAATCTTTGAAGCTCATGAATTAATGCTCGATGACGAAGACTTGATCGATTCATGCAAGGAAATCATCGGCGAATCTCACACGGCAGAATACGCAGTTCGTGAAGGCTTCGAAAATGCAGCTCAGATGTTCCGTGACATGAACGACCCGTATTTTCAGGCACGCAGCGCGGACGTTATCGACCTGAAAAACTCAATGCTCGACGTATTATTCGGCAATGATACGGATTCGCTTCAGGGATCTGAGCCGTCAATTCTTGTAGCCGAGGATTTAGCTCCGTCTGAAACTGTGAAACTCGACAAGAATCTTTTGCTCGGACTCGTCACACGTCTTGGAAGTTCAAACAGTCACACGGCAATTTTGGCACGCAGCATGAATCTCCCGACGTTGATTCAGTGTCCTGATGTCGAAGAATCCTGGGACGGACGATTCGCAATTCTCGACGGGTATAATTCCTGCCTGCATATCGAACCCGATCAGGAAACTATCGAGAAATTAACAGCCCAACACGAAGACGATCTCAAGAAAGAAGCTGCTCTTCAGGAACTCAAAGGCAAACCAAGTGTCACAGTTGACGGTCGCAAAGTCAGATTATACGCGAACATCGGCGGGCCGAAAGACATCAAAGCCGTAATCGATAATGACGCAGAGGGTGTCGGCTTGTTCAGATCAGAATTTGTTTATCTCAACAGCAAGACCGATCCAACCGAAGACGCTCAATTCGCGGCCTACAAAGAAGTTCTCGAAAAATTAGCTCCTCGTCAGGTCATAATCAGAACGTGTGACATCGGCGCGGACAAAACGATTGATTATATGCAGCTCGACAAAGAAGATAATCCGGCGTTAGGCTTCAGAGCAATTCGAATCTGTCTCTCGCGTGTAGATTTCTTCAAGCGTCAGTTGCGCGCATTGCTCAGAGCGTCGGCTTACGGTAATCTGGGAATCATGTTCCCGATGATTATCAGCAAATGGGAAGTCCTTGAGTGCAAAAAGATTCTCGACGAATGCAAAGCTGAACTCGAATCCGAGGGCGTGAAAATTGGCGACAAAATCGAGATCGGAATCATGATCGAAACTCCGGCAGCAGCTCTTTGTGCCGATGAATTAGCCGAAGAAGTTGACTTTTTCTCACTCGGCACGAACGATTTAACGCAATATACTTGTGCAATCGACAGACAGAGCGCGAATCTCGAAAGATTTTCGGACACGCACCATCCGGCAGTTTTGCGATTAATCCGTGAAACTATCGAAGCTGGTCACAGACATCACACTTGGGTTGGCATTTGCGGAGAATTGGGCGCAGATCCTTCCTTGACCGAAACTTTCCTGAGCATGGGTGTCGATGAACTCTCAGTGAATCCTAAGAGCATTCTGCCATTGAGAGGCAACGTTCGCAAAACCGATCTGTCAAAATTAGCGAAACCCGCGGCGGCTCCAGTTAAACCAGCAGAACCCGTAAAACCTGCACCTGCTCCAGCACCTGCACACGCTCCGGAATCTGCTGCAAAATCTGAGAAGCCAAAGGGATTTTTGGGGAGGTTATTTAGTTAATGAGCAATGAACTTGAAAACGAAAAATTATCAGGCTACGGAGCTATCGAAGTCGGCGGTACAAGAACTATCTGCGCTGTCGGTGACGCAAGCGGCTTAGTCCTGGCTCAGACCGTAATCGAGACGACTACTCCGGACGAAACTGTAGCGAAAATTCTGGACTACTTCAAAGACAAAGATCTCAAGTCAGTCGGAATTATCAGTTTTGGGCCAGTCGATGTCAGACAAGCTTCTTCGACTTACGGCGACATTCTCAACACACCGAAAATTGCGTGGAGAAAATACCCGTTACTCAAGACTTTAACTGACGCGCTGAATGCGAATCGTGACGAGAAATTGCCCGTTGGATTTGACACGGACGCGAACGGCTCGCTTTTAGCTGAAGTTACTTGGGGAGCTGGCGTTGGTCTTAACGATGCGGTTTACGTGAAAGTCGGCAAGGGTATCGGACTTGGCGCGATGGTCAACGGCAAATTGCTGCACGGAATGTTACACGCTGAAGCCGGTCACATAAAAATGTCAGTCGAAGCTGGTGACGATTTCAAAGGCGATTGTCCGTCACACGGAACTTGTTTTGAAGGCATGGCGTCCGGTTCAGCACTTGCGGCACGTTGGGGAAAACCTGCGCGTGAATTGAGCGACAGACCTGAAGTCTGGGAACTTGAAGCGAAATATATTGCTCAGGGTCTTGCAGATATTATCCTGACACTCAGCCCTCAGAAAATTATCATGGGCGGAGGCGTTCTGCACCAGAAAGAATTATTGCCGCTCGTACGCAAAAACGTCGTCGAATATATAAATAATTACATCGACACAAAAGAATTACGAAACATCAACAGCTATATTGTCCCGGCAGCTCTGAACGGCAGTCAGGGAATCAAAGGCGCGTTGAAACTCGCAATCAGTGCTGAAGAAGCTGCGATGAAAAATTAACACGAATACTCATCAGAAATTTTTTCACACGCACGACAACTCTCCTGAATCATGAAGCGAAAATTCGGGGGAGTTGTTTTGTTGGTTTTTGTCATTTGCAGCAAAAGCTTTATAATATACGCAATTATTTTTGCACCAGAAACTCAAAGGAGATGTATTTTTTTGGCAGACATTCAGAATATGACTACAGGTCGCAAGAATCAGGATTTAGACTTAGATGTCGATTATCGCGGAGAAGAACATATTAATCTTGTATTCACACTCGGACGCGAAAATTTCGGTGTTGACGTAAACATGGTTCGTGAAATCGTGCGCGTGCCATCGTTCATAACGCGAGTTCCAAATGCTCCGGCGTATATTCGCGGCGTGATAAATCTTCGCGGAACAATCGTCCCAGTTTTCGACATGCAAATGAAAATCGGAATGGTAAATTCGCCATTGACAGACGAAGCAAGAATTATAGTTTTGGCAGTTAGTGATGTAACGTTCGGAATTATCGTGAACTCAGTTCGGGAAGTCCGCACGATTTACGATACACAGCTTGAGCCTGCAACGAAACTGTCATCTGCAATGGATAAGCGTTATGTTTTATGGGTAGCGAAACCGTCAGACGAGAGATTAATATTATTGCTTGATGTGTCGAGCTTGTTTGAGCTTGATTATATTCTCCAGGAGGAAAACGAATAGTTTTGGCGTGTTACAAGAAATTTTTCCTCGGCATTCTGATAATATGCGTGATAATTCTTGCTGGGTCGTGTGCATTCGCTGATGTAACGTTGTATCGCGGAACATACACGCTCGGTTCGGTCATGAGTGTTGAGGATGGTGCAAATACTCTCGTTCCGATTGAGGATACGGGGGCGATTTTGGGATTCTCGTTTTCGCGCTCAAATGAGGAATTGTTGCTGCGTCGTGGCTCTGAAAATCTGCGCGTCGTGTTAAATTCTGCGGCTGCGTGGCGAGGATTTGCGATTATTCCGTTGTATTCTGCTCCGGTTGAACGTGACGGGAAATTCTGGCTTGATACTCAGAGTGTTGCGGCGTTGTTCCAGAGTTCGGTCGGATTAGCGCGAACTGACAGATTGCGATTCGCTAAAAGTTCGGGATATGTCTCTACGCGAGTGACAGCACGTTCAGCGAGTGAATTAGATTTCGGGAATGTCGACGAAGAACAGCAACAGTCAGCGAAAATTCCAGAGCCAGCAACTCAACGAACGCAAGCTCCGGTTTCTAATTCGGCTCCTGCTCAGTCAGCGAAAATTCCAGAGCCAACAGCTCAACGAACACAAGCTACGGTTTCTAATCCGGCTTCTGTGAAAACGCAAACTCAGTCTCAGCCTGTCGCAAAATCCAGCGCGAAATCTCAGCCAAGAATGCAAACGTTTACTCCGGATGACGCGAAATCTCCGAAATCTGCGAGTTATTCGGGTAATCTGCAATCTGTCCGATGGAGCAGCGTAAATTCCGGCTCGCATAAACGCATTCGTGCAGTTGTCGATACGGACGAAAATTCTGATCCGCAAGTCGAACTGGTGAATGCGAATGAGTTGCATTTGTTTTTCGCGGCAAGTTCAGGTAATGTCGAGGGTGTGCCGTCTCCGTACGAAAACGTGAAATCCGAACTCAGACCGTCAAGCACAGGAACGATTCTCGCTTTCACAACGTCACGCTATATCAAGATCGAGAAAATGACGCTCTCTTCACCGCGGCGAATAGTTCTGGATTTCTATTTTGCGCCGGAAGTTGCGATTTTGAATTCGGCGAATACTTCAACTGTTGCACGAACTCCGCAGCCGTCTCTCATTCCACCGACACCACCAGCACCACAATTAACGATCCCGGATAGTAATCCTAAAGCCAAAACTCAACAGAAACCTGACCCCGTGATTAACATAAATCTTCCGCAGACAACGCGCACAAAACCTGCCTACACTGGAACGCCTCCGTCAGAAATTACGATCCCGTTGACACCGACTGCGACTTCAAATCAACCGCGCAGAAATCGTAACGGAAGACGCACAGTTGTAATCGATCCCGGACATGGCGGCAAAGACCCGGGGACTTCAGCTAACGGTGTGACCGAGAAAAACGTGAATCTGAATATCGGATTATTGCTCGAACGCGAACTGAAATCTCGTGGCTTGAACGTAATCATGACGCGCAGAACTGACGTGTACTTGAAATTGCAGGAACGCACGGATATTGCGAATAACACCGACGCTGATTTATTCGTGAGTGTTCACGTGAACGCATTGCCCGCGAGAAAAACAACTTCGGGATTCGAGATTTACATCATGGCTCTTCCAACTGACAAGGACGCTCTGAATCTGGCAAAAATCGAAAATCGCGAATACGTCGAAGGTAAAGGTGTTGACGTTGCGAATGTTGACAGGCGGACGGAAATGTTGCTGAGAATTTTGGGCGACATGCAGCAGAATAATAAAATCAGCGAAAGTACAGATTTTGCAGCAGCGTTGTTCCAGGCAGGTAAACGTGAGAATTTGCCGATGAAACGTGTTGCTCAAGCTCCGTTTTTCGTGATTCGCGGTGCGGGAATGCCGGCAGTGTTGCTCGAAACGGGATTTTGCACGAACCCGAACGAGGCGAAATTATTGCTGGACACGTCGTATCAACAGCGAATCGCACGCGCAATGGCTAACGGGATCATGAATTATCTGAATTAACCAGAATTAACCAGAATTAACCAGAAAGGATGTGTAAAATTGCAGCCAAGACCAAGACGTAGAGATTCAAACCCAATCAGGAATACGAGACCAAATTCAGCGTCATATTCGTCTCAGCACATAAGACGTCCGGCGAATCGTTCGGGCACACGACCAAGACGCAGACCAGTTCAACCGCAGCGTGAAGGCAAGCCTGTCCTGCTGAAAATATTTTTGTGGCTGGGTGTTTTGCTGATATGTTTCGTGCTGGGTTATCTCGGCGCAACGTTGGTAATCGAACTCATGAGCAAGAAATTATTCCTGAAACCAGAGAACATAATCGAGAATCAGGAGGACTTGACGAAACTCGAAGAATCCGAAGTAAACAGGAAACTCGCTGCCTCCGGTGACAGTGTGAAGCAAATTTCCCTGGTGTTATATCACGTCGCGAATGACACTGTAGCCGGAACTCGCAAAAATTTCGTCGCACGAACTCAGGAGGATAATATACGTGATGCGTTCGATTCGATTTTGTCGCTGAGCAATGTGCCGAATTACGAGCGAATCAAATTATTGCACGTGTTCAGGAATGCGGAGACAGCTTTTTTGGACGTGTCCGGACAGTTCCATAATTCTTTGAGCGCGATGGGTCAGAGACGCAGCTTGCTGTTATTAACCGGAATCGTAAGGACTGTTCAGGAAAATTTCTCGCCAATCTCGCAAGTAAGATTCCTGATTGATTCAAAACCGCCAAGTTCGAACGGAGTTGTCGATTTGTCAGTGCCTTGGAAGATGCCCGAACGCTCATGAGAGTATTCGAGAAATTAGTAATCGCTACGGCTAACAAAGGCAAGTATCGCGAATTTGTCGAGTTAATCAGGAATTTTTCAGGGGAGAATTTTGCCGAAGAAATTATTTTTGCGCCGGAGATTGCGGGATTAGCAGTTGAGGAAACGGGCGAGAGTTATTCGGAAAACGCGATTCTGAAGGCTCGTGCGTGGTCAAGTATTACGGGATTGCCATGTTTAGCGGACGACAGCGGTCTTGAAGTTGCAGCTCTGAACGGTGCTCCGGGATTGTTTTCTGCGCGGATTATCGAAGGCTCTGATTCTGAGAAAAATCTTTGGCTCTTGAAAAAATTATCCGGGCTAGAAAATGCGGATCGAACGGCGAGATTTTTTGCGGCAATCGCGATTTCAGTGCCGGACGAATATATTTTTGTCAGCGAGGGAGAATGCAGAGGCAGAATTGCGGATTCTCAAATCGGCTCTAACGGTTTTGGCTATGATCCGGTGTTTGTTCCGGAGAAATTCGAGTTGACGTTTGCAGAATTGGACTCGAAAATCAAGAACGCAATCTCGCATCGAACGGACGCATTCAAGAAAATATTATCATTTTACGGATTTGAGATTTGAATTTGAGATTTGAGATTTAGGAGATGGCGAATATTAACACGAAAATTTTTGATAACGTAGCAGTTTTGTGCGGCGGTGACAGCAGAGAACGCGAAGTCTCACTCAGAAGCGGCGCGGCAGTTTGTAAAGCACTCGTTGACGCTGGAATTAACGCGGAAGTTCTGGACGTGAAATCATTATCCGAAGTCGGCGATAACTTGCGGAAATACACGTCAGCTTTCATAGCAATGCACGGTGATTGGGGCGAAAATGGCGAATTGCAGGCGAAATTATCAAGTCTGGGCATTCCGTACACAGGCTCGAATCCTAAGGCAAGCTCGGACGCAATGAACAAATGGAAATCACGCGAATTATTTGCCAAAGCCGGAATAAAAATCCCAAACGGAATTTTGTACGATGAATCAAATCTCAGGCTCGAAACTCTGGGAACTCGTGACATAGTTGTGAAGCCTGAATCAGGAGGCAGCACTGTCGGAGTTAGCATTCTCAGGAATTTCACACCCGAAGATTTGCGTGAAGCCGTGAAATTTGCGCGTGAAAGTTACGCCGGAGATGTTTTGCTCGAAGAATATATCGAAGGTCGAGAAATTACAGCTGCGGTTTGGGAAAATGCCGGAAAGATTCAAGCGTTGCCGTTAATCGAAATCAGACCCAAACTCGGCTTCTATGATTACGCGAACAAATACACATCAGGAGCAACTGAATATATCGTGCCGGCTGAGATTCCGGAATCTGTTGCTGCGAAAATTCAGAACGCTGCGGTCAAAGCTCACGAAGTTCTTGGCTGCAATTCGTACAGTCGGGCGGACTTCAGGCTGAGAGATGACGGCGAGTTTTTCATTCTGGAAGTCAACACAGCTCCGGGAATGACAGCGACAAGTTTAGTTCCGAAAGCTGCGGCTGCAACGGGTGTGAGCATGTCGGAATTTGTGAAGCATATTCTGGAAATGTCGCACGTGTAGAGCATAGCATGTAGAGAAAAAATAACTCCTTGGCAAAACGTCAGGGAGTTTTTGATTCGCGAATTTACACAGGATTGCCGCAATTTGCACAGAATTTCGCACCAGGGATTAATTCCGCGCCGCATTTCGGACAGCCGATTTTTGCGCCACAGTACATGCAGAATTTCGCGCCGTCTTGAATAGCTTTGCCGCAACTTGGACAGAATTTTCCGGATGAATTTGCAGAATTTTGCTGAACTGGATTCGGATTTTGTGATTGCGTTTGCGTTTGCGTTTGCGGATTTATGTACTGACCCATTTGAGCAGCCATTTGCCCCAACGCTCCGCCCATTCCCATTCCTGCGCCGAGCCCCATTCCCGCGCCCATCATGCCTGAAGCGTTACCCTCGTTCTTAGCCGCAGATTCCAGAACATCGAACGAACGCTTCTGTTGATAGTTATAGCCCATAACGTTCATGCTGGCACGTTCGCTTAACGCAGCTTTGAGTTTTTTAATTCCCTCGTCTTCTTCGACAGCGTTAATTGATCCGAAAAAGAAATTCACGGGATCAATGCCGAAATTCTCGAACACAGGACGTATTTTCTCGACAGCTTCGTTTGACATGTCATCGAGATACGCGTTTATTTCGAAAATCGTTATTTTCTTGTGAGCAATGTACGTAGCAATCATATCGCCCATTCGAGTCAAGATTAAGCCTTTGAAATTGTTTTCCAGATCGTCGCGAGTTATGCTGGATTTGTTACCGGCAAGTTTGAGCAGAAATTTTCTCGCGTCGTCAACACGAATACCGAATTGCCCGTAAGCCCGAACGTAAATCGGGATTTGATATTCAGGATCGCGCAATAATAACGGCGTTTGAGTTCCCCATTTAATATCAAGAACGTTGATTTTGTTCACGAACCAGACAAACGCTTTGAAAGCACTTTCGCCGCCAGTCGGCAGATTTATTAATCGTCTCAACAACGGAATATTATCTGTCGAGAGTGTGTATCGTCCAGCCCTGAACGAATCCAGAGCCTGACCATCGCGGAATAACACAGCTTCCTGATTCTCACGTACAACAAGCTGCGTCCAATTTCCCAACTCGTCACTCTTAGCCGGATTTTTCCTGTCAACGTACCGCCACGCAAATATATCGTTTGAATTTGCAGAATCGTCCCATTGAATAACCTGAATAATTGCCATCGTAGAAATTTCCCTTCCGTTAAAATACAAATTGAATTTACCCGTAATTATAATATATAATAACTTTTGATTTACTCGCTATTAACGCAGGAGGTGTGTTTTGAAAATGGAATTGAAAGCGGTTGGAACTGCCGGGACTCTCGAATCAAGCGACGTAATGATAACGATTGAGCCGACAAAAACAGGCGGAATCGATTTATCGCTCGAAAGCTCCGTTATTAATCAATACGGCAGACAAATTAAGGCACAAGTCCTCGATTCACTCAAAAGACTTGGCGTAGAAAATGCGAAAGTTATCGTAAATGATCATGGCGCACTCGATTGCACGATTAAGGCGCGTGTGGAGTGTGCGTATTATCGTGGCTGTCAGTGTGACGTTGACGGGACGTATCCTTGGGGAGGTGTAATTAGATAAGATGAGTATTCCAAGACCAAAACCCGAAAAATTCAGGCTCAGACGAACGATGATGTTCATGAACGCTCAGAAGCCCGGCTTGATTAAGGACGCGTATATTTACGGCGCAGATTCGATCATGCTGGATCTTGAGGACGCAGTTGCAGAGAATCAAAAAGATTCTGCGAGATTTTCGCTCTATCATGCGTTAAAAGAAATCGATTACGGCAACACTGAAGTAATCGTGAGAATTAACGGACTTGACACGCCTCACTGGAAAGAAGATATTCGCGTTGTTGTGGCTGGCGGTGCGGACGGTATTCGAATCGCAAAGACTGAATCCGCTCAGGATGTCAAGACAGTTGATGCAGCCGTGACTGAAGCAGAGAAAGAATTTGGCGTTGAAGTTGGACGCACGCTCTTGATGGCAGCGGTTGAAAGTCCCAAAGGCGTTCTGAATGCTTACGAGATTTGCACAGCTTCTCCGAGATTATTCGGTGTGGCAATTTCCGGCGGAGATTATCGCAAATGTATGCAGGTGAAAGTTATCCCGGGCGGAATCGAAATGTTGGCGGCTCGCGGACACTTGTTAGTAGCGGCTCGTGCGGCAGGAGTTCAGTGCTTCGATACGGTCTTCACGAATATAAACGATGACGAGGGCTTCAGAGCTGAAGTGAAGCAGAATGTCGAGATGGGCTTTGACGGCAAATCGCTGGTTAATCCAAGACAGATTAATATCGTTCATGAGATGCTCGCTCCGACACAGAAAGAAATTGCTGAGGCTGAGAAAATCGTTAGAGCTTATCGTGAACATGCTGCTGAGGGCGTTGGAGTTTTCACGATTGAGGGCGGAAAGATGATTGACATTGCATTTGTTCCGGGTGCTGAACGCGTTATCAAACTTGCAAAGGCGAGCGGAATTTACGAGGGGGATCTTTAGAGATGAAAAACGCAGTTGGAAGAGAGATACCCGAAGAGTTATTGAACAGTGGACTTAGAAACGGGAAGGGCTATGAAGTTTATCAGGGCAAAGGCTATCGTGACGGGAAATATATCAAGAAGCAAGGCCCGACAACGAAAATTTACCAGAAGCCTTCAGAGTCGAAAATTTTGCCATCAATTCGAGAAGCTGTGATCAAATCCGGACTCAAAGACGGCATGACAGTTTCTTTCCATCACCATTTCAGAGACGGCGATTATATCGTGAACATGGTCATGAAAGAGATTGTCGATTTGGGAATAAAAGATATAACGATTGCAGCATCAAGTTTAGGTTCAGCGCATGATCCGATTGCTGATTATATTGAGCAGGGAATCGTTACTGGAATACAGACCAGCGGAATCCGTGGCAGAATGGGCGACGTAGTTTCTCACGGAAAGTTGAAAACTCCGGCGATTTTGCGTTCACACGGCGGTAGAGTTCGTGCAGTCGAAGAAGGCGACGTTCATATTGATGTGGCGTTCATCGGCGCACCGACTTGTGACGAGTATGGCAACGCGCGCGCATTAGGCGGAAAAAGTGATTGCGGAGTTCTGAGTTATGCAGTTCCGGATTCAGAATACGCTGATAAAGTTGTCGTAATAACTGATACGCTCGTACCGTACCCGAATTTCCCGGCAAGCATTCACGGAATCAATGTCGATTACGTCGTGAAAGTTGACGAGATCGGAAATCCCAAGAAAATTGCGAGTGCAGCAGCCAGAATGACGCAGAATCCCAGAGACTTGATGATGGCAGAGAACGTCGCGAAAATTATGACTTCGACACCGTGGTTCAAAGACGGATTTTCGTTCCAGACCGGAGCAGGCGGCCCGTCATTAGCCGTGAATAGATTCTTAGAGCCGTTAATGGTCGAACGCGGAATCAAAATGGCGTGGGCAATCGGCGGAATCACAGGCCCGATTTGCGAGTTGCAGCGTAAAGGACTTGTCGGGAAAATTATTGATGTTCAGGATTTTGATGTTGCGGCAATCGAAGACATTCGCACGAATCCGAATCATTACGAAATGACCGCGAGTGAATACGCTAACCCCGCGAATAAAGGCGCGTTCGTGAATAAACTTGATTTCGTAGTATTGGCGGCGTTGGAAGTTGACATAGATTTCAACGTGAACGTTATTACTGGTTCGGACGGAATTTTGCGCGGTGCACCCGGTGGACATCCTGACACAGCTGAAGGCGCGAAGTGCTGCATAATCGTTACGCCGTTGACACGTGGACGCATGGCTACGATTTGCGAGAAGGTTGTTACGGTTACAACTCCGGGCGATTGTGTTGACGTTGTAGTTACGGATTACGGTCTGTCAGTGAATCCGAAACGTCAGGATATTATCGAATGTCTCGACAAAGCCGGAATCAAACACGTGCCGATTAAAGAATTACAGGAGAAAGCCTACTCAATGGTAGGAAAACCTGACGAATTACAATTCAAAGATAAAGTCGTTGCAATTCTCGAAGCTCGTGACGGAACGATTCTTGACGTTGTGAAGGAAATTAAGCCTTACGAATTTTAAGCGCAATTTGTGAGTGTGAATTTATCAAAAAGATCTCTCGGGCGTGAATGTTCGGGAGATCTTTTTTGCGTTAATGAATTTAGTCGAGTTTCATAACGGTTTTGTTTTCTAAGTGTTCGATTGCTTCGGGTGTGTGAGTTGAGAGATATAATTCTGCAAACTTGACGGATATTTCACGCTGGGATCGAATTTGTCCGTACCTTAAAAATGCGTGCTGACGGTGTGAATGTTTTTTGCGGAACGTGTGCGTCGCTGTGAAAAGTTGTGAAAATTTTTGCCGTAAAAATGCGGATTTGTGATAAGATATTAAGCGTATGTCTTTTGAATCAGGAAATTTATATCAGCGCGAAGGGCTGTGAAAGATAAATGCAGGAAGTAAAGAAAGTTACGACTGAAGTCGGCACTAATGAATGGCAGTTAGTTGTTTTTGTTCTGGGTGATCAATCGTTCGCAATCAACGTGGATAAGACGCGCGAGATTTTGCGTTGGCCCGGTTGCAGATCGATTCCGGATGCACCAGTTGCGTTGATCGGCATAACGTCCGTTCGAGGTGAGGTCTTGCCGATGGTTGACTTGCGACTTTTTCTCGGGATTCCGCCGGTCACTCCGATGGAACAGAGCAAAGTTATTATCGCAGAATTTAACGAGGTGAAATTGGGATTTGTTGTCGATGCTGTCGAGAGAATTTACAGGATTAAATCCGAGGATTTAGACTCAAGCATGACAGGGAAATATCTTGGCGATTGGATTCTTTACGTGATTAAGCGTGATAGCAGAAATGTTTTGTTGCTCGATTACGAAGCAATAGTTCAGACGATAAGTCCGCAACTCGTAATTCAACATAGCGGTGATCCAACCAGAGCTGCGGCAATGATGGAAGGCGTTGGACATCCGGGCGATTACAGCATTGTTATTGCCGAAGATTCGCCGTTGATTCGCAAACAAATCGAGGACGCTCTGAAGACAAACGGCTTCACGGATCTGAATATTTGCTCGGACGGAAAAGCTGCGTATGATACGATTGCTCAAGGCTCACGCTGCGATTTGTTGATTACGGACGTTGAGATGCCTAGACTTGACGGACTGACGTTGACGCGCAGAATAAAAGAAAATCCTAGCACGAACAATATTCCGGTTATAGTCTTCTCGTCAATAATGGCAAATGATATTAAGAACAAAGCTGCGAGTGTCGGCGCAAATTATCAGGTCACAAAGCCAGAAATTAACCAGTTAATCGAAGTCGTCGTGAAAGTCATTCGTGAAAAAGAAATCAAGCGTGAACCCAAAGAAGACTAATATGCCAGATGAAGCCGGGTTTCAATCTGAGCAATCTGAGCAATCTGAGAAATCCGAGAAATCTGAGCAGTCTGAGCAATCTGAGCTACAGTCGAAGCTGAAATTTCTCATTCAAGGCAGCTCCGTGAATAATTATTTGTTGCCGTTTTGGGATTCCGATTTGAGCATTGATTTGCCGTCAAGTTTCCCGTTCGGTAAAGATTACGCGCCGGTGTGGTCGAACGCGGTTTATAACGATGGCTTGGGCATAATCGCGAAATCATGTATCGAGTGTGGCAGCGAATTGTTCTTCATGGTCTCGCCGCTGACTGGCTGCATAGGAAGCTTCACTCGTGAGAATGCGTTCAGTTTTTCGCAGTCGTTGTCGTTGGATTTGGGTTTCATGCTGCTGCTGGGATATTCACACGTCATGGAACGGATCGTCTTTCTGGCACTCGATGTCTTTGACGAGAATCACGAACTCAAAGCCGGAATCACGAATTGTCATATCACGAAGCGCGGAGTTTTTTCGGGTAGAACCAGAGCGATTGCCATTGCAAGTCTCGAACCGTTTTTTGACCCGGGAAAATTTCTGCTGGATTTTGCGCTATTATTGCGCGAGATAAGTTCGGTGAATAATTCTGGCAGAGCATTGGCGTTTTTCGCGGAGAAATTCGGCTACACGAGATTCGCGTTTGACTGGGAAATTGACAGTCCGGAGCAATTAAGAATCAGAAAGGCTTTGTACGAATTGAAATTTGACAGCACGAGAGACGTAACAGGTCCGTCGCCTGCGATACAGTTTCCGCCATTCTTGGGAACTGTTTTGAACGTTGACTAAAGAAGTGAAGGAGGAGGAGCTTAATTTGGCACGAAGAAAAAAGCAAGTTGAACAAGTTGAGCAAGTTAATGAGATCAAACCAATCGAACCAGTCGAATCAGCTGAACCAGTTGAACTAGTCAAACTAGTCAAACCAGTCAAACCAGTCAAACCGGCTGATGCAATCGAACCAGTCGAACCAGTCGAACCAGCTGAACCAGTGAAAATTCCGAAGAAGCGCGGCAGAAAACCCGGGAAATCCATAAAGAAATCCGAAGATTCTACGCCAACTGAACCCAAGATCAAAAAGAAACCCGGACGCAAAAAGAAAAATGCAGACTTAAATCTCAGCGAAGAATTGCACGAGAAAATTGAGCCAGATTCGGATATTGAGGCGAGAATGAATCAGGATTCGGATTCGGATTTTGGCTCTGTTTTTGACACGCCTGAACCGGATAATTTCGACGAAGATGACGTTGGCGATGATGATGATACTGAAGACGTTGCTGAGAAATTCGACACTCCTGGATTCGGTGACTTGATAAACGAAGGACGCGATCAGGGATTCGTTACGCATAGCGACATTGAGCGGCATATTCCGGCGGATTCATGGGATCCGGACACGCTCGATAGCATATTGTCGAATCTTCAGGAATTGGGAATCGATGTTGTTGATAAGAATCGCATTGATAAACTCCCAAGTTCAGCGGGATCGCGCGAGGAATATATACCGTCGCTTGAGAGCGATATTGGCAAACTCGATGACATTCCATTGACGGATCCGGTGCGAATGTATCTGCGTGAGATCGGCAAAGTTTCGTTATTAACAGCGGCCGAAGAAGTCGAACTCGCCCAAAAAATGGAAGAAGGCGATATTAAAGCGAAACAGCGATTGATTGATGCGAATTTGCGCTTGGTCGTGAGTATTGCGAAGAAATATATCGGGCGCGGAATGCTTTTTCTGGATTTGATTCAGGAAGGCAATTTGGGATTGATTCGTGCTGTCGAGAAATTTGACTATCGCAGGGGCTTCAAGTTCAGCACGTACGCGACATGGTGGATTCGTCAGGCGATAACTCGTGCAATAGCAGATCAGGCACGTACAATTCGCGTTCCCGTTCACATGGTCGAGACGATTAACAAAATGGTGCGCGTGTCGAGAATGCTCGTGCAGCAACTCGGTCGTGAGCCAACAGATGAGGAAATTGCTGCGGGAATGGGAATTGAGCCGTCAAGAGTCGAGGAGATTCGCAGAATTTCGCAATTACCGGTTTCGCTTGAGACGCCAATCGGTGAGGAAGAGGACAGCCAGCTCGGAGATTTTATCGAGGATCACGATTTGCCAAGCCCTGATGAGACAGCAGCAGGTCACTTGTTACACGAACAGATCGAGGACATGCTGAGCAATTTATCCGAACGTGAGCGCGAAGTTCTGCATTACAGATTTGGTCTCGAAGACGGACACTCGTACACGCTCGAAGAAGTCGGCAAGAAATTCAACGTGACACGTGAACGCATTCGTCAAATCGAGGCAAAAGCTCTGAGAAAATTACGCCAGCCAAGCCGCAGATTGAAAGATTTTCTGGATTAGAAAACGGGGAAATAATTATGGCGAACAAATTTGTTAGTACGGTTAAGAATGTCAGGATGGGTGTAAATTTATCAAAGAAAAGATTTCGACATAATCTTGGGATCTCGTTACTTGCTACGATTGTGTTGGTATTTGGCAGCGCGTTTTTTGTCTGGTGGAAGGAGCGAGGATTTCAGGGGGCATATTTTGACGCGCTCTGGGATATTTTGTTCACGTTGATTGGTCAGGGCGAATTTGCAACTTCACCGCGTACGTTGCTTGGGCGAGTGATTGTTTTTCTCGTTTCGGTGATTGGTGTAGCGTTGTTGGGAGTAGTTTTCGCGAACTTGATGCAGAAATTCATAGACAGCCGATTAAAACAAATAGTAGGAGATATTTTGGGAATGAACATGTGCAAATACGAAGGTCATATAGTAATCTGTGGTTGGAACGGTCGCGGGCCGTATTTAATCAGGCAGCTAAGTGCAGCTGGTCGTCAAATGTCGTTAATCGCGAGTGAACGTCCGGACGCACTGAATAATTCAGAAATATTTTTCATTCAGGGCAATCCGTCAGAACGAGAAGCGTTAATTCAAGCCGGAATCGAGAAAGCCAGAGCGGCAATAATTCTCGGAGACCCGAATTTCGGCAATGATGACTCGCACACGATTTTAACGGGACTTGCAATCGAAGCCGTCACTCCGAATGTATACACTGTGATGGAATTGCATGACCCTGAGAACGAACGTTACGCACGATACGCACACGTCGATGATATTCTTTACACGGACAGTTTAATCGCGGATATTACGGCGATGTGTACGCATAACGAGGGAATTTCGGCATTTATTCGCGATATTTTGTCAACGGCAGATGAGGGACACAGTTTCGCGTCATTTGATGCACCTAGAGAATTTCGCGGAAAAACTATCGGGGATTTGTTCGCGCATTTCAGAACTGAAGGCTCGCTGCCTGTCGGAGTAATCACGCCACCGGATAACGGCATGAATCCCAAAGATATTCCGGCGTCAGAATGGCTCTCACAGGTTGCGCCGTCTCCGGGTGAAATCGTAACGCTGCCGATGAAAGTCGTTTGCATCGTGAAAGATAAAAAATATAAAAAATAATTCGCGAATCAAAAAACCGCCGCTCGATTTGTGTGAGTGACGGTCTTTTTTTATGCGTAATTTCGGGGTTTTGCTTAGCTCTCAGACGTGAGCCATTCGTTGACCAGTGTTGCAATCTCGTCCGGATGATTCTTCGCGTAGGCTTTGAGCTGTTCTTCGAGAACCGCCATCTCACCCTGGAACGCCAATAAATCCGGTGACGTGAGCATTTCCTGAATCGTCGGGACTTTGCGGCCTTCAGCTTCGATTTCTTCGACAGCAAGTCTTGCATTCCTGCGTTTGACGTACCAGTAAAGCGCGATCAAGAGCAATAATATCACGAAGAATGCCGCGATTGATCCGGAAATAATCCGCCATAATCTTTCCTGACGCAATTCCTCAGCCATAGCATCCGCAAACGCCGTCGAGAATTTCATCGCACGAACTACCAAACTGTCGCCACGCTGCGAGTTAAAGCCGATTGCCGAAGAAATTACTTCACGGATTCCGTTCAAGCGTTCTTCATCTTCGAGCAAATTCTCTTTGTCGTCGATTAAGACCGAAGCCGATAATCTGCGAACACCGCCCGGTGTAACGACCTGATCGCCCTTTCGAGTTGTGATTTCGTAATTCGTTGTCGAGTTTGACTTGTTGTAATCGCTCTGAACGTTCGAAGTGTTAATCGCGTAACCCGGAATATTTGTCGTAGTTCCCGGATTTCCGTTTACGGGTTGACCTTGACCGGAATAACTTTCTTCCTGACGTTCGTTGCTTCGAGGAACGCCTGTGCCAGTTTCGGGATTGGGTGAGTATTCGACGAATGAGCTTGTGCGTTTGTCAAAGTCCAGTTCGATTTTCACACGCACGACTGCGCTGCCCGGACCGAAAACCTGTTCGAGCATTACGCGTACTTTGTTTTCGAGTTCATGTTCGTGTTGACGTTCGAGTTCACGCTGAACACTTGTAACGGAACTTTTGCCGTCCTGCGGGTAAATTATCATGCTGTCCGATACCATGTCTGATAATATTCGCCCGTTCGTGTCAACGACTGTGACTGAATCCGGCTGCAATCCATCGACGCTGTGAGCAACAAGATGAATGATCGCTCTGACCTGATTTATTCCGACGTTCGCACCGTTCTTAAGTTTGAGTAAAACTGAAGCAGTTGAGGGTTTCTGCTGTTCGAGAAATAATCGCTGTTCGGGAATTACGACGCTGACTCTTGCACTGTCGATCTGAGCCATTTTCGAAATCGTTCGGGCAAGTTCTCCTTCGATTGCGCGTATATATGCGATTCGCTGTTGAAATTCGCTCATTCCCATTTTAGAATTGTCGAATATTTCGAAGCCAGTGCTGCCGCCTTTGGGTAAACCCATTTGTGCGAGTGCAAGTCTGGTCTCGTAAACAGTCGCGCCCGGAGTTAAAATCGCGTTCGCAGGTGGATCAAGTTTGTACGGAATATTATTTTCGCGCAAGTAATCGACTATTGCAGCTTGATCTTCAACTTCAAGTCCGGCAAATAACGGCTCATAAGTCGTGCTTCCCGCCGTGAAAATCAACGCAAAAAGTCCCAGCAAAACTATAATCGCAGCGGCAATAATCGAAATTTTCTGCCATAATTTCAGGGCAGCCCAAAACGTCAGGAATGACGCAAACCAGCGTTTAATCGTATCCATAATTTTTCATCGTGAGATTACAAGATTACAAATTAACCGGTTATTCTCGACAAAGCCTGATACGCATCGAGAAATTTGTTGCGAACTTCCATTAACAATCGCAGCGCAGTGTCCGCCCGTGACGATGCCAGCACAACTTCGGAAATATCATCAACGTCACCGATTGCCAAGTCTCGAACTTTTTTCTCAGCATGAATTTGAAGCGAATTAACTTTTTTGACGGATTCAGTTAATATATCTTCGAACGATAATTTCGGAGCGTCACTCGTTCGTTCGGTTTGAAAAGTTGCCGGAGTTTTTGATATGCGATTCTCGTAATCACGTGAATCAATGCGTCGATTATTCCTCACGTATGAATTACTCGTGGTGTTCTTAATACTTGCTAAACTTGTTCCGGCTTCGACTTCAGAAAAATCTATCATAAGGCGATCCATTTGATTTTACAAAACCCTCCTGTCGTAATCGTACTCTCGTAAATTTCGTATATTTAATTAATCGCGTTATTCTTGAAAAAAAATCTTGCTCACAAAATCCCTACAATTTTACACCCGTATTAGCATTTTGAACAAAAAATTTTCACAATTATTATATAATTTGACGGATAATTTTTGAAACACGAAATTTTTACACAAACGGAGGTTATATTTTTAATGCCGTATGAATTTGAGAAAATCGAGAGAAAATGGCAATCTCGATGGCAAGATTCGAACTGTTTTCATTCAGAAGCAGATACATCAAAGGAGAAATTTTTCTGCCTCGAAATGTTCCCGTATCCGAGCGGCGCGCTGCACATGGGACATATTCGAAATTATTCAATCGGAGATGTGTTGGCGAGATTTCTGCGCAAAAATGCCAAGAACGTTTTATACACGATTGGCTTTGACTCGTTCGGAATGCCTGCTGAGAACGCTGCGATAAAGTACAAAACTCAGCCGCACAAATGGACTCTCGAAAATATCGCCTACATGACTAAACAGCTCAAACGCATGGGTTATAGTTACGATTGGCGACGTGAAGCGATTACGTGTCTGCCGGAATATTACAGGTGGAATCAGTGGATTTTCCTGCAAATGTACAAGCGTGGCATCGTTTACCAGAAAGAAGCTCCGGTGAATTGGTGCGAACATTGCGGAACGGTTTTGGCGAATGAACAGGTTTCTGAGGGAATGTGCTGGCGTTGTCATAATCCCGTCACGAAAAAGAATCTCAAACAATGGTTCATCAAGATAACGGATTACGCTCAGGAATTGCTCGACGATATTGAGAAAGATCTTCAGGGTTGGCCCAAGCGCGTGCGAATTATGCAGACGAATTGGATCGGACGCTCGGAAGGTGCGAGATTGTCGTTCGATGTCCCCGAGTTAAATTACAAAATCGAAGCTTTCACAACGAGATTTGACACGATTTACGGCGTAACGTTTATCGCGCTTGCTCCTGAACACGAACTTGTGCGCAAAATGATCGCCAGCATGAATCCGGACGAATCCGAAAAATTACAGGCGTTCGTTAAAAAAGTTGCGGCACAATCTTCAATCGAACGTTCTGACGCAAAAGCCGAAAAATTGGGTTTCAAAACACCGTTTTATGGCACACACCCGATTAGCGGCGAAAAAATTCCGATTTGGGTTGCGAATTATATCTTGATCGATTACGGCACGGGCGCAATTATGGGAGTTCCTGCGCATGACCAGCGAGATTTCGATTTTTGCAGGAAATATAATATCCCGATAATTCCAGTTATTAATCCGGCTGACGGCACAATTCTTGACGGCGCGACGATGACACACGCATTCGAAGAGAACGGCATAGTCTGCAATTCCGACAAATTCAACGGGCTCAAAACTGACGAAGCTATCACGAAAATGCTCGATTGGGGCGAAGAAAATAATATTTGCAAGCGTGAGATTAATTTCAAGCTCAGAGACTGGTTAATTTCGCGTCAACGTTACTGGGGAACGCCAATTCCGTTCGTGTATTGCGACAAATGCGGCGTAGTTCCAGTTCCCGAAGATCAGCTGCCCGTGATATTGCCCGAAGATGTCGAAGTCAAAGAAGTCGGTTATTCCCCGTTGCTGGATTTGCCGGAATTTCTCGAAACGACTTGTCCGAATTGCGGCGGTCATGCGCGGCGTGAGGCTGATACGATGGACACGTTCTTCTGCTCGTCGTGGTATTTTGACAGATATTGCTCGCCCGGTGACACGAAAGCTCCGTTCGAAAAATCTGATGTGGAATACTGGATGCCCGTTGATCAATATATCGGCGGAATTGAACACGCATGTCTGCACTTGATTTACGCGAGATTCTTTGCGAAATTCCTGACTGACATCGGACTCACAAAAGCGCGCGAACCGTTCACGAATTTGCTAACTCAGGGCATGGTTTTGCTTGAAGGCTCGAAAATGTCTAAATCTGCCGGCAACACTGTGAATCCTGACGAAATTGTTGCGAAATACGGTGCGGATACGGCGAGATTGTTCATATTATTTGCAGCTCCGCCGAATAACGATCTTGACTGGTCAGAACGTGGTGTCGAAGGCTCGTTCAGGTTTTTGAATCGTGTTTGGCGTTACGTCGAAGAAAATCTCGAAGTCTTGAAATCTCACGCCGGAAAAATTATTCGCATGGACGAGATTGAGAATCCGGATTTACGCGATTTTAAGCGCAAGATTCATTCGACGGTTAAGGACGTTACGAACGATATTCAGAACGAAAAGCAATTTAACACAGCGATCGCGCGATTAATGGAACTCGTGAACAGCATTTACTCGCTGAATGACAAGTCCGAACAAGCCGAATTTCTGCGTCGTGAAGCAGTTGACGTGTTGCTGAATTGTCTGTCGCCGTTCTGCCCGCATATCACCGAAGAATTGTGGGAGATGCTCGGCCATGAAAATATGCTCTGTCTTGAACCGTGGTGCGTTTGTGATGAGTCAGCGTTAGTTCAGGATTCAGTGACGGTTGTTGCGCAGATTAACGGCAAAGTTCGCGGAAAATTCGCCCGTGCTGCCGGACTTGCAAAAGATTCGCTCGAAAAATCGATTCTTGACGAGAAAACCGTTCAGGAGAAAATCGCTGGGAAATCGATCGTGAAAATTATCACAATTCCGGACAAACTCGTGAATATCGTCGTGAAGTAACGCAATGCCGCACGTTATCGCAATCGAAGCCGGGGAATCACAGCGTCGTCAATTACAGGAGAAAATTGCTGATTTGACGCGCAAGAATTACACGCTGACCGGAAAATTTGAGGCAGGCTCTGAGAATAAATCGTTTAGTTCCTGGGGAAATATTTTCGAGAACGCGATTTCTCCGGGACTTTTTGCCGAACGTGAAATTATCGTGATTGAGAACGCGGATTTTCTCGGGGAATTTCCGGATGATTTGCAGAATTTTCTCGAAGCTGACGATGCGATTTGCGTGCTGATATTAATTTTCACGGGGAGTTTTGCGAAGAATCTGGAGCCGATTGCGGACAAAATCGAGATTATCAAGTCTGAGCCGAGCATTGCTCCGTGGAAAAAACAATCATGGCTGATGGAGCTTGCGAAAAATTTCGGGTTAAAGCTCAATGCTGATGCCGCGCAATTACTCGCCGACAGTATCGAATCTCAGGAAGAATTGCGTTCGGAAATTGCGAAACTTGCGTTGTATGCGTCCGGTCGTGAGATAAAGCTTGAAGACGTGAAAAAACTTTCGTTCGATGAGGGCGGCGGTGCGTTGCTGAGTTTTCTGGACGGGGTTTGTGAGCGTAATATTCTTGACGTTGCGAGGAGTTTGCATTATTTGCGAAATGAGCCGTTGCTGAGAATTTTGACGGCACTTGCGAATCGATTGCGTCCTGCGTTGATAATTGCGAGTTTCTCTGGAAGTTCTGCGGACTTGGCTCTCAAAGCTTCCGGCACAGACCCGACCCGGAAAAAATACGCGCTCAAGAAAGCTCGTGCTGCAATGAAGAATTTCGGGGCAAATGCGCTCAAGAGATTCATGCTGGAACTTGTGAAATTGTCGTATCTTGAGAAGACTGGCGGCGCGAAATCGTGGCAGGGGTTTGAGATTTTGCTCTGGGAATTTCTGTTGAAAAATAATTAATATTGCGTAAAACTCATGTATAATATTCACAGGTAAAAAATTTTTTTACGAAGGAGGTGCACAGATTATGCAGGTTACATCGATGCTTTCGGCTGGTTATCTTGAACCGGTGAATCAAATCTCGCGAGTGTACAGCCCGGAAAATATCAAAGACGACGAGACCGACGTTTCTAAACAGCAAAAGGAACAGGAAATCTTGTCCGAGGAACAGAGCATCAAAGCGAAACTCGGCAGCGGCGCTCAAGTTCATACGGTCTATCATTACTCGATGGGCACGGACGGCAGACGCTATATCACCGGCGCATCCGTCACAATGAAGGGCAGCGAGGAAGACTTGAATCGTATCAGCGGTGGCGTTACAACCCGGGAAATCGCTCAGGAAGAAGCAAACGAATCCAAACTCGACGAAATCCGCGATAAAAATTCCCGAACCGTCAGCGAACGAATCAAAGACCAGAATCAGCACGCGTTGAAAACTCAGAAATCCGAACAGGACTCCGAGGAAGAACGCGAAATCCAGGAACTCGAAAATATTCAGCGCGAAGTCATATCTCATGAGGCAGCTCATCAGGCAGCATCAGGGGAATTTGGCGGTACTGTGAGCTATTCGTACACAGAGGGTCCGGACGGCAAGAAATACATCACCGGCGGAGAAGTGCCGATTAAAATCAAAGAAGGCGCAACTCCCGAGGAAACTCTGCATAATATGCAAAAGGTACAGCGCGCGGCGAATGCTCCGGCAGATCCATCGGGTCAAGACTTCAAAGTAGCTGCAAAGGCTGCAACTCTTGCGTCAAAGGCAAGGAGTGAAATGACAGCGGGCGATTCAGAATCTCAGAATTTTGAGTTCAGGGCGAGCGTGCTGCGAAACACTCCGATTTTTGAGCGGAACTCACAGGAAGACGCTCAGAAAAATATCTTGAATGGCGTGTCATCAGTTCTTGCGTCACTCAGAGAATACCAGATACAGAATCAAATTCAGAGTCTTATGCCCGCCGCTTAGGGTGCGAGAAAATGCGTGAATAAAAAAAATGCGTGAATAAATGAAAATGCGTGAATAAATGGAAATGGCTCTCCAGAATTTTTGGGGGGCTTTTTTCGTGCTGGATAATATATAATATTCGCGTAGAGTGAAATTACGAGTGAAATACGATAAGATTTTTGCGGTGGAGGGATTCAGCAATGAGTTCGCAAGAGCAGACGAAAGATTTTGTGAAAGTTTCAGATGAGTTACGCGATTCAGACAGGGAAAAGCTCAGAAGCAAATTTTTAAGCGATTTGGGCAATGATATTTTGAACCGGGGAATTTCAGTCAGGAATTTCAATTACGCGGTCGGATTTGTTACGGTTTTGATCTCGGTGATTCTGATTTTTTCTACGTACCGGACTAATCATGGCTACTCGATCGTGCAGGAAAATACCAAAGATTTTGTTACGTGGCAGCGTCATGCTTATGATTTGCAGATTGCCTCGGAATATTTGACCGAACAGGCGCGTGATTTTGTCGAGACTGGGAAGTTGCAATACATCCAGAATTATTTCAACGAGACGAGCGTGAACAGGCGGCGTGACAAAGCGATTAGCAGCGTTGCGAAATATTTATCTAACGCGGAAATTTACGCGGCACTCAAGAGAGCGTTAGATGGCTCAAACGAATTAATGGTCTGGGAAATGTACGCGATGAGATTGACGGCAACGGCGTATTTATACAAAGACTCGGAATTACCTGAGCAATTACGCATAATCTCGCTGTCAAGTCATGACGCGGAATTAACGTCCGGATTGAAAGCTCTTCGCGCACGTTCTCTGGTGTTCAACGGGGAATATCGCAAGAAACGCGCCAAAATTCTGGACGACATGAACATCTGCGTGAATCTCTTGGCTGAGAAATTCAATTCGCTTCAGACGGACACGCTCAGTGATTTGCGAAAAATTCTTGGAAGCCAGCAATTCTTTCTTGTGCTGCTGATTTCGATTACGGTTGCTACGATGCTGTTCACGCTGTTTCTTGTGATTCGCCCGTTGGTTAAGGCAGTGCTGTATATTCAGGACGAGTTGCCGATTCCGGTTTGGGGTTCTGATGAGTTCCAGTTTTTGGCGCGCGCGTATAATCTCATGTTCAAGAATCAAAAGCAGCAGCTGCGTGAAGCGAAAACCATGGCGGACGCTTATCACACGATGTATCACAACACGCTTGACCAGAAAGAGCATTTAGCATACGAGGCAACGCACGATAAATTAACCGGAGTGTATAATCGCGAAGGTTACGCCGAAATCGTCGAGAAAACTGACATGACATGTGCAGCGTTAATGATTATTGACGTAGACAAATTCAAGCGCATAAATGACACGTACGGTCACACGGTCGGGGATTTAGTCCTGCGTGAAGTTGCGAACACGGTGAAAGATTCGTTCAGGTCTCAGGATTACGTTTGCAGAATCGGCGGTGACGAATTTGCTGTGATAATGCTGCGAATGAACCCGGGTTTGATCGACGTTGTGCGTCAGAAAGTTGAGCGCATAAACGAAATTCTTAGTAATCCCGAAGCAGATGAGAATTTGCCGGCAGTTTCTGTGAGTTGCGGAGTTGCGTTCGGTTCGCGCGGCAAATGCTTCAAGGATTTATTCACGGACGCTGACGAGGCGTTATACAAAGTGAAAAAACTCGGAGGAAAGAATTGCGAATTTGCTGTATGATTATGATTATTAATTATTATTATTATTATTCTGAAAGCGAGATGTAAATTAACATGTCAAATTGCATGGATATTCTTGAGAAGATCGAAAGCACCGGTATTCGCGCGTGGCTTGTAGGCGATACGGTCAGAATGATGGAAATGGGAATCCAACCGGAAATCGCAACACTTACGATAGATTCAGACGATTTGTATCAAGTTGCGCTGGCACTCGGAACAGGAGCAGTCGATGCACGTGGAGCTTATCCTGCGTTGCGCGGCGAAATTTCCGGAATGCAATTCAGGGCGTTCAGCATGAGGGGCAATTCGATCGAAGATGATTTATCGTATCGAGATCTTAGCATTGAAGCGATTGCTATTCGTGGTGACGGCGGGATCGTTGACCCATTCGGCGGCAGATTTGATATTCGCAACAAAGTTATCAGGATTACCGGTGATAACGTGAATTTGATCAAGCAGGATCCGTTGAGAATTTTGAGAATGCTGAGATTTGCGGCAGAACTTGAAATGGATATTTTCTGGAAGAGTGAGACTGATGTTCGAAAATTTCTCGAATCACACGCCGAGCGCATGAATGATATTCCGCCGGAACGCTGGGGGCGCGAAATCATGAAGGGTTTGAGACGCAGACCGTGGAGATTTATCGAGTTGTGCGACAGTTTCAGGATTATCCCGTTTTTCCTGAGAGAGCTTGATGACTTGAAAAATATTCCTGATGGCAAGAATACCGGCAAAAGTTTGTTCGATCACGTTTTGACGACGCTGAAATTAATCGAATCGCGCCTTGACACGAACAAGATCATAGCTGAGAACGACGCATTTGTTTTGGCTGGATTATTCGGCAGGATCGGAACTCATGCTCTGGACGAGAAAGAACGCAGCAAATTCAATGACAGATTAATCACGGATTATTTGACGCGATGGAATGTGCCGTCGGGAACGATTGATGACGTAATCGCGATTATCAAGTATTATAAATCATTCTATGAGCCAACAAGTGAGGAAAAATTCTGCGCCGATGTACTGGAATTTAATCGAGAAGCTGTCGAAGTTGCGTTGAATTTTGCGCGCTGCATTGCCCAAGCTGAGGGATTTTTCGAGGAATATAGTGATGTTTTGGACGACAATCGCTGGAATCTTGATCAGGTTTTGCGAAGATTTAACGCTGTGTCGCTTCAAACTGAAGGTGCGTCGAGATATTTGACGGGTCGCGAGGTCATGAATTTGCTTAACATGAAACCGGGCAGGCGTGTCGGGGAATTGCTTGATGGACTTGACATGGCTGTAGGAACGGGCAAAGTCAGCAGCAGGAAAGCGGCGGAAGAGTGGCTGCGTGCGCAAAAATAATTTTGCTTCTGATCCTGATTTTGATTCTGATTTTGGGACGATAGCTGCAATTTCTACGGCATTAGGCGAGGGCGGTATTGCGATAATCAGGATTTCCGGCTCAGAAGCTGCAAATATCGCCCGAAAAGTTTTATATGACACGCGAAATTTCGAAACACCGGGCTTGATGAAGCTGACGAGTTTGATAGAGCCTGATTCATGTGAAGTTCTGGATCGTGTTTTGTGCGTGCGTTTCAAGAGCCCAAAGTCCTACACCGGCGAAGATATTGTCGAGATTCACACTCACGGCGGAATTTTGCTGGCGAGAACGTGCCTGCAGATAATTTTGCGTAACGGCGCGAGAATTGCTGAACCCGGAGAATTTACGCGCAGAGCATTTCTTAACGGGCGCATTGATTTGTCCGAAGCAGAGGGAGTTCTTGGCGTGATAAAGTCTCAGAGCATGGAATCGCTTAGAGCGTCGGCACGAACTTTGACGGGCGGATTGTCTGAGATTGTTCGGGAAATTTATCAAGAGATTTTGCGAGTTCAGGGAAATTTGGAAATTGCGCTGGATTTTCCTGAGGGCGTAGAATTTTCCGGAGTGGATTTGCGTGAAGTTTTCGCGATTAGAGCAAGACTTGATGATTTACGTTCACGGTGTTCGGCTGGAATTTTGCTTTTGAACGGCGTGCGTGTTGTTATTGCCGGATTGCCTAACGCCGGGAAATCTTCGTTGATGAATGCGCTGTTGAGAAAGCATCGTGCGATTGTTACGGAAATTCCCGGGACTACGCGCGACGTTATTGAAGAGTCCGTGAATTTTGACGGAGTGCCGCTGAGATTGACGGACACGGCAGGCTTGCGAGAATCCGGGGATTTAATCGAACGTGAGGGTATTGAACTTGCGAAGAACGCGATTCGTGAGAGTGATATTTGCCTCTGGGTTATAGATTCGTCGCGAGGCATTACGGATTATGACGTGAAATTTCTGCGAGAGAATCATGAAAAGAATCACGGCGCGAACTTGATAATAATTCTCAACAAGTGCGATTTGCAGGATAAGCCTGAGATTTCGGAATTAGCTTCGGAATTTTCGGATTTGCGCAAGATATTTATTTCTGCGAAGACTGGTGCTGGTCTGGATGATTTGAAGGCTGCGATTCTGGAAATTTCGCGAGGAGGTTCGGTTTTGGATTTCGGGCTGAACGCTTCGGAAAAACAAATGAGTTATCTTGATGAGGCTATTGAGCTTGTGAATCAGATTTGCGGGAATGATTTATCGGATCCGGACGTGATTGCCGGGCTGTTAAATTCCGCGCGTCATTGCCTGATGAGTATGTTGGGCTTAGAGGGTTTCAAGAATAACGAGGAATTGCTGGACTCGATCTTCAGCAGATTCTGTGTCGGAAAATAATTAATTTCACGCACAAAAAATTCCCCTGCCGATTAGTAAATAATTCATAACCGACAAGGGAGTTTTTTCATGCGCTTATTATTTGTTTATGATTTATATAGTACTGAATTTGAATCGAATAAAAGCATCGTTAAGAGTTCCGGCTTTGATTAATGCTCCTGGATCGTTGAACAATGGTTCGTTCATTGCGTTCGGGAAGTGTTGACATTCGAGAGCGAATCCGTCAAATGAGTTGTATAATTCGCCGTTTTTGCCCTGAACTATGCCGAGCTGATTGCCCGTGTATAGCTGCATTGCCGGCATATCCGAGAAGACTTCGAGTTTTATTTCAGAAGCGTCACCGATTGCACAGGCTGCGAAATTATTTTCCGAGCGATTAATCCTGAAGCAGTGATCGTAGCCGCCGAACGCGTTGATAATTTCTTTTGAGTGCGTAGAAATTCCGGAGAAGATTTTTTTCGGAGTTCTGAAATCGAACGGAGTATTTTCGACCGGAACTGACGGAGCCTGCGCGAGTAATCCAGAATCGCCGCGGCAATATTCGTCGGAGTTAATCATGAGCGTGTGACTAAGAATATTTCCTGTGCCGTGACCGTTAAGATTAAAATAATTGTGATTCGTTATATTTGCCGGAGTATCTTTGTCGCTCGAATACTGGTAATTAAAAGTCAGTTCGCCGTTCGTGAAAGTTGCCGTAACGTTCAGGTTGAAATTTCCGGGATAGCCTTCTTCCATGTCCGGGCTGAAATACTGGAACATTACTGAATTATCGTCTTTGATTGTCGAGTTGAATAATTTTTTCGAGAAGCCGTTCACGCCGCCATGAAGATGATTTTTGCCGTCGTTTTTAGCGAGTTTGTATGTGTTGCCGTTGAGCGTAAATTCCGCGTTTGCGATTCTATTTGCGTAACGCCCGACTGTCGCGCCAAAAAAGCGTTTATCGTTCAGGTAGTCGTTCAGCAAATCATAGCCCAGAGCTACATCTCTGAGTTTGCCATTCCTGTCGAGTACGTTTATCTGCAAAATTGCGCAAGCATAATCGCTCAACACAACACTCTGACCACTATCGTCGAATATCGTGTAGGAATACGAATTGCGCCCATCGGGAAGTACCCCGAACACATTTTTCTTAATCATCATAGGGACTCCTTCATAAATGCATAAATGGTAGCCCCAACGGGATTTGAACCCGTGTTTTAGCCTTGAGAGGGCTACGACCTAGACCGCTAGTCGATGGGGCCATGACGCGAGAAATATTATCACGTTTCCCGTTCAAAATCAAGTCACTCGCAAAAATGCAACAAAAAACTCCGGCTGTTACACCGAAGTTTCCTGTTATAATATTAATACTAGTTAGTCGGAGATGTCGATTGCGCTTGTCGTCGTTGTGACGAGGGTTGCGGACGTTTCCGTCGCGGGGCTTTTCTGCCAGATGGCGTTATTTGCGATCATTCCTGACATGAGGGCTTTGACGTCCGTTCTGGCTGGATTTGCCTTGATATGACCGAACGTGAATGTTACATTTTCGTCGTTCGTATCCCTGAATTTCAACTGAAGTTTCCTGTTCGTTGCCATAATATTTTTCCTTTCTGCTTTTCGTGTGTGAAAAAGCTATCGTTATTGAGCGTAATAATTCGCCGATTTTTCCCGGGATATTCATGAGCTACTCGCTCAAAATATTCACGGTTGTTTCCTCGATTGAGTAGATCGGGTTTTCGAGAACAGCTTCGACTAAGCCTGCCACTGCGACGATTTTGTCCTGATCTGCTCCGTTCCTCAGCGAGCCGAGCCCGACGGTTTCAGTGATGATGTTGCCGGACGAATCCGTGCCCGCGTTTGTCTTAATGTTGACTTTGTAACTCTTGTTAGTGATAATTACTGCCATAATATTTTCCTTTCCGCTCACTTGTGCTAGCTTTTGCAAGTAAGCTGTCGATTTTGATTTATTATTTATCGCCTGCGACAAAAAGAATGATACATTAAACGCTCAGATTTGTCAAGTTTTTGTGCAAAAATAATATCACACCAGTTTATAAAACCAGCTATCACAAGGATTTATGCGCGCAAAATTCCTGGTGATAAAACGCTCAGATTTAACGCATTAGAACACGTCATCGCTATTCGAGTACAGCTCAATTTCGAACAAATCGCGAAATCCGAAGCTCCTGTAAAACGGGATTCCTGAAGGTGTCGCCTGCAAAAGAATTTTCCCAGACTCACCGGCAAATTTCACCGCAAAATTCATCATCGCGCGCGCAACGCCTTTACGCCTGTGTTCCGGCAAAACCGAGAAGTAATAAATCCCCGTCAAATTCTGAGAACGCGCAACTCTGCCCGAATGTTCGCCCGGAATTTTCTCACGCACAAGCAGGCAACTACCCAGATGTTTGCCCGAATTTTTCTCACGCGCAATCACAGGCACAAGATTTCCCTGATTATTCCTGAACGCCTCAAGCAAATTCGCATACCCGTCGGAAAACAAGCCAAGCTCCGAACGCTCAACACCGAATCCAAGCAGCGAAGTCTCAAGCCAAATTCCCAAATCCGAATTCTCACGCGCAATCTCAAATTCCAGGCGCGAATCCAGTTCTGCGGATTTACCCGAACACGCAAAACTCATCGCTAACAAATTCCCGGCACGCCGCAAATTATACTCACTCAGAAATTCAAGCTCTGACTCGTCATGCTCAGCGTAAATCGGCATAACAAATTCACGATTCTCAGCCGCGAAAAAATCAACCGCTCTGGAAATTTCATCGGGATTTATGCTTCTCTCCGGATAATACAGCCAGTTATCAGACGCGGAAATGCTGCCAATGTCAACGCAAAAACACGAGTTATTCAGCTGCAAATATCGCGAGTGTGAATCAGTCAGCGCATGGACAAAAAATCCCAAATTACGCCAAATCTCGACAAATTCACGTTCACGCTCAGATTCGCACATAATTATTCAGCAGCTCCTCCGAGAAATACAGCGCACGCCCGAGTGAGTACGCCGATTTTCTCACGTCATGAGGCAAGTTGCGGAAATTATTTTTCTTAATGAACTCGTTGTACAAATTCTGAGCCTCGTATAATTCCAGATGCCACTTGAAATTCTCGTTGAATAAATTCAGAAGTTCGTTCGCGTCGTCCAGCAAATCTTTCTTAGCACCACACAGGCATAATCGCACCATAACGTTCTTCATGCCGAAATCCGAGAATGCGTATCTAATCTGTTCTTCATCAAGCTGCACCTGCCAAAACGCTGCCAATCTGAGATCTTTGGCGATACTTTTCACATCGGGTTCCGGTTCGCGCAATTTCCGAGTGATATTCGACGTGAGCATGAAGCGCGCTGCCATCGAGATAATTTCCGGCGGCTTAACCCCGACCAGCGTCAAGTACTCAAGCATTGACCCGTAATTTTCGACTATATCTTTCGTGCGGGTTTCGATAGTTTCGACATCTTGTTTCAATAGTTCGTTAATTAATTTTCGTCGCGAATCAATCGGAATATGCCTGACCGAGTATAGCTTGTAGCCGAATTTGTTCACGAGTTTGCGTGTGTCTGAGAATAATTCACGCAGTTCCCTCGCAAGTTCCTGATTCACACTATCATTCTCAGAGCATTCCAAAACTCCGCATAACATAGACATGCCGTTCAGGTAATTCGCCGCGAACATGAAATTCTTCTCTTCAAGCGTAATCTTCGAGCGAATCTTCACGACACCGGCTGAGAATAATTTCGAGTCCTCGATTTCGTCCGTGAGTTTCAGAACGTTGCCCGACATCAGCCAGCATCCCTCGGAAAATTCGTGCCTGAACCCCTTCACAAGTGATGTTATGCCGTAATACGCAGCCATCTGTGACATGTCAACGCGCCCCTGTTTGGCGAGCAATTCGTAAATCTTCGCGCCATTCTGCAACTCGGGAATATTACTCGGAGCCTGGGATAATATTTTCAGGAAGTCAGGTTCGAGATCAAGATTAAATAATTTCTTCGCAAGTTCGATCGCTCTCGCAGCATAACGCATAATCTGCACCGGTTCAATCCGCGAAATCTCGTCGAAAAACCATCCGCAACTCGTGAACATTAACAGCGCATTCCGTTGCATTTCCATTAATTCCAGAACTTTGGTGCGTTCGTCCTGATCAAGATCCCGTGAACAATTCTCTCTAAGCCAAGCGTTAATATTATCGCCCGACCTGTCAAGAATTATGCGGATATACTCGTTTCGAGCGTCCCACGGATTCCGGAAAATATTCGCCGCAGATTTCCTGTACAAATCCGCAAGTTTATCGCGAAGAAAATCCAGAGATTCACGCAGACCTTTGCGCCATTCCTGTTGAAATCCGCCATTGCCGGCAGTGCAGCCGCAGTTACTACGCCAGCGTTCGACACCGTGAGCACAACTCCATGACGATGGCTCGATCAATTTCACTTCGGATTCGGGCGGGTAAAACTCCAGATATTCGCCATAAACCGTTAATTGCGCTTTTGACGTGTTTTCGAGATAATTCAAGCAATATGCGAGTGCCATGTCACCGTACTTGTGATGATGACCGTATGATTCGCCGTCAGTCGCAACGTTTGATAATACCGGTCCGCCGTTGTCCGGGTAAGCGTCGATTAAACTGTCCGCGAAAGTTTTGCCGTCGTTCAACAAGCCTGCGAACGCGATTTTCTGGGATAGCACGCCGTCGTAGAAAAACAGATTTATGCTGCGTCCCGAGGGTAATTTGCACTTGTAGGCTACACTCGTGTCGATTTTCGCACCGGTCACGTCCTGCCAATTCTGAGAGCCGCTATGCCTGACAGATTGAGCCTGCCATGGTGACAGAATCGTGAATGCAATCCCGTTTTCCGCGAGGACTTCGAGTGTTTCGGTATCGACAGCGCATTCAGCCAGCCACATTCCCTCAGGTTTGCGCTTGAATCGCGATTCGAAATCAGCAATGCCCCATTTGACCTGAGTTTCCTTGTCGCGGCGATTTGCCAGTGGCATTATGATATGATTATAGACCTGAGCCAGAGCCGTTCCATGACCGGAGAATTTTTTTCGCCCGAGTTCGTCGGCTTCGAGAATTGCGTTGTAACAGAACGGGTCATTTTCTTCGAGCCATGATAAAAGCGTAGGTCCGATGTTAAAGCTCATCTTCGAGTAATTATTGCAGATTTTCTCAATATCGCCGTTCTTGTCCAAGATTCGTGAAGCGGCGTTTCGACTGTAGCATTCGGCAGAAATTCGAGAGTTCCAGTCGTGCCAAGGTGACGCGCTGTCCTGAAGTTCGACCGTTTCGAGCCAGGGATTTTCTCGCGGTGGCTGATAAAAGTGTCCGTGTATGCAAATATATCGTGGCAAAAAGAGTCCTCTCCCTTCGGAATTTTTTACCATTATATAACATAACTCATATATAACATAACTCACCATAAAAAAACAAAGCCCGTGAATGCGAGCCTTGCTTTTCATAACTTCGAGTTCATGTGAGATCAAACGCTCTCAGATTTATTTTTATTCCGCACGAACCACTACTACATCACGATTCAGATCATACGGATCCGAAAAATCCAAGAGCAATTCACGTTCCGCGTTAATCGTAAATCCAGAGCAAATCATGTCGATTTTCCCAAGCAGCAGAGCATCAACCAGCGCATCAAATCTGTAATCAGCAATCACGAGTTCCATGTCGAGCTTTTTCGCAATTTCCGCGCACAACTCTATATCGATACCGAAGAATCCGTTCTCAGTCCGCAGCTCATACGGAGGGAAACTTGCTGCACAACCTACCCATAATTTCCTGTTATCGTTGCGCTTGTTGTAATCTATTTTCGTGTTGCTGGGTGTTTCGTCGATATGTCGCACCAAAATCTCTGTGAGAGTTCCGTTGGCTTTCAAATCGTCGAGAGCTTTGTTCACGCGCCCGCGCAGAGGATCTCCACGTCTGAATGCGATCGCGTAATAACTGGTCTGGAGGGCTTCGGGCAAAATCTTGAGTTTCTCATCGCCAGCAGCAAAATATCTCGCCGGAGAATCGTCCATGACAGCAGCGTCAATCTTGCCGTCTTTCAACGCCTTCACAATGTCAGCAACGTTCTCATAAGTGAAAATATCCGCCGAAGTTCCCCTTGTGAAATCGCGCAAGAGCATCTCACAAGAAGCACCAGTCTGAACGCCGATTTTCGCAGCCTTTAGATCATCGAGTGTTTTCACGTCCGCAAACGCCGCACTCGAAAAAACTGCCACGAATAACAACACAAGCGCAACTCCAAAATTCTTTCTCAACATGTTATCATCCCCTTTCTAATAATCATAATACGAATCACGTTTGCTATCTCTTTGCGACTCGCGGATTATTGCGCCGAGAACTTCCCCGATGATTTCGGCTTTACGTGCGTCTCTTTCGCGTTTTTCACGAGCCTTTCTTTCAGCTTCCCAGCGTTCACGTTCGCGTCTCTCATATTCCCAACGTTCGCGTTCACGGCGTTCTCTTTCCCAACGAGCTTGTTCACGTCTCTCACGTTCCCGAATTTCTGCGGCACGTCGGCGGGCATTTTCCTCTGCGCGTCTTCGCTCTATCTCTCTTGGAGGCGGAGGCGGCATATATCCCGGATCATGTCTTCTCGCGGCAACCAAAACTGACAACGGTGACTCATTAACGAATCCGTTCTCAAACGCCTGAGCCTGAACAGCAAACAACGCTAACACAAGACTCAGCAACACTGCGATTATTACTTTCTTCAAAACACATCTCTCCTTTGTAAGTCTAAGTCTGTAAGTCTGTAAGTCATAATTTGATTTTACGTGCAATATTCCGCACCTAATCCCGAAGATTATATCTTTCAGCGCGTTTCCCTGCAATATTGAAAACGTCCTCGTCCTCACGCATTCCAATCACGATGATCAGCATCTCCGTTTCCGTGCGCACGAGTTTGTAAATTACGCGTATTCCTGCACCACGGAGCTTTATCTCGAGAAAATTTGTGAGATCGACGTTCCCCTTGTGACCCAACGGTATCCCGTAACCACCCTCATCTTTTGGCAGGGGATTTTTGCGGACACGTTCAATCGCTTTCACGACTCTACGGCTCTGATTACCCGACAAATCTTTCAAATCGGTTCTTGCCTCAGGAAGAAAATCGACATTCCAAGTCATTCTATTTCAACCTCTTCCCAACCTTCAATATCCTCGTCAGTGAAACCAAGTTCACGATAAAGTTCTTCCGCCGGAATGAGCTTGGACCGATCAAAATTTCGCATGCGTTGAATGGCAAGTGCCAGTAATTTCGCGTCATTGTACTCGTCCGAAATCCTGACATACTCTTCCGGCGACATTAGCACACACTCGGGTAAATCGTCCTTCATGACAACTTTCGTGCCGTTTTGTCTCACGTCCTCGAAAACTTTCGCAGCGCCTACTTCATTGAACATCGAAATCGGCACAGTACTCTGCGTGAGTTTTGCTTCCATAACAGCTTCTTGCATTTGTAAAATTTCCTCCTAATATACTTATATTCATGATTTTTTGGCAAATATATCACGTCACACTATCAAGCGCAATGGCATTTCTCACGATAATTTCACGCGAAGAATCATTCTGTTGAACTTGTCGCCCCTGCGATACGAATAACATCTGTGATCCGTGAATGTGTCCATGTCCGGCATGATAATTTCACGCGAAGAATCATTCTGTCACGTTTATCGCCCCTGCGATACGAATAGCATCTGTAATCCGTGAATGTGTCCATGTCCGACACGAAAATTTTACCAGGCAAAATCCCAGAGCGCAAAAACTGATTCCGGATCTCGTTGCGTATGTCGAAATAATATTTCCCGCCAGAAATTCTAACGTTCTCCGGAGAAAAATTTCCCAACGCACGCTGCGTCCATTCGTCGAAATCTCTGGGATAATTTTCCTGAGCAATACTTGCTCCAATCCACACGTTAAGATTTTCACGCGCATTCTCGCCGGCAAATTCCAGAACTTCATCAACAGCTTTCCCCGAGATATTTAGCACAGTTCCTTTGAAACCGGAATGCAGCAACACAGCAAAATTGCAATCTCTCGCGAAATTCTCGTCAGGATACACCAGAACAGGCGCACAATCCGCAAATCTCAACGTAGCTACAGCCCTGTTCGTACGCAGAAATATCCCGTCACAATCAATCACATTCGGCAAAGCATATTCCGCGAAATTCTTGTCCGTAACGGAAATTATGTCGCAAGCGTGAACCTGTCTGGGAGCTATCACAGGAGCAACTTCACCAACTCGTCGCAAAAATTCGGAAATGCTGCCATCTGTTCCGTCAATCTCCGGGCTTCTGAGTACAAATTCAGCCTGTATGCGCGAATTATTCTGTATAGATATTACGTTCATGACTTCATGACTTGTAGAACTCGGATATAGCTTCCACGATTGTATCCTGCTCAGAATTTTCGAGACCCGGGTACACAGGCAATGCGAGAATCTCACGCGTTAATTGCTCGGACTTCGGAAAATCACCGGCTCTGTATCCCAGATACGCAAAACAGGGTTGCAAATGCAGCGACAACGGATAATACACTCTCGTAGGGATTCCGCGTTCTTCAAGATACTGCATCAACTCATCGCGCCTATCTTTCACACGTATCGCATACTGATGATATATATGCACATTACCGGACTCTTCAACAGGCACTTTCACATAATCCTGAAGCCCATGCGTTGCGAATAATAACTTGTAATAATCCGCAATTTTCCGGCGTTGAGCGTTCCATTCGTCGAGGTGCTTGAGCTTAATATCGAGTATCGCAGCCTGTATCGCATCGAGCCTGCTGTTGATACCTATCTCGTCGTGAAAATACGTTTTGCCTGAGCCATGGACGCGCAATTTTCGCAATCTACCGGCAACTTCGGGATCACCAGATACGACCATTCCGCCATCACCGCAACCGCCAAGATTCTTCGTCGGAAAGAACGAGTAGCAGCCAATATCGCCAACAGTCCCTGCTAGCATGATTTTCCCGTCAACGTATCTCACACTGCCGAACGCCTGAGCCGAATCCTCGATTAAGCGTATTCCCTGTGATTTCAACTCAGAAGCAATTTTCTCAAGAGCTACCATTTGACCGAACAAATGCACCGGTATAACAGCTTTGGTTCTGGATGTAATTTTCGCACGAACGTCACATAGATCTATATTATACGTATCAAGATCTATATCCGCGAAAACAGGTCTAGCTCCTAATCGCGCAATCGTCCCAGCAGTCGCGAAAAACGTGAACGGTGTCGTGATAACTTCGTCGCCCTCGTGAATATCCGCAGCCATCAGAGCCAACAACAGCGCATCAGTTCCGGACGCACAGCCTACAGCGGAATTTTCCGGTAATTCGAGATAATTTTCGCAATGTCTCTCGAATTTCGCAACTTCAGAGCCAAGAACGAAACTCTGTGTGTCAAATATTCTCTTCATCGCAGCGTCAACTTCAGAACGTATCGGCGCAAACGAACGATTAAGATCCAAAATCTGCATTACTGATTCATCTCCAAAATTTTCAAGCTGCATAAATTATCACACATGGGAGCGATTTCTGGCAAATTCTCGTGCTAAAACTGTTTGACTTGCCAAAATAAATTTCGTGTGCTATATTACTAAATTAATCAATACACAGTCATTTGTGATTGAAATTTAAGCTTATAATTGCGCAGAAAGGAGGCGAACTAATATGATGGTAAAGATATTGGTAGACATTCCAAACGGAAAAGTCGAGAGCGTACCTACAGGACAGTACCTTGAATATACCTGAACTTGAATGGGTAGAAAGGAGAACTTGAGAAGTGATCTGTGATATGCACGTTGTTATTGCGGCACGGGTATGGGAAAATTATTCGCTGAACCCAACACCTGAACAGATTGATTGCGTACTCGAAGAACTTGGCATCGGGTGCAGGAATCTTGGCAGGCGTGCGAGGCTTTTGCGGAAACATTCTTGCCCGGAAAATTTGGTTTTGCCGATTATGCGCGAAGTCACGTTTCTTCACGTCAAAGGCATAATCTAGTGAGTGTAGCTAATTGCATTTGTAGCATTTATAGAAGGAGTTGAGAGCGAAATTGTAATCGAAATGGTTAGTGTAATGCCAAAGAATCCCTTTCTCTGATTTCGGAGTAGGGGATTCTTTTTGTTTACGTATATTTCTCGTTGACGAATACACATTCACGTTGCTAGAATTATCGAACTCGTTCTCAAGAACGAAAAATTTTTTCGAGGAGGCTGTAAGAAAAGTTATGGGAATTATTGAAAAAATGCGTCTCGACGGGAAAAAAGGTTTCGTCACAGGCGCAGCGCGAGGAATCGGCAAGTGTACGGCAACTGGTTTCGCTGAAGCTGGTGCGGACATAGCTGTTGTCGATATGGACATCGCTGAAGCAGAGAAAACTGCAAAAGAAATCGCTGCTGCAACTGGCAGAAAAGTTTTCGCGATCAAATGTGATGTCACGGATGAATCCGAAGTTCAGGCAATGGTCGATAAAGTTGTCGCTGAACTCGGCGGTCTGAATTTCTGTCACGCAAACGCGGGAATCTGTATCAACGAAGCTGCCGAAAAAATGACTTACGCTCAATGGCTCAAAGTTATCAACGTGAACCTGAACAGCATATTTTTAACGGACACAATCGCCGGAAAATACATGCTTGCTCACGGTGGCGGCAGTATTATTAACACAGCTTCAATGAGTGCGCACATCGTCAACGTTCCACAACCTCAGTGTGCGTACAATGCGTCGAAAGCTGGCGTAATTCAGCTGACAAAATCGCTCGCAGTTGAGTGGGCAAAGAAAGGTGTTCGTGTAAATTCGATCAGCCCTGGTTATATCGGAACGGATTTGATCCGCAGCTCAGAATTTTTGAAGCCGTTGATCGCTAAATGGGAAGATTTTTCACCGATGGGCAGATTGGGTGCGCCCGAAGAACTCGAATCAATTTGCGTTTATCTTGCCGGTGACACTTGCGCATTCACGACCGGTTCAGACTTTATCGTTGACGGAGCATTCACTTGCTTCTAAATCTAATTTACCAAATCTAATTTATAAATTTTACGGAGGAATTAATTAGCTATGAAAAAGAGTATTATCGCATTATTATGTCTCGTATTAGTATTCGCAGCACCAATGGTTGTTCTCGCAGCCGACACTGGCGCAACTGATGGCGTTCAGGCAAGCCCGGAATTTTACGCGAAAGCCAATTTCGAAGTCCTGAAGGGTAAGAAAATCGGCATAACGATTCAGTCATTACAGAATGCTTACTGGGCAGGAGTTATGACAGCGTTACGTGAGATTCTTGACGCAGCCGGAGCAAATGCAACAATCGTAGCGTGCAATGACAGCTCAGCAACTCAGATTGGTCAGATCGAGAATTTTGTTTCAGCTGGTTGTGACTTAATAATGGTTCACCCGAGTGACGCGAACGCCGTTGAAGATGCCTGCGCCGAAGCCCGCAAATACGGAATCAAAGTTATGTGCTGGGACGACCCGATGACGAATACTGACGCGAACTGGATTTTGAATAATACGGATCTTGGACGAGCGATCGGCGATATTACAGCAGATTTCATCAACGCGCATTTCTCACCGGAGAATAAAGCCGAAGTAATCGTTATTGGCTATCCTCAGACAGTGATTTTGCTTGAACGTGAGAACGGAATCCGTGAAAGCCTTGAGAAGAAAGCTGGCGGAAAATACGAGATCGTCGGAAATCCTGCAGGAATTGAGGCTAATCTTGCTCAGACAGCCGTTGAAACTCTGCTTCAGAGATTCCCTGATGTGAAAGTTATCGCTGGAATCGGTGCGGGAGCAATGATCGGTGCAGATGAAGCGTTACAGATTCATACGGGCGGAAAAATTCCGGAAGACATGGGCGTATTCACGACTGACGTTACGAAACAGCAGCTTGGTCAATTAGCAGACCCGACATATCCTGCAAAAGGCATCATCGGCTTCGAAGGTTCAGACGAGGACACCGGCAGAGCTTGCGCGTCAATGTTCGCGTTGATTTTGAGCGATCAGGTTGGTGCGAAGAACGTTTTCAGAGGCGTTGCGCCAATCACACCGGAAACTGTTGACAAGATCATCGCTGGCATGAAGTAAGCAAATTTTTGAATCACACTGGCTTCTCGTGAAATGATTTTCGTGGGAAGCCTGATTTTTATGATTTCATAAGGGGGGTATGAGTTTACATGGCTGAAGATTATGTACTCGAACTCGAACACATAAGAAAGGAATATCCCGGCGTTGTCGCGCTGAAAGACGTTACGTTGCAGTTAAGACGTGGCGAAATTCTCGGGTTAATCGGCGAAAACGGTGCGGGAAAATCTACGTTAATCAAGTGCTGTTCAGGTGCAGTTATTCCGACTTCAGGCAGCATCAAGATCAACGGGAAAACTTTCTCACGAATGACACCGCAATTAGCAGCAGAAAACGGCATCGCGATTATATATCAGGAATTTAACAACGTCGGAGAATTAAGTGCGGCTGAAAACATGTTCCTGGGAAGACCGATCCTCAAGAAAAACGGCATCGTGATCGATCGCAAGGCAATGGAAGAAGAAGCAGCCAAAGCTTTCGAACAGTTACGCATCAAGATTAATCCCAGAGAGCTTGTGAAGAATCTTTCTGTTGGCTATCAGCAGATGGTCGAGATCGCAAAGGCTATTCAGCAGAACGCACAAGTCTTGATTATGGACGAACCGAGCGCACCTTTGACAACGAACGAAGTCGAAAGCATGTTCAAAGTCGTCGAGTTGCTGAAGTCCAAAGGCGTTTCGATAATTTACATTTCGCACAGACTTGAGGAAATTTTCAGGTTGAGCGACAGAATCGAAGTTATACGTGATGGCGAATATGTTGACACGCTCATAACTGACAAAGATCCCAAAACAATTCCGCATCAGGTCGACGAGCTGATTAAATTGATGGTCGGACGCGAAATGACGCAGAAATATCCGCCACGCCCGAATTGCATCAAAGATAACGTAGTCTTGGAATTGCAGCACGTTTACGGAAACGGCGATCAGGATATATCGTTCCAGATTCACGCAGGAGAAATTCTCGGATTAGGCGGACTTGTTGGAGCTGGAAGAACTGAAATTGCTCAGGTAATTTTCGGAGCAGCTCCCAAAGAATCCGGAAAAATCATTCTTGACGGCGAGGAAATTAATCCGAAAAATCCAAGGCAGGCGATAGATTACGGAATTGCGCTTTTGCCAGAGGACAGAAAGAGACACGGTGCGTTGCTGACTATCTCGATCAAGAATAATATTTCCATGCCGATTTACGAAAAGATTTCGCGTGCAACGTTCATTGATTCTCACACGGAAAAAGACACTGCAGAAAAATACCGCGACGAAATTCAGATTAAGTGCCCGAGCATTCACCAGCTTGTGAAGAATTTGAGCGGCGGCAATCAACAGAAAGTTATTTTGGCTAAGTGGCTGGCTGCGATGTCGAAAGTGATTATCTTCGACGAACCAACACGCGGAATTGATGTTGGCGCAAAGTTCGAGATTTACAAGCTCATGAATGATTTGGTGCAGCAGGGAGTTGCGATATTAATGATCTCGTCCGAAATGGAAGAGTTGATAGGCATGTCGGACAGGATAATCGTGCTTTCGGAAAACAAAATGATGGGTGAGCTTCAGAAAGATGAATTTAACGTTGATACGATCATGACATATGCTTCGGGAATAATTCCTGAGAGTAAAAGAAAGGTGAGTTAGTAAATGGCAAAATTCTTCAAGCAAAACGCGATATGGCTGGTATTTATTCTTGAGATAGCGATATTTGCGTATTTCAATCCGAGATTTGTATCGTTAGGAAATATTATTAACATTTCGCGACAGGTTTCGTATTACGGGATTGCATCAATCGGCATGACGTTCGTGATTTTGATCGCGGGAATCGATTTGTCGATCGGCTCGATAATTGCGCTCGTGAATGTTGTGTGCGCGTACTTAATGGTCAACGCCGGCATGAACATGTGGCTGGCTGTGATAGTTTCGCTGATAATGGCGACGTTAATCGGAGTTCTGAACGGCTGGATGGTTGCGACGATTGGCATTCCGGCATTGATAGCGACATTTGCATCACAGACGATTTTCCGAGGCTGTTCGTATTTGTTATCCGGAGGACTTCCGATTGCGGGATTCACGCCGGATTTCGGAATTTTCGCGCGCTGGACGTTGGATCGCTGGGGAATTTTCGAATCGATGGGCTTTGTAGGATTGATTCCGATTTGTGCGATCTTAATGGTAATATGTTTCGCGATTGGAAGCTTTATCCTGAACAAGTCATATTTCGGCAGATATTTCTACGCGATCGGCGGCAACGAGGAAGCTTCGGAATTATCGGGCATTCGAGTTAATCGCATGAAGTATTTGATCTACGCGTTGTCAGGATTTTTCGCAGGACTTGCCGGAGTAGTTTTGCTTTCGAGATCGGGTTCAGCTCAGAGTACAGCGGCGGTCGGATTTGAGTTCGAAGTCATAACGTGCGTAGTTTTGGGCGGCGTATCTGTCAGCGGCGGAATCGGTCGCATGTCCGGAGTTATCGCAGGCGTGTTAATTATCGGCTCACTCACGAACGGAATGATTTTGATGGACGTTAGCGAATATACGCAGATGGTCGTGAAAGGTTTAGTCTTGGCTGTAGCAGTTGGAATCGATTGCATGTCCAAGAAACGTCAGACTGTGTAAGTGTGTGAAATTTGCTCCTGCTCATACTCGGGTAGGAGTTTTTGATTCAGGGATAGATTATTAAGATTATGGAAGCGAAGAAATTAATTGAAGACGGGAAAATTGCGCTCGGAATAGAATTTGGTTCGACGAGAATCAAGGGCGTGTTGATTGATTTTGACGGGAAAGTTCTTGCGTCAGGATCGTTCGAATGGGAGAATCAGTTAGTAGACGGCGTTTGGACGTATGCGCTGGCTGATGCGGAGAAAGGTTTGCGTGAATGCTATTCGTCGCTCAGGAAAGATGTCGAGGCAAAATACGGGATCACGATTCGTAAATTAGCGGCGTTCGGAGTCAGCGGCATGATGCACGGATATATTGCTCTTGATGCGAATGACAAGCAGCTCGCGAAATTCCAGACGTGGCGAAACACGAATACGACACAGGCAGCGGACAAATTGACGGAACTGTTTGATTTTAATATTCCGTTGAGATGGTCAGTTGCGCATTTGTACCAGAGAATTTTGGACGGGGAAGCGCATGTTAAGAATGTTGCGTCTGTGTTCACGTTAGCGTCGTATATTCACTATAGATTGACCGGCAAAAAAGTTATCGGAATCGGTGAAGCGTCCGGAATGTTCCCGATTGATTCTGATACGCATGATTATAATCAAGGCATGGTTGAGAAATTCGAGAAATTGCTGCGTGAATCTGGTTATGATTTCAAGTTGCGCGAAATTTTCCCGAAAGTTCTTGTTGCCGGAGATGATGCTGGAGTTCTGACACCTGAGGGCGCGAAGTTGCTTGATGAATCCGGAAATCTCGAAGCAGGCGTTCCAGTTTGTCCTCCAGAGGGCGATGCAGGAACAGGAATGACGGCTACGAACTCAGTTGCGCCACGTACGGGAAATTTGTCAGCAGGCACAAGCACGTTCGCAATGGTAGTTCTTGAGAAGCAGTTATCGAAGCTGTATCGCGAAATCGACATGGTAACAACGCCGTCGGGATTTCCTGTCGCAATGTCACACGCGAATAACGGCACGACTGATTTGAACGCATGGGTAGGAATTTTCCGGGAATTTTGCGAATTGATGGGTGTGAAAGCTGATACGGGCGAATTATTCAGCAAGTTGTACACGCACTCGATGACGGGTGATAACGATTGCGGAGGATTGTTGGCGTACGGCTATTACTCCGGCGAAAATATCACGTTCATAAACGAAGGCAGACCGTTATTTGCACGAATGCCCGGCAGCAAATTCAATCTCGCGAACTTCATGAAGGTGAATTTATACACGTCGCTCGGAGCTGTGAAACTCGGAATGGATATTTTGCTCAAGAACGAGGGCGTGAAACTTGATCGAATTATGGGTCATGGCGGATTATTCAAGACTCCGTTAGTGATGCAGAAAGTTCTGGCAGCTGCGGTAAATTCTCCGGTTACGGTTATGTCTACGGCTTCAGAAGGCGGTGCGTGGGGAATTGCGTTGTTGGCTGCGTACATGGTAGACGGCAAACGTGACGGCAAACTCGAAGATTATCTCGACAATCGCGTTTTCAAAGGATTGACTGGCGATGCAGTTTCTCCGGATGAAAGCGAAGTTGAAGGATTCGAAGTTTTCACGAAGCATTACACAGCCGGGCTTGATATTGAACGAGCTGCGATTAAAGCAATGGATTGGTAGATTGGCAGATTGGCAAGAAAATGCACGAAATCGATGAACGCCTTGTAGCATATTATGACGAATTAGAGCCATTGAAACGCTTAAATATTCTGGAGGATTTGCGCGAGAATTTGCAGCCGGATATTTACGAATTTGCGCGTAAGATATACTCTGAGCGGCATACAGACCCAAAACACCCGAATAAGCCGAATATTGACTGGTGGCTGTGGCGATGCGTTTGCCTGACGATGATTTTCCCAAGACGCAGATTGTTCAGGAAGTTCACGAGTCGCGAATTGAATGCGATTTTGCGTGAAGTTCACGTTGAAGATTGCGATTCGTATTCGGATTCTCAGAAGGCAATGTTATTTCACGAGTACAGGAATCTCGCGCGAAGATATTTATCGACGTGTAAGGCTGACGGTTACGCGAGCGCGTTTCTCGGTCTGAAGAAAGCTACTCCCGAAGAGAAAGTTTACAAGGCGTGTGAAGAGATATATTTCATGTCGTCCGGTATTGCGAAAGCTGCGGGATTTGAGGCGAAAATGTCGTTGTGGTGCGAGGCGTTTTGTGACGCATTGATGGATTATGATCCGTTGTGCAGAGAATTTTTCGAGAGAATTAGTGAGCAATATTAGGGAGGAATTTGTAATTATGGAAGGCAAAATGATTCAGGAATTAATGCTCGAACCGAAGAATATTACGTTCAGAGAAGTTGACATTCCCAAGACCGGTCCGGATCAGGTTCTCGTGAAAATCAAGAAGATCGGAATTTGCGGCAGTGATATACACGTTTTTCACGGCACGCATCCGTACACGTCATATCCTGTCACGCAGGGTCACGAAGTTTCGGGTCAAATTGTCGAAGTCGGCGAGTACGTGAAGGATCTGAAAGTCGGTCAGAAAGTTACGATTGAGCCGCAAGTTTTCTGTGGCAGATGTTATCCGTGTATGCACGGGAAATATAATCTGTGTGAGAAGCTGAAAGTAATGGGCTTCCAGACAACCGGAACAGCCAGTGAATATTTCGCGGTTGATTCGAGTAAAGTTACGCCGTTGCCGGATAATTTCACGTATTCAGAAGGAGCGATGCTTGAGCCGTTAGCAGTTACGATTCACGCTGCGAAAAGATTCCCGGATTTGAAAGGTGCGAAGGCTGTAGTACTTGGCTGCGGACCGATTGGAATTTTGCTGATTCAATCGTTGAAGGCGTTTGGAGTTGCGCAGGTTTTGGCGACGGATATTTCTGACGGAAGACTTGAACTTGCTAAATCACTCGGAGCGGATTTTGTCGTGAACACGATGAAAGAAGATTACGCTACGAAACTGGTTGAGGCTTTCGGAGTTGATAAAGCTGATGTAATTTACGAATGCGCCGGCAGTGATATTACGATGGATCAGGCGATTCAGAACGCGCGCAAGGGCAGCACGATTATACTGGTAGCTGTGTTCGGTAAGAAAGCGAATGTTGATTTAGCGAAACTGAATGACAGCGAACTGGATTTGAACACGTCAATGATGTACAGGCACGAAGATTTTGTTGACGCGATCAAGTTCGTGAGTGAAGGTAAGATAAAGCTGAAGCCGTTACAGACAGCGTTTTTCCCGCTGAAGGATTTCCAGAAAGCGTATGAATTTATCGATAACAATCGCGAAAAAACAATGAAAGTTATCGTGGATGTTGACCCGTCGGAGGAATAATTGTGAACGGGAAAAGTCTTGTTGCGTATTTCTCGAAGAGCGGCAATACCCGTAAAGCTGCCGAAGCTGTTGCGCGTGAAAGCGGCGGGATCAGGCTTAACAGCAACGAGATTTCGGAGGACAGAATTAAATCTTGGCTTGAGAAATAATTCGAGGGGGGATGTTTAGAAAATGCAGTTGAGTTACAAAGGTCTTGCAGATGTTGAAGCTTGGAAACGTGCCGGAATTGCTTTACCAACGTATGATTTTCAGGCATTGGCGGAACGTACGCGCAAAAATCCTTTATGGGTTCATTTCGGGATCGGGAATATATTCAGGTTTTTCATCGGAGGCATTGCGGACAAATTAATCTCTGACGGAGACATGGACAGGGGAATAACTTGTGTCGAGACGTTTGATTACGATGTAGTCGATAAGATTTACGATCCGTTTGATAATCTCGCGCTATCTGTGACGCTTTACGGAGATGGCAGAACTGATAGACGTGTACTCGCGCCATTGACTGAAGCAGTGAAAGCTCAGAGTTCGGATTCAAAAGCATGGTCGCGTTTGAAGGAAATTTTCACGAGTCCGGGTTTGCAGCTTGTATCGTTCACGATTACAGAGAAGGGTTACGCGTTGCATAATCTTGAGGGGAAATATTTCCCGTTTGTGCAGGCAGATATTGATAACGGCCCGGATAAAGCAGTCGGAGCTATGGCGGTTGTCGCAGCGATGTTGTTCGAACGTTTCAAAAATGGAGCAAAGCCGCTTGCATTAGTCTCAATGGATAACGTTTCTCAGAACGGCAGGAAATTGCGCGAGAGTGTGATTGACATGTCGCAGAAATGGTGTGAGAAGGGATTTGTCAGCGCGGAATTTGTCGAGTATGTTTCGGATGAGAAGCGAGTTTCGTTCCCGTGGAGCATGATTGACAAGATAACTCCGCGTCCGTCTGAATCAGTTGCGAAATCTCTCGAAGAATCCGGCGTCGAGAATATGCAGGTTGTGATCACGTCCAAGAAGACATATATTGCACCGTTTGTTAATGCAGAAGCTCCGCAATATCTGGTCATCGAGGACAATTTCCCGAACGGCAGACCAGCGTTAGAAAAGGGCAGAGGCGTTTACATGACGGATCGCAACACGGTGAATTTGTCGGAGCGAATGAAAGTTACGGCGTGTTTGAATCCGATTCATACGGCGTTAGTTTCTTACGCGTGCATGTTAAATTACGAGATGTTCGCGGATTGCGTGAAAGATCCGGAGCTTGCGAAATTGGCGCATGTAGTCGGTTATGATGAGGGCTTGCCTGTAGTTGAAGACCCGAAAATTTTATCGCCGAAAGCATTTATCGATGAGTTCATTAACGTTCGCGTTTGTAATTCGTATCTGGGAGACACGAGTGCGAGAATTGCTGTTGACATGTCACAGATGGTTGGCATTCGTTTCGGTGAGACGATCAAGGCACACGTTGCGCGTTATGGAACGGCTGAGAAATTAGTCGGTATTCCGCTGGCGATTACTGGCTGGTTGAGATACTTGTTAGCAGTCGATGACAACGGGAAGAAATTCGAGTTATCACCTGACCCGATGATTCCGGAATTGCATAAGCAGCTCGCCGGGATCGAATTTGGAAAGCCTGACTCAGTTGGCGAGAAGTTGCAGCCGATTCTCAAGAACAAGCATATATTCGGTGTTGATTTGTACGAAGCCGGACTTGGTGTGAAGATCGAGAACATGTTCCGTGAAGAAATTTCCGGAGCTGGCTCAGTTCGCGCTGTCCTGAAAAAATATCTCGGTTAATAAATAATTGCGAAATAATTTGCGAAGTGTACCCGTCTGAAATTTTGGGCGGGTATTTTTCGTGGAGAATTTGCTTCATAAAAAAGCAGCCCCCGTTTCTGAGAACTGCTCTTGGAAAATTTGCTAACGTCCGGAAATTACGTACACTAAAGCAGCCCCGTTTCTGAGAACTGCTCTTGAAAATTTGCTAACGTCTGGAAATTACGTACACTGCGATCAAGATTACGATTCCTGAAATTGTCGCGACAGGTGGCACGCTCAGGCACAACACGCCGGCAATTCCCAGCAAAATTCGCATTAACAGATTCAGCGGTTTATTTAGATAACCCATCCACATTCCAGCGAACGCAAATACAGCACCGATTCCGCTGAGTAACGCCCAACAAATTTGAGCTGCATTACCCTGCATTAATAATCCCGGATCATAGCAAAACGCAAACGGTACGACATATGCCAAAAATCCCAGCTGCATCGCTTGAAATCCTGTTTTATTCGGATTCGAATCGGCGATTGAACTCGCAGCATACGCAGCCAACGCAACCGGCGGAGTTATGTTCGAGATTATCGCGTAGTAAAACACGAACATGTGTGCAGCTATCGGAGGAAATCCCAGCTTCACGAGTATCGGCGCACCAAGTGCAGCAGCCAGAATATACGCGCCCGTTGTCGGCAATCCCATTCCCAATAACGTAGCTATTAACATGACCAGAACAAGAGCTAATAACGGCATGTCCCCTGCGAACGAAATCACAAATCCTACAAGCTTGCCGCCAATTCCGGTTAATGACACAGCTCCCAAAACTATTCCGGCTGTAGCACACGCAACACATACTAACGGGATTCCTCGCGCACCCTGTTCAATCGCGTCGATAAATTCCCGAGTGTTCATTCCCGGATTGAAATACGAGGCTATGAGCATGTACGCAGCAATTATCACGAACTGCATCGCCGGACTGATAGAATCTGCAATCTCTGGCTTGAGCGAGAAAAATATTCCCAATCCTAAAGATACAAGAGCTACGATTACAGCCGTGAATTTCTGAGTTTTGCTTGTGTCGGGCTTGAAATTGAAGAACGATACGAACCATGCAAGACCAATCCCCAGCAACGCAGCTCGCATCGGAGTGTAGCCGATTAACAGAAACGCGATTAATCCGACAATCGGAGTTATCATGTAAAATCTGCTCAGAACATCACGCTTCGAGGGCAATTCAGACGGGTCTAAGCCACGCAATCCGGTTTTCAAAGCACGCAATCTCACCATCAGGAACAACGCGCCGTAATATAACAACGCCGGGAAAATTGCTGCGATCATGATCTCACGATACTGCAATCCCAAAAACGACGCCATCAAAAACGCTCCTGCTCCCATAATTGGCGGCATGATTTGTCCTCCGGAACTCGCGACTGCCTCAACTGCTCCGGCAAAATATGGTTCATAGCCGATCTTTTTCATTAATGGGATCGTGAATGTTCCTGTGCCGTAAACATTCGCAACTGCTGAGCCGCTGATTGAGCCGAATAAACACGAACTCAAAACCGCGATCTGTGCAGGGCCTCCCGGAGTTGTTCCTGTGAAAGCCTGTGCTACACTCATGAACCATTCACCGGCACCGCTCTTTTCGAGAAACGCTCCGAATATCAAGAATATCATGACGTACGTTGCGGAAACTCCCAACGGTGACGCGAAAATTCCCTCGTCCGTCAAGAATAGCTCTTCGATTACTTCAGGGAATGTGAACTGGAATCCCTGCAATAATCCGGGCAATTTGTAGCCATATAACATGTACGCTCCGAATAAGAACGCGATTAACGATAACGGCAGCCCAACAATTCGACGTGTTCCTTCGAGTAATAACACAACCAGCAGCGTTCCCAAAACTAACTGAGCTGTCGTCAACGGGTCAATTTGCTGAATACGTTCGGTTATAGCCGTGTAATTTATCATTGAGTACACGCCCGGAGCCGCTGCCAAAATCGCCAGAAGCCAGTCATAAATCGGCACACGATCTTTCGGAGCTTTTTTCGAAATCGGGAATAATACGAACGCTAAAGGCAATACCCAAGCCAAGTGAATATTTCGCTGCAAAAATGCTTCGTAATTCCCCGCACTAGCCGTAAATAAATGAAAAACGCCCATCGCGAGGACGTACAAGTATATGAGCGTTTTCGAAAAACCTGATAATTTTCGCATGATTATTTATTTCCCGTTGAGTTCGTTCCAGAATTTCATCGAGCCTTCATGCGCAGGAACTTTATCGGGCAATGCTATTTCAGGTACAAGCTCGTTCATGTCTTTCACAGCCGCAACGAGTGACGCTTTATTTTCCCAGATTGCCTTGTTGAGTTCGTAGACAAGTGATTCGGGCAAATCTTTGCGAATTACGATACAAGTGTAATCTCCGACAGCTTTAACCGGTTCTGCTCCTTCAGGGACTGACTTGTAAATTCCCGGGTCAATCGTTAGCGTAACAGTTCCGTAAGCATCGGCTAATTTGTCCAGAGCTTCCTGACCGACCGGCAGCAGAACTATATCAAGCTGACTTTCGATATTCATGACGACTGACGCAATTTTCCCGACTGAGAACGCGAAACAATCCAGATGATTATCAGCTAACAAATCCGCGCCGCCCTCGTAAGACGCGTACTCAACAGTTCCGCCCCATGATTGAAACGTGGACTTGTAATCGAATCCGTAGCCCTTCTCGAACAACGCCTTCACGATAAATTCTGAGCTTGTGCCGGGTTTTAACGTTGCGAATCTCATCGGCAGTTTCTTCGCGATAATATCTTCAACGGACTTGATATTATTTTTCTCCGCGAAATCTTTGCGCATGATGAAATACGTGTACTGCGTGTACAAATTCGCCATGATTACAGCGTTGTCAACTTTGCGCCCTTTGAAATCAGCTTCACCTTTGAGAGCCGCTCCCAAAAGCGACGTGACCGAAAATCCCAAATCTCCTCGACGAGCGTGTGCGTTAAGAATGTTCGAAACTCCGCCGCCAGATGAACTTGTAGTTTGCGGCAAGCCTGCTCCAGTCCACATTTCGGACAGAGCCGTTCCCAATGCAAACCAGTTTCCGCCCGGAGGTCCTGCCATGAATCGCAGCTGTGCGGGCCAGCCAGTCTTGTCAACGTCAGCCGATGACGCCGAAACTAACAACGCAACTGCCAAAATTGCTAATAACATTACGCGAAAAGTTTTCATGAAAAATCAACTCCTGATTATAATAATTTCTTGCGATATGAATTTAACATGTTCTTGCGAGCTTGCAATCTGGAATTTTGCGCAAAAAAAACACCCTACCCATTTCTGGATAGAGTGTTTTGTGAATTAATCAGAGCTTACTCTGCTGTTTCGGGAGCAGTTTCGGCTACGACTTCTGTTGCTGGTTCTGGTGCTGGCTCGGATACTTCCGGCTCAGTTTCAGATTCAGTTTCAACTTCAGCTTCAGTTTCGGATTCAACTTCGGATTCTGATTCGGCTTCTTCCTGAGTTTCTTCCTCGGATTCAGCTTTCTCTTCCTCTTCAGTTTCGGATTCCTCTGCTGGGTTCTCTGCTTCTGCCGCTGCCTTCTCAGCTTCCAACTTCGCAACTTCTTCCGCCTTGACCGCAATCACAGGAGCGTATGTCACGTTCGCTGTCAGCCAAGGAGAAACGATTACGAAATGATCGCTCGGGATAACTTCGGTCGGTTCACCCTTACTCGTGGCAAAGTCAACGATCTCATCGTCTTCTGTTGCCGCAGCCGTTCTCGGGAATGCGAACCACTCAAGATGCGCACCCGCAATCACGTTCTCATCAAGGTCAACCTCGAAATCATACTGTCCGTCTTGCACAACGCTCAACTCCGGAAGGACTGCCGCAATCACGTAATCGCTCAATGCAGCTTTCTCTTCGTCGGTCAAACTTTCGGCTGAACGTTCAGCACCCATCGTCACACCGTCGAGTTCTTCAACATCGTCGCTCGTCGTTTCTTCAGCAACGGCTTCGGTCGTCTCTTCAACTTCGGCTTCAAGCTCAGGTTTCTCGGAAATATCAAGTTCCGGTTTGGCTGAACTGTCGCTCGGAGCACTTCCGAAGTCTGGGGTCTTGTGAGCCGCAGTTGCTCCGATCTTGAAGTTGAGTGTTGCGCTGGTCTTGAGCTTCGAGTCGCGAATGTTCTCAACAGTGACTTTTAACGAGCCGTTAGCTTTCTTCGTGCCGGTTGTCGCGATATTCAACTTTGGTTGATCTGACGCTTTCACCGTGACTGAGTAACCGTCGCTCGTGGAGGCTATAACACCAGATGTATCGAACGAAACTTCCATTCCAGCACCTGCACCAGTGACTGTCCACTTGTAATCGCCAGTTCCAGCGATGAGATTCATCGTTACGCTCATTTCGTCATCCATCGAAACAAGCGTGCCAAGATCGAACGTAGACGTTTTGAATTTCGGAGCCTGATCGCGTACCAAGAGACTGAATGTCTTGTCAGTGTAGGTCGAATCGCTATTAGGATCGTAGTTCGGACCAATAATTCTCACAGTCAAACTTATAGCCTTAACAGCGTTGTCCTCGCTCGTGATGTCCGTCGGAGTTCCGGAAATCGTCAACGTGTTCTTGGTGAAGTAGCCATCAGTTGGCGTCCCCCCTTTGTTGATGTCATCATAGTCATCGTCGTCCTCGGTGACAGCTAACTCCAATCCCGGAAGAATTGCGTCCGTATCAGTAAATACATCGTCTGACACGAAATTGCCGTCATTAACTGAGATCAAGAACGTCGGGCAGAAACCTTCAGCTGTAATCGTAGGATTCTTCTTGGAAGAGTCCTGATACGCAGCGTTCTTCGTTCCTTCCGGAAGTTTCGGAGCTGATGAGAACTTCGGCTTCGCAAGACCAATCGAGAGCGTGACTTCCTGGCTTGCTACGGAAACTTCGTTGCTAGCGATGATGTAGAACGTGATATCCGGGCTGTACTGAGTGATCTTCGTTGCCTTGATCGAACCCTTAGTACTGTCGATCGCAAGTCCGAATCCAGCGAGATCTTCAGCCGTTTCATAGCCTCTCGGGAAAGTTCCTGCCTCAGGAGCATTTTCGTCACCGGCAAAGAACCAGTAAACCGGCTTCGAGCCTTTTTCAAGCGTCGGAGTTCCACTGAACGCCTTGTCATACGTCGCAGGACCGAGTTCAAGTTTTTCTTTCGGAAGGACTACAGGATCCATAACTTCGAGAGCGATCTTCTGTGTTGCCTTACCAGCCGCATTCTGAGCCGTAACCACGACCGAATACTTCTTGCCAGTTTCCGGTGTTGTCTCACCAACCAGCGTGTACGTAAGAAGAGTATCGTCAGTCTCATCAAGCGAAATCATCATTCCATCAGGAAGTCCAGTAGCTGTCAGTGTCAAAGGCTGCGTTCCCTTACTGAGTAACAAGTACGGAGCCATATCTGCACTGAGTGCATTCAACTGTTCAGCCGTAGCACTTGTGATGACCTTGAAGCCTGCTGCCGGAACTCTCGTATTGCTGAACACTGGAGCAACGCCCTTGATGTTCATCTGAATCGTTGTCTCAACAGGTTCCGCGTTTGCATCGTAGCCAGTAACCGGGTTGTAGAGCTTCACCTTGACCGGGAGCTTGCTCAACGCATACGTCGGTGTTCCACTAATCGTGATCTTGTTGTTGCCAATCGCGTAACCACTTTCTGTAGGTCTGGCTTCGTCCTGTTGAACCTCTAATCCGAGGAACTCTAATTTCTCAACGATTCCCGGGAAGTTAGCTTCCACAAGATTCGTAGCTGCGTCAGTCGAAATCGGTGCAAATATCGTGATCAAATCCGCAAGATCAATGTCTAAGTCAAAGCTGATCGGAGTAGTTCCGCTTGCCTCGATTAGGCCCTTATTGCCTATTGCAGCACCAGCCGTGCCCTCGATTGATTTTGTCGTGAGTTTCGGAGCTGTCGCCTTGACCGGGATTCGCAAATGTCCATCGATGTCACCTGAGTTCAGGTCGTTGCTCATCTTGATCGGAATATCGAACGAACCGCCACCGGTTGCCGGGTAGTACTTGAGTGTAGAGCCTTTCGCCGTGACCGTGAGCGTGGTTTTCGCAGGATCGTACTTGAGCGAGAATGCGCCGTCAATGCCGCCCTCAGCGTAATCTGAAGGTTCAACAGTTCCTTCACGTACAACATTCTTCGCGCCGTTTGTGAACTTCAACGTTGCTGAGTAATCCTTGCCCGGTTCAAGCTGCTTCAATTCGAACGCTTCTGTTGGTTCTGGAACAGCCTCACCAGTTTCGAGCGTGAATTTCTGCACAGCTTTGCCCAGACTGTTCGTGATCGTCGCTGTAATCTTGTACTTGTTCACTGTGTCAGGAGCTGTTCCGGTAAATTCAAGAGCGTTGCCGTCATTGTTGATAACAAGCTTCAAGTTATCAGGAACTCCAGTAGGTGTAACAGTCATCTGCGGTGAACCAGTGAACTTCAAGTAATCAGCAAGAGCCGTGTTCAGACTATCGAGACCATTGTCAGAGTCAGCATTCGTCGCAACTAAGAACGTTGTCGTCAACTTGGACGCGTCTTTGTCGAACTTCGGTGCTGTACCAGACACAGAAATTGTGAACTTGCCGTTGATCGGTGTTGCGCCTTCGCCAAATCCGGTGTTTGCGTTGTACATCTTAGCCGTGACCGGGAACTTGCTCAGAACTACCGTCGGTGTTCCGCCGAACGCGTACTTGCCAGCTGCACTGTTTGTGTCGGCATCTGTGTCGAACTCAAGTCCAAGAGCTGCGAACTTCTGAGCTGTTGTCAAAGTCTCGTCCTTAGAAGCCGGGAACACCTTAAAGAAATCTGCATCAGCGATCTCGAAATCAAAGCTGATCGGTTTCGTTCCGTTCGCCGCGATCGTCGCCTTCGTGCCAGAAATTTCCTGACCCTCTGCTAGTGACAATTCCTTCGTGGTAAGAGCCGGTTTTTCGGTCTTGATCGGGATTCTGATGTGAACGTCCGCAACACCTGGAATATCGTTGCTCGCGTGGACTAACACGTCGAATGAAGCATCGCTGCTAACCGGATACGTATCGATCTTTGTTGCCTTGACCGTGAGTATACCCTTAGTCGCGTCGAGTTTGATCGTGAACGGAGAAGTGTTGTCGCTGTTATTGTAGTTGGTCTCGGAGTGCTCGGTACCCTTGTCACGCGCAGGTTTCTTAGCCGAAACTGTGTTGGTCGCGCCGCCAGCGTTGACCAGAACTAACTTAGCTTCTTTCGCTGCAAGTTTGGTTGTCTGCTCGTAAGCTTTGCCAAGTTCGAGAGCTTTCAGCGTTGCGTACGGGACGGTTTCTGAAGTGATTACGGTATCCAGAGCCTTCGCTGTTGCAATCGTTAATTTCTTGGAAGCCTTGCCTTCACTGTTGGTGACGGTGATCGCAACGTTGTTGTTCTTCTCGGTGTCGGTGATTGCGCTTACGCCGTCAAACGCGAACACGTACTGTGCCTGATACGCTGTTGTACCATCTGGGAGTGCGTCCTCGCTGAGTTTCAAGCCCTCCAATCCGCTCATAGTAGCTGTGAACGGTTTAGTGCCCTTGACTACTCTCAATGATGCCGAAACAAGCTCATTCAACGCGTCGAGATCGTCCTGATCGCCGCCAGCCTTGACCATGTAAGTTCCGGTAGTGGTCGATAATTCTGGTGCCGTTCCAGTGATCGTAAAGTTGACTGTGCCGCTTGAAGAACCGCCAGGCCCTAACAGATTGACAGTGATCGGGAATTTCTTCATCGTGACCATTGACGCGTCGGTCTCCAAATCGGTGCTGACTTCGGTGATACCCTTCGCCATGTCATTGCTGAAGTTCAATCCGAGATACTTAAGCATGTCTTCGTTGGTCGCTGCAGTCGACTCTGGGAACGCTGCCTTGAATTTGTCCGAATCGACGATGAAATCCATGCTAATCGGCGTAGTTCCGGTCGCTTTAACAGTCGTAGTCTTCGTGAACGGAGTGCCGTATTTCCCTGTGATTTCCTTCGTTTCAAGTTTCGGAGGATTTGCCTTAATCGGGATTCTGTAATACACAGGCAGAATGCCCTCAATGTCATTGCTGAGCTGAACCAAAACATCATATGAAGCATTAGGAATGAAAACGCCGTCCTCATCAGTCGGGTAGCTGCTGATCGTCTTCGAATTTGCAAACGTGAGCGTGTTCTTCGTTGCGTCAAGTGTCACTTTGATCGGAGTTTCAATCGTGCTGTCTTCGATGACGTCCTGAGACGCGTATGTTGCGCCCGCGAACTTATCCGAAACGGAGTAAGGCTTGCCAATTTCCAACACCTTCAAAGTCTTGTACGGCTTATCGATATCCGTATACTTATCCGGTAACGACTGAGCTGTTTCGATTGTGAGCTTCTGAGAAGCTTTACCCTCGCTGTTCTGGACGTTGACCGTGACGATGTACTTCTTCTCTTCATTAGGAACGCTTGAGCCGTCTGCCACGCCAAGCACCAACTGGGTATTTGTCGAGTCTGTGATCTCGTCCTGCGTGACAGTCATGCCTGAAGGAACAGTTCCAGATAACGTTACTGTCAACGGTTTCGTTCCGGATACCTGCAAGCAGTTGGAGATAATCTCGTTCAGTGCGCTGTAATCGCTCTCACCAGCCTTAACCGTGTAAACTGTGCCGTTCTTCGGAGATGCCACGAATTTCGGAGCAGACCCTTCAAGAGTGATTGGGAGTTTAGCAGTTGCAGTTCCGCCCGGGTTCTCCATTGCGATCGTGATCGGGAATTTCTTGAACGCCACGGCTGTGCTAGGTGTACTTGTGACTGTGATGTAGTTCACGTTCTCAAGCAGTGCGCCGCCTTCGTCAGGTGTAGGATTGAACGTAAGTCCGAGAGCAGACAACATATCAGAGGAATCTGTCGCCTCACTGTCAGGAAGCAATTTCGCAAACGCCTCAGCATCAATTCCGAAATCAACACTGATCGGCAATGTTCCCGTAATTTCAATCTTCGCTTGGTTGAAGCCAGCTGTGAGTTTTGCGGAAAGCTCTTTCGTAGCAAGTTTCGGAGCGATCGCCTTGACCGGGATTCTCAAATGTCCGGTGACTGGACCATCGTTCACGTCATTGCTCATCAAGATCTCGATGTCGAACGATCCGCCTTCAGGATACGTCGCAACATTTGTCTTTGAGGCAGTAACGGTGATTGTGTTCTTCGTCTTATCATAGGCAACTTTGAACCCGCCGATATTCGTGTAATCGCTCGGTAAACGTACAGCTGTATCAGGTTCTGAAACTTCTGTAGCACCGTTCGTGAATTTGTAGGACTGGTTGTAATCCTTGCCAAGCTCCAACACCTTCATCTCGAACGGATTTTCAGGAGCCGTAACTGGAGCCGCGGTCTGAACCGTGAGTTTCTGTGACGCATTGCCCAACGAGTTCGTAACTTTGAACGAGATATTGTACTTGCCTACTGTTTCCGGGAACGTTCCGCTCAACATCGGTGAGCCGTCGTCACTTTTTATAACTTCAACACCGCTTGGAAGTCCGGTTGCATCAAACGTTACTGTCGGTGACGCATCGAACGATAAGTACTGAGCCATAGCGTTCTGCAATTTCGTGAGATCGCTCGCACCAGTTGCAACGATGAACGCATCTTTCGGAGCAGACTTCTTGAATTTCGGAGCAGTTCCTTCGATTGTGAGCTTGATTGTCGTCGTGACAGGATCGCCGCCGTCATTACGGGTTGCGTCATTGTACATTTTGACTGTAACGGGCAGGTTCTTGACAACGACTTTCGGAGTACTTGTTCCGCCGAGTGTGTAAGTTCCAGCCGCCTCAGCCGCCTTGATCTCAGTAGCATTCGCCATCAGGTCAATGCTCAGGTATTTCGTGAACTTCTCGTTCGCAGTAGTACTACTACCAATATCCGAGAATATTTTCGCAAGCTCTGTGGCATCAATGTCGAAGTCAAAGCTGATCGGTCTTGTTCCGGAAGCTTCAAGTTTCTGAGTGCTTACTTTACCCTCAGTGAACTTCAATTCTTTCGGAGCAGTCAATTTCGGTTTCTCAAGCTTAATCGGCACTCTGAAATGTACGAGCGCAATTCCCGGAATATCGTTGCTCATGAGAACTTCGATATCGTATGAACCGCCGCTCCACGCAGGATATTCTTTGATTGCGTTTGCCGCAGCTGAGAACGTCAACGTCTGTTTGGTTGGATCAAGCTCAACTTTGAATGACTTATTCGTGTGTGTAGCGTCAAGTTCATCTGTGCCTGCTGCTTTGTCACGAGCCGGTTTTCCAGCGAATACGTAATTGCCATCGGAAGGAATATCGCCACTAAACGCACCATAATCGCCGAGATATTTAGCTCCGTCGAATTTATATGTTGCTGAGTAAGCTTTGTTGCCGGTGGTCGTAAATTCTAACGATTTCGTCAAAACTATCGGCTGATCCTGAGGTGGTGTCAATGCGCTTGCGGTCTGAACTACCAATTTCTGGCTAGCTTTTCCGTCGGCGTTTGAAACGTTCACCGTGATGTTGTACTTCGTGACGTCGCTTGGAATGCTGTCACCAGAGATTACTAACGGAGTAATTTTATTTAAGCCGGACGCTATCTGTGGATCTTTGCTGATAAACCAGCCAGACGGAGCACCAGTCAATGTTACATTCAAAGGCTCAGTTCCGTAAACTTTCAATGACGCTGAAACAAGTTCGTTCAGAGCCATAATATCGTCTTCACCGCCGCCAGCTTTTGCCATGAACGCTGTGGTCGGAGCCTTGTTCACGAATGATGCGCCAGTACCCTTAACCGTGATTTTGACTTGTCCTTCGACGTAATTCTCCTCGCCAGGTCCTAACAATTTCACAGTGACAGGGAATTTGCTCAGTGCTGCACGAATGTCCGGGCTTGAAGTGATTGTCGCGATACCCTTCGCCATGTCGATATCAACGCTGAGTCCGAGTGACGATAAACACACAAGAGGATCGCTCGTTGTGATACTCGGGTCGAGAGAAACCGCATTGTAAGCATCCTCGTCCAGTGCAAAATCGAAACTGATCGGTGTTGTTCCTGAAGCTTTGATCTGACCAGTACTCGTAGTGAAACCAGTAGTGACCGTCGTTGAGAGTTCTTTCGTCTCGAGTTTGGCTTTGACCGGATTGTCGGGGATTCTGAATACTAACGCCTCAGGTCCCGCATTCAAGTCGTTACTCGCCATGATCGTCAAATCGAACGAACCGCCTTCAGGATACGCAGCTTTCCCGAAATCATTCTTTGTTGCTTTCACTGTGATGGTGGATTTTGCTGAATCCCAAGCCACAGTGAACGGACCATCTGAAGGATCTACCGCGTCTTTGCTGACATAACTCACGCCTTCAAGTTTGTAAGTTGCGGTGTAATCTGAGCCATGAGTTGCTGTCTTTAACACGATCGGAGAATCAAAATCGCTCGGATCAACAGCTTTTTTAATGATAACAGGAATTTTCTGGGTTGCTTTGCCCTCAACGTTCTGAGCTGTCAAGTTGATCGTGAATTTCGTCTCAGGAGTATTCGGGACTGTGCCAGTGATTCCAGCTACCCAAGGATTATCAGTCGTGCCAAATGTTGTCGGGTCTTCCTCCCCGATGTCGCTTGAAAGGCTCATTCCCTCAGGAAGTCCTGGCGCACTGAAACCCATCCAAGCTGAACCAGTTGCCGAGAAATACTTCGCATTCTTCGTCATGAAGTCTGCGATCTGCTCTTCGCTTGCACCAGCCGCAATTACCAACGGATCTTTCGGAGCTGCGGTTGGGAATTTCGGAGCTGAGCCTCTCGCGGTTATCTTGACTACCGTTTCGACAGGATCGCCGCCGTTCTGGGCTGTGTACGGGTTGTACATCTTGACAGTGACCGGGAAATCTTTCAGAGCGTATTTCGCAGTGCCAGCCAACGTAATATAACCGTCATCACTGGTTGTCGATTCGCCATTATCAAAATCTTCCGCAACAAGTGTCAATCCGAGAATTTCCGCGATCTTCTCTGCGCCGGTCAAGTTTTCGATATTATCCGCCGCGTCAGGTGATGATTCCAGCACGAATATTTTCGCAAGATCCGCGTCTGCAATGTCGAAATCAAAGCTGATCGGGAAAGTTCCGGTAGCCTCGATTTTGCCGGTTTTCGCTGTCAGAGGAGTTGACAATGACGCTGTGATTGTCTTCGTCGTGAGTTTCGGTGCAACTGCTACGACCGGAATCTGGTAATGAATCTCCGCATCATCTGAAGTTACATCGTTGCTTACTCTGAATATCACGTCATACGAGCCGCTCGCGGGGTACATGTTCAAATTCGCAGCCTTGCCGTTGATTGAAAGTTCGCCTTTGTTCTTGTCATACGTTGCTGTCAACGGGAGCAATTTCGTGTCCAAATCGCCATCGTCGTCCGTAGCCATCGCCAACGCATCAACATCGAACGAAATATCCCAACTCGTTGCGCCGGGTAATTTCACGGAAGCTTTGTAATCTTTGCCTGTCGTGAGATTGTTCAGCACCTGAACGTAGTTGTCATACGATGTGAACAACGGTTCAACAGTTACAGTACGTTCGATGGTTGCGCCCTGCTTGAGAACTGAGTTCGTGACTTCGAGCTTGTACTTGAACGTTCCGGATTTTGTCGGAGTTCCTGTGATCTCGAAAAGCCGCGGATCCGTTGAGACTGCGCCAGTGAGACCAGTCGGGAGACCAGTAACCTTCCAAGTTATCGGGAGAGCTACGTCCGGTGAAAGATCGATTGACGTGTTGACAACGCTGACACCCTCCGCGAGATAATCTGCCGAAACAAGTGTTCCGGGTTCGATCGTTCCGTCGTGGAAGAGATAAGCTTCGCCGTTGAACCAGAACGCGTCTTTGGCTGTCGGGAGCTTGTCGTTCTTGGTTGCGAACGTGTAGTTGCCCTTGGCTGTACCTTTGGAGTTTGTCGCTGTAACTGCAATTTTCACGCCATTTGTTGGTGTCGAGCGAAGAATTACTCCGTCCGGATTGACCGTTGCGTCCTTTGACGTTTCGAATCTCACTACGACAGACCCATCGACCTCATCAGAGATAAGCGTGCGGATTCCGTAAGTTTCCCACAGTGTTGTGACAGTTGCGTCCGGGATCGTGACGTCTGTTGAGTATGCGTTTTTTGCGACAACGTCCCTTGACCAAGGCTCTGTTGCTTTGCCAGTCCAAGACGCATTTGTTGGAGTAACCGTTGGCTTTTCCACACTGAAGGTGTAGTAAATGTTGGTGCTCTTTTTTGAAACATCAGTTGACTTTGGTGACGCTAATGCTGCTACTTGATAAGTACCCGAGCCGCCCACATTTAAGTCAAAGGATACATCTATGATGATATTACAGCTAGCAGAAAGAGAGCCTTTGCTGAATTTGATCAATCCTTCGTCAGGGTCAAATGTACCTGGAACCGTAACCATACTCTTATTAGTATTAGGTCCCTGCACGCATACTGCGAAGTTATCAACCGATGCAGTCACGTTATCGCCAACAACATCTGCGGAGAAATACGTATCGAAGTTGTTTTGTGTGAGAATACTTCCAGCTATCTGTACCTCTGCCCGGTATTTTGTAGCTCTGTCGGATGGCATACCGACCTCTATTGGCTTACTCGCGGTACCGCCACCTACGGCACTGACGGAGAGAACAGTAGGATTAGCAGCAACAGCACCGCCAGAAAACGCCACCACCAAGAGCATAGCCAACAGTGTGAACCTAAAAATCTTAGGTCTCTTCATATAATAAACCTCCTTGTCCTTTCTTCCCGAGTGTTAATCCTGTTTTACCCGGGATAAATTTCAATTTGTAAATATTTTCCTTGAGTGCAGACCGAAATTCCGAAAAACGCGAATCACGAATCGCACCCGTTCTTGTGAGCGCGTAAATCCCAAAAACGATTTTGTGAAAGCTACACCCCGATTGCAAACATCACGACCTTTCGTCTGAATTCGCAGTTTAATTGTGTTACCAAAAAACTCTATTAAATTGTCATTCTGCAGACCCCACGAAGAATTTGCGGTAAGGGATCTAAATCTTACGTTTCACATACGAATGGACAAACTTAATTACAAAATATGAATCGGATTATTTGCGACCATACTTTAGCGTTTATTTTAACACACTATGAATTTTTGAGAAATCCCGTAATTTTCGCGCAAAAAAATACACCCCACCGAATTAACGGCAGAGTGTATTTTGTGAAAACGTGTTACTCGTCAGTCTCCTCAGAAATTGCTTGAGGTTCTGGTTCAGCTGATTCTGATTCGAGAACTGATTCTGTTGCTTCTGATTCTGATTCCGATTCTGTTGCTTCGGATTCGGATTCTGATTCAAGCGTTTCGGATTCGGATTCTGATTCATCCGTTTCTGATTCTGATTCTGATTCCTGATCTGATTCGGCTTTTTCGGCTTCGAGTTTTGCAGCTTCGTCAGCGTTGACCGCAATAACTGGAGCGTAAGTCACGCCATCAGTGAGCCAAGGTGACGCTGTGACAAAGTGATCGCCCGGGATAATTTCCGTCGGTTCACCTGTACTTGTCGCGAAGTCAACGATTTCATCATCGTCCGTAGTGAGAGAATTTCTCGGGAACGCGAACCAAACGATATGCGCGCCTTCCGGGACATTTTCGTCGAGGTCAACGTCGAGATCGTACTGAGCATTTTCAGTGACGGAAATTTCCGGCAGGATTGCTGCAATTACGTAACCTTCCAAAGCAGCTTTTTCTGCGTCGGTCAAACTTTCAGCTGAACGTTCAGCACCGAGCGTGATTGTAACGAGTTCTTCATCAGTTTGTTCGTCATCAGCTTGTTCGTCGTCAGTTTCGTCGCTTGATTCTGAAATTTCGGACTCAGTCTCAGGTTTTACAGCATCTTCGAGTTCAGGTTTCTTGCCTGTGTCGATTTCGTCAGGAGCTTCACCAAAGCTTGGATTAGTGTGATTCTCTTCTTCGCCGATCTTGAACGTTAATTTGGTTGAGGCCTTGAGTTTGGAATCGAGCTTATGCACAACGTTGAGCGTGAGAGTTGCAGTAGCCTTCCTGAAATTCTCGGTCTTGATCGTCAACTTGACATCTTGTGTCGCGTCCTTCGTAACTTTTCCGTCAGTCTCGCCTTCAAACGTAGCCGTAAGTCCATTGCCAGTGCCAGAGACAGACCAGACGTATTCGCCAGAACCTTTGTTCAAGTGCATGTCGTCAATTTCCATCTCATCATTCGACGTGAGAGTTCCAAGATTGTAAGTTGTCGCGCTGAAGCCCGGAGCCTGATCGCGAACTGTGATTGTCATAGTCTTGTCAGCGTAGGTCTTTGCGTCGTTGGGATTGTAATTCGGACCGATAACTCGGACTACGAAGCTCATCGCTTTGACTGCTGTAGCGTCCGTACTCGTGACATCTGTTGGAGTTCCGGTGATTGTCATGGTGTTTGTGCCAGCGTTCGACGTGGGCCAATCGTTGTCTGTAATGTTCGAATCGTAAGCGAACGTGCCAGACTTCGAATCTTTGAATACTAATCCCGGAATCAGTGGAACTTCGTCGTTGCCGGCAGCACTATCAACCGAGACGAAATTCCCAGAGTTCACAGAAACCAAGAACAACGGGCAGTAACCTGTCGCTGAGAACGTAGCTGTCGGATACGTTTTGCCTCTCGTACCTTCTGAAAGTTTCGGAGGAGTGATCTTCGGAGTTGGCAGATCGGTCTTGATCGTAACTTCGCGGCTTGCAACTGAGACAGCATTTTGCGCAACAACGTAGAATCGAATATCCGCGCTGTATTTAGCGATTTTGCTGGCAGTGATTGCGCCGGTGGATTTGTTGATCGAGAGTCCGAAATCTTTTTTCAAATCGTCAGCTTCTTCGTAGTCGCCTGTAAAATCACCAGCGTCAGGAGCGTCGTTATCGCCAGCCAAGTACCAGGAAATCGGCTTTGTTCCGGTTGCTGCTTGAACTGTTGCGCTGTAGGCTTTTTCGAACGTTGCATTCTTGAGAGCGAGAGGACCTGATGCGAATGTCACAGGAGCCATAACCTCAATCGTGAATTTCTGAGTAGCTGTGCCGCTGCCATTTTTCGCTGTGATTGTCACGCTGTATTTTCTGGCAGTTTCGGAGATTTTCTCGCCAGCCAACTGGAGTACAGGAAGTTCGTCCAAATCCTCGTTATTCACGTCGAGAGAAAGCCCAACAGGAAGTCCCGTTGCAGTGATCGTAAGCGGATATGATCCAGCCGAGAGTTCGAGATACTCTGCAATAACGTCCTCGCTGAATGTCTTCAACACATCGCCTTCAGCACCCGCGATAATTGTGAATCCGTCTTTCGGAGGAGTTGCCTTGAATTTCGGAACATTTCCAGAAACCGCAAAATTGACAGTTTTAGAAACTGCGCTTGCTGATGCACCATAACCGGTTGCAGGGTTGTACATTTTGACAGTGATCGGCAGCTTGGCGAATGCGAAAAGCGGTTCTCCCTCGATTACGATTGAGTTGTTATTCATTGTGAGATCGTCATAATCGAACTCATTCGGATTCGCATTGTCCTGTTTAATAGTCAGTCCGAGGAATGCCAGCTGATCTTCGATTTTTGTCAAAGTCTTCAGGTTAGTCTTAGCATCAGCAGACAAGTCCTTGAACACATCAGCGAAAGTGTCAGGATCAATAGTAACGTCGAAGCTGATCGGAGTTGTTCCGCTAGCAACGAGTGTACCGCCCCTTGCCGTCATTTGCTCTCCAACTGTTCCGCTTAACGCGCTCGTGGTGAGTTTCGGACTTGTGGACTTGACTTTGATTTTCAGGTGAGCTTCTGCTGGTTTGCCGTCTTCGTTGAGTGCGTTGCTCATAACGATTGGAATGTCGAACGAGCCATCACCCTTAACCGGGTATTCAGTCAATGATGCTTTATTGGCTGTGACCGTGAGTGTTGAGTTGTTATAGCTCAGAGAGAACGCGCTGCCCATGTTCATAGCTTCGGGTTCAACTGTGCCATCTTCGTTAAATGCAACACTTGTAGCACCGTTTTCGAATTTGTACGTTCCAGTGTAATTGTCGCCAAGTGTTATTTCCTTCGCCAACACGATCGGGGTGTCCATGCTTTTCACAGCGTCACCGAATTTTAGCGAGAACTTCTGTGTATCACTACCCATATTGTTTGTGAGTTTGACTGTGACGTTGCTAGTTCCTTTTTCAGTCGGAGCAGTTCCGCCAACCGTCCACGTACTAGTACTACCATTGAGCGTAAGTGTCAAATTTGCCGGCAAGTTGTGATCGAGCGAAAGTACTGGTGAACCAGTGAATGTCAGAATATTCGCAAGAGCCTCATTCAAATCGGCGAAGTTTGTCGCACCGGTCGCGATTAAAATCGGATCTTTCGGAGCAGATCCCGTAAATTTCGGCTTGTTACCGGACACTGAGAGCGTGACTGTTGTTGAAACAGGGGCGCCTGTCAGTGAGTTTTTGGTGTTCGGGTTGGTCAGCTTGACAGTAATCGGCAGTGACTTGATTGCAACGGTTGGAGTTCCAGAGAATGCGAACGTGCCAGTCGCGTTGCCGGAATCGTCCGTAGGAAGTGTAAGACCGATAGCTGCTAACATGTTCGGGAGCGTGCATTCGTTGTCAGTCGAGTTCGGGAAAATCTTCCTAAAATTATCAGGAGTGATCGATATGTCGAAGCTAACCGGCAATGTTCCGGTTGTACTGAGCGTGGCGCTGTTACCGACGGGTGAACCATACGTCAACTCCATCTTGGTCGCCTTCAATTTCGGAACGACAGTCTTGATCGGCAGTCTGAAATGAACGTCCGCGATTCCGTCTATGTCATTGCTGAGTTTCACCCAAATATCATACGATCCGTTACTGTACTCTGGGTACGTTGAGATTGGCGATTTCGTCTTGATCTCGATTGTTCCTTTGTTAGTGTCAGTAATTTTCACGTCGAAACTTGCTTTGCCAGCCGCGTATTTGGATTCTTCAGTGCCATCTTTATCCCGAGGTTTTCCTGCGGTGTTAGACTGCTGCTGACTTGGTTGTTCTCCAGCATATGCACCAACTAACTCAAAATGTTTCGCGCCCGCAAACGTTGCTTTACCTTTGGTGTAAGAAGTTCCGAGGTCGAGTATTGTCAGCGTTGCATACGGATTGACACTCGGAGTTGTCAGCGGGTTAGAAGTCTGAACGATGAATTTGCGCGAGATACTGCCTTCACTGTTCGTGACTTTGAGCGTCATAGTGTATTTTCCGGCTGCTGGTACGGTCTTGTCAGTACTGAACACGAACTGAGTATAATCCGCTCCCGCAGGTTTCGGATCTTTGCTGATCGCCCAACCTGTTGGAATAGTTCCGGTCAATGCTGTGCTGAAAGGTTCTGAACCCGTGACTCTAAAGTCCAACGAAATAAGCTCGTTCAACTTCACGAGTGATGTATTATCGCTGGCTTTGATCTCGAACGGTTCTTTCGGGTCAGCCGTCTTCACAAATCCCGGTTTCGTTCCGGTGACAGTAACTGTGATTCTGCCGCTGGTAGTTCCGCCGGGTCCTTCGAGTTTCACGCTGATCGGGAATTTCTTCAGTGCAATAGCGTCTCCGCTCGTGCTGAGAGAGGCAGTACCGGTTTTTGCATCAAAGCTGAGTTCAATTCCGAGAGCCTTCATACGGTCAGAGGAAGTTGCGCTACCTGCAACAGTTGCGCCAATATTCGCGAGTGCGGCAGTATCGATTCCGAAATCGAAACTGATCGGTAATGTTCCGGACGCTATGATCTTCGTGCCGTTGAAGCCACTGGTAAGCGTTGTTGTGAAATCTTTCGTGTTCGGGAATTTCGGAGCTATTGTCTTAATCGGGATTCTCAAACAAGCGGTTGCCCACTCAGTGTTCACATCGTTGCTCATCTTGATCGGAATATCGAACGAGCCGTCAGAATCAACCGGATAGTTCGAAATCTTTGACTTAGTCTTCACCGTGATCGTACTCGTGGAAGCGTTATAATCCACCGTGAACAAATCATTGCCGTCCTGGCTGACCATCGTAGCATTTGCAGCGTCACCGGTAAATTTCAATGTCTGAGAGTAATCATTGCCGAGATCCAACTGTCTCATCACGTAAGGTGTCGCCACGCTCGTAACAGCTGAAGCTATTTTAACCGGAATAGTCTGAATTTTAGAACCTATCGCGTTAGTTACTGTGAACTTGAGAGATTGCAAGCCAGTCTTAGTCGGAGCAGTTCCGGTTACGGTGAGCGTCCGGGTGTTGTCAATGACATCTTCAGAAGCTACAAGACCTTCAACGCCTGAAGCCGCGAATGTTATTGTCGGTGAACCTGAGAATTTCAGGTACGGTTTGATAGCTTCCTGGAATTTCGCGAACTGAGCTTTCTTAGTCGCATCACCAGTGCTTGATGAATCGGCTGCAAGTATGATCGGAGTGGTCGGCGCACGTTCTGAGAAAGTCGGTTGTGAGCCGTTAATCGTGAGCTTTAATTCTCCAGTTGCAGTTCCGTTCGGGTTTGTCAACGTGATTTTAATTGGAAGATTTTTGACAACAATTTTCGGAGTTCCAGTGAACGTGTAAGTTCCATCTTTTTTGCCACTTGCAACGCTGGTGTCATCTGCAAATACAAGACCAAGTTCCGCGAATTTCTGTGCGAGTGTTGCGTTACTTGCATCTTTAGAAACGTTCTTGAAGTCATCGTCAGTGATTGCGAAATCGAAGCTGATCGGCGTTGTTCCCGTTGCTTCAAGTTTAGCACTTGTTGTCAACGTTCCCTGAGTTAAAGTCAACGTTTTAGTTTTCAAAGACGGAGCTACGGTCTTGATCGGAATCCTGAAGTGATATTCCTGAACTCCCGGAATGTCATTGCTGAGGTTCAAGAGCAGGTCGATTGAAGCGTCGCTGTTCTCCGGATAAGTTGTCATCGTACCAGTGAACGTCAGCGTGCCCTTCGAAGGGTCAAATGTGGAAACTCTGAACGTCGTTGTGTCCGTGTAAAGCGACGAATTCGTAGCACCATAACGCGGAGCACCTGACTCTGAACTAGCAGCTGCTACTGTCTGTCCGTAGTATGCACCAACAAACTCGTAATTCTTCGCGCCCGTAACGGTGACTTTGCCCGTGTAAGCTTTGTTTATTTCGAGCGTCTTGTCAAGTGATGTCGGAACAGTTGTCTGAGCTGGTAACGCTTTCGCAGTGTGAAGCTTGATCGTCTGAGTAGCTTTGCCCTCGGTGTTATGGACGTTGAGCTTGATTATGTAGTCATTGCCCGGGAGAACATCGTCCGGAAATTTCGCGTCCTGAGCTGTAAACTTGAGCGTGAACGGTGTTGTATTGCCTACCGCCGGTTCTTTACTCGCAACTAAGTTGGTTATTCCGGTTGGGAGTGTCAAATCGTACGACAGGGTTTCCGAGCCAGCCGAAAGTTTCAAGCAATCCGAGATGAGTTCGTTTAACTTTGCGAGCGCGTCTGCACCGCCGTTAGCTTCAACATTATACGCGATTGTAGGAGCTGTCTTAGCAAATTTCGGAGCTGCACCAGTGACCGAAACTCTGAGCGTTGTAGTTGCTTTGTCACCGCCAGGACCTTCCAGTGCGATGAGGATCGGGAAATTCTTCAGAGCAACTTTATCGCCACTTGCGCTTACAGTAGCAGTACCATGCGTTGCGTCAAAGCTGATTTCAAGTCCGATAGATTTTGCACGATCTGCTGATGTTGCGAGCGAGTAAGTGTCAACAACTTTCTTGATCTCAGCCTCATCGATTGCGTAGTCAAAGTTGATTGGCAATGTTCCGCTAGCTGTGAGTGTCGCGCCGTTGAAGCTGTTCGGGAGTGTTGCAGAAAGTGCTGTTGTCTTGAGCTGCGGTTTGACAGCCTTAGCCGGGATTCTGTACTGTAATGCTACAGGTCCGTCAGTGTTCACATCGTTGCTTGCGTAAATCACCAGATCGAATGAACCGTTGCCCGGGTAATCCTTCAACTTGTCTTTTGCAGCCGTGAGCGTGAATTTGCTCTTTGACTCGTCCAGAGTGATCGTGAACGGATTGTACGGCGAGCAGGAATCGAAACTGATTTTTGACGCCCCAGTGATTATCTCGGCAGTGTTGTAAGCGGATTCAAGTGTGAGATCTTTCAATTGTGTGGGCTGCGTCGTCGGTGTTGCAACAGCTGCTCTTGGTTCGAGAATGATTTTCTGAGTTGCTTTACCCTCGACGTTCTGAGCAGTGATCGTGATCGTGAATTTTGTGGTGGTTGATAGCGTTCCAGTCAAGCCGATTACGAACGGATTATCACTTGAGCCGTCGCCCGTAACTTTGTCTTTGCTTAACGTAACCCCACTCGGAAGTCCGGTTGCTGTGAAGTCCATGAAATTCGAGCCAGTTACCGTGAAAAGATCCGCGTGATCGTCACAGAATTTCTGAAGCTCAGCAGCAGTTGCTCCCGTCTTGATTACGTACGGAGTTGTCGAAGCAGTCGTCTTGAATTTCGGAGCATCGCCCTTGGCTGTGATCTGCAATCTTGTTGAGACAGGTGTTGTGGGGTTATTAGGGTTGTACATTTTCACAGAGACCGGGAACGACTTCAGAGCATACTTGGCTGTTCCAGTCAGAGTTACGTACCCGTCAGCACTTGTTTCAAGAGCATTGGTGACATCGAGCCCGAGAACGTTCTTGATCTGTTCGTAGCCTTTCTTGCCGTTAACCAGTGCTTTCGCCGTGTCCGCTGATGTGAAGAAGATTTTCGCGAGGTCAGTTTCTGCAATCTCGAAATCAAAACTGATCGGTAACGTTCCGGCTGAAATGGAAAGTTTCCCGGCAGTGTCTGTCAATGCTGTTGTTAATGATGCGTTGAGCGTAGTTGTGGCGAGTCTTGGAGCAACCGTTTTCACAGGAACGCGAATGTGTCTTGTAACCGGAGCTTCCGTCACATCGTTGCTGATCTTGAGTATCACATCGTACGAACCCGTCGGCGGGTAGAACTTCAGATTTGCAGCTTGACCTGTTACGGAGAGCGTGTTATTTCCGAGAGTGTACTTTGCGGTGATCGGCAGTTTCGAATTATCAAGAACTTGTGTTGTAGTTTCGTCTTCAGTCTGCGTGACAGTTGCCATCGCGATAGCATCAGAATCATAGCTAATATCCCAACTCGTGAAGCCTGAGAGCTTGGTTGTTGCCGAATAAGCAGTGCCCGTCGTGGAATCCTTCAGCGTGATTATGTTGGCGTTTTCTGCGAGAACATCTTCAACAGTGACGGTATTAGGGATGATCTTGGTTTTTGAGAGCGTCTTGTTCCCAACTTCGATAGTGTAGTTGTACGTTCCGGTTTTTGTCGGTTTACCAGCGATGTGGAAAAGTCTGGGATTTGTCTGGTCAACCGATGCTTCGATTCCGGTCGGTAATTTGTTCGCTTTCCACAAGATGGGTAGAGCAACGTCCGAACTAAGCAAGATTCTCGTGTCAACGTATGATGTGTTTGTCGCGAGATATTGTGTCGCTTTGTTATCCACGTACAGAGAACCTTCGCCGTTTTCCTTGAATGCTTCAGAATCCAGCGGGGTTTTGTCGCCAACGGTCTTAAACTTGTAGCTTGCGTTGCTGCTTCCATGGCTATTTTTAGCGGTAACAGTGATCGAAACGCCCTCGGACTTGGTTGACTGTGCTATGGGGTTATCAGCACTCGTCGCGAAACGAACTTTACCGGTAGAATTGTCTGCAGTCGGCTGGGTTATATCGGTTGAGATCCCGTAGTCACGAAGCGTCTTCAGAATGTTATCAGCGATCGTTATGGAATTTGCGTCCGCAGCAGTGATCACAACGTCCTGTGACCAATGAATCTGAGTAGCTTTGCCTGTGAATTCTGTGCCGCTTGCCGGAGTGATAACGGGATTCGTGGTGAAGTCGGATACTTCGAAATAAACGTCAGCAGTTTTAGACGTTTCAACACCGGTTGCCGCAACCCTGTCCTCGCCACCCATCAGGTCAACCATGTTACCTTTGCCCGTCACAGTCACGGTAACTTTGTACTTTCCAACAGTTGTCGAGGTGAAGCTGAGTTTAATTTTCACGTTACCGTTTATATCGTTGACAGTGCCTTCACCCGTAAAGGTAAGATTAAGTGTATTGTTAGCGATTGTTGATGTTTCTGCTATAGAGGTACCAGCGTGAGCACCGCTCAAAACTTGTACGAATTTGAATGTTCCGCTGGCGTTATCAGACCCTTCAACTGTAGCGGACAACTCTAACGGGATCTCTCTGCCCGCAACAGAATTGCGGCAACAGAACGATATGTCAAAGTTTGTTTCTATCGTTGAGCCTTTAACACCCTTGGCTGGGTTGCTCTCTGTAGTTTCCGACGCCAGAGTAAATATTCCCACATTTGCGACAGTGTTGTCGTCCGCAAACGCAACTACGGCGAAACTCAGAACAAGAATCGCCGTGAGCAGAGCCAAATTAAAGATTTTCGTTCTCTTCATATAAAAAACCTCCTTGTCTATGCTTTTGATAAGATGATTCGAAAATCATAATGCCTTGAATATTATTAAAAATATTCGCCTTTATAAACGCGTGAAACTCAAAACTGAATTGTAAATCCTAATTGAAACACCTCCTGCTTTTCGACTTATTAAAGTTTCGGACATTTCGAGATAAAACTCTAGCATTATTTTATCATGTGTGCGGAAAATTTTTGCGCGGAAATTGCGAAAGAATGCTACAATTTTTGCGAGAAAATATTTTGCGGAATGATTCATAATCTCGAAGGGAGAAATTTTTCATGTACAAAGCAATTCAGGTTAATCAGGACACGTGGTGGGTCGGAGTGAATGATCGCGAGACGGATATGTTCGAGTCACTTTGGGTTTTGCCTCAGGGTGTTGCGTACAATGCGTATCTTGTGAACGGCACGAAGGCTACGGCAGCAATCGACACGGTGAAAGGACCATGGTTCGACGAGTATATTAATAAGTTGGAAGATGCGTTGAACGGTCGCGCGCTGAATTATCTGGTTATCAATCATATGGAACCCGATCACGCCGGCTTAATCGCGCAGTTGAAGCGAAAATATCCGGATCTGAAATTCATCGGTAACGCTAAGACCGTTCCGTTATTGAAGGGTTATCACGGAATCGAATCGGACGTACTGGTTGTGAAGGACGGCGAAGTTTTGGATTTGGGCGGACATGTTCTGAGATTTGCGACTGTTCCGATGCTGCATTGGCCTGAGAGCATGGTGACGTTTGACGATTCGACGGGCGTATTATTCTCGAATGATTCGTTCGGAGGATTTGGCGCGCATGAGGGCGGATTGTTCGACGATGAGAAAGTTGACGCGCGTTGGCAGGATGAGATGCTGAGATATTACGCTGCGATTGTTGCGAAGTACTCGAATATAGTTCAGGTTGCGTTGAAGAAGCTCGGCGGACTTCCGATTAAGAATATTTTCCCGTCACACGGAACGTTATTCAGGTCGGACGTTCAGAAAGTTATGAAGCTCTATGACAAGTGGAGCAAACATGAAGGTGAAGTCGGAGCAGTTGTGGCGTATGGCTCGATGTACGGGAACACGCGTCGAATGGCTGAAGCGGTTTGTGCTGGATTATCCGCCGCGAAGATTCAGGACGTGAGATTATATGACGTTTCGCGGATCGATTTGTCGTACGTTCTGCGAGACATCTGGAGATTCAAGGGCTTTGCGTTACTGAGCTGCACTTACAACACGCAATTATTCCCGAACATGGAAAGTTTGTGTTCGAAACTGCTGAACCGAATGCCGAAGAACAAATTCGTGGGAGTTGCCGGAAGTTACAGCTGGAGCAAGGGAGCATTAACAGCGTTGCAGGATTACGCGGAGAAGAGCAAATTAACGCGCGTGACGCCAGAACCGGAAATTTACACATCACCGACATCTGAAGATCTTGAGAAATGTTTTGAGCTTGGGAAGAATCTTGGTGAGGCGATTCAATGAGTGAGCAGAAATCTGAGAAATTCGTTACGTACCCGAAACGGCGCAATGAGTTATGGCTGAGTGAGTTCAGTTCGGATAACTTGAGATTATCGATGCGTTTGAAAGAAGTGCTTCACTCGGAGCAGACGAAGTATCAGGAGTTATTAATCGCTGACACGTACGAATACGGGCGAATTTTGATGCTTGACGGAGCGTTTCAGTTGACGGAGCGTGACGAGTTTTGCTATTCGGAGATGATGGCGCATGTTCCGGTTTGTGCAAACGCTAATCCCGAGCGCGTGTTGATAATCGGCGGTGGAGACGGAGCGGTTTTGCGTGAAGTTCTGAAGCATGATTGTGTGAAGAAATGCACGCTGATAGATATTGACGAGCGTGTGATTGAGCTGTCGAAGAAGTTCATGCCGAATGTTAGTTACGCGCTGAATGATCCGAGAGCAGATATACGCTGCATGGACGCGCTGAAATTCATAGACGAGACTGCTGAGAAATTCGACGTGATAATTGCGGACAGTACTGATCCGGTAGATTTTGCGGCTGGATTATTCAGGGCGGATTTCTACGGGAAGATCAAGAACCTGCTGACTGAGACCGGAATGTTCACGGAATTAACGGAATCACCGTTTACGGATCGTGCGTTGATGCGTCAGGCGATTTCTGAGATGCGAAAAGTTTTCCCGATTGTTAAGATGTGTTGGGGAGTTGTGCCGACATATCCGTCTGGAATGTGGACGTACGGTGTAGCGTCGATGCGTGATGAGCCGAGTGAGCCTGTGCGGGAAATTTCCGGTACGCGATACTACACGAAAGAAATTCACAAAGCCGCGTTTGAATTGCCGCCGTTTTTGAAGGAATTGATCTCGTGACATGAAGAGTGATATGAGTAATATACGTAATATAATCAGAAGGATTATTGTTCTCGGAGTGATATTACTGTTTGCTGCCGGGAGTGCGGAGTCTGATTTCGGGAGCTTTTCTGGAAATTCTGATTACAGCAGGAGTTCGAGTTACAGTTCCGGATCGAGTTCGAATTCTTCGCGTTCAAGCACGAGTTACAACAGTCCAAGTTCGCGCTCAAGTTCGGGTTCTGGTACCGGGACGTTCAGAGTGCCTGTAAATTCTGGAGGCTGGAGCAATGCCGGAATTGTACGCAATCATAATTCTGACGGCTTCGATGAAGATGATGAGGACGAAACTTCCGGAGCGATTTTTGCGCTGATATTTTTCGCTGTGATGTTGTACTTGTTCATACGTTCGCGAAAGAAAGCTAAACATGACAGGCAGGTTTTCATCGAGGAGAATGCCCCGAAAGTTATTTTGCAGCCGATGGACGAGTACACGAAACTTGATCCGAATTTTGACGCGAGCGAATTATGTTCACACGTTGCGAATTTGTACGTGCAGATGCAGGATGCTTGGGGAGCGAAGAATCTGGAAATTTTGCGCCCGTATTTAGCCGACGCGTTTTACAACCAGATGAACAGGCAGCTTGATGAGTTCAGGAAGACTAATCGAACGGATCACACGGAACGTATAGCAGTTTTGAACGTAATCTTGAAGGGCTTCAGGCGTGCTAACGGAATGGATTACGTAATTGCTGGATTGACGTCACGAATCACGAGTTACGTTACAGACGATTTGACGGGCAAAGTGATTTCCGGCAGTAAAGAGCGCGAATTATTCATGGAATACGAACTGGAACTTTCGCGTAAATCCGGAATTTTGACCGAACACGATCACGATCAGATTATCAAGTCCGAGACCTGTCCGAATTGCGGCGCGCCGATTGACGTGAATGCGACGGCGAAGTGTCCGTATTGTGGCAGCATAATCCGCAGCAAGAATATCACTTGGGCTGTGTGCAATATGCAGGGACTTTCGCAAAAGAGCGCGTGATAAATCAAGACCAAAAAACTCCCCGTTTCTATCTCGATTTGCTGAGAATTTGAAGCGAGGAGTTTTGTTTTACGTTCGTTTGCTTTTGCTTCATGTTTATATATAATTCGTAATTTGATTCGTGATAATGGTGCGCCTGAGGCGATTCGAACGCCTGACCTTCAGCTCCGGAGGCTAACGCTCTATCCACTGAGCTACAAGCGCATTGGTATCGATTTTGGATTATAGCACACCTTGAGCGATTTTGTCGAAGAAATCTATCAGCGGTTCGGAATATAATCCGTAAATGAACGCTCCAGCAGCCAAGATACACAACGGTGCGAGCATGTTTAATCCGGGATCAGTCACGCCTTGATTAGCCGTCTTGAAGTCGAAATTTTTCCCGGGCATTATGAATATGCTGAAGATCGAGAATATATACAGGACTGTGAGAACTGCGGAGATCATGAGAGCTGCGATTCCTGCGTGACCATTTGGAGAAGCTGCCGCTGCGATTCCGAGTTGCCATTTACCCATGAAGCCGGCCGACGGTGGTAAGCCGCACAGAGCTAAACCCGAAATTAACAACGCGAAAGAAGTTTTCGGCATTCCGAGACCGATTCCGCGCATGTCGAAGAGATATTCACGTTTTGTCTGACACAGGATTGCGCCTGCACAAAAGAAGAGATTGATTTTCATGATTGCGTGACCTCCCATGTGAACGAGTGCGCCGGTCAAGCCCTCCGGAGTCAGCAGCAACACTCCGATAATTATGTACGAGAGCTGACTGATTGTAGAGTATGCGAATCTGCGTTTGAGATGCCAAGTTGTCAGAGCCTTAGTCGAGCCGTAAATAATCGTGATACATGCCATAGCGATTGCGGCATATTGCGCCCAAGTTCCGGATAAGCTTTCGGGTTCGAAGACGTACCAGGTTAATCTGATTATAGCGAACACTCCAGCTTTTACAACAGCGACGGCGTGCAGAAGAGCAGTGACTGGTGTCGGGGCAACTGACGCAGACGGCAGCCAACTATGGAACGGGAAGATTGCAGCTTTCACACCGAAGCCTATAAATCCCAAGAACCACGCGCATAATAACATATTTGACGGGTCATTTGGCCACACTCCGAGAGTTCCGCCTAACTGGAAAATTTCTCCGCCGCCGAGTGACATTGCGTAAGTCAGAGCTATGAACGCCAAAGCAGCTCCTAAAACCGAATGCAGTAAATATTTTCGTCCGGCATATCTTGCGCGCCCGTCCATCTCGTGCATGACTAACGGCAGAGTTGTGAGTGTCATAACCTCGTAGAACAGATACAGCGTGAGCAAATTCGCGGACAGAGCAATTCCCGAGACTACTCCGAACGTTACGACGAACCACCCGAAGAAAGTTTTCTCCCCGTGTTCGTGGCGCATGTATTCGAACGCATAGATTGTTGTTAGAGGCCAGAGCAGCGCAATCAACGCAGCAAAAACTATTCCGAGACCGTCAAGCCTCAACGCGAACGAAGCTTTTTCGGAGAGTCTGAACAGTGTGAGAGTTCCGCTTGGCTGGTAAAAGATCAGCAGTAAAATCACAATCGAGTTCAGACACACGCTCGCAGCGATGAATATATTCTGCGATTTTTTCGAGTTGAACTTGATGAACGGCATTAACAGCGCGGCAATCGTCGGGATAATTACGGGCAATGACAACAGCTTTTCACTCATGATTAAGCCTCCGATGAAAAATTATTTCCAGAATTGTAACGCTGTCACTAGTAAGGTGAAAAACGCAATCATTATCGTGATAAATGTGGATGATCTCCCAAGCGATTTCTCCAAGTTATCGAATTTTTCGTCAAACTTTCTATCGACAGCATCGATTTTCTTGTTAATGATGTCGAAATTTTTGTCAACGATGTCGAACTTTTCGTCAAACTTTCTCTCAACGGCATCGATTTTCTTGTCCAAGTTATCGAACTTTTCATCGAACTTTCTCTCGACAGCATCGATTTTCTTGTCCAAGTTATCGAACTTTTCATCAAACTTTCTCTCGACAGTATCGATTTTCTTGTCCAAGTTATCGAACTTTTCGTCAAACTTTCTCTCACCGATATCGAATTTCTTGTCAGAGTTATCGATTTTTTCATCAAACTTTTTCTCGACGGCATCGATTTTCTTGTCAACAATATCGATTTTGCTCTCAAGACTATCGATTTGTCCGGACAAAACTTTTTCGACGCTTGTAATCTGCATGTTCAAAGCGCGAATCTCACTGTTGAAAACGTCCTGCCTAACAAACGGGCTGTAATCGTAATATGTTGGAATTTTGTGATCGTTCCCCGCTGATTCAAGCGATTCCGTACCAACTGATTTTTTTTCTGCAACTGCTTCCATTCTGATAACCTCCCAGTAATTAATTTTCGCTCATTCCTGAACGTGTTAATTTTAACCGCTCAAGCTCCGTTATGAAAAGTCCGCACGTCACGACTAACTCGCTGCCTAACGGTGAAATTCCTCGCGCACGAACGTTTTTGTCGAACTTGAATATTTCGTCAATGCCCTGATCCGACAAAACTCCGCCAATCGAGATCAAATTTCCAGCTTCCTCTTTGATTTTCAAAAGTTCCGTGATCCCATTATATGCTGCAATGCAAGAATCCTGAATCTCACTCATGGATTTTAGCAACATTTGAACGCATTTCTCGCGCAAAGTCAGAATTTTCTCGTTGAACGATAATTGCTTGAAGAAATTCGCTGCGTCAAGAATATTTTGCATCCCGTGTTCAGCTTCTCCGCGACAACCTTCGATCCCGTACAGAACATACGCCTTCTGCCCTGCCGTCAAGACATCGATTTTAGCGTTCTCGTCAAGTTCCCATAATTCACGCGACACAATCCCTCGCGCATAACTCGACGCCGTCAATGCCAACGCACTCGCCGTCAAATTGCGTTTCTGAATTATCAATCGTCCGGCCGCCGCACATAATATTCCCATCAGAAACACGTGACCCTTCAGCGATAATTTTCCGCGAGTTGCCCGCATAACGTCTTGTTTGCCGATTTCGTACGGAGCTTTCAATAGTGTGAAAGTTTCTTCGGGTTTGAGCTTCTCTGTTTCTGCTCCGATTGACGCGCAATTCACGAAACACTGAAACAACGACATCGTACCATCAAGCAAACACGGATAATCTATGTCATTCAATGCCGACGAATTAATCGGTGTGGTAAGTCCCGGTTTCGGATAAACTGCCGCGACGTTTAGGATAGATTTCACTGCTAATTTCGCTATGTTGAAAATATATATTTCGTTCAAAGCGTAAATTTCCCTCCCCAAAAAATTTCTAAGAATTTCGGATTTATGATAGCATTATCGCAAATATTATTAACAGGAGGATTTCATGTTAAGAAAGTTTCTTTTAACGGCTTCATGCGTTTTCACGATTATCGCGTTTTATAACACGGCGGCTTTTGCTGAGAATTTGTTCTCTCCGTGGCTGGATTCAAACGTTCGGGATTCACTCAGAAATTCAGATTACAATCCGTCACTCAAAGACGATTTTTACACACACGTTAATCGCGATTGGCTTCTGAATGCGAAACTCAAACCCGGTTACGCTTCGAACAGCGGCTTCAGAGAATTGCAAGATACACTCGATGCGAATCTAAGATCACTCATGACGGACGAAACTTTGCATGGTCATGACGCAGAATTAGTTCGGAACTTGTACAAACTTTGGCTCGATTGGGACGCGCGAAATTCAACGGATATTGGCGCAATCAGAAAGCATATTTCACCAGTCGAAAACATTCACTCAATGCAGGATCTGAATCAGTATTTCAAGAGCGAAGAGTGCATGTTATACGGCTCGGATTTGGCGAATTTTGTTCTCGGAATCGATAACGAAGATTCTAGATATTACAATATCGAGATTACCGCAACGGGTCTTTCACTCGGTGACAGCGCAGAATACAGAAACATGACCGAGAACGGCAAACGTACTAAGAAAATGAGCGATTCCGTGGCAAATTACATGCTGCAAAAATTGGGCTACTCGCAATCGGACGCGCAGAAAATTATCGAACGGGCTTTTGCATTCGAGACGGAAATTTCCAGATTCATGATGACGCTTGAAGAGAAAGAATCTCCCGATGCGATCCAGATTATGTACACAAATCCGGTTACGTTTGATGACTTGCGAGAATTATCTCCGGTTTTCCCAATGGTAGAAATCATGCAAGCTCAGAAAGTTTTCTCGGACAGAATGAATCTCGGGGAGAAAAAATGGCTCGCAGGTCTGAACGAAATCTACGGCGAATCACAGCTCGAAAATATCAAGGCGTATTTAATCCGGAATATCGCGTCACGTTACATGGGTTTGATCGACGAAGCTTCATATCGCGAACTCCAGAAAATTTCCAACGAACGCATGGGTATTACGAATAACAGACCGGATAACGAAATTGCTACGGATTTTGTACACGCTAGATTAGGCGTATCTGTCTCGAAATTATACGTCGCTAAATACGTCTCAGCCGAAACTAAATCCGAGATCGAAAACTTGATCCGTGAAACTATCGCGTTCTATGAAACTATGTTGCGTGATGAAGATTGGCTCAGTACTGAAACTCGCGAGAAGGCAATCGAGAAACTGGAAAATCTCACACCAAGAGCTGCGTATCCGGACAAATGGGACGATTATTCCGGTCTCGACATCAAATCTAAATCCGACGGCGAAACGTTATTATCCGCTCTCGAAAAACTGCGCAAATATTCGCTCAAGATAAATTACTACGACAAACTCAACACGAAAATCGATCGTGAAAAATGGGTCGGCGATGTTGCTGTCGTGAACGCGTATTACTCACCAAGCCACAACGAGATAAAAATCATAGCTGGAATTTTAAGCGGCGATTTCTACAGACCGGATATGTCCTACGAAGAGAAACTCGGCGGAATCGGCATGGTAATCGGGCACGAAATTTCCCACGCGTTCGACACAAACGGCGCACAATTCGACAAGAACGGAAATATCGCGAACTGGTGGACGGAACAGGACTACAAGATTTTCAAAGACAGAGCGGACAAGCTTATAAATTATCTCAGCTCAATCAAGTTAAACGACGGCTCAAATTACAACGGCTCACTCGTTCAGACCGAAACGATTGCTGACATGGCAGGGATCAAAGCAATGCTCGGACTTGCGAAGAAGCACGAAAATTTCGATTACGACAAATTCTTCAGGTCATACGCGAAACTCTGGAAGGAAATTCTCACACCCGAACGACACGACATGCTCCTGAAAATCGACGTTCATGCGATGCCGTATATTCGAGTGAACGCGATTATTCAACAGTACGACGAGTTTCAGAATTGCTACGGATTGATCAGCGGCGACAAAATGTATCTGGAACAAAATCAGCGTGTTGCAGTATGGTAAAAGCGTGAATTTCTGCGTAAAATATTCTCGTTTGAAAAATTTCGCTAGGAGGTAGCATTCATGAAGAAATTGTTTTTTGCTGTAGCACTTGTATTAGTTTTTGCGTGTGTTGCGTCGGCTGCTGAAACGGTCAACGCTTATACGACAATGGAAGAACCGTTAGCCAAAGCTCTGTTCGATGCGTTCGAAGAAGAAACCGGAATCAAAGTCGAATGGGTCAGACTTTCCGGCGGTGAAGCGATCGCTCGTCTTGAAGCTGAACGGGCAAATCCTCAGGCATCAATTTGGGTCGGAGGAGTTGGCACTCAGCATATCGAGGCGAAATTGCGCGGATTATCAACGCCGTATCGTTCGAGAGTTGCGAAGAGTATTCCGTCAAGATACCGTGATCCCGAAAATTATTGGACGGGTTTGTACGTTGGACCAATCGCGTTTTGCATGAATACCGAGCGCGCGAAAGAATTGGGTCTTGAAATGCCGAAAAGCTGGGCGGACATGATCAAGCCGGAATACGCTAAGAAAGTCAGAGTTGCTCACCCGAGTACGTCCGGAACTGCTTATAACATGATCACGACTGTAATTCGAATCAACGATGGAAACGAAGACGCGGCATTTGCATATTTCAAGAAGCTGTCAAATTCCGTCGAGCAATTCACACGTTCAGGCTCAGCTCCGGGAAAAAGTTGCGCACTTGGCGAGATTCCGATTGCGATTGGCTACTTGCACGATCAGATCAAATTGCAGCGTGAAGGCGCGAAGATCCAGATCGTAATTCCCGAAGATGGCACAGGATTTGAAACTGCGTCGATGTCGATTTTGAAAGGTGCTCCTCAACCTGTCAACGCGAAGAAATTATACGATTGGGTGCTGGGTCAAAAGGCTATGGATATAATCGCTCGCTGGTACGTTATTCCGTTATCAGATTTAGCCACACCGACAGACACAGGTTTCTCACTTGCAGACATGAATCTCGTTAATCAGGACGATCAGTGGGACGCAGCTAACAAAGAACGCCTGCTCGAACGCTGGAACAAAGAAATTTCAACAGCTCCGGAGAAATAAACTTCACGAGAAACGTTCCCCCTTGTGAGAAATCAGGGGGGATTTTTCATTTTCATTTGCATTTGCATTTTCATTACAGGAGGAATTGATTTGAAAAAACGGATTATTCACTTTTCGCTGATGATGTTGTTCGTAGTGCTTGTTGGATTTTGGATATACACGAGTGTACGCGACGAATTTCTGAAGCAGTCACGCTTTTCACAACGCAGAACTGTCGAGACGATTGCGGATGGCTTTCCTTCCGAAGAAGCTGACGTTGATGACTGGCTGAAGCGTTTGGCGGAAGATGCGAACGATTACGAGATTGCTTTCCTGAAGAATCAAGACTTGGAAGACGAGAATCTGAACCCGATCGGAAATTCTGAACTTGCCGCGTTAATCAAGAGTTCGTTCAAAGAGCCGGAATTTGTGAAGGGCTTCGACAGCGCATCATACGAAGAAATTTACAGGAGTGCGCGAAATTGGACAGTCGGCACGAAAGAAGATCAGGCGTTATTTTTCGCACCGGCTGTGAACTTGAAAACTCAGGATATAGACGGCGCGTTAATTTTTGCATTCAGCACGGATGGCGAACGCGGCTTCATGAACATGATGAACACGTTATTCATAGCGGCGTTTGTGTTATTCTCGGTTGTGATTTGGCAGATGATGCTTAGTCGTGATCCGATTGTTGGATTTGCGTTGTCTGGCTTGTTCCTGATGACAATAATTTTCGTAGCGTATCCGTTGTTTGAAGCTGTGAGATTATCGTTTCTTGAGAACGGGAAATTTTCGCTCGGTATTTGGAAGACGATTTTGCAATCTGACGGCTACATGTCCGCGTTATGGGGAAGTTTGAAGCTTGGCTGCTGGACTGCGACATTCTCGACGCTTGTAGGATTCCTGTTTGCGTTTGTAGTTGCCCGAACGAATGCGCCGTGTAAAAAATTAATCTCAACGATGGGAGTTTTGCCGGTAATTTCGCCGCCGTTTTCTTTGACGCTTTCGATAATATTGCTGTTTGGAAATAACGGACTGATTACGCGATGGCTGCGAGTGATTGGACTTGATTTCTCGATTTACGGTTTGCCCGGATTAGTTCTGGTTCAGACGATGGGAATGTTTCCGATAGCGTTCTTGACATTGAGCGGAGTTTTGCAGGCGATAGATTCGACTTACGAAGAAGCCTCGCTGAATTTATCCGCCGGAAGATTCCAGACGTTCAGGTCTGTTACGCTGCCTTTAGCAGTTCCGGGATTGCTGAGTTCCTGGCTGTTAGTATTCACGACTTCACTGGCAGATTTTGCGAATCCGTTATTGCTCGCCGGAGATTTGCGAGTGCTGTCTCTTGAGAGTTATATTGAAGTCACGGGAATGAACAGGCTTGGACATGGCGCGGCGTTGTCGATATTATTGCTGCTCCCGACATTGACGGCATTTTTGGCGCAGAGATTTTGGGTAGCTAAACGTTCGTATGTAACAGTAACAGGCAAACCCTCAGGACGAATCACAGAATTAACTACACCGAGAGTCCGAAAAATTCTTGTTGGAATAATATTCGCGATAATATTTTTCCTGATCATGTTATACGGCACGATATTTGCCGGGTGTTTTGTGAAGAACTGGGGCATTGATTACACGTTCAGCCTTGAGAATATAACAGAAGCGATCACACGTTCAACAGATGCGTTATTTGATACGGTTACGTTAGCGGCAGCAGCTACACCGATAGCCGGATTAATCGCAATGATAGCAGCGTTGTTAATCGTCCGACGGAAATTTCACGGGAAACGTTTGCTCGAAATGTTATTAATGACACCGTTTGCATTACCCGGGACGTTAATCGGAATTAGTTATATATTAGCGTTCAATCATGCGCCGATAATTCTTGTAGGAACAGCAGCGATAATTATTATAAATTATGTTATACGAGAATTGCCGGTCGGAATTGAAGGCGGAATAGCGTCGTTGCGTCAGATAGATCCGGCGATTGAAGAAGCAGCTACGGATTTGGGAGCAGATCAGGCTGTTGTATTTCGTACGGTAGTGTTGCCGTTAGTAAGACCAGCGTTTCTTTCGAGTTTGTCGTATACGTTTGTCCGGTCAATGACGGCTGTTAGTGCAGTAATATTTTTGATCTCGGCTAAATGGTATCACTTGACGGTTTTGATCTATAATTTCTCGGAGAATTTGCGATTTGGACTTGCGAGTGTATTATCGACGCTTTTGATTATAATCGTGTTTGGAGCGTTTGGCTTGATGAGACTGTTAGTGCGAGAGAATGCTAACTTGATGAAAAGTGTAAATTAACGAGGTGAAATATATTGGCTAATTCTAATTCAAAATCAGTGACGTTTGATAATATCAAGAAAATATTCAAAGATCCGCAATCAGGTCAGGATGTTGCGGCAGTTGCGGGAGTTTCGTTTAATATCGAACCGGGTGAATTAGTAACGTTGCTTGGACCTTCGGGCTGTGGCAAGACTACGGTGTTGAGAATGTTGTCAGGATTTGAGCAGCCTACGTCCGGACGAATCATGATCGGAGACACGGACGTTACGAACACGCCGCCGAATAAGCGAGATACAGCGATGGTATTCCAGAGTTACGGATTATTTCCGCACATGAACGTTTTTGACAACGTAGCCTATGGATTGAAGTTGCGAAAAGTTCCGGTAAATCTGATTGATGAGAAAGTGAAAAAATTTCTGGATATGGTCGGGCTTGGAGCGATGGCAAAGCGTCCGCCGTCGAGATTGTCGGGAGGTCAGCAGCAGCGTGTTGCGTTGGCGAGGTCGTTGATAGTTGAGCCGTCAGTGTTATTGCTTGATGAACCGTTGAGTAATCTTGATGCGTTGTTGCGTGAACAGATGCGTGTAGAAATTCGCCGTTTGCAGAAAAATCTTGGGATTACGGCTATGTACGTTACGCATGATCGAGTTGAAGCTATGAGTTTGTCTGACCGAATAATCGTTATGAAGCTGGGGAATATTATTCAGATGGGAACTCCGAGTGAAATATATCGAGATCCTGTGAATACGTTTGTAGCTGGATTTGTTGGCAAAGTAGCGTTTTTCCCGTGTGAAGTGAAGGAAATTTCGGATCAGGCCTGCAACGTTGAGATAAAAGGCAAACATTTTGCAGCACCGCGATGGTCTAAGAATCTGAAAATTCGTGATCGTGCGTTAGTTATGGCTCGACCTGAATCGCTTTCACTCGGAGAACCCGGGACAGGCGTTGAAGACGGAATCGTTACGGCGAATATTTATCTTGGGAACAGCGTTGAGACTTGGGTACACACTGAGCTTGGAAATGTTCTCGTTCAGATTGATAATCCCGATGTGAAACACGTTTACAACGAGGGCGAGAAAGTTTCGTTGACGTTTGATCCGATTTTGACGAAAGTTCTCGAGGACGATTTGGAGAAATAATAGCGTTTGTGTTAGAATAGGGATAACAGTGAGGGGAGTCATCCCTATATGAATAAAAAAAATTATTCTCGGTTTACCCGAAAAGCTTCTCCCACAGTAAAATCGCTGTAAGGAGGAAACTCATCGATCAAGACAGGACAGTGAAGAATTTTACAACTCCTCGCAAGAGCTTCTTCACTGTCGTCTTCCGAGATTTACGCTTCTTGTGTTTTGCGCTAGAAATCCCACTCGCAAACGTAATAGAAGCTTGTTCTATCAGGTTGATCGTTACGCCACTTGCCATTTAGGTAAGACATGCGAACGATGGTGAATCAAAACGCTAAATCCCGCAAAAATACATAAAACCGCATAGATTCCCAAGAACGCGAATTTTTGTGTTCTCTCAGGATTGGTGTCTTTCCATAATAATATCAATAATACTAAACCAACTACAATTAAAATCAGTGCAATCCCGACTGGTGTTCCTAATTTGTCTACAAGTTCGCCTAAATAAAAATTAATATCCATGATTTTCCAAAACTCCTTATGTTTTTTAGATATGCTAGATGTTCCTGCAGAATTTTTCAAGTTCGGAGCGCAAGTACTCGTAACGCAATTTTTTCT
>CALEPX010000002.1 GCA_937911045.1 uncultured Fretibacterium sp. | reverse complement strand
ATGAAATATATCGAGTCAAAAGATTTATAACACTTGGTAATGAAATCTGGAAGTCCCTAGATACAGGAGATATAGCTGAAGTTACGCGATTATACAACATTGCTCTATCCGAGATACCGTATGATGATTTCCCAAATCGTGATGAGTTTTGGTACAGATCTCTGTTTCTGATGTTATTGCGAGGTGCGGGAGTTATTGCATATGCAGAAGTTCATACGTTCAAGGGACGTTCTGATGTCGTCGTGCAGTTCGAAAGGAAGGTTGTGATTCTGAAATTTAAGTTTGCTGAGAAAAGTTCTGATGTTGACAAGAAAAGAATCGAAGGCTTAGAACAAATCCGGAACAGAGAATATGACAAGGCATATAGCGTTGACGGACGACAAATAATCACTGCTGTATTTGTGGCAAATGATGAAGCAAGGCAGGTTGAATAACAGAAGTCAGGTCAAAACAATTATCGTCCGACCTCAAATACACAGGATATTTGAAGCCGAAGTTATATTTATATCGCTTTCCAGTGTCCCAAAGAAGCCAAGCCCATTCAGAGCATCATTAAATTCTTCACGCTCAAACCGTTAAGACGATAAACGACGGTGTTGAGTACGAAACTCAGAGCAGTGAAAAATTTTTTGCGGCGGCAGACACGGTAATCGTAGCGACTGGCTATCGCTCAAATAAAGAACTGAAATCCGAACTTGACGCAGCCGGCATAGCTTACACAGCGGTCGGAGATGCGGTTCGCGCACGCATGGTTAATTATGCCACGCACAAAGGACAGAACGAAGCCGGAAAGAATCCGGCAACTTGAGTTATGTTACACCGGTAAAGATGACGCTAACAAATATTTCTTCGTTGAAGTTTGGAGGTATGAGGCAACTATTGCCAGCCACAATACGTCCGAACATTTCCAGAAATTTGCTGGAGCATTCATGCCATTACTTGCGAAGGATTCGATTATTTATTGAACAAACTGTAGAACTGGCATAACTCGATAATAATCCCTCTCAGCTTGCGATAATTTGGGAGGGATTATTTATAATCGTACGACTAAAAATCTCTTACTAAAAATTTTCTGAGATAAAACACACAGATAAGAAAACTAAAAATTTCAAAGCCGCTGTTACAACCGCTGCTAGTCTTAGACGCAGTAAGCGTGACGCTGTTGTTCTCGTAATCCGTGAGACTAAGATTGATAAGTGCGTCACCGTCATCAAATACAGCAGCCAGTACAAGATTATTCAGTCCTCCGTTAAGAAGTTCTGCTTTATCCGAGAGAATATTATCGTTCATAAGTTTTTCAGATGTTTCAGGATCCCAGATTTTCTTCAGAGCTTCAAGTTCTTTTTCGTTTGGCTTATCATCGGAGAGTGGATTGAGTGCTAAAAGACTCAGACACTTCTCGTCATGCATTATAGAATCCCATGTATCATCATCAACGGTAATGAGAATCAATATTGCCCAGAGTTTCATTAAGAAGTCCTCTTTAAGAGTTATGATTGTTTCACTGGTATTCCCATTAACGGTGTAATCAACGTCTGGAATTAATGTGTAGCCCATGCACTCAAGACTTCTGAAACCCTTAATGTCAACCGGAAGCGTCGCTGAAAGTGATTTTCCAACGTCCAGCGTAACGGAAGTATCACCAAGATTACCCGTGAAATGTCGTCCGGGATCTTCCAAATCTTCGGAATCATAATCAAATTCATCTTCAAATTCGTTTGCTGTTCTAAGTGAAGATTGTGTGACACCATTACCGATGGCATCATTACCATCAATTTTGCCGTATATAGTGCCATAATTAATAATCTCGCCATTGTTAATTACTTTTGATTTTCTTGGAATTGTCAGAGAAGAATAGCGACCAATAATCAAAGTTTGGTCACTTTCAATAGTAAGAGTTTTTCCTTTGGGGACGGTGTATGCCAAAGTCTTGTGCGATTCAAGCAAGTACGGGCTACCATAGACTACTCCGTTGTTACCGTTGAACAAAACACCAGATACGAAATTCTTAGTATCTGAGCCAATTCTGTCAGTGTTTATCCAGGAATTTCCGCCTCTTCTATATGAAGTCAGACTTCCGTTGTTATTGCTGTCGGAGCCGCCGCCGATTCCAGGTGCGCCCTCACCGCCAAAAGCGTCAATTATTCCGCCGACGATTCTTATTTCTCCGTAACTTGTTTTGTAGCCGCCACCGATGCCAGCCGCGCCTTCACCGCCAGTTGCTTCGATTATTCCGCCTCTTATGTCGACTAAACTGTTACCAATACGTTCTGAACTACCGTTGCCAATTCCGGGACCGTATTTACCACCAGTTGCGTTTACAATTCCGCCGAAAATATTGATCTTCCAACCTTTTTTAGTTCTGTAACCACCGCCGATTCCAGCTGCACCTTCACCGCCTGTCGCGTTTACTGTACCGCCAGTGATGAATACGATGCCATCTTTAGAAGAATCATGAGTTCCGCCAATTCCAGCACAACCTTCACCGCCTTTTGCTTTTACTGTGCCGTTATTGATCTTAATATATCCACGGTCACCGCCGATTCCTGGTGCTGTTCCCTCCTGAGCAGTAACAAAAATATTACCGCCGTTAATTACTATAGTGCCGCATGATGAAGAGTTGCCTATGCCCGGTGAATCGTCTTTTACTGCGATAAGATTTCCCGTTTTATCAGGCTGACAATAAATCGTGAGTTGATTTCCGGAACTGACATCAATCCCTTTATTTACGGTCATTGTGAAGCCGTCCGCAAGAATGAGATTCGCATTCCCATTAACTTTTATGCGAGAGTCGATTTCAAAATCACTTCCTGCAATGTACCAGGATTTGTCTTTCAATTCTGTTTTGTCACGAGCTGGGATCGGATTTTTTATCGTAAGAGTTTCGCCGAATCTATCGATGTATTTTGTGTCAGAATAATTGATTTCTAAAGTTCCAGTAAAACCAGAACGTTCAGCGTTAATACTGTTTACTGTGACCTTAGCGCGATTATAATCGGAGCTGAGGACACCGCCGTACTGTCCACCTAAACCAGCACCGATTCCAGCCCCTCCGTCGCCGCCTTCTGATGTTATAGTTCCTCCGTTCAATATGAATATTCCAGCGTATTTGGCATCGTATTCTCCCTCACCTCCTCCGATACCTGCTGAGCCACCACCGCCGCTTACGTCAATGATTCCGCCGTTGATTGTTATTTCACCGCAAGCACCGTTGTTAGTTTCATCGTCACCGCCGATTCCTGCTGCACCGTAATCGCTCGTGATGGTTAAATGCCCGTTGCCTTCGTTCTGCCCGTAGATTATCAAGCTATTTCCATTGCTGACGCGTATTCCGCCAGTGACAGTCATGTTGCAGTTATCAGTCAGAATGAGGTGTACTACACCAGAAACTTAAGCTCGCATGTCTGTATCAACTGTTTCTTTTACGAAGTACCAACCAGATTCCCAAGCCGTAACACCAGAAGTTAGAGCTGTTGCTTCCGCTGTTTTAGAACTTCCGTCAGCGTCAATATAACTCACGGATTCAGCGAATGCCGAATTGCTGATTGTAATTAACACAAAAAACGAATACAAAATCAAATTCGAAAATATTTGATTTATTTTTATCATGACGTTATCCTACTTAAAAATTTCATTCAAGACCTACAAATGGGTATTTATCATTCGGCATATGTGCGATTTGCACGTTTAAGTACCATTCGGCACGGCGTGTACCTCCACCTTCAAATTTCCAATTGAAGCCCTTGCGCCCGACAGTTGGATATTGCTGATCTGTACCGCTGCTTTGATTTGTGTTGTGACTTTTTGCCTCAACCCAAACGTTACGCCAATCACCGTAATTTGTATTTGCTTCACTTGGTTGCCATGTGTGCCAGTCAAATAACATAGCTCCTCCCGTGTAACTAATAGATTTCCATTTTTCCGCGCCGCCTTTGTAGTAATCTCCGCATACAACAGTGCTTGCGTAATAATCTGGAAAGCCTCCACTTGCAACGGAGTCTTCTGATTCGACACTACCAGAGAATCCCCGGCTCTGCTGATTAGATTCTTGCAGGGTCACGAGTTTTCTGTAGAAAACATAGCGTTCCGTCAAATCTTTAAATTTCGTCATCAGCGTATTTACTCTCAGTGCTGTTTTATCGAGTAAGTCCTCGCTCTCGCAAATATCGTTTACTGCAAGATTAATAGAGCCAATACAAGCTTCAAATTCATCTTTCCATTCATTGATTTTCTCTTGACCATCAATCAGAGTATCTACTGGAACTGCCGCCATGGTGTTGTAGTAGCAGCGCAGTAGAATAATAGATCTTGTAAAATCCTGAATAGCGTCAAAATGTTTTTCAGATATGGGAAGTTTTTTGCTGAGGACATCGCCGCCTGACACGTCCCTAAATCTCTTCAGAGATACCATCAAAGGAACAAAATTTGTTCTGCTGGCATATTTACCGTCTACGTTTTTCTTGAAATCAACGAGCCCAGCCATTAAATTTTCTATAGTTCCGCTGGCTGCAAGAGGACTGACGGATTTACCGCCACCTGAGACGACAAATTCTCCTATAACGCTGATTTTATTATTCACGCGAATTTTTTCTAACTCTTGAAGATTGTTCGAGTAATCTTCGCCGTCAACAGCAAGATTTGCAGTAGCTATCATTTTGTCGCAGAAGTCATTCAAAAGTTCGTACCTTTGAGCTGTGACTGAAATAACGGCATCATATCTAGCGCCCCAGGTATAACCGTAAATAAAGTAATCGCCAAATTCTTCACGGAATCTATCAGAACCGATTTTCAAATATCGCTTAGCCCTGTCCGAAAAATTTACTAGATCAATTTTCGCAAGTCTTGGAGAGTTTTCAATCGCCTCGTAACGAAACAGCAGAGTCTTTGAAATTTGTCCCAGTCGTACATTTGTTGTCGTTATTGGACGCTTGCCTAGAGCATTCATTCCGAGATTAAAAGTTGACATGGCTCCGAGATTTAAATCGCGTATTAATTCGTTCAGAGTATCGATTGTGTATGAGTGAAATTCTTTTTTACTGGCAGGGATTTCGCGCTTCTGGGGCTGGGAATGGTGAAAGTATCAAGCGCAGCAGCACGGCTTTGACCCGGCATACCGGTATGAGCGTAAAATCCTACACCATTCGAAGTATATATTCTTTTCCTGCTGTCATATGTTAATCTGAACTCTTCATCATACGGAACGTTTTCCACCTGAGATTCTATACTGGCTCCTGAAGGATTACTATCTTGATCTGCTATGGAAATTTCAAGATTTTCATTTTCAAGATTTTCACCATCGATTTCATATTTACTGATTATGTAATCAATGAGTTTTTCAAAAATATCGTCCTCGAAGAACTTGTCATTTAATTCAGCAGGGAAGCCGTTATCATCAAAATCAGTTGCGTAATACATAATAACGCGTCGTAAATCTATAATATCTTGCTGACTAATCGTGAAATTCGTTTCTCCCAATGTGAATCTAAGGGGATAACCGCAGCTTCCGTCATCTCCTCGCATTTCTTCGTAAACGCGTAATATCCAAGGAATTTCGATTTCAGGATTTTCTGAGTCGTTCTGGTTTGCGACAATCTTATAAATTCCTGCAACTGGAGCTGTGAATGTTACGAGTATAACAGACGGATCTTCTTCAGGTAAAATCGTAAGCTTAGCTTTAATGCTCAAGTCATTGCTTTCTACGCTTTCAGAGATTCCCTGTGGCTCATCACGTTCGGAATTTAAGCCGAAGTCGAAATTAACTTTTCTATCGTATGGAGCGTAAAGAGAAATTTCCGGTAATGAAGCACCTAGGGACTGTCAGAGAACGTGCGAGAACTCAATCGTATATTCAACATTTGCTTCGAGTTCCATGTCAATATTTGAAATCTTTGCATCAATGCCGTTGAACATGAAGGGCACCGTTGCAGAAAAATCCCCGCCTGATTGACCGTCAATAATCTGCATGCCATCGCACTCAAAAATATCTGGTGTTCCGTTGTTATTGCCGTCGAATTCTAATTTTACTGTTGTTCCAACGGCAGGCTGCGAACCTTCACCTTCAGAATTACGATTAGCATTAGTATTAACGTTGCCGCCACCACTTGAACCTCCGCATCCTCCTGCGAGCATTGCGAAGACCATCAAGGCAAACAAAAAGCAGAAAGATTTTTTTATTATCATGATTTAGTTCCTTTCTGAGTCTAATCTCGTATTAAATCAAAAAAAATCCCTGCCCTAAGACAGGGAAAGCGTATTTTACTCTTATTTAGTGTGAATTATTTATTCATACCTGCTTCGAAAGGATAATTAGTTCTGTCAAAATTAAGCGGCATGATATGGAAACGGAAGCCGTATGTTCTTGAATTACCAGACCAACAGTCGAAGCCTATGCTATTTTCCATTATAGCTGGACTATCGAATCGACAGTACTTGTCGTTTTCTAAATTGTCTGAGCTAAATTTGAAATAGCAGATAATATTGCCGGTTCCAGCATCCAAACTTGCGTTCCACCTGAATCCGGGAGCTGGATTATTTGTCCAGTCAGTATCAAACATCTCAAAATTACAGAGCTCGCCATTAGTACCGCCTGCCTTGATGTCATCAGTGACAGCCTTACTGATCAGCATGGATTTGTAACCGAAACTGACTCCACGTTTGTCCTTGAGTTCATAGCGACCTTGACCAGTTCTTGCTATTTGATTATTTCTTGCGGTCATGAGCATTTTATAGAAAGTGTAGCGATCTCTAAGGGCTTTAAGCTTGGTGTTAAGCGATACTATTTTCGGTAGAGTTCTGTTAATTGCGTCCATGCTGTTATAAAAATCGTTTCCGCCTAAAGATATAGTGTCGAGGATTGTTTGGACTTGATCTTTGTAGTCACTGGCAACAGCCGGATCTATTTCGCTTCCGGCATTTACGATTATGTTGTGATAGCCACGCATGTTCATGACTTGACGGTTTAATTTCTGAATGAGCAGAGCCTGATTAGTTGGAACGGGGATTTTTGCGGGAAGTTCCATCATTGAATCATCGTCAAGATCGCGATAACGTTTTAATAAAACATAAACCGGCACATAGGATTGCGGCGTAAAAGTATTTGGATCGGAAGCTAATCGAGTAAAATTAGCATATTCTAATACAAGTCTGTCAAGTGCTGCGTAGTTGTCGTCTGAAGTTTGACGTGCTTCTTTAATTGGTTTTTCGCCTGCACCGATTGTTCCGATGTCGCCAGATATTTCACCGGTTTCATCGTTTGCAATATTTTCTTGTTTTATGGGTTGTCCGGCTTCGGGGTTTGAGTAGGTCGGATTTCCAGCACCGAGCATAACTATTTCCAAGTCAATCGTTGCGTTGTTATTCCTGAGCAGATCCCTGTTAGTGTTCGTGAAATCTGAGCTGACCATTTTATCCGAGCTGCTCACGTACTCTCCATCACCAGGCAGACTAAGTGAAAAACCGTTCTTAACTCTTTTTATTTCTTCTGTAGTGTTGGTTGTAATTGTCAGACGAGCTTCAAAGAATCCGCCGTACCTATAACCTGCGACGTAGTAATCCCCATAATTTTCACGGAATCTGTCTACGTTTTTTTTAGCTTGACTTTTCGCACCTGATCTCAGACAATCTACGGCATCGCCCTCGTCCAATTCGCGGTAGAATTTCTCAAGAACTGAGTAACGAATAATCAAAGTCGTTGATGTCAGACCGAATTTGTAATTACTCGATGAAGAGCTGGTTAAGCCGAGAGCATTTCCACCGAGTGAAAGACCAGCCTGAGAACCCATTTCCTGTTCAAGTTCCTCTTGAGTTGAAATGAATTTACATGAAAACTTACGTTCTTCTCGAGGATTTTTTGGGATTGCGAGTTCTGGAAGATTTCTGAACGCGGTTGAGTTAGCAGATCTCAAGTTAGTTATTGCAGAAATTCCGGTTCCGAGTGATCGATAATTGTCACTGTAGGGTATTCCGGTTAATTCAGGTTCAATACGCGATGTCGGGAAGTTGATTTCGTCGGCTGCTGTTCCTACTGTTGGTTCGTCATTGTATTCTTCATCATAATCTTCGTCATGAGCAGCTTCCACGTCTGAAGTTCCATCTTTTTCCATTAATTCGTCATAGAGTCCGAAATAAATCAAAATGCTCTTGAACCAATCTTTGAAATTTTCCTCGGCTTCATCAGTAGACTTTTTGGGCATTAACTTGAATAAATCATCGTATTCTTCCACTTCTGCAATCAAAAGGCGGCGTAAATGAATTACGTCTTCAATATTTGCAATGGAAGTGTTTCCTTCCAAATCGGAGACAGTGTAATGAACTGGATAACCGGCTTCGTTGTTGTTATCTGGATTGCGTAATTCATTGTAAATGCGGAAAACGTAGCCATCGTTGTCATCATCATCGCTGCCGGCATTGGCGATTTCAATTTCATATGTTCCGCTAATTTCTGGTTTAAATGTGAGACATACAATCGAGGGATCTTCCTCGGGGTAAACTGACAGCTCAAGAGCGTTTAGATTGACTTCTTTGTCGTTCGGGTCGAAAACTCTTATATAAGGTTCAAGCCCTTTGATCGCCTCACAGAGATTCTTTGAAAATTCTGCTGTGTACTCTGTCCCTGCAGTAAGATTTACTGAGATAATGTCTGGACTTGTTGAAGAGTTGAGTTTTTTCGCATGGAAGAAAAACGGAACCGTCATGTTGCCATTGTAAGGCGATTGTTCTGCCTCAACGCAATTCCAGCCTTCATACTCGGCAGTGAAAATCTTGTAAAAACTTTCCTCGTTGTTAAAATTTATAGGAATCGTTGTTTTCGATGCAGTGTCTGAACCGCCGCGTTGACTGTGAGAGCTGCTTCCTCCGCAGCCACTGCCAAAGACGAAAGCGAGCATTATCACTGCACAAAAAGCAATGAAACCAACTTTCTCTGAGCTTTTGCCCAATTAAAAATTATTTTTTATTTCTGCTCATTTTTGATAAGTATATTATTACTCAGAGCAAAGCATAATCGCAATTTTACGGATTTTAGAACACGCTACTTAACTAAATCGCAACATCGTGCCTAGTTGGCATAATCTTGACACAAATCATGGTTCTTTGGGGTCTTTGTGTATGACAAGAAGTTAATTACGAGCCATGGATTCAGTGTACAACTGGAAGTCATTATAGCTATTGAAATTTTCAGCTTTTTCAAGTTATCGGACAAATCTAATATCTGAAGGATTTCTCCAATACGATGCCGGAAGAAAAGCGTGATTTCAGCAGATGGGTTCAATCCGACCACAGCTCCTATGAAAACGGTTACTACGTTGACGCCCGGCAAGAATACCAGGAGTACCTGAAGGATCCGGAAGCGTATCGTGGTTCTCCCGAGCCTGCGGAATCTATATCCGGCAATTCGGAATCCGACAATGGCCTTCCATTTTGATTTGACTTTTGAGTTGCGCTGACCTCGCTGAGTAAAACCAGCCGCCGCGTCAGCAGCTTGGGCTTGACCGGCTGCAGATGCGCAATATAATCTGCGCCACGACGGGAAAAGGCTATGCCTTCTGATATCCTTGAGTTTCTGTCGCCGGAGACGCCTCATAGCACAGATGCAGGCTGTCAAGCTTGACGGTCGGAACCCTCAGCACTCCGTGACAACTGATCAGAATCGCCGTGAAAGGTGGTCTGATCGGTCGTGATGAATGGTCAATTCGCGCGGAATATAAATCTCCTGTATCAGCTGTTCCAAAGACATTCTTCGATAGCTTCAAACCTGTTAGTGAAAATACTTCCGTTATCACGGTTTAACACAGAAACGCTATAAAGAATTTCCATTAAAGTCATGATATTTTATTCCACCTTTCCGCGACTTTTCAAATACGTCAATTTAAATATTCAATGGGTATGTGGCGTCATCACATTTTAACTCTATTCCGTGAAAAGCAGCTAAAGTATCATTAACAGCTCGAATATTTGCACGCATTACGAAAAAATAATCTGACATTTCAGGCCATTTCTCCTTTCCCGCCTTCATTACGGGCAAAAGTAATTCATCAGTTTCTTTTACGTTCTTTTCGATTGCTTCTTTACTTAGAACACCCTCCATTGTCGAAAGATTCATAAAACGATCGAGTCCCTTGCATATTGGATATTCATTACTCTCTCATGTGATATAAAACACGTTATCTCAACATTTTTTTTGTAATTACTCTCATTTATGATTTCTCTTAGTTGCCCCTCATCTGTTTCTTCTCCAATGAAAATGAGTTTATATCTATCTGGATATTTTTCAAATATCCTTTCCATTGCCTTGAATACTAAAACTTGATTTTTAAGCCTATAAATTCTTCCTATACATACAACAATTTGTTTATCGTTTTTTACATTTACCGATAATGAGCTATTGTCAATATCCACACCGTTGTAAATTACTGAAATATTTGAAGCATCAGACAGATTATAAAATGATATCGCTTTTTGCTTTATCCCAGTACTAATGACCGTGAGCGGCATCCTATTTTTATCTGCATAACCAAACATCCAATTCTCCAATCTCTTTAATTCTTCGACTTTACAATCAGAATTAGTTCCAAGCAAACCATGCAAGGTCACCAAGACAGAAGCCCCGGATTTTTTACACGATTCTATGTGTTGCATTAATCCAGAAATCATACCATGAATATGCACCACATCTGGATGTAATTCATTTATTACACGGTCAAAATACTTGTAGTCTGCTTTATGATATAAAGCTTTTATTGAAACGCCATAGCCAAACTGATTGTGATTATCTTTCAATATATTCGGGTGAAAAACTGATGTTATTACATCCATATAAGAATGGCGCAAATATTTTACTTTCTCGCATTCTTGTTCCTTGTTGATCCCATATGTTAACGCATAAACCTCTACATCTTCAGTCTTAGCAATTTTCTTCGCCAGCCATGAGACATATAGATTAATTCCTCCATTATATTCTTCAAACAAGCCCTTTTCATACATATAGCCTGTAATAAACAACACTCTCATAACAGCCCATTTCCATTCCCTAATTCTTTTATTATCTTTGATAGCCGCAATGGTATTAAATCTAGATTTATATACATCGTCTTTTTCAGATACTCATAAACCTGTGGGTTAGATAAATCATCTATAACAGCTAACAACTCATTTTCTCTTGCTTCAGTCAATACAGTTGAATATTTAGATACTATGTATTTTGTTCTTCCTAAGGATTTACTCAGATTTACTTTTGAAATGTCTTCAATTTCAATACAAGTATTATTAAAGACTTCTCTGAGATCTTTTATATTGGTTAGTCTTGGGTGTGGTCTTATAGCGCACCGATAACCATATTTCATTACTTTTTGTAATATTTCTCTTAGTATAATATAATCTTGTTTCTTATCATTTTGCAGATAATAAGTCAAAAAAAGTTCTTGCTTTTTTCTATCACAAGGATATTTCTTTTAGGAGTAAACACTCTGAATTGACTTTCAAGACAACGTGATCTGGCAAATTGCTTGATATAAAGTTCATCCCAGACATATGATCTTTTAGAACTTATTGAAGCACGTTATGATAAGGGATCTATAATTTTTTGTACACAATATTCAACCGAAGAGTGGTATGGCAGAATATCTCCGGCGGCTGAAGATGGAAGTCCGATCTCAGAAGCAATTCTAGATCGCATTGTTCATAACTCTTATCAAATCGACATCAAAGATAATAAATCGATGAGGAAACGCCACGGCTTATTTCCTGATTCTGACGATAACAAGGACAACAACGTTGAACAGCCAGAAGAAACGCCAAAAAATAAAGTAAAATCGAAGTAAGATATAAGTGAGGTTATATCGCCGTTGTGCTGTGGCTATTTCTACGAGGCACTGCGGCTATTTCTCCGTGCAAGTGTGGCTCCCTTTACGCTATATACATTTTTCAAGATTGTATTTATTTGAGCTTAATTCTGCGGAAAAAAATATGTTATTTTTGTCTTTGCAAAATTCTTTTAAGAGACTAGTCTTTCCAACTCTTCTTAGCCCGTAAAGAATAAATAGCTGGAAATTTTTCAAGTCGTATAAATGTTGAAGTTGTGATAATTCATAACGCCGACCGAGAAACAAATCGTAACCTCCTTATTAACTTATAAATAAATAACTGTACAGTTAATTATATCACAAATGCAAAGTAGGCGTCGCAATTCTCTTGTTGTATACAATAGTGTATTCTGACCCTCATTCCTGTGTTTTTTGTATTATCAACGGTGGCTCTGCTCTGCTCAATAAAGTAAATTTTTGTGCTACCGTGCCTCAGAATGAACGACATGTTTTTACTATGAAACTATTTAATACTCGTGAATTAATCACAAGGAAGGATATTGAGATCGCCTTAAAGGTTTCTCAGGCTACTGCTATACTAATAATCCGTAAAATGCTTGCACGAGGTCAGATTGTTAAAGAGAAAGGCGCTAAATATTCACGTTATAAGCGTGGAAACTTATCAAGGAATTAGGTTGAGGGTCGCAATGTACTGTTGTGTATAACAGTGTATTACGACACCCAACCTCTAAACTTCTATTGCCTATGATTTATACGCCGAACTTTGTTACGCTTTCGATTTTCTCTGACACTATTATTGTCTTATCAAATCTAACCCATTGATATTCGCTGTTAAATTTTACTCAAACCAGACAGCTCAATAATTATTCCATACTTATCTCAAATTTAGAGAGCATCTATTTTATGAATTTATCTGATATAATTATTCAGAAATTTTTATAGGAGATGATTTTTATGGCAACGTCGAGTATCACGCATAATTTTGTTCTTTCTGACAGAGACAGTGTTGAAAGGTTTATTGAAGCAATAGAATTATCAGAACGTGATGAACCAAGATCGCATATTACACATGGGCGATTATTAACTGACAGAAGAGAAATTTTGGAATTAATGAGCAAGGTAAAGTAATCATGTCAGGACAATTTTTCGTTGTTAATCTTAGAGAGTACCTTGATAAGAATGATCTTGAGCTGCCTCTTGATATTATTTCTCAGGCAAAATACCTTTTAGGAGGAGTAATTGAGTTTTTGGAATGCGAGGATAATGACGCTTTGATGAAATTTTATGAGCGTAATGGATTTAGATTTTTTAACTCTCGTATTACTCAAGGTGAAAACTCCCATAAACTGAATCAGTTAGTGAAATTTATAAAATCATGAAAATCTACGGTTATTGTCGAATAAGCACACAAAAACAAAACATTGAGCGTCAAATCAGAAATATTCTCAAAGACTTTCCTGACGCTATAATAATTCAGGAAACTTTCACAGGCTCAATATTTCAAGGTCGTAAGGAATTGGAGAAGCTCATTCGTTATATTCAGGCTGGAGATACGATTGTATTCGATAGTGTTTCAAGAATGAGCCGAAACTCTGAAGAAGGCTTTGCGTTATACGAGAAACTTTATAATCAAGGTGTGGAACTAGTATTTCTCAAGGAACCTCATATCAACACAGCTACATACAGAAAGACGTTACAGGAGAAACAAATCTCACTTAATCTTAATAGCGGTGATGAAGCGACAGACAAACTCATGAAATCAATTCTCGACGCTCTGAATGATTACATAATGACATTGGTGAAAAAACAAATCCAACTCGCTTTTATCCAATCTCAAAAAGAAATCGACGACTTACACCAGCGTACTCGTGAGGGAATTGAAACTGCCCGGCGGAATGGGAAACAAATCGGGCAGAAACAAGGGAGTACTCTACATATCAGGAAAAAATCTCCCGTTAAGCAACTTATTCTGAAGTACAGCAAAACTTTCAATGGCTCGAACTCCGATAAAGATGTCATTGCAATCATTAACGCTTCTCCCGATCCTGATGATAAATCTAAGAAACTACACGTGTCGATTAACACTTACTATAAATACAAAGCAGAGCTGAAAGAAGCGTTGTAAGTTTTAATTCATATTGAACCTTTCATCAAACGCCTTGTAATTGCTGATTTCGTGTTCTCTAGTGTAAACAGCGAAAATCACATAATCGAACTTGTGTTGATAATCTTTTAGGGCTTCCTTCCATGCTTCAGCTACTAATTCGGGATTATTTTTGAAAGCTCCACAACCGAAAGCACCCGTTACGAGAATATCAACGCTGTTAAGTGCCGCAATATGCAATATATGCTTAGCTCT
>CALEPX010000001.1 GCA_937911045.1 uncultured Fretibacterium sp. | reverse complement strand
TTATCCATCATGTTCTCACCCCCTTTCCTTTGCAGTACTCAGGGATTACCCCTGGCAACACCTTCACGCAAAATCGCAAAAATTTCACGTGACCCTGCCATGCTCAACATTCTATCATACTATCACAATCGAGTTTTCGCGCGCAAAAAATTTCTCAGTTGCCCAAGAATTTGTTCGTGCTATAATTAGCTCAGGAAATAATTGATGCCAACTCCGGCAGGGAAGAGTTGACATCTGAAAATTTTGGGTCACCGATACGGGGATTGTGTCTCCCCATCTCGGATTTACACCCAGAATGAGGATCAGGAACGCAATAACCGAATTATCTCGGCAATGGCTCGCAGAAGCTCCGTGAGGGCTTTTACGAGCTTTATTGCTTTATCCATCATGTTCTCACCCCCTTTCCTTTGCAGTACTCAGGGATTACCCCTGGCAACACCTTCACGCAAAATCGCAAAAATTTCACGTGACCCTGCCATGCTCAACATTCTATCACACTATCATAATCGAGTTTTCGCGCTCAAAAAAGATTCCCCAGCTCTGAATCGCTCAGAACCGGAGAATCTTTCACAAGTTATTTCTCTTAATATTTTCTACGCAGCTTCGATTTTGCTCACATCATAGCCAGCATCTTCAACAGCCGTCTTCAAAACATCGTCCGAAATTTCACGCGTCATCTCTACAACTGCAAGATTCTTTTCGAGACTGACTTCCGCTTTCGAAACTCCGTCCAATCCTTCAAGAGCTTCCGTTACATGCTTGACACAATTCTGGCAGCCCATGCCTTCAACGTGTAATATTTTTCTCATGACGATTATTTATTTTATTTCTTCGCAGCAGGTTGATAAACTCTGATCCAGTAAATCGCAAAAAACACAATCGCTACAACGATCCCAATCGCATATGCCGTCATTCTCGGAAGCATTAAGTAGCACTCAGGCGCAATACAGAAATATGTAACGCTTACGGCACTCATGAATGTCGCAGGAATCGCTGCCATAAAGCCTTTCCCAGCTCCAACGTTTCGCGCTAAATAAACTGCTCCGGCCCATAACGCGATCATCGCCAAAGTCTGGTTAGACCACGAGAAATAACGCCAAATAACTCCGTATTCTAAGAACGAAATTCCATAACCAGCAGCTAATAACGGCACCGCAAGCAATAATCTCGGAGCCATGCCTTTCTGATCAATCTTGAACCAATCCGCCAGAGTTAATCGCGCACTTCTGAAAGCCGTGTCTCCTGACGTAATCGGGCAAGCTACAACTCCCAAAATCGCCAAAATACTTCCGATAGGCCCTAATAATCCAACAGAAATCTGGTAAACCGACGTGGAATTTCCTCCGCCAACCGCTAATAATCCAGCCGTTGAAAATCCGCCATCCGTCGCATTATAAAACGCAATTCCTGCAGATGCCCAAATCAACGCGATAATTCCTTCTGCAACCATTGCGCCGTAAAATACAAATCTTCCCTGACGCTCGGACGTTAAGCAACGCGCCATCATCGGCGACTGTGTTGCGTGGAATCCGGAAATCGCTCCGCACGCTACCGTGATGAACATTAAGGGCCAAATCGGTGTCGCATCAGCTTTCGGGTGCATGTTATACAAGCCTTCCCATAATTCGATCATAGGCTTCGTGCCGTTAATATGATTCATAACGGTCATGCCGCCAATTCCGATCGCCATGAATATCAAGCAAAGTCCGAACAGCGGGTAAATCTTGCCAATTACTTTATCAATCGGCAGTAACGTAGCCAGGAAATAATAAATCAGGATTATTACCGTCAAAATCTTCGTCCATTCAGCAGTCGTGTAACCCATCAACGTTGCAGCTCCAGCAGCTCCGCCAGTTGCCGCACTCGTTCCCTGAGTGAACATTATCGCAAGCAAGCCAGCCGGTCCTACCATGAAGACAACTCCGACCATTACAAGCAACACAACTGAGAATACGCGCATGATCCCTTTCATGACAGACCCAAGATAAATTCCAGTAATTTCAGAAACGCTCGCTCCGTCATTGCGCATCGAAAGCATTCCAACCAGATAATCATGAACTGCTCCGGCGAAAATCGTTCCGAATACAATCCATAAATAAACCTGCGGACCCCAAATCGCTCCGGATAACGCTCCGAAAATCGGCCCAAGTCCCGCAATGTTCAAAAGCTGAATCAAGAACGCTCGTCCAGCAGAAATCGGCACGTAATCAACGCCGTCAGGATGAACAACGCATGGTGTACGTCTGTCGTCCGGCCCGAAAACTTTCGTGACAAACGCCCCGTAAATCAAATACCCAAGGACTAATAACACAAGCCCTCCCAAAAACGAATACATGAAAACTTCCTCCTTCTTAAACTTAAAAATTGCATGTTATATAATAAGAACGTGAATAAATAGATTTTAGCCTTTTTCAGATTTAACGCAAGACCCAAAATTATTTTAACTCGAAATTTGTTTTGAAAGGGGATTTTTACAATGCGTCCAGAAAAAACTTTAGGCGTACTCGGGGGAATGGGACCGGCTGCTACAGCGGAATTTTTGCGAATATTTGCTCGCGATGTTCCTGCGAAAAATGATTCCGAACACCCGAAAATTATCATGCTCTCAGACCCGGAAACTCCAGATCGAAGCGACGGCTTAATGGGAATCGGTCCTGATCCGCTGCCTGTGATCCGGAAAAATTTGTTCCAGTTAATAGCTTGGGGAGCACAAGTTCTCGCTGTTCCGTGTAACACCGCGCATTATTTCATCGACAGATTCAGAGACGAATTACCAGTCCCGTTAATTCACATCGTCGAAGTAACCGTCGAAGCTGCTAGAGATTTAAGCAAGGGAAATTGTTCTTGGCTGCTCGCAACTTCAGGAACTCAGAAAAGCCTGATCTATCCGGCGTGCGCTGCGAAAATGAATTATCACTTCCTGAAACCTTCGGACGAACAACAGGACATAATCCAATCTTCAATCCGTGACGTTAAATCCGGAAATCTGAAAATCGCCGGCGAGAAAATTCACAACGTCGTTACCGAATTATGGCGCGAACGTGATGTGCCGGTTACAATGGGCTGCACAGAACTTCCGATTGCGTACGCAGCTTCAGGACTTCCCGACGAAAAACAAGTCTCAAGTCTCAAAGCTCTGAGCGACGCTTGCATCAAAACACTTTACGCGTGATAATATCCGCAATCAAACGCAATTATAATAATAATTATTTCAGAAGGGAATTAATAACTATTCATGTCAGACAAGATTCAAATTTTCAAGCGAGTTTCTCCCGAATCGCAGCGTGACGACGAAATCGAGATCGATCTTTTAGACTTGTTCAGGCTGTTCTGGAGACGCAAACGCCTTATAATTTCCATGACGATGATTTTCGGCTTGCTGGGACTGGCTTATGCGCTGTACTTGCCGTTCATTTACAGAGCCGAAAGCAAAATTCTCGTTCAACAGTCTAACTCAAGATTGGCGGGACTTATGTCACAGTTCGGAGGCATGGCGGATCTAATCGGACTTCCCAAAACTGCGACAACCGGTCAAATGTTAATCGGCATTTTGCAAATCGACTCAATCGTTGACGCAATAATCGACGAGTATGACCTGATGGAATTATACAGCATAGATATTCGCCTGAAAGCACGAGAAGCAGTTATGGAAAATCTCGAAACCGAAGAAGATTCTGGCAGCGGCATCGTCAGCATCGCATATCTGGATAAAAGCCCCGAACAATCCGCAGCAATCGTAAATTCATTCGTTGACAAACTGCAAAAGAAATTGCTCGACATTTCCATAACAGAAGCTCAACAACGCAAAAACTTTTTCGAGAACCAGCTCAGGCAGGCACAGCAGGAACTCTCCGACGCAGAAGAGGCAATGGTAAGTTATCAACAGTCAAGCGGTGTAGTCGAAATCAGTTCTCAGGCAAAAGCTATAATCGACGCAATCGCAAATCTACGCAGCCAAATCGCAGCCAAGAACGTCGAAATTTCATCACTCAGAAGCTACGCACGAAAAGATAATCCGAGACTGAAACTCGCGCAAACTCAGCTCGAAGCCATGAACCGAGAATTAAGCCGCCTCGAAGAACAACAGAAATCCTCAAGTTCAACGCGCGCAACATCATCGGATATTCTGACATCGTTCGGACAATTCCCGGAACTTGGCATCGAATATCAGCGCAAATTCAGAGACCTGCAATTCGCGAATGCTAAATACGAAATGATGATGAAGCAATACGAAAATGCAAGATTAAGCGAGGTAAACGATCTATCGACAATAACGATTCTTGATCGCGCAACGCCTCCGGATTACAAGTACAAACCCGGTCGCGCAAAAATCACTCTCGGAATCGCGTTCCTGGGATTCTTCCTGTCAGTGAGCTGGGTGTTCGGCAAGGAATTTCTCAAGAGCTTGAAAGACCAAAACCAAGATACGGATTCAGATTCAGATTCAGATTCAGAACAAGACTCAGATTCCGATTACGACTACGAATAGCAAACTCGCCCCAAGAATCACGCGTTCACGATTCAAGGGGCGTTTGCCAAACTCGAAATTATCTGCGCAAGTTCTTCAGCTTCACCAGTCTCCGGAAAAATCCGCGCATTCTTCGCAACTTTGACAAATTCCAGCGCGTTGAAATTCTGGTGATTATCCGCAGCTCCGTTCCAAGGCACGCTCACCGTCGGCAAATTCCACTTCAGAGCCTCTGCCAGCGTCGAACCTCCAGCACGACACACAAGCACGTCACAAATCGAGTAAAACGCGTTCATATCCCATTGCGGCAAAATATAATGCTCGTTGCCTGAATCAATTCTCTCACGCGAAGATAAAAAAACAAATTCCAGATTCGTGCAAATCTCCGCCGTGCGTTTCAGAATTTCCCGAAGATTTCCGCTGCCCAACGATCCGCCTGCTACTGCGACAATCTTCGAGTTAAAATCAATCATGCGCAATCCCAAAATCTCCAGAGCCTTCTCACGCGAGATTCTCTCAGGTTCACGCACCGGTATGCCGGCATAAACAAATCTCTTCACACCGATACATTCGCGCCAACCCGTAAGAATCATAACGCCCAAACGTTCCGCAACTTTCGTAACACGTCCGGCAACAGCGTTCTGTTCATGCAATCGCACCGGAATATTTTTCATCTTCGCAACTATCAGCGGCGCAAAAGAAATATATCCGCCAAACAAAAATATCACGTCCGGCTTGAACTCACGAATATATCTTGCCGTCTCGAAAAATGCCCGGAACAAATCCAACACGCGCCCGAGATTCTTACTCAGAGATTTTGCTCCCAGAGGCGAACCTGCCAACGATAATTTCAGCGGCTCAATCCCCGACGAGTTATATATCTCATTCTCAAGTTCACGCGAACCGCACAGCCATCTCACAACACGCCCGTGTTTTTGCAGCCTCTTACCAAACACAATCGCAGGAAAAATATGTCCGCCAGTTCCGCCCGACGCTATCAAAATTCGCTCAGTCTTCATGCTCGTTGACATTCTCCCTTTCTTTGCTCTCACGAGTTTCACGCTTTATCGACATTAACAAGCCAACTTTCAGCCACATGAATATCATCGAACTTCCGCCCGCACTCAGAAACGGCATCGGAATACCGGACAGCGGCATAATCTTCGTGACACCGGCAACGTTCACAAACATCGGAAAAATCACCGAAGCTGTCAATCCCAGAGCAAGCGACTTCAGAAACGTATCTTTCGCACGCTTGTAAATATAAAACGCTCGCCAAGTCCACAGCGCGTAAAGCAATATCAAGAACATCGTTCCCAATAATCCGAACTCCTCGCCAATCGCCGGAAATATATAATCCGTGTCCGCTTTCGGCAAAAATCTCTCCTCCTGAAGCCCGTGACCAATTCCAACGCCAGTCAATGCTCCGTTCGCGAATGCTACGAGTCCCTGTATAATCTGGAAGCCCGCATTAGTCGGATCTTCCCACGGATCCCAGAACGCGTTGAATCGCTTTAATCTATACGGCGTGAATAATATCGCGAGTACTATCGCAACAATTCCTAACAACGCAAATCTCGCTGGCCATTTCCAACCGCGGTTCTCAATATGCATTATCATACAAATCGCGACAACTATTATAGTCCCGCCCAAACTCGGCTGCTTGTAAATCACGAATCCAGAAATCCCAGCTATCATTAGCGTCGGCTTAACGAATCCCTTGAAGCTTGTCTTGTCCAGATTCACACGCTCAGCATTCAGCCTGTCCGCAACAAATATCGGCAGCGTGAAAAGCAATATCTCGAACGGCTGCAGCCTGAATCCCCCGAGCGAAATCCATCGGCTCGCACCGTTCACTTCAATGCCAATCCCGGGAATCAGCGTGAACGATAGCAATATCATCGAAACCAGCCACAACTTTCCGCAATGCTTCCTGAAAAAACTCGTCGGCACCATCGCACAACAGAACATCAACGTCAAGCCCAGTCCCAAAAACTGAAATTGCTTCAACGGTGCCAAATACGGATTGCCCGCAAGCATGTTATTCCGCAGCGACAATGACGAGATCATGACCAGTCCGCAGCCGCTTATTATCAACGGAATTACAACTTCCATCTATAAACCCACAGCCAGATTATTTCACAAGCTTTTCCTGAACCAGCCTGCAAAAATGCTCTCCGCGTTTTTTATAACTCGCATACATGTCCCAACTGGTGCAAGCCGGAGATAATAACACGCACATTCCGGGTCTGGCTAATTCACTCGCTTTATCTACAGCTTCTTCCATTGAATTAACCCTGAAAAATTTCTCGAAGCCAGAATTTCTCAACGCATCGCAAATTTTCTCGCATTCACTTCCCAAAACGACCGCAGCTTCACACTCAGATTTCACAGCTTCAGCCAGTGGCGCGTAATCTTCACCTTTGCCCTGTCCGCCCAAAATCACAACTTTCGGCATATTAATCGAGCGCATCGCCGTAACTGACGCGGCAACGTTCGTACCTTTAGAATCATCAACGTATAACACTCCGGAAATTTCGCCAGCTTTTTCGCACCTGTGAGGCAACGGCTTGAACCCCGAAAGCAAATTCCTCGCGTCAAATTCAGTTCTAACATTGCAAACCAGCATGTACGCGCACAAACTCATCGCTACGTTCTCAAGATTATGCGAGCCGATTAAACTTGTGTCCGAGTAATCAAAAATCCTAACACGAGAATCTCCCATCAACAGCCAAGCGCAATCTCTATCCATGAAAATATGTCCGGCAAATTCGTGTGCGTGTTCTGGTTTTTCACGCCAACTCAGCGTAATAATTTTCCCCGACGCACGCAGCATGTCAACATCGCGATCCTGAATTATTCCCCAGTTATTCTCGCCTCTCAACGACAATATTTTCGCCTTCGCAGCAACGTAATTCTCGTAACTTCCGTGCCAATCGATATGATCCGGCGCAAGATTCGTTATAATCGCAACGTTCGCGTTCATGATTTTCGTAGCGCGCTCTAACTGGAAACTGCTCAACTCAAGAACTACAGCGTCGTAATTTTTCTCGACAAAACTCGCCGCAGCCGTTCCCAAATTTCCGCCCGTTCCAGCAACAAGTCCCGAACGATTCAAAACATGTCCGGTCAGAGCCGTAACTGTACTCTTGCCATTGCTGCCCGTCACGCAAATTAATTCACGCGCCTTCAAATTCGGCAAAACGAAATCCAGCTCACCAATCATTCTCACGCCACGAGACTTCGCCTCAGAAATAACCGGCAAATTCAGCGGCAATCCCGAACTCAGCAAAATCGCGTCCGTGTTCTCGAAAATTTTATCCGAATGCGACTCCTCAAACGCGATATTATTCTCAGCAAATAATTTCTTCACGTCGTCATTAATCGCTTTCTTATCCGAGACAAAAACTTCCGCGCCAAGTTTTCTAGCAAGCAACGCAAGACCCTGACCGCTAACTCCTGCGCCGATAACTGCAAATTTACTCAATTAACAAATTCCTCCTATAATACAATCACGCTATATAATACACCTTAGAACTTGATAGCGAATCACAAAAACATAAAGGCAGTGAATACTCATGCGAAAATTCATAATCACACTCGCGATATTAATCACACAATTTACACAAACTCAGGCTTTTGCGAATTTACCCGAGAAATTCGATCTGCGTGAACTCGGCAAAATCACCAGCGTGAAAAATCAGGGGATCCCGGGACCGTGTTGGGCATTCTCAGCTCTGGGCGCGTGCGAGTCAAATTTCCTGATGCAAAACTTGGGAACAAAGCTTGATTTATCCGAGATGCAGCTGGCTTACTTCATGTATCGAAACACAAAACCCGAACGAAATTTCACGTCGCGAATCAAATCCGGAACTCTCAGACTTGAGGGCGATATGTTCATGGCTACGGCGTTCCTGTCAAGATTATCCGGCGCAACACTCGAACGCAATCTAAAATACTCAACGCAAAATCTAAACTCTCTAAAGCAATCTCTGCGCAACAAATCACCCGAGGACTTCAAGCGCGAAATAAGAATCCGTGACGTATGCTTTCTCTCGCTAAATTCCCAGCCCGACAATATAACTCGCAAAAAACTCATCATGAATCACGGCGCAATCTCAATCAGCTTCTACAGCGACCCGTTCGAGTATCACGACATTAACAAATTCAGCACGTATTTCAACAATTCTCACAAGACCAAAACTAATCACGAAGTCTTAATCATTGGCTGGGACGACAATTTCTCGCACGAGAACTTCAAGCCCAAACCGTCAATCAATGGCGCGTGGCTCATAAAAAATTCCTGGGGTGCTTCACGCGGCAATAACGGCTGCTTCTGGCTCTCGTACGAACAATATATTTACGGCGGCGCGGCATTTATAATCGAACGGTCTGGCAATAAAAATCTCAAACATTACGGCTACGATGATTTAGGCTGGTGTTCAAGTCTGAATTACAAATACTGCGCGAACGTCTTCAAGATCGATTCACGATCCGAATCTCTATCTGAAATTGCGTTCTACACTCCCGAGAATAATTATCAATGCGAATATCAAATCTACAAGCTCAGCTCGAACGCTTCACCAGTAAATGGCGAGTTAATCGCGAAATCTCAAGTGACGCTTCAATACGCCGGCTACCACACGATCACACTTCCCGAGAAAATACCGCTCACTCAAAACCAGTATTTCTCAGTCATAATCAAATCCGCAAAAAAAATTGCTCCGGTCGAAATGCGAATCGCGAATTACTCCGAAAATTTCGCAATTCACAAACACGAGAGCTACTTCTCAAACGACGCTGTAACTTGGCTGGACGGCTGCGACATGAATCCAAGAGCCAACGCCTGCATCAAAGCTTTCACACGATAATTTCACCCGATAAACTTCCGCAGCAAATTCTCAACCGTGTCCGTTATAATTCTGACCTGCTGTTTAATATCATCACTCGCACTCTCAACAGTGCCGGGATATTTCACAAGGCTAAGCATCTCCAGATCATTGCCGCTGTCACCGAGAGCTAAGCATTCATCAGGCGAAATTCCCAAACGTTCGAGAACTTTTTCAAGCGCAACGCCTTTATTTGCATTCTTCGGGATTATATCCAGCCATTCGTTGCCGCTCGTCACAACCGTCGCCCGCGAGTCGAACTTCCCGTGAAAATATCTGCGCGTCTCGTCACTGACACCGCCCTCTTCGAAAATCGCTACCTTCATGAAATCTTCTTGAATATCCGAAATTCTCGGAACAGCTTTGGCGTTATACTTCACGAAATCTCGCATATACGGCAAAAACTTTGGATTCTTCGGCTGCAAATACACGAACTCATCGCCCGAAACCATAACTTCTACGTCGCGAAAATTCAGAACTTCGGCAATCGCTTCTTCCGCCAAATCACGCGAAAAAACCTGCTTGAACAATTCAACGTCATGATAATAATTCACGCAGCCATTCTCGCAAATATAGCCAATCTCGTCACGAATCGGCGCAAACAATCGCTTCAAGCTATAATACTGCCTGCCGCTCGCCGCGAAAAATATTATGCCGCGCTTAACGCAAACTTCCCGAATCAATCCGCACGTGTCCTCACTCAAGTCCTGCGCACCGTCCAACAACAGCGTGCCGTCCAAGTCAGACGCTATTAACTTTATCTCCGGCATAAACATGTATTCTCACCTAAACTCTAAACACGCAAGTGATTCTCGTACCGTTTCCAAAACTTGACTCAATCCTGAACTTGCCGCCAATTAACGCCATTCGTTCCGTCATGCTCGCAAGCCCGCGGTGTCCTTCAAGCCTGAGTGTCTCATGATTCGTGTTCTCCGAGTCAAAGCCCGTGCCGTTATCGCTAATCTCAAGAACTAAATTCTCACTCTCGCGCCTCAACTGCACGTGAACTTCGCTGGCATTGCCGTGTCTTACCGCGTTTGAAACAGCCTCCTGAACAATTCTCAAGAGTGAAAGCGTAATCTCGTTATCAACCTGCAATCCGTGAACGTCATCTTCGTCAAAATCCGCGCTGACCTGAACATCATACGTTTGCGACAATCTATCCGCCAATTCCGTCAAAGCTTCGATTAATCCCAAATCCATCCATGGCGGCGCAAGTTCATCGCACAACGCACGCAACTCACGGACAACACTTCGAGCAATCTTCTCTGTTTTTTTAATACGCACATTCTCAGAATTAATATCATCTTCAAGCGTCATGTGAATCTGCTGCAACAGAGCCGTAACATCCTGTAGCGGTCCGTCATGAATTTCCCGTGCCATATCCATGCGTTCGCGTTCCTGAGCCTGAACTATGTCACGAACATACTTGTTGCGCAAATTATCGCGTTCAATCGCTGCCTGTGAAAACCTGAATAACGCTCTGTGAACACTCTCGATTTCCTTCACCGAATAATCATCAAACTGCTTGGGCAAATCGCGTCCCAAGCGCAAATCGTCAATTTCCGTCGCAATAGCTTTCAGCGGCAGAATCAATCGCGTCCACAAAAGCCTAATCGCAAGAAAACTTCCCATCGCCATCACAACGATTAACACAGGCCAAATCGTCGAGACAATCACAAGATTCCCAAGCAAAGTCGTCCATGACACCGCAGCAATCACGTAGCCGCCGCGCGTATCGCTTCGAACCGGATAAATCGCAAGCGTGTACTGCAATCCCTGCTTATCCTCGATTTTCACAGCCCGTCCAACCGGCAAGTCATTACGCCACAACGCAGCAATATTCATCGCACCGGGCGACGCGACAATCACTCTACCGTTATTATCAATCAGCGCGATCCATCCGGGAATCGACGGTCCCCAAGAAAAAAACGGATACCTCAGCGACGAATCACTCAGCCAGGAAAAATTCCGCAAGTTCAAATTCATGTCCGTTCCCAAATGATACGCTGTGCTCTCAGCCAAATCCTGAACGTACGAACTCACTGCTGCCTCCATCGCGCGCTCCTGATTAACCATTCCGGCAACCGCAACAAACACTACCGCAATCGACGGCAACATCAGCGCACAAAGCAAAAATGCCAGAAAATGCGATCTAGGCCCGGACAAAAATCTCTTAAGATTCAAGAGCATTTAACGCATATTATCCTGTCAATCTCAATCATCATCTTCGAGCAATTCTTCAAGCGTGACAACTCCGTACTTCAACGCAAGCAACAACGCCTCAGTCTTATTCCTCGAACCGAGCTTATCATAAATCGAAGCCAAATGTGTCTGAACTGTGCGCTCACTTATGAACAATCTCTTCGCAACTTCCTTACTGGACAAGCCTTTCGCAGCCAGCAACAAAACTTCGCGTTCACGTGCCGATAATGGCTCCGGCGCAAAATCATCTTCTACAATCGTCGAAGCAACTTCAGGATCCAGATACAAACCGCCTTTCGCTACCGTGTTAATCGCGTTCGTCAACTCCTTGGGACTAACAGTTTTCAAGACAAATCCTTTCGCGCCTGCTCTCAACGACGCAATAACATACTGCTGCGCATCATACGACGTGAGCATTATTATCGCCGTACTCAAACCCATGTTACGCACTTTCAACGCAACACTCACTCCGTCAAGTTCAGGCATACGTATATCAAGCAGCGCAACATCAGGCTTCAAACTCTGGATTAACTCCCAAGCTATTTTCCCGTCATCTGCTTCTGCTACAAGCTCGAACGATTTCTCACGCTTCAGAAATTCCGCGATACCGGCTCTCGTCAACGGGTGATCGTCCGCCAAAAGAATCTTCACAGCCATATCAAAATTTCAACTCCCAGCATATTTCACAAATATTTTCGCGACAATTATACCAGATTCTCACATGCCAATAGCTTTCTCAACTGGACGCAACGCCTTAATCGTCTCATCAATAACCTGATCCAGCGGCATATTCATGCGTTCGGCTCCGGTCTTGATTATCTCACGATTAACTCCGCGCGCAAAAGCTTTGTCCTTCCATTTTTTCTTAACAGACTTCAGCTCCAAATCCGCCAGCGACTTCGACGGTCTGACCAATCCGGCCGTGATTATCAATCCGGTCAACTCATCAATCGTGAACAGGACTTTCTCAAGATTATTCGACGGCTCAATATCCGTGCAAATCTCGTAGCCGTGTGATTGCACCGCGTGAATAATATCCTCGTCAACTCCCTCACGACGCAGCAATTCAGGCGCAACATGGCAATGCTTCTCAGGGTTCGCACTCGTCATCTCCCAGTCTATATCATGCAAAATCCCAACCGTTCCCCACAAATCCGCCTTATCAGCTTCACCGAACAATTCCGCAAAATGCCTCATCGCAGCCTCAACTGCCAACGCGTGATGAAAATGCGACTCCTCACGATTATATTTGCGCAAAATTTCCAACGCTTGCTCTCTATCCGGAATCATTATTTATCCCTCCAGAAATTCCTCGCACGTTCCAGCATCTTATCACGATTCAGCGGCTTAACATTATCGACTATCCACTCACGCATAGAACTTCCCTCCGGCGTATCCTGTGACGCTGATAAAAACTCCAACTTAATCCCCAGTCTCTTCGCAACTTCATACGCAATCAAGACCCAAGCTTTGCCAATATCGCCGACAATAGGCAAACTTCCCTCATGACGAGCAAATGCTGACATTTCCATTCTAAACGGGATCTTCGCGGCTTTCGTCTTGGGCAATCCCTTATCAATCGCTTCCTGAACAGTCTTATTCAACTCTACTGCACGGCGCAGATTTTCATCAAGATCTATGCGCACGAGAACTTTATCGCGCAAATCATACGTAGCTTGTCCTGACCACCACGCCCAGATTCCGTGACCGGTGTAGCACTCGAACGGTCCATCATGAATTTCCTGAGTCAACGCAACTGCAGATTCAATTATCACGTCGCTTTCCGCTAACATTCGCGAAATTCTCATCGAACGCTCTGAAACCGGAATCGAATCGCCGATCGACATGCCTACCGCGCCACCGCCGACTAATTGCGGAATCGTCACTAAAACCGGAACATCTCGCAAATCCGCGGCTCCAAGCATCGTACGCGAATCACAACCCCAACCGGCTACTTTTTCAAACGGCAAACCGTAAATTCGCGCCAATCCCAGAACTTCGTGAGCCAGTCTTTCCGTGCGCAATCCCATCGGATACGCCATATTCCCAGCAGCTTTGATAATCTCGTTCAAATGCTCCAGCTTCTCAGCACGCGATAATAACTCATCGTCCAACGGCATCTCACGCCGCAAGTCTTTCAAATCCGAATCGCTCATGCGCGTGAACTCAAAAACATCTCCGCGAGGCATCTTCGACATATCCATACCCAAGGCTCGCGCGTCAACACGAAACACGCGATCCAAAGCTCCTGCCATCTCATGCGCAATCACCGCACTGCTCGTAGAAACTGCGTCAACTATTCCAACGCGAATCAATTCAGCAATCAGCGTCGTAACACCCTCGTGAATATTCGGACCTGAACCCGTCACGACCATGACTTTGCCGCCACGATTCTTCACGCTTACAATCCGCTCAACTGCTGCGTTCAAACTCTCAAGCGAACGTTCATCCAGACTTGACCTGAAATATTCCAGCTGCGAAATTCCAAACAAATTACTCATACTAAATTCTCCTCGTACCCAAAAATTTTGAAAACCTTCTTCGGGCTATTAATTCTAATTATCACAATATGCGCTAGATTTTTTTCACGGCACGCACGCGCAGTCTAACATAATCCGAGTACCAGACCCCATGACTGTACAATTCCGGCTTCAACGTGTTCACCGTCTCGAAAATTATCTCTTCTCTGTCACGAACGCTAAGCTGCGACAACTGCATATTCTGGAACATTCGCAGCCAATCCGCAAGACCGTTCTCACCTTTCAACGGCGTCGGTCTGTCAAATAATATCGCGTATCTCACGTCAAAACCCACGGATTCCAACAGCGTCGCGTACTCGCCAATCGACGGGAAATAAAACGGTGCTTCGTACTTATAGCCGCGTCTGGCAAACAATTCTTCCATCAATGCGTGAATAAGCCTGTTATTGCCTTTGCCGCCCATCTCGAAAACAAACTGTCCACCTGGGACTAACGCTCTGTAAACGCACTTCATCATGTCAACTTGTTTATCGCGATCTATCCAGTGCAGAACCGCGTTCGAAAACACAGCATCAACCGGATTCACTAACTCGAAATTCGCCGCGTCAGCCTCGATGAAATTTATCGCCGGAAAATCTCGCCGTGCCTTCTCCAGCATCTCAGACGAAGAATCCAGTCCCAAAACCTGATAGCCTTCTTTAGCCAAAAATTTCGTCAAAACCCCAGTGCCGCAGCCAAGATCCAAAATGCTCTTGACCCCGTCTTTCTCCAACAAATCCAAAACTCCCTGACCGTACTTGAAAACAAAACCGAAATTCAGCGAGTAATCCTCAGGATCCCAAATCTTATTCACGATTAAAACTCCTCTCCCAAATCTATAACTTCCAGATCATACGGCACGAAAATATTCCCGTGAAAAAACTCTCTTGCCTCACGAGTATAATCTTCGCGTCGTGTCAAAATATTCTCATCGCTGGCGTGATAAATCAGCAAATTCTTCGCACCCAGTCTCGCAGCATTCTCACAGGCATCTTTCACCGTCGAGTGATTCTTTTCGTACGGCTTGCAAATCTCAGCTTTAGAACTCAGACAGAATGCCTCATGCAGCAGCCAATCGCTTCCCTGTGCGTAATCATAATACGACTCGTGAAACGTCTCATCACCGCAACACGTCAGGAATTTTCTGCCATCGCGCGCGAACATATTAAATCCGAACTGCTTCGTGCGATTAGAACCTATGTCAAAAAAACGCACGTCACGTCCCAAAATTTCGCAAATCTCCCCGTCATTAACCTGCCTGAAAATTATCCGCGAACCTACAAATGCGAACTGGTACGGCAACAGGAGCTTCTCGCACATCTCCAGCAAAACGCTCAACACGTCATCATTTCCGAAAATTCTCGTATTACCCGAATAAACTCCGCGATTCATGTCTTGCGCAATAATCCTGATCAGCCAGATCATTCCCAAAACATGATCAATATGCTTGTGCGTGACGAATACATCATGAATATCATCAACACTTATTCCGGCGTGCTTGAGCCTGTGCAAAATCAGATTCCCGCCACCAGCATCAACCAGAAAATTCCCCGAAGCGTCACTAATCACGAAGCATGTGTTATAGCATTCCCTGACAAGTGCGTGACCAGTTCCGAGCATGATTATTTTCACGACAAAGCCTCCAGACTATCGATAATCTTCCGTGCGCGAAACTCTGCCAGCTCCGAAAAAATCTTCTCGCAAAATCCCAGTTCAGCCGCAAAAACCAGTTCAACTTTCGCATCATAATTTCTCTCAAGAATCTCGCAAGCCTCAAGCACATGATTAATCAAACCAAGATTCGCGTAATCAAACCTGACCCGGAATTTTCGCGTTACATTCACAATTTTGGGTTTTACAAGTTCCAGAGCTTTCGCAGCCGTTCCTGAATATGCGTCGATTAATCCGCGAACACCAAGCTTCACACCGCCGAAATATCTCGTAACGATTAACATCACATTCACAAAGCCGCTGCGTTTAATTTCCTGCAAAATCGGTCTGCCAGCTGTTCCTGAAGGCTCACCGTCATCCGAGAAATACTCACGCTCACCGATTAAATATGCCCTGCAATTATGCGTTGCGTCACGATATTGCGAGACTATGCGCTTCAGGAAATTATTCGCCTCTGATTCATCATGACACGCTTCGAGATTCGCAATGAAAACCGAACGCTTAATCTTCTGCTCGAAAATCACTGCTTGCTCTGGTTCCGAGTAACTAGTCAACTTGCCAGGCTTGCTTGATTTTGCGCCAGGAATTTTCAATCGAGTCCGACAGCACGCGCGTATCTGCCAGAACCGGCATGAAATTATTATCTCCGTTCCATCTTGGGACTATATGCCTGTGAATGTGTCCTGCAACTCCTGCTCCGGCTGTCAATCCAAGATTTATGCCCATGTTAAAGCCGTCTGGATTCATGACTTGTTTCAAAACTCGAACTGCCTCACTTGAAAATTTATGCAACTCAAGAATTTCATGTTCTGTTAAGCTCTCGTATAAATTCGTGTGTCTGTACGGGATCACCATCAAGTGTCCGGGATTATACGGGTAAAGATTCATGATCACGAAGCAATATTTTCCCCGATGGACTATATAATGCTCGTCGTCGTGATTCTCGTTTGGGAAATCACAGAATATGCAGCCGTCATGTTTAGGTGCTTCGATATAGCTCATTCGCCACGTCGCGTAAAGTATTCTCGAATCGTTTTGCATGATACTTCCTCCAAGATTAATATATAATATTATAACCTGATTTTCCCAGTTCAGGAAGCGTTCATAAAGCATTCAGAAAGCGTTCAGAAAGTGAGTGTTAATACGTGAAATATAATATCAAACTCGAAATCGCTGCTCCGGTGATTTTCCTGATGACAATCGTGTTCCTGCTATTCGCAACTTGGCTCGAACCGAGAATCGAACACGTTGACCAGGAATTTCTCAAGAGCAACATTGGCAAAAACGGCGTTCTTGTAGTTGACGTTCGTGACGAAGAAGATTTCTACGACGGGCATATAAAAGGCGCGATAAATTTCCCGTTATCCGACTTGAAAATCAAGGCTGCTGCGGCGGCTTTGGCTCGTGCTGGACTTACAAAGCGTACTGCGATAATATTATATTGCGAACGTGGCACGTTATCCGAAATTTTCGGCGAAACTCTAGTTCGGGAATTTGGCTACTCGGCGCAACAAATCAAAACCTACAGCGGAGGCATGAAAGACTGGCTCTCAAACCCGAATAATATAATATCTCAGGAGTAAATTTTCACATGAATAATATCAAATCCAGAAACACAGACGAAATACTAAAATTCTGCGTAAATCTCAGTCGCGAAATGATCAAAGCCGGCGCGAATCTTGAACGGGTTCATCTCGCAATCGAGTTTATCTGCAAAGCCTACGAGTTACGTGACTTGAGCATATTTTTACTCAGCACGCATATATCATTAAGCGCAATCGATCAATCCGGGCAATATTTCTCACGGCAGGCAGCAATCCCTCCGGCAGGAATACATCTCGAACGCCTGAAATCACTCAATCAGCTCTCATACAAAATCGCCGAAATTACTCCCAACACAAAATATCTCAACAAGATGCTCGAAAAATCTCTGCAAGTTCGCGATTATCAGGACTGGAACGTATTACTCGGGCGAATCTGTGCGGCGAGTTGCCTGTGTATGATTTTCGGCGGCGCAATCTGGGAGATTATTCCGGTCGCGTGTGTGACGGCACTGGTGCATTACCTGCTGAAACTCTTCGAAAAGAGCGGTCTCGACAAAATTCTGGTCAGCGCAATCATGACATTCTTAGCGACGACGGCTGCGATAATATTTTTGCTGATCGGCATGAAGAGCAATCTCGCAATAGTCATGATAACGATCTCAATGCTGCTAATCCCCGGAATCCCGTTAGTAAACGCAATGCGAAATCTTCTGTGCAATTACGAGATCAACGGCATTCTGCAAATGTTCAAAGTCACGATTGAGACGCTGGCTCTCGCGATGGGAATTTATCTCTCAATCGGCTTATTCAAAAACGTTCTGCAAATTAACGAGATGGCTTCACCGTTGAAAAACCCGTTCATGTTAATCATGCTGTCATACTTCGCGTCAATCAGTTTCGGAATCGTATTTCGAATCCCGTTCTATGATTTGTGGCTTGCTGGTTTAGGCGGAGCTTTGTCACGAGTTGCGTTACTTGCTCTGACGCCTTTGACCGACAGCAGATTATTATACATGACGATTTCTGCTTCAATCGCGGCACTTTACGCGGAATTTCTCGCAACAACACGACGACAGCCCTCGACTTACTATATTTATCCGTCGATTATCCCGTTAATACCAGGAGACTTGTTCTTTTATTCGCTATCCGGTTTCTACGTTCAGAACATCAATCTCGTGTACGACAACGGTGTGAACTGCATTCTGTCATTGCTTGGTCTGAGCATAGGATTCGTTTTGGCATCGACAGTCGCGCATTACGTCAGGCGTTACAGATACGGGCGATAACTGCACATGCAGCCGCAATAATTCTGCCGGTATAATCCGAGTTCTCTTGAAATTTGCACCGAGCGTTTGAAGCCGTCATTCTTGCGCCAGATTATATTCTGCCAGTCAAGATTATATTTACTCGCGATTTGAGAGCCGATTGCGAAAATTTTCTGCACGTTCTTGTGAGGGCTTATCGTGAGACTTGTGCAGAAGTTCTCGCCAATTTTCCCGTGACGTGCTGCTGCCTCGAACTGTAATCTGAAACACACGTCGCATCTTTTGCCACCCTCTGGTTCGTCGCGCAAATCCCGGGTCGCAATCAGCCATTCGTCCGGATTATATTCTGCAATTTCGACTTCAAGATTCGTTTTTGCCGCAAGAATTTTCACGGCTTCCAAACGTCTTGCGTATTCCTCGTACGGGTGAATATTGCTTCCGTAGAAAAATCCCCGAACGTGACGACCCTGTGAGAGCAAATCCATCACCGGTACAGTCGCGTCCGGAGCGCAGCATATGTGCAGGAGCATCTCAGGATTCATTAGCTGCACTTGTTCCCTGAGCTTTCTGGTCTGCCGCGAGTTTGCCTATCATGCTGTCATAGAGCAACTTCCACAGTCCTGCTCCACCTGAACTTTTCACCAAGTCATCCGAAGCCATTTCGAGTGACAATTCCTCCATTTGCTGCCAAGGTCTGCCTTGATCCGAGCCGCTGATTGACATTGCAGTTTTGCGCATATCCTTCCAGAGTTTCGACCAGAGTATTGCCTCGAACGCCTGACATGTTTCCTGTAATTTTTTCGCGTCCTTGGTCTTGTGAACTTCGGGATCGATTTTGCTTGCGTCATTGACAGCGTAGACCCCGTAACTTCCCCGTGCTGAAATCATGATTATCATTCCTCCTGTTTTATATTATATATCCTGTTCGGGGAATTTTTTCGCGATTAGAACCTGTAATCTTGCGATAGCGTGGGCTGCTTCGGGATTCGTTTCTTCGAGTTTTGCGTAACTTTCCGAGTATTTCTTGCGAATTTCGTTTGCTTCGTCGTCTGAGACCTCGATGATTTTGCGGCGAACATTGGCGCGTGGCTTTGAAGGCGTGTATTTCGCTTTGGGAATCCAGAGAGTGATAACAACGCCGTCTATGCCCTTGACCTTTCCGATGATATTGCCCTTCATTACGTTGAGTTTCTGACCTACCTGAGGATTTTTCGCGTAAATGTAGAGTTTGTTGTTCTTGAGGTCGTACGCGCTGGAGTATTTTGCCAGTGCCATGCTGCCGACGATTTCTTGCCAATGCTCGCGGATGCGCTTCAGGTAGTCCATACGTTCTGCCAATTCGGGACAAAATTTACGTAAAATTGCTTCTGCTGATAAATTTTCCTTCATGTTTGAATTATACCGCACAAAAAAATCCCCCCGAAAATAATCAAGAGGATTCCGCAAAATTTCTATGCGTCTGTGTACCTGTAAGTTTTACAGCCACACTCCGGACAACCTGACTGACCGCCATCGCACCTGGGGCAATACACATGACCGCAATCAGTGCATTTTCTTAGATCAGCGCGTTCGCATTCCGGACATTTTCCGAGTGATGCCATGAAAAACTCTCCTTTCAGTTTATGTTATGATGTGTTACACGTAAGATTCTACATGATTGGGGGGTATAAACGGTAATTTTGCTAGTTTTTGTGTGCGTTATCACATGCTAGAATTTTCTCGGAGATGAAATTATGGAGATGAAATTATGGAGATGAAATTATGGCGCGTAAATTGCTTGCAGGAATCTTAGTTGTGGCATTTGCTGTGATATTTTCCGGTTCGGCGATTGCAGTTGTGAATGTTTATGAGAAAGACGTTGACGCATACGACGCGAGTGATTGGGGCTTGGATATGTTTGCATCATTGGCGTTGGTTTGGGAAGAATTGTTATCGCTACAGATAATTTCGGCAATATTCGATTTCGCGAAACTCGTCGGAATAGATCTTACGTTGGGTTTGCTAGTCTTGCTTGTGAAGTTATGCACGTTTGGATTTCTGGATTTATGGTGGCTGTACGTTTACGTTAGCGGATTCTTCGAGATAATTTTCGGAGGCATCGGCGGATTCCTGCAATGGATTCTGAATCTGGTGTTCAAGATAATATTTTTTCTTTTCTAGCCTGTGCTGATTTCGGAGGTGTGATCGTGCGAGTAATTCTCAAGATTGTGAAATACATTCTGGGTGCATTTTCGTTGTTCGTAACATTATCAATTTTTCATAACGCATTGATGGATCCGTTGGGAAATTCTATCGTTGAGAGAATAGCGTCGATTATTTTAGTTGCGGCGATGATAGCTTTAGTTGGCGGATTTTTCGTGAAGATAGCGCAACGCAAGAATGTGTTCAAGAACGTAATTTTCGCTTGGCTGTACGTGATATTAATTCCGGTTGTGTCGTGGCTGGATATTCTTTGCAAACCCGAGTGTGATAATTCGAGCAGAGTTGGGAATTTTTTCAAGGACGTTGGCAAATTCGCGCTGTATCTCTGGGGGATTAAGTTTCGCGCTATGTGTTTATTTGCTACGGTTATGATTATGTTTATTATGCCGTTTTCTGAGAAAAGTTCCGGAGATTTGACCCTGCAAATTTTCTTCCCGATCATTTACGCTGGATTCTCCGTGGCAGCGGCGTTTCATTTTTTGAAAATCGCAACTCGCAAACGATGCCTAGTTTATGATAACGCGATTTTGACTTGGCTGTATATATTTTTCGTGCCGATTGTTTCATGGCGGGAAATTTTCCTGAAACCAGAGACAGACGGTTCGCGTGTGAACGCAGCAATTTCTGACATACGAGCAACGATCAGAGCTTTCTTGATAGCTTTGATAATAGCTTTGATAGCTGCTGTCCCTTTGGCGATTGCGATGAGAGCAGTCCAGAATGTAAAAACCCCCTCTCAATCTGAAGAAGGGGCTTGCAACCCCCGCGTGTGCGGGGAACAGCAGATGAATCGTTGCATCGTTACAGTGCAATAAGGATCACCCCCGCGTGTGCGGGGAACAGTTTGCTCCATCCGCGATGAGAGCCGCGACGTTAGGATCACCCCCGCGTGTGCGGGGAACAGAAACTGAGAAACTCCCATTAAAATTAAAAGAGGGGATCACCCCCGCGTGTGCGGGGAAAATATATGTACAGCTTATCACTTAACTCCGGGTTTACCGAGCAGTTTGAACATGTTGGCTTTGTAAAATTCCACGCCGGGTTGGTTGAACGGGTTCACTCCCAGAACATATCCGCTGACTGCACATGCGTACTCGAAGAAGTAGAACAGCTCGCCCAAGGATTTCTCGTCCTGTTCGGGAAGCGTCACCAGCAGATTCGCAACTCCTCCGTCAACATGTGCGGCAATCGTGCCTTTCATAGCGCATTCGTTCACGTAGCTCATGTTTTTCCCGGATAAATAATTCAGCCCGTCAAGGTCGTTTTCCTGAGCCGTGAGCGTGAAGTCTTTGCGTGGCTTCTCTAGCTTCAGAACCGTTTCGAACATGATACGCGATCCGTCCTGAATGAATTGTCCCATTGAGTGCAAATCCGTCGTCAAGTCAACCGATGCCGGGAAAATTCCGCGCTGATCTTTGCCCTCGGATTCGCCGTAAAGTTGTTTCCACCATTCTGAGATATAGTGCATGGAAGGCTCATAATTCGCGAGTATCTCAACAGATTTGCCCTTACGATGCAAAATATTCCGGACAGCAGCATATTTCAACGCAGCATTCTTCTCGAACGGTTCATTCAACGCAAGTTCTCGTCCAGCAGCAGCTCCAGCCATCAATGCGTCAATGTCAGCTCCGGATACAGCAATCGGCAATAATCCTACAGCTGTCAAGACCGAAAATCTTCCGCCAACATCGTCAGGAATCACAAACGTCTCCCAACCCTCAGCATCTGCCAAAGTCTTCAAAGCACCACGAGCTTTGTCAGTCGTAGCGTAAATTCGTTTCCCGGCTTCAGCACCGTATTTTTTTTCGAGCAATTCGCGGAACACACGGAAAGCAATCGCCGTCTCTGTCGTAGTCCCGGATTTTGAGATCACGTTAATCGAGAAATCTTTGCCTTCAAGCAGGTCTATCACGTCCTGAATATACGTGCCGTTCATGCTGTTGCCGATATAATAAATTCGCGGAGTTTTGCGGGTTTCAGGTGTCATCTCGTTGTAAAATTCGTGACGAAGAAATTCTATCGCAGCCCTCGCTCCAAGATACGAGCCGCCAATTCCAGCAACAAGCAACACGTCAGAATCTCCCTGAATTTTCGCAGCAGCCTTCTTGATTCTGGCAAATTCCTCGCGATCATACGCAACCGGTAAATCGATCCAGCCGAGAAAATCATTGCCTTCACCCTTGCGTGATTTCAATCTTGCATCAGCGTTCTGAACCTGAACAGCCATACTCGCAACTTCGTGTTCACGTACAAATTTTGATGCGTTCGTGTAATCAAATCCTATCATGAATAACAACCTCCTGAATTATAATCTATCACAAAATTCCTGCATCGCGTCCATGGATTTTTCGAGCGTTTCCATAGATTGTGTGCAGGCAATTCTCACATATCCTTCGCCAGTTTCACCGAATGCGTTCCCCGGCAAAACCGCAACTTTTGACTCATTCAGCAAACGCCACGTAAATTCCTCGCTGGATAAGCCCGTACCTGAAATATTCGGGAATAAATAAAAAGCTCCTTCTGCTGAATGACACGTTACACCCTTCATGTTATTTAAGCGTTTCGAGACAAGTTCCATTCTAGTCTGGAAAACTTTTGCGCGTGAAACAACTTTCTCGTCCTGAGTATTCATGGCGTATGCTGCAGCTTTTTGTGCGAGCGTGTTCACCCCGTAAGTCTGGAACGATGATAACACACACATCGTATTTATAATCTCTTTCGGAGCGAAAACATAGCCGATTCTCCAGCCTGTCATGCAGTGGCTCTTAGCAACTCCGCCGCATAATAACGTACGGTCTTTCATGCCCGGAATGTTCGCAAAGCAGTTGTGTTTCTCACCAGTGAAGACCATTGATTCGTAAATCTCGTCGCTCAACACGAACAAGTCACGTTCCAAAACAAATTCCGCGATTTCTTCGAGCTGCTTGAGTGTGAGAACTCGTCCGGATGGATTGCACGGATTATTCAGGATTATTCCGCGAGTTCTGGGTGTAGCTGCTGATCTCAATTCCTGAATCGACGGCGCAAAATTATTTTCCTCACGAGTTTTTATAGTCACGGGAACGCCGCCATTGCCACGAATCTGTGCAGCGTACGGTGTGAAATACGGCTCGAACAGCAATATTTCGTCACCAGGATTCAACAACGCTCCCAACGCCAGCCAAGGAACATGCAAACTCCCGACTGAGATATACACGTTATCTGGAGAGTTCTTGTAATCATGATGACGCTCCCAGTAAGCACACGCAGCCTCACGCACGTCGAGAAAACCCTGCAACGGTGGATAATGCGTGAAGCCATCGATTGCAGCCTTCGCTCCAGCCTGTGTAATATCCGGTTCAGTCACAAAATCAGGTTCGCCAATGCTGAGATTCAACACGCCCTGCATTTTCTCAATCGCCTGAAACACTCGAACCATTCCAGACGGTTTCTGAGTGCTGAATTTTTCCGCAAGTTTCATGATAATTTCTTCACCTCGTAGATCATGATCATGATCATGACGCGAGCAAATCCCCACGCATGATGTAATTTATATCTTCGTCGATCATCGCCAGCATAATTTCCGCAAATCTCGGAGCAAATTGTGTGCCAATTCCGTTAGCAATTTCCTCGCGAACTTTGTTTTGCAGCATGACCGTTCTGTAGCTTCGTCGTGAAGTCATAGCGTCATAAGCGTCCGCAACACTGATAATCTGCGCAATCTCCGGGATTTCTTCGCCGCGTAATTTATCCGGGTAGCCTTTGCCATCGAATCTCTCATGATGCCAGCGCGCCCCGTAAGATAATTCTGGAATTTCGGTTATGTTCTTGAGAATTTCCGCGCCGATTGTCGGGTGAGTTTTTATTATCTCGTACTCTTCGTTGGTAAGTTTGCCGGGTTTGTTTATTATCGCGTCTGGAACTCCGATTTTGCCGACATCGTGCAATAATCCAATCATGTAGACTTTTTCCTGTGCAGATTCGTTATAACCGTAACGTCTGGAAATTTCCCGCGCATATTCAGCAACACGTCTGGAATGCCCGTTCGTGTAAGCGTCTTTCGCGTCGATTGTGTTTGATAATGTCAGAACGATATGCTTATTAATCTCGTTGAGCTTTTGCTGCTGCATAATTATCTCTTGAGTTTTGCGATTGACTTCTTCGTACAAGTTCGCCTGCAAATCTTCAAGTTCACGCGTCGTCACGTCCAGAAATGTCAGCAGCCTTCGCATTAACGGCACGCGCTTATGATGCGTATTATTCTCGATAACCTGTATTTGCGGCAAAGATTCTGATTCTGCTTTTGCACTCTCAGAAATTTTCCCCTCACGAAGAGCTATATACACGATCGTGCTGTTAATCTCGGAGCCGCCGTCTTTGTCGAAAAATAATTCTGAGTTGCCGTGAAGTACTGCGAGTTCTGAATGAGCTTTGCGGAAATAGCTTACCTCACGTTCCTGCTCTTCACCGAAAAAGATTACGCGATTCATGCAGCCGATTAAAAATAACGCTTGCGGGAAGAATTTCGCGACTAAATTTGCGTGACTTGCTGAAGCCTTGAATATCTCGTGAGGATTACCGTATGTCAATCTGAACTCATCGCCGAGTTTCAACGGTGCGCCGAAATTCACAGAGCCGTCCGGAAACGCCCGCATACAAATTCTGCCGGCAATTCTAGCCCCAGTTTCCTTCACAATCGGAAATTCGCAAACGTTGTCCATGTTGACTTGTTCAGGCAGCAATCCAAGATATTTCGTGTAAATATCAACTGCTGGTCTGTTATCAATTTCTGAGACGATTTTTTCGGAATTATCGCGCATTTTCGTGACCGTCATTTTCTTGCCAAGCGGAGTCCAGCCGAAAACCTCGTCGGTTAATATCTCAAGTTCTTTGCCATGGAAAATTATCGCCAAGAATCCGGAGCTTATAATCTTGCCATTCGCGAAAATATACGCCTTCGGAACTGCTATGTTCTGTGTCGCAGCTGACAATCCGAAAATCGGAAGTAACGGGAAATTCTCGTGAATATTCTGCATGTACAAGTTCGTTCGTGCGTCTAATCCGGAGCTGAACAGGAATATGCCTTTAGCTTTCTTGACGAGTTTCAATCGATTAATGACTTGTTTTGACGCGACATATTCGGGTGCCTCGCTCAAATCCGAGAGAACAAAATCGCAGCCGGAATTTGCTTTCTCGAAGCATATCAGTGACAGAATTATTTTTGCGGAATAGTCATCTGGTTCGTGATTGTAAGTTACGTTATGATTCGTAACACCGAAAATCTGCACACCGGGCAAGGCATCACTTGCGCGTTCGAGCATGTATTCGAGTTCGTTTTGAGCGTAAATTTCAGGGAACACGAATAATACAGGACGAACGGTCTTAGAACTTGCTTCGAGTTTGTACAGCAAGCTACTAATCGAGCAAATTGCGTCCGTGAAGTTATCTCTGCCGATTATATAAGTCTTCTGAAGCATGTAACATGTACCCCTAATCTCAAAATTTATTATTTTCAGACATATTATATAATACAATCACTGTTTTGAGAGTTCTGAGACAGAAAATTTTTTCGTGAAATTCCCAAGTCAACAGCGTCTGGTATAATGGTGCATGAATTTTTTGAAAATTTAGGAGGAGTTTTTATGCAGCGAGAAAGTTTCGCGAGCAGGTTAGGATTTATTTTTCTGTCAGCCGGTTGCGCAATCGGTTTGGGAAATGTCTGGCGTTTTCCGTTTATAACCGGTCAGTACGGTGGTGCAGCATTCGTGTTGATTTACATAGCGTTTTTGCTGTTGTTAGCTTTGCCGATTATGGTCATGGAATTTGCGGTCGGTCGTGCGTCTCAGAAAAGCGTTTCGCGTTCATTCGCAGTTTTGCAGCCCAAGCACAAGATCTGGAGTTTGTGGGGTTACGCCGGTTGGTTGGGAAATTGCATTTTGATGATGTTCTACACGGTCATAACTGGCTGGATGCTGTCGTACACGTATTATTCAGCGACAGGGAGTTTAGCTGGACTTAATTCCGAAGCGGTTGGCGGTTTCTTTAACTCGTTGTTGGCAAGTCCGGGCGAGTTAATATTCTGGATGGCGTTGGCGATTGTGATTGGCTTCTGTGTTTGCTATGCCGGATTGCAGAATGGTGTTGAGCGCGTAACGAAAATGATGATGTGCGGACTGCTTGTGATTATGCTCGCGTTGGCGATTCGTTCTGTAACACTTGAAGGTGCAGAAAAAGGTCTGGAATTTTATCTCAAGCCGGATTTCGGGAAATTATTCGAGAACGGGCTTACTGGCTTCTGGAATATTATTTACGCGGCGTTAGGTCAGGCATTTTTCACGCTGAGTTTGGGAATTGGCTCGATGGCGATTTTCGGCAGTTATATCAAGAAAGAGCGTTCGTTAATGGGCGAGAGTTTGATAATTACAGGACTTGACACGTTCGTAGCATTGACTGCTGGATTAATAATTTTCCCGGCGTGTTTCGCGTATGGAATTAACCCTGATGCAGGACCCGGATTAATTTTCGTGACATTGCCGAACATGTTTAATTTCATGCCGATGGGGCGTTTGTGGGGGAGCTTGTTCTTCCTGTTCATGAGTTTCGCTGCATTATCGACGGTTATAGCAGTTTTTGAGACAATCGTTGCGTGCTTCATGGACAGACTTGGCTGGACCCGAAAAAAATCGTCAATCGTTATGGCATTGTTAGTATTCGTGTTCTCGATTCCGTGTGCGCTGGGCTTTAACGTCTGGTCAGATTTTCACCCATTGGGCGGCGATACGATAATTCTTGATCTCGAAGACTTCATCGTGAGCAATAATTTGTTGCCGTTCGGATCGATTATATACCTGTTATTCTGCGTTACGCGTTATGGCTGGGGCTGGGATAATTTCGTGAAGGAAGCTGACACAGGAACGGGTATAAAATTCCCGAGCAAATTGCGCGCATATTTCACGTATTTTGTTCCGGTCGTAATGCTGATAATTCTGATCGTCGGTTACGTGAACACATTTGCGAAATAATTACGGGGTGTAGGTGTACTAAATGGAAAGTAATAATAGTAATAATAATAATCGTGAGACATTGGGGAGCAGATTAGGATTTATATTTTTGTCGGCGGGCTGTGCGATTGGTCTCGGAAACGTCTGGAGATTCCCGTTCATAACCGGTCAATATGGCGGAGCAGCGTTCGTGTTGATATATATCTTTTTCCTGTTATTTCTCGCGTTGCCGATACTCGTGATGGAATTTGCGGTCGGTCGCGCATCACAGAGAAGCGTCAGTCAATCGTTCAGCGTGTTATATCCCAAGAAAGGCTTCTGGGGATTATGGGGTTACGTTGGCTGGGCGGCGTGCTGTCTGCTCATGATGTATTACACGGTCGTAGCCGGCTGGATGGTTGCGTACACGGTTTACTCAGCTGTTGGAACTCTCGAAGGAATGTCGCCGGAACAAGTCGGAGGATTTTTCGGGAGCTTGATTTCTGATCCTGAACGCAGCGCATTGTGGCTTTACGTAGCTGTCTCGATTGGCTTCATCGTGTGTTGTGCCGGATTGCGAAACGGTGTCGAACGCGTAACAAAAATCATGATGTGCGGCTTGTTATTAATCATGCTTGCGCTTGCATTTCGTTCGGTTACGCTTGAAGGCTCTGAGAAGGGATTGAGCTTTTATCTTGAGCCGAGTTTTGCGAATTTGACGAGTAAGGGCTTCTGGACGAGCGTATATGCTGCACTTGGACAATCGTTTTTCACACTCGGACTTGGCATTGGCTCGATGGCTGTGTTCGGGAGTTATATCAGCAAAGAAAGATCTCTCATGGGCGAGAGCTTGATAATAACCGGTCTTGATACGTTCGTGGCATTGACGGCGGGCTTGATAATTTTTCCGGCGTGTTTTGCGTACGGGATCAATCCTGACGCTGGCCCGGGGTTAATATTTATCACGTTGCCGAACATGTTTAACTCGATGCCGAACGGGCGAATCTGGGGAAGTCTGTTTTTCCTGTTCATGACGTTTGCCGCATTATCAACAGTGATTGCAGTTTTCGAGAATATTATCGCGTGCTTTATGGACAAATTCGGAATCGGGCGAGTTCCTGCGTCGATTATAACCTGCGTCGGAATATTTGTGCTTTCATTGCCGTGTGCGTTCGGGTTTAATATCTGGTCAGGATTTCAGCCTTTGGGTTCGGGTTCGAATGTGCTTGATTTAGAAGATTTCGTCCTGAGCAATAATATTCTGCCAATCGGAACAATCGTGTATTTATTATTCTGCGTGACGCGATACGGCTGGGGCTGGGACAATTTCATCAGGGAAGTCGATACGGGCAAGGGCTTGAAGTTCCCGAAATTTTTGCGCGGATATTTGACGTACGTTGTGCCGATAATCATGATAATAATCCTGGTCGTCGGATATTGGGAGAAATTCGCCGGTTAATTTGCTGATGCGTTTTCTGGAATTGAGAATTTTTGTGCTATAATTACGCGGTATCTAAACAACGATCTAAATAACGGAGGATCTTTTAATGTCAAAATATGTTTGCACCGTTTGCGGTTACGTTTACGATCCAGAGGCAGGAGATCCGGATTCTGGGATAGCTCCGGGAACAGCTTTTGAAGAGATCCCAGATGATTGGGTTTGCCCGCTTTGTGGAGTAGGCAAAGATCTGTTTGAGGTTCAGTAATCTGTTTTTTGCACAGCATCAAGAGAAAGCCGATTATTTTATTACGAGAATCGGCACGTGTCATCGAAACCATATCCTTTCCCCTTAATGCAAAAGCAGCGTTTCCCTTGTTATAAAGAGCGCTGCTTTTCATATGTCCGAATTTAGATTCGCGATTTGCGATTTGCGATTTGCGATTTACTTACTTGACTTCTCCGACGCAAATCATGAGTGTGAAATTATGCTTATCCGTGAGATTTAGCAATTTCGTGAGACCTTCGCGATCAAAATTCATGCGGGTTCTTGCACCCCAATTTTTTGAAGCCGCGTAAAGATAAACGCCCTGCATCGATAATCCAGCGTGAGCAAATCCGCACTGCAAAATATTTTCCGCCGGAGCTTTGAAATTAAGTCCGTCCCATTTCGCCGCGTCCTGAATATACAGCAAATCAACGGCTGCTTTCGCAACAAATGGCTGTGATCCCGTCAAAACTCGTTTGTCCCCTTCAGCGATTAATTCCAGGCTGTGATTTTCGGGATTATACTTGTACGTCCCGGATTTCGTGAACGCGTATATAATCATGTCCTGCAAATTCATCGCCGTAGCAAACGTAATCTTGTGCGAATCCGGTCTGTTAATTCCCGCTGCTACCCAAAGCAACGTTGACAAATCCTGCTCAGAAATTTCGGTATCAACAAAATCAGTGGCTGAACAACGTGCCGCAATCGCATCAAGAACACCAATTCCGCCAGATTTCTCGGGTTCGGGCAACTTGATAACTTTCGCTTCATCGGCAAATGCCCCAAACGCAAACGCCAAACTCAACGCACAAATCACAAACGCAATTACAGATTTTTTCACAACAATTACCTCCTGATGTAAGTAACAAATTTTGCGCAATTATTATATCGCACCAATATCGTGTCTGAAACGCATTCCAGAAAAATATATCTCGCGAATCGATTCATACGCCCTCGAACGCGCTAATTCCGGAGTTTCCGCAACAGCATTCACCGACAAAACTCGTCCGCCAGACGTTACGAAAATTTTCTCGCCATTCACGCCAGTTTCGCAATCAGTTCCAGCATGAAAAATTTCTACGCCATCGACTTTATCAGCCTCACCGAAATCTATTTCGAAGCCAGTTTCGCTGTATGCCGGATAATTTTCGCTCGCAGCAACTACACAGCACGAATATTTATCCGAGAATTTTATCTGCACGTCCGATAATCTCTCCGAACTCACAGCAAGCATTATCTCGAACAAATCCGTCTCAAGCAACGGCAACACCGCCTGAGTTTCCGGATCACCAAACCGGCAATTATACTCGATAACTTTCGGCCCGTCTTTCGTGAGCATCAAGCCAAAATACAAGCAGCCTTTGAACTTTCGATTTTCGTGATTCATTGCGTCAATCGTCGGCTGGAAAATATTTTTCATGCAGTATTCAGCGATTTCAGGTGTGTAACTCAAATTCGGCGCGATAACTCCCATTCCGCCAGTATTAGCTCCCTTGTTGCCATCGAACGCGCGCTTGTGATCTTTCGACGAGACCATCGGCACAACAATTTTTCCGTCCGTGAACGCAAGTACCGTAACTTCTACACCTTTCAGACACTCTTCGATTAAAATTTTCTCGCCACTTGTTCCGAAAGCTTTGTCTTTCATGCAGGAAATTATCGCGTCACGAGCCTGCTGGAAATTCTCCGCAACAACAACGCCCTTCCCTTTCGCAAGTCCGTCAGCCTTCACAACAATCGGGAAATCGCTTTTTGCCGCGTAAGTCAAAGCCTCGTCCAACACATCGAAAATCTTATAATCAGCCGTCGGAATATTATACTTGCGCATGAGTTCCTTCGCGAAAATTTTGCTGCTCTCGATTAATGCCGCGTCTTTTCTAGGCCCGAAACACTCAATTCCAGCAGCTTCGAGTTCGTCAACAGCTCCCAACGCTAACGGATCGTCCGGAGCAACAACTGCGTAATCAATCGCGTTATCTTTAGCAAATTTCACTATGCCGGGAATATCTTCAGCCGAAATTTTCACACACTCTGCTAAATCCGAAATTCCTCCGTTGCCGGGTAGCGCGTAAATTTTGCTGATTCTGGGATTTTTCACGAGCCGAGAAATTATTGCGTGTTCACGACCGCCTCCACCGATTACTATTACGTTCATGTCTATTGCCTCCTGTCAGTCCTAATTCAGTCCTAATTCAGTCCTAATGATGAAACAATCTGTGCCCGGTCATTACCATTGAAATTCCGAAATCGTCACAAGCTTTTATAACAAGATCATCACGAATCGATCCGCCGGGTTGCGCAACGTATTTCACACCGCTGATTTTCGCGCGCTCGATGCTGTCGGGAAACGGGAAGAACGCGTCACTGCTGAGAGATATTTCGTAATTCTTCAGCCAAGATAATTTCTCGTCCGGACTTATAAATTTCCCGTCAAGCAGCAAATCCTCGATTAAATTATCGCGCTCCGGTCTGGATATATTCTGCGCAAATTCGTAATTCAGAATCTTCGGGTGTTCACGCAGCAATCGCAAATCACTTTTATTACACGCCAGCCTAACACAATGCAATCTCGACTGCTGACCAGCCCCAACTCCGAGCGTCTGTCCGCCAAACGTGCAGCAAACCGAATTTGATTGCGTATATTTCAGCGTTATCAAACCAATCAGCAAATCGATTCTTGCGTCATGAGAAATATTCCTGTTAATCGTAACGGGCGAATCAAATTTTTCCGGCTCAATCACAGGCGCAACACTCCGGGTCTGCTCAAACGTTATCCCGAAAACTTCGCGATGTTCAGAAATTTCCGGCTCATAATCCGGGTCAATCTTCACAATCGAGTAATTTCCCTTGCGTTTGCGTTTCAGGATTTCCAGAGCTGCACTTGAATACGACGGCGCAATTATTCCGTCCGAGACTTCATGTTCGATAATTTTCGCAGCAATTTCGTCGCACTCGTCACTCAAAGCAATCCAATCTCCGAACGATGACAATCTATCCGTGCCGCGCGCCCGAGCATATGCACACGCAATTTCCGAATCATTCACCGGAACATTATCGTCCACGAAAAATATTTTGCGTTCGACTTCCGACAATTTTTTCCCAACAGCAGCACCTGCCGGACTAACATGTTTGAACGATGCAGCAGCAGGCATTTTCACAGCACGCTTCATTTCGCGAACCAGTTGCCACGAGTTCATCGCGTCCAGAAAATTTATATAGCCCGGACGACCGTTCAAAACTTCCAGCGGCAATTCCGAATTATCTCGCATGAAAATTCTAGCTTTCGCCTGATCCGGATTGCAGCCGTACTTCAAAATTATTTCCTTCATGTTATTCGCCTCCGTAATTGTTAAATATCCTGTCATGATAATTCCGCGCGTCGTCATAATATCTCACGTACAACGAGACTTTATTATCTCGATCCAAAGCTTCATTCCAGAGCAAATTCGCGAACTCGTCGATATTATCCGGGATTCTCACAAGCCGCGGCTCTCCGTCAAACGAGGGCAGTTTCTCCCAGGAATTTACGTCATGATCATACGTGTGAATGAATCGCCCAAAACCAGAATCAAATTCGTACTCGTAGAAATTCCGAACACATTTCGCATTCTCGCGTTTAAGAATATTCAGCTTGAAGAAATTCCCGGACTCGATTATGCCGCTGATTCGTGGCGTGTAGTGCGGCGCGTCGGGTTCATATTCGCGAGTTCGTAACGCTTCCTCAAAACTTGAGCCATTATTCAGAAATTCGCAAATCGTGTCGGTCTGATCCCCGTTCGTAACGATAATTTTTCCCCCGAAAACTCTCAACGGCGCGTACAAAATCAACGAGCTATCTATATCTTTCGCACCGGTCAGCTTGATAATCACTTCATCGCCGGATTTCTCGAAAATTCTTGCACGGCTTGACGCACTGCGACCCATTATGAAATACGCAAGCGCAATTTTCCCCGACGGACTTTTCCCGATTATTATTCCGCGACCCGGGTATTTTTGCGAAAATATTTTCGGGGCAATCTCGCGGCACAAATTCTCAACCGCACGAGGCAAAATCTGCCACTCACACTCCTCCATAACTCGACGCTGCAATTTCTCAGGCGTGTCCGAATCATGAATCGCAATAGATTTCTGCGCCAGAATTTCGCCTCCGTCAGGAATTTCGTTCACCAAATGCACAGTCGCTCCAGTAACTTTCACGCCGGATTTCAGCACAGCCTCATGAACTCTCAGACCGTAAAATCCCAAGCCGCAAAATGACGGAATCAATGACGGATGAATATTCACGATTTTCGCGCCGCATCTCTCGATAAAATCCTTGCTCAAGATATACATGAAGCCAGCGAGAATTATTATTTCAGGTTTGACTTTCCCCAACGCAGCCAGAATATTCGCCTCAAAATCCGAATCTTTCTCGACAACTTCGACCGGAATATTCGCACGTTTCGCACGTTCAATCGCATACGCAGCTTTATTACTCGAAATCACCTGAGAAATTCTGCCAGATTGCAATATCCCGTTATTCTGCGCATCAAGCAACGCCTGCAAATTCGTTCCGCCACCGGACACTAACACGCTGATTCTTAACAAAACACGACACCTTCACTTTCATTCTCACTTTCACGCTCACGTTCCGAAACTTCACCGAGCAAATACGCTTCGGGAATATTCCGCAAAATCCCGTCAACATTCTCGGGGCTTACAACCAGAACCATTCCTACTCCCATGTTAAACACTCCGAACATTTCTGACGCGTCAACTTTGCCTTCACGCTGCAAAAATTCGAACACCGGCAAAATTCTCAATCGTGAACGCTCGATTTTCGCGACAAGATTCTTCGGCAAACATCTGGGTATATTCTCGTAAAAGCCTCCGCCCGTTATATGCGCCATACTCTTCACAAGCTTCATGTTACGCAGAACTTCCCGAACGTAAATTCGCGTTGGGATTAATAATTCTTCGCCCAAAGTTTTGCCGAACTCCTGAATATGCCAGTCAAGCGTCCTGCCCTCGACGATTTTACGCACAAGTGAGAAACCGTTCGAATGCACACCCGATGACGGCAGAGCAATTATCGCGTCACCGGATTTCACGCGCGAAATTTCCAGCAAGTCTTCCTGTTCAGCAATCCCGACAGCAAATCCAGCGAGATCATATTCACCGTCCGGATAAAATCCAGGCATCTCCGCAGTCTCTCCGCCGATTAACGCACACTCAGCCTGAACACAGCCCTCGCAAACTCCAGAGACGATTTCAGCGACTAATTCCGGATAATTTTTCCCGAGCGCGAGATAATCCAGAAAAAATATCGGCTTAGCACCGTTGCACAGAATATCATTCACGCACATCGCAACGCAGTCTATGCCAATCGTGTTGTGCTTGTTCATGGCAAACGCAATCTTGAGTTTCGTGCCAACACCGTCAGTGCCGCTTATCAAAACCGGATTTTTATACTCATTCGCAATCTTGAACGCTCCGGCAAAATCCCCAAGTTCAGACATAACGCCAGGAATTTTCGTTCGAGCTACGTGTTCGCGGATTAATCGCACGGATTCATAGCCGGCTTGAACGTCAACGCCAGATTTCTTGTACGCGCTATTAATCATGATTCAAACTCGCCTCTTGTTCCGAAATTTTCGCACGCATATTCTCACGCGCAAGCCGCAATTTCTCGCACAAAGTCTCATCACGAACAGCAAGAATTTCCGCAGCAAGCCACGCAGCATTTTCTCCGCCATTTATCGCAACCGTCGCAACAGGAATCCCCGGAGGCATCTGTACCGTCGATAACAACGCATCCATTCCGCCCAAATCGTCGCTCTTAACCGGAACGCCTATAACCGGCAAACTCGTCAACGCGGCAATACTCCCAGCCAAGTGTGCAGCTTTACCGGCAATCGCAATTATCGCAGCAAAATTATTCGCGCGCGCGGATTCAGCAAAAATTCTCGCTTTCTCCGGAGTTCTGTGAGCCGAAATTATTCGCAACTCGTGAGCTATTCCCAAATTTTCCAGAACCGCAATCGCCTTCTCAGCAATTTGCAAGTCCGATTTAGACCCGATTAATATCGCAACGCGCAAGTCACTCATGGTCATTAACCTCGTTAAAAATTTTCTTCGCCTGAGAATATTCGATTTGAATCGTCGGTATCTTTGACAAGTTCGAGAACGTCGAAACGGGCAACTGCGGTGTACTCGCGTAATCCGGGAACGATGGCGTCTGAGCAGCTGTCTTATTCTCACGAACGATTACATCCCAAAGCTCTTTGCGCCAAATTTGCGTCGATTGCGGAGCGGAAATTCCCAGCCTGACGATATTATCACGAACGTCGATAACCATGACTTCGATTTCGGAGCCGATTTTTATAGCTTCGTTGATTTTTCTGCTGAGTACTAGCATGACGCGTCACTCCCTTTCGATTGAGCATTCGATTGAGCATTCGATTGAGCCTTTGCTTGATTTTCTCTGTACTGGTAATCTTGACGCATTTTCTCTCGAACATCATCCGGAAAAACTATATGCCTAATCGGGTATTCTTCGTTCAGTGCTATAACCTGTACAGCCCTGCGAGTTTTGAGATTTATCAGAATTGGTGCGCGCAAATTCGCCGACATATTCCACGGAGCAGCTTCAGGAATCGATACGACGATTAATAATGCCAAATCCGAAGCTGAGACTTTTTCCGGAGCTTCCTGTTCGTCAGTTTCGCTGATTAATGCGAGATCATCATCGGGGATTCGTGCGTTATAATCTGTTTTTACGGCATCAGGCGACGTTACCGGCAGCGCAAGTGATGGTCTCTCGATATTCTGCAGCCATTTAAGCGCGCTCGTGTTATCGCCAACCAGAACCCAGCTGCGATTTTCTTCGAATGCAGGAATGCCCCGCGGGAAAAATAATATATCCTGTTCCTCGTAAAATATTTTCCCAAATCTTGAGCTATCTACGCAAAATTTTTTCACATTTTCCATCTTGAAAACAATTCCATACTTTCTAAAAAATTTCTAAAAATTTTCTGCAATTTGTGATTAATAATAACATGACGGCAAAATCCGCAAAAAAAATCAACTCCCACAAAATCTGGAAGCTGATCGTGATTTCGTAAACTTCACGCGATTATTCTCCGAACAATTCCTGAATAATATCCCGAACCTTCTCGATTTTATTCGCCCTGTACACGTTGCTGCCGCAGAAAAACAACCCGTGTTCCCAATCACCAACCTGAGCGTCAACAAGAGCCATCGCAATACAAAACGTCTCGCGGGTTTTACGATACCTGCAGTGACTCAGGCAATTTGCAAAACACGGTCTGCTTTCGACATTTCCTTCGAGATATTTCGCAACAAACGGATTCTTAATCGCGCGCCCGGGTAAGCCTGCAGGACTGTGAATCAACACGACATCTTCGGGTTTCGCGTCGATATACGCCTGTTTGAATCTGTCTGAAGCATCGCCTTCTTCTGTGCAAGCGAATCTAGTTCCCATTTGAACACCGCTTGCTCCGAGCTTGAATACGCGTTCGAGATCATTTCTGTCCCAGATTCCGCCGGCTGCAATCACAGGAATTTTCCCGTCGAGATTTTCACGAACGTATTTCACAACATCGGGCAAAGTTTTCTCAAGGCGCAAATCCGGATCATAAACTTGCTCAATCGTCGTAGCTCCCAAATGTCCACCGGCACTCGCAGGTTCTTCGACAACAAAAGCATCTGGTACGCGAGAATATTTCTTCTGCCAGTGACGCGTGATCAAATCCGCAGCCTTCGCAGAACTCACAATCGGAACTAACGCAATCTCCGGAAAATCCTTCACGTAATCGGGCAATCTCAGCGGCAAACCTGCTCCCGAAATAATTATGTCCGCGCCACCCTCAGCTGCCGCACGAACCTGTCTCTCGTAATCCGTAAGAGCAACCATGCAATTCACAGCGATAATTCCGCCCGAACCAGAAATTGCTTTTGCTTTCGAGATTGCTTCTTTTAATACAATCTCGTTTGCTTCGAAATAATTATGCTTCTCTGGTTTGAAAATCGGCGACTTATGACAGATCCCGACGCTTGCGATTGTGCCGATAGCTCCGTTTAATGCGACGTTACCGGCAAGATTGAACCCCGAAATATCAACGCCCATGCCTCCCTGAATCAACGGGAATTTCGGCTGAAACTTTCCTATTTTTAAGACAGGCGCAGAAATATTCACCTGAACGAACACTCCTTTTCCCTTTTCGTAAATTAGCAAAATAGCAAATTCTCGCAAAAGTATATCACGGGCTATGATAGAATTTATGAGCAAATATATATATTTCTTTTCACGGAGGAAAACCGAGTTGTCATTAAGAAAGGGCTTAATAATTTTCATAATACTCGCATTCGGAGCAGCTGGAATAATTATAATGCGAAGTGTTGACGAAGTGACAATAAGATCTCTGATTTCGGCGAATAAGTCAAAATTATTTTTAGCATTGTTGAGCGTATTTTGCGCTTGGTTTTGTGATGCTGGACGATTTTGCGCATTGGCACGGGCTGCACAGGAACATGTTTCGTTCAAATTGGGAGTTGCTTTAACATGGCTGAATTATTTCGGCAGTGCTGTCACACCGATGCAATCTGGCGGCGGACCGTTCCAGGTTTACGCGCTATACAAACGAGGCATTCCCGTCGGCAAAGGAATAGCAATCACGTTAATTCGCACAATGTTGACCGTGTTAATTCTCACGATTGCAGTGCCGTTAATCTGGCTGATAGACCCGGATATTATGCGAGAGAGCAAATTTCTCAAAGGGCTTGTGTTTTACGTATTCATCGTAATCATGATGACGTGGGCGTTCATAATTTTCACGATCATGAGACCGGATATTTTCAAAAAGCTTGGGCGCGCATTCCTGATGTTCCTGAAAAAATTCAATATACTTAAATCGAATCGCAAAGTGATAAAGAGTTTTCAGTGGCTCGACCGTGAAGTTGACAATTACATTCTGAATTTCAAGCTGCTAATCGATTCCGGGAAATCTTGGCTGTGTGTCGCGATAATGCTGTCCGTCGGGCATTTGCTGTTATTATTCAGCGTGCTGCCGATCTTGATGAGCGCGGTGGGCTTGCCGTTCAGATATACTCAGACGATCGCAGTTCAAGCCGTGTTCATGTTCATACTCTATTTTATTCCGACTCCGGGAGCAAGCGGTGTTGCAGAAGGCGGCGGAGCTTTGTTGTACAGCATGTTGATGCCGGCGAATATTGCGGGTATCATGTCCGTAATTTGCAGATTCTTCACGGATTATATCTCGATTTTCATGGGTGTAATCGTCGTGATACGAATGCTCGGTTGGGGAGTTTCTGAGAATTTACACAAAGGCACGCTGCCCGAATCCGAAGAATTAAACCTGAATCACAAGCACACGAAACATGAACAACACGAATAAATTCAGCGAAATCGTTTTCAAGTTGCGCGGCGGAATTTGGACGGCGTTATTTCTCGGGATATTATTTTTTGCGAACGAAAGACCGCTTTTCTGGGAAATCATTCTGGCGTTGGCGTTAATAATTCTCGGGCAATTAATACGCTTCTGGGCAGTTGGCACGATTGGCTTATACCGCGGTGAACACGTCAAAGCTAAATCACTCGCCACAACCGGAGCATACTCAATCATGCGTAACCCGTTATACTTCGGAAATTTTCTGATCGGCTTGGGCTGGAGTTTTCTTGCTGGCTGGGAAATCGTGATTGTGTTCGTAATAAGCTTCTGGGTAATATACGTGATGATTATTATTCCGCACGAAGAGAATTTCCTGACTCAGACATTCGGAGCCGAATATATTTTCTGGAAGCGCAAAACCGGAATGTTTTTCCCAAAATCGCTTGATTACGTGAAAAATAATTTTCGCAAGGGCAAGTTCGATCGCGAAGTGTTATTCAAAAGTGAGACGCACTCGTTAATCACAACGATAATCGGCACAGTTGCAATTTTGGCGAAGTGCTTGTGTTATACTTAGCAATAAATTTTTTAATCAGAACAAAGGGGGTAACGCTCATAAAATGAAGGACGGTCAAACAAGCAGATCCAGGAAACGTAAATCAGAATCAGGACTTGAATCAGAATTGGAATTATCAGGAGACAGCGCAATGACTGTGAATGAATTATTATCAGCGATTAGCAAAAACGAATACCCTGATTACTTGATAGATGCGATTGAACGTGTGCGTGGCTGGCTGGTAGATTCTCTCGGGACGTTGTGCGAGGGTTCGGGCGATGCGCTTGAGGCTCTTGTGACGATTTTCGAGCATGAATTTTACGGCGGCGGCGGTACAATCGAGGAATTATTTTCGCGGCTTGAAGATCTCAACGAATATGTCGATATAATTCCGAATTTGCGAAGTCTCGGCGGAAAATCCGACACGCTCGTGATTAACATGATTCCTAATGATTTCGACAGCGGCTTGAGAAACGCAATAGATTACGCGGCAGTTTTCAATCGTGAGAACGGGCGCAGAGTTTGGATTCTCAGCAGCTCGTATTCTCTTGAGGAGATAATGCGGTTTTCACCACACGTTGACGCATTGACGGCTCAGGGAATCAGTCTGCGATATATTCTGATTACGCCGTGGGGCTGGACTGAGTTGCCATTGAGCGGCTCAAACGTTACGAAACAGCAGCTTCTCTGGCACAGCTCTCTCGAAGCGAACACGAACTCGCAAGCGAAACCCAAAGTCCGTCGGCAAAAACGCAGTAATTCAAGTTCCAATTCGGCAACAAATCACGACGACGAATCAAATCTTAACGCGAATCTCGGTCTGGATTTTGATTAAGCTCCGGTTCGGGTTTCGAATCCGAATTTGAGCTCATAATTCTCGCAAGAACTCCGTTCACAAATCTTGCGGAAGTCTTCGTGCCAAAGCAATCCGCTAAATTTGCAGCCTCTGTCATTGCAGCTTTGAATGGCAGAGTTTTTTTTACGCAGCCTTCGAACGTTATCAGCCTGAGAACTATCCGGTCAAGCGAGAATATTCGGTCAGGGCGCCAGCCTATCAAAGTTTGCAGCAGCAGGAAGTCAATCTCGTCGGAATGATCACGCACTCCCTGAACAAGTTCACGACACATTTCTATTACTTGAGCGTCTGATATGTGTTCGGTTTTCTGTTCCTGAAGCTGAATCTGAGGCTGATCGCGATCAAAATACGGATCGAAATTCACATCCCCAGAGTTCAGAAACATTTCGAGTGACGCATCAAAATCCTGTTCCGGGCGCATCTCCAGCGCGTACAAAAACTGAACTGCCATCTCACGCGCCTTATGACGTGCCGCAAATTTCTTCCCCAAGAATTTCGCCTGCCTCTTGACCCTCAAGTCCTTAATAGCTCTTTTACCGGTCTTATTGCCAGTTGATTTACTTGATTTATTTGATTTAATTGGTTTACTTGATTTAATCGGTTTAATTGGTTTAGTAATTTTCTTTTTGATCATGTTTGTGTGTGATTATGTGTTGAGCATGATATTCAGTTTTGACAGTACACGCGCCGTAAACCACGCGAAAGTTCCCCAGAATGCCGCCCAGAAAAAATTCTCCGCCCCTGACGAGATTATCATCGTGACAGACGAGACTACTATAGCCCAAATCCACGGGTTCAATAACACGCCAAGAAAATTCTTCTCCGGTTCAGCCCAAACCAGCGAAATTATTATCCCCATCGGCTTGAAAATCGCTGACAAATACGCTTCGAGCTTATCACGAAACGAATCATTCGGGCTCACGCCATGCACGCACAACACAACTACAAGTCTGGCGTTGTTATCCGTGTCAAGCGAATCAAGCGCATCAAGTTCGGACTCATATCCAGATTCATATCCAGATTCATATCCAGATTCTTCAAGCGACAAGCTATGAATCACAAGTCTCGGTTCGGGCAACGGATTCAGCAATTTGCCGAGAAAATCACGGAAGCCATTCTCCGAAATCCTGATTAATCCATAGGGTGTATTCTTCCACGTGAAATACATGATTGAGCTTCACATTTCGTCCTGATAATCCGCATCAGGATTCGCAATATCATCGCCGGATAAATCGACTTGGAAAATATCGCCGGTGTCCGTGTAAATTCCCTGAACATTCACGTTCACAGCCTTGACTTCATAGCCGGTGTATCGCTCCAGATTGTCTTTGATTTTCTCCTGAACGTCCCAAGCTAAATCCGGGATTCTCTCGCCGTATTTCACAAGCACAGACGCTTCAACAGCGATTGCCGGAACTGAATCTGCATTGACTGACACGCGAATGCCGTCGGATTTTCGACCGATGCCAAACTTTGCAGAAAGCCTCTCGGGGATCTTGATATTCGGAATCCCCTGAATAGTCTTTCTTGCAAGTTCAACGATCACATCTTCGGAAATGTGTATAACGCCGCCGTTGAGATTATTATTCTTCGAGCTAGACATAAATTCCTGAGAAAATTATTTCTTCGCGCGTTCGAGATAAAGCCCCGTTCGCGTATCAACGACGACTTCTTCACCGGGTTCGACGAAAACAGGAACTGTCACGACTAAGCCGGTCTCAAGAGTTGCAGGTTTTCCGCCGCCTGTCACTGTGTCACCTTTGAAACTCGGGGGTGTGTCGATAACTTTCAGCGTGACGCTCTTAGGAAGCTCTATGCCCATAACTTTGCCCTCGAAAAATTCCAGCTGAATTTCCAGATCGTCAACCAGATATTTCGCAGCATCTCCCAGAACTTCAGGTGAAAGTCGCAATTCCTCATACGTTGCCAAGTCCATGAACACGTAATCAGTTCCGTCACGATACGAATATTGCGCGGGTTTGTCCTCGTAGATTATGCGTTCGAATTTCTCGCCGGGTTTGAACGAATTTTCGACGATTGAACCGGTTTCGACGTTGCGTAATTTTGTGCGAACAACTGCGCCGCCGCGTCCCATTTTGTGATGATCATAATCAACGATCTCCCAGATCCCGTCCTGCCAACGGAGCTTTAATCCAACGTAAAAAGTTGTAGTGTCGGCTACTTGTGCCATAAAAAATTCCTCCAGTAAAAATATGTGCTAATAATTATAACAGCGAATTACACGCCTGAATCAAGAATATACGGTGTGACGATTATAACGACCTGAGTTTTCACGTTTGATTTATTATTCGTCGAGAAAAGCAAACTGCCCAACAACGGAATATCTCCCAAAACCGGAATCTTGTTTCGAGTTCGTGTGTTATTTTCACGGAACAGTCCGCCAATTACGAACGGCATTCCATCACGGACGCGAATTTCCGTATTGACGACGCGCTTTGAAGTTCGGGGCATTTGTTCACCGTTGCTGCCACGCATCATCTCGATAACTTCTCCGGTTTCGATATTGATTTTTAAACTTACTTCGCCATCACGCCCAATCTTCGGAGTAAATGTGAGCTGAGGTCCGACGTTCTGAGTTGACCAAGTTACATTTCCGTCATCATCACGCGCTGAAACATACGGGTAATCCTCGGTCATGCTGATTTTCGCTTCCTGACCATCAATCGCAATCACCGACGGATTCGCCAAGACTTTGCCCTTGCCTTTAGTTTCGAGAGCCTTGAACGAATTATACACAACGAGTTCCGCACGCCCGGAATTTATCTCAACTTCGTCACCGTTATCATTTGTGATATTAAACGGATTGGGCCAACGTCTCAAGCCAATCAAAGACCCACCGGAATCGCCGTCGAAATTAAAGTTGTAATGATCATATACGGCGTTAATTGCGTTTTCGACATCACGTTGCGCTGAATCCGAAAATTCGAAAATGCTCGCGTGAATCATGACTTGTTTCCCCGGAGCATCAATCATGTTCAGGTATTTTGAAATCTCGTTCATAAGTGACGGATTCGCACGAACATAAATATTTCGCAGCCGTTTGTCGATTATGAAATTCGCTTCGGGTAATTTCGTGAGGCTTGCCAAAATCGGGCGTATTGCGTCTAAATCAGCGTATGCAATCGGGAAAGTCTTGAGATCTTCTTCGCCGGATAATTTATACAGACCGTCGCGGCTTCCGAATGAGATCGTGTTCACGCCGGCAGAGTAGCAATATATTCCGTAAGTTCGCATCAGAAAATTAAACACTTCGTCAATACGCACGTTATTCAGCGACATCGTAATCGTCGGGTTAGGCATTGACGGATCGATTATGACGTTTCGGTCTATATGCGAACACAACACACGCAGCAAATCCTTCAGCTCAGTATCGCGTAATTCAAGCGTAACTCGCTGCTCAAGTTTGAACGGGAAAGAATTTTTCGGAGAATCCTGATTATTTGTGAAGTCCTGAGTAGATCGCGATCGTTCTTGCTCCGAATGCAGCAGCTTCAGAATAAACTGGAATCCGTATTGAGTTCGCCTGTTCCGGGAAATTTCGAAATCCGAGTCAAGTTCAAGTTCAACGATTGCGTTGTATTCGTACTCGTCATCTGAGTTGAGAAAATTCCAGTTGCGGGCTTTGAAATCAATAATCGACGGGGTTGAAGCTCTCGTAGCCTCCTGCAGCGAATCAAAATCCGAGGCTTTCTGAACCTGAGTATTCGCGAAAATCAATCTGAGTTTGTGAACATCAGTCTGAACTTCAGGAGCGATTATTGCGTTCGAAGTATTATTCTTTGGGCGGCGAATATGCGCGGACAGAACAATCTCATCCGAACCGAACTGATACGTCTTGCAATTCACGATGAAATTTCCACGGAATTTGTCCTTCTCGAAAATATACTTGGAACTCTTCGCAGCATTTGCGGGACTTACAAATATTATCGCAATCAGCAGAATTATTATTCTAACGTACTCACAAAAACTGAATCTATAATTTTCACGAACGAATCGCATTCTACAAAACTCCCTCCCAGATATAATACTTAGCAAAATATAAGTAATTATACCCGAATTATATATTATTGGGAAGAAGCTGCAAACACGCAATCATAAACTTTGCCGCTCGAACGTGAACGCAATTTGATCCCGCGAGAATTTACACGTATGACACGAATATCTGAATCCGGCAGCAGCGTCCCAACACGCACCAAAATTCCCTTCTTGCCGTTCGTATCGATTACTGCGCTGTTATTTTTCCCCGAGAGCAGCAAGGCTTTAATCGTAATATTCGGTTCGTCATCATCAGAAATTTTCTCGGGATTTGCTCCTGAAGTTATGTCTACGTTGTCGAGATTATCAAGTTTTGCGCGAATTTCAGCCAAGTTCTCCGGAGTTTGCGAATCTTCAGGGTCATCCGTGAATAATCGGCGGTTCATCGTTGCCATAGAATTTGCCAAATTTTGCGCGTTCGTCTGCATCATCATAGCTGCCTGAGATTGATTCAGCAAATTGTTCATGCTCTCACGATCACTGATTATCGCGGGAATTTCCGGTCTGATTGCGCGTTTCCCGAATGATAATAACGGCATCGTTCCGCGGTAAATCAAGAAGCATACGAGACCAATGCAAGCCGCCAGAACTCCGAACAGAACGAATCGCGAAATCCTGGAATTTTTGTCGTCATGTACTCCCGAGCTGACGTTCCAGACGAACGCAAACGAATCTTTCCAGTTATCCGGCATAAATTTCCTCCTTTGAATTAATTTGCATTAATTTGCATTAATTTGCAATCAACGCTTCGAGAATCATATCTGCCGCGATCAAATTTGGGTGCGATTGATTCCTGCGAATGTTCATGCTGTTAATCTTCGACGGTGTTTGCATCGAACGCAAATCCGCCAGCGTCGCCATCAATGCGTAGTAACCTCCCTGCAGATTCAGGATTATCGAGTTTTCCTGCTGACGTGTGGAAATAATTTCGACATTGCGATCGGCGAAAACTTTCTGAACTTGCGAGTAAAAATCCACCAGACCGTTCTGAGACTGCAGAGCCTGCGCGTGAATAAATTTGTCCGTAGTTATGTCAGCTAGAGCGTTGTTCTGTTGCTTGAGCGTAGAAATTCGCGACTGTAATTGTACCCGGCGATTTTCTAGACGATTGTATTCCTCGCGCATCAAATCAAGATTACGTTCCGAGTAAAACGCTCCGAACACAATAAGCGCAACTATTGCGAGAAATATTCCGGCAATAGTCAAAGGCTTGTAATATTCCTGCAAAAAATTCCCTCCAAAGATTATGAGATTATGCGTCAAGTCTCTCAAAAATTCCGATCACAGCAGTTATAGATTTCACGGGTATCATCATGTACGAGCTTGTAATCGAAAGTCCGATATTCTTGTGAGCGTTGAGTATCACGATTATGTCCTCGTTGAGTTTCAGCGGCGCGTCTCCGTAACCCGGGCTGAATCTTGACGTGAGAAATTCGTGCTTGTTCAGAACCGGCGCAATATTATTCTTCACGAACGCGTCACAGAACGAGTCGATCTTCACCGAAGCACACGCATCAAGCGCAAGTCCGTATAACATATCGCGTTTTTGAGCCAGAATTATTTGTCGGTCAACTTCCAAACCCAAAGTCGCAGCTATCAGGAAACACTGATTCGAACGAGCCGTCAATCTCGAAAGATCCCTGCTGTAAAAATCAGTGCCTGCAATTTTGAATCCGCCGTCGAAATGCGCTATGTCAAATTTTCCCCAAACACAACGCGCCGTCATGAATTTCTCTAGCGATTCGAATGCGTCCTGAACAGTCTGAAGCGTACCGCGCAACTCGTCATTATCACGCGCATCAACTGGAACTCGCATGTAACGCAGCGCATCGGTCAGCATTTTCTGCGTGAACATGTCAGGATTTTCTCATGTCGTGAATTATGCAGCGAATGTTATTATCGATTCGGCGAACTGTGTCGGCTTGATTCATCGTGTACAGGTGAACTCCGTCAACTCCGCGCGAGATTAAATCCACGATTTGCTCCGTTGCATAAGCGATTCCGGCTTCTTTCATGGCAGCAGCGTTATTCCCGAACTTGTCAACGAATCTGCGAACACGTTTCGGAACGGACGCTCCACACAATTCGACGACCTTCTCAATCGTTGAGGCTGAAACTATCGGCATAACTCCTGCCATAATCGGCTGCGAAATCCCAACTGAACGCGCCTTCTCAAGCCACTCGAAATAAATATCGTTATCGAGAAATAGCTGCGAAATCAACGCATCAACTCCGAACGAACACTTGTTCTTGAGATTCTGCAAATCCTGTTCAAGCGAAATTGCTTCGGGGTGTTTCTCCGGATAACATGCCGCGAAAATGTTGAACGCGTCGGCGTATTCCTGCCTGATGAACGCGATTAATTCGGACGCAAAATGGAAATCTCCCAGATCAGATTTGTCTTTCAAGTCACCGCGCAACGCCAGAATATTCGAGACGTTATTCGCCCGCAACTCTGCCAAAATATTCCGGATATTATTCTTGTCACTGCCAACACACGTCAAATGCGCAACACCCGTCACGCGATATTTATTCTGGATTCCGGAGACAAGCTCGACAGTGTTATCACGGCTTGAACCGCCAGCACCGTAAGTCACGCTGATTGAATCCGGAGCGAATGATACGAGTGTATCAAGTGTTGAGTAAGTCGACGCTGTGCTAAGAGAACCCTTAGGCGGAAAAATTTCGTACGTATAACTGAATTTGTGCGAATTTTGCAAATGAATCACTCTCTCATTGTGAAAATTTTCATGAAACATGTAATAATTAAAAATTATATCTGAAAACTTGTGATTCAAAAAGAATTGAGAAGGGAAAATTATGTATAAATTCGGAATGCTGATTTACAGATTAGCAGGGAAATTATTTTTTGCGCTCGGCGGGAAAATTATTCTCAGGCGCAAATACAGGAACGATATTTCAGAACGAATGGGAATTATTCAGGATTGCCCGAAAAACTGCATCTGGGTACACGCTGTCTCAGTCGGTGAAGTTCAGTCGGCGAGTTCGTTGATTCATCGCATCAAATCCCGAACTGACAGACCGTGCATAATCTCAACAGTTACGGCAACGGGGCGAAATGTTGCTGAGAAATTGCTCGCGAATGACGTTGCGAAAATAATCTACAGTCCGTGGGATTTGCGGAAATTTGTCGAACGTGCGATTGATAACATTCAGCCGTATATTTATATCACAATGGAAACGGAATTGTGGCCCGAAATGATTGCGCAATTACATTCACGTAACGTGCCGATATTTTTGGCGAACGGGCGAATTTCTGAGAAGAGCTTCCGGAGTTTGAGACGCACTGCGAGATTTTGGCGCGGAGTTCTGAGCAATTTCGCGAAATTAATGGTGCGCTTCGACGAGGATAAACGCAAATTTGTGGCTCTGGGAGTTCCTGATGAGAAAATTTTCGTGACTGGCGATTGCAAAGTTGACACGCTATTCGACAGGAAAGTTCACACGAATCAGACTTTGGGCGACAAATGGCAGTGGCTCAGAGACGGCGCGAGTTATCTGTTCGTTGCAGGCAGCACGCATCAGGGCGAAGATGATGTAGTTGTGTCGGCGTTCAGAATTTTGCTCAAGAAATTTCCGGACGCAAAACTCGTAATCGTACCCAGACACCCGGAACGCGCTTTGATGTCGATTGCGTCAGTTCTGCCGTATTCTGAAATGCACGCGGAATTATTATCAAGTCTTGAGAGCGATAATTCCAAAAATTGCAACGTAGTCATAATTGACCGAATCGGAGTTTTGTTCGAGTTATACGCTGTTGCGGATTCAGTTTTCATCGGAGGGAGTTTGGTTCAGAAGGGCGGACAGAATCCGTTTGAACCGGCGTTGTTCGGGAAAGCAGCGATTCACGGACCGAGCATGACAGATTTTCCCGACACAGAACGCATGGACAGTATGGGAGCAGCAATTTGTGTTCACAATGATCTCGAACTGGCTCTGGCTTGGGAGAACTCAGTCAGCGAAATTTCACGCGAAAAAGCCAAGGATTCCTGCGAAAAATATTTTGCGACACTGGGCGGTGCTGCTGAAAAAACCTGGAACGAAATCGAACTTGCGATTAATAATTAGGACTTGGGATTTTTAACTTATACGGATTAAGAATTTCCTGTTGTTTATGAATCTGGTTTTTGCAACGGAATAATCCCCTTGACAGAAAAAAAAAAAAACTATAATAGCGTTCATAAAGAACTTAATCGAAAGGAGGATTTCACAATGTTGCCTGACAGATTTAGCTACGGTAAGTTGCTGCATTCGAATCTTGATTGCGCGAGACCAATCGGCGGAAATTGCGTTGGGAATTGCAGAGTGATCGCGTCAAATATAGATTGTATGCGTCCAATCGGCGGAAATTGCGTTGGAAATTGCAGAGTTGTCGCAAGTAACGCAACGCTGCTCGTCTGGTAGAAACAGGAACTCAAGTCGGAAGCTGTCAGAACATCGGCAGCTTTTTTGCAAAACGAAATGATAATAAACATACACGGAAGAACTATCGAAATTCATGACAACAAGAAATATGCGTTCCCAAATGATATTACAGCGAAATATTTCAAGGGCTTCATGCTCGTCATATCCCCGTCAACCGGAAAATGGATCGTGCTAAATTCCCAAATACAAATCGATATTCTGAAATCGTTAATTAACGGTGCAAGTGTTCGCGAAGTTATCGACAAGTTCGAAAATATTAACGAGATTCGCAACGTGCTAACTCAACTCGAAGGGAAGCTTTTCACGGAAAAAATCTCAACCGAAGAATGGTCTTTTGCGCTCAGAATTTATCTGACGAATAATTGCAACTTACGCTGTCGTCATTGCTTCATGTACGCCTCAACAGCTATGGACAACGAATTATCAAAAGCAGAAATCACGGACTTGATCACAAATTGCAAGAGTTACGGTTGCAGCAAAGTTATTTTTACCGGCGGAGAAGTTTTGATTCGTGAGGATTTTGAGGAGATTGTGAAATTTTCGGCTCTGTCTGGTTTGTACGTTCAGGTTTTGACGAACGGAACTCTGTGGAACGAGGAGAATATCGCGCGCATTGCTCCGTACATTGACGAGATACAAATCAGCATTGACGGCTTCAATCAGGAAACTAATTCAGCTATACGCGGGGAAAATACTTTTGAGAAATCGCTGAGAACTCTTGAATTATTTACCGAACATGAGAATGTCTTAACAAGCATCGTTATGACACCAACGTATGAATTGCTCGAAAAATTCAAAGCTCAATACACGGAATTTGCACAGAACCTCGTGAACAAGTATCAGGGGAAAAATTTTCTGGTCGTGCTTCAGAAAGAATTGATAGACGGTCGCGAACTTAAATCGAACGAGAGCAAAAACAGAATCATGGAGCAAACAGTCGCTTCGATTTACGAGAAAATCTACGAGAACAGCGAATTAACAACGTTTATCTTGAATCACAAGAACGGCATAATCTACAAAAATTGCGGCTACGGAAATCTCACGGTAAATTCAATCGGGGATATTTTCTTCTGCGGAAGAGTTCATGATGTCAAGAAATATGCGAATCTGCGCACAACAGACTTCAGCGAGATCATGAGGCTCAGGAAATTTGTCAGGGAACGTTCGTTTGTTGATTATTTGCAACCGTGCTGTGAATGCGAATTGAGATACATTTGCGGAGGAGGCTGCAGGATCAAAAATTTCCCCGAAATCGTAAATTCTCCGCTAGAAAATCTCACAAACACGTTCTCAAGAAAAATCGACTGCTCCGAACATGACAAAGAAAATTTTTACAGGTTAATGATTGAGTCCAATAATTTTTTGATGGAGTGAAAACATGAAACTATCGAATTTTGCGAAAGTTTTTCAGGTGAACGATAATATTTTCGCGTATTATCACAGCCTCAGAATGCTGCCGGTATATCTCACACGACAGGAACACGAAATCCTGCAACACGATTCCGGATCAAATTTGACAAAGAGTGTGATCGATTCGCTCAAGGAAGCTCATATTCTCTCAGATGACGAATCCGAAGCAAACTTGATAGCTCGCGTACAAAATTGCGTCCCCAAACCGTATATCTGTGTAGCATATTTAATTTTAACCGAACAGTGTAATTTTGCCTGCAAATATTGTTTTCTGGGAAATTCTTCGCAAAATCCGAAAGCAACAGATTTCCCAATGAGCAAAGACACAGCTATGAAAGCACTCGAATTTTTCGCCGAACAAACGCGTTATAACCCGGAATATTTCAACGAGGAGAAAAATATTATATTCTACGGCGGTGAACCGTTGCTGAATTTCGAAACGCTCAAATTTGTCGTACAGAAGAGCCGCGAGTTTCAAGAAAAAAATTTAATCTCGCAAAATCTGCATTTCTCAATAGTAACTAACGGCACACTGCTTGATCAGGAAAAAATACAGTTCCTAGTCAATAACAGAATCGAGACATCTATTTCGCTCGACGGAGCAACTCAAAAAGCAAATTCTTCACGCATATACAAAAACGGGGCTATTGTTCACGACGACGTACTCAGGAAAATCGCACTCTCAAAAAATCTCGGGCTTGACGTTGGCTTATCCGTGACATTAACCGAAGAAGCTCTCGAAGATATGAACTCGTTAATAACTTTGCTTCAGAAACTGGACATAAAATCTCTGTGTTTCAACTTGCTTCACAGAAACGAAAATCTCAAGATTGACGAGGATTATTACAGACGGGCTTCGGATTTCATAATCGAGTTCTACAATGCGACAAAAGATTCCGGTATATACGAAGAACGTTTCGCACGAAAATTGCAATCATTTGTTGCGCAAAAAATCTATTTCTCGGACTGTGCTGCGACTTCCGGGAATCAAATCGTAATAACTCCCGACGGAAAAGTTGGCATCTGTCACGCCTGCACCGAAAAACGCGAGTATTTCATATATGACATCAATTCTGACATCAACGACACACAACACAACATGAACAATGACGAAAATATTCTGCGCTGGCAAAAATTAACTCCGATTTTCAGAAACGAATGCGTATCATGTGAAGCTCTCGGAATATGCGGAGGAGGCTGTCCTGTTAATGCACGAAGCTTAAACGAGATTGACAGCTTATTCTGCGTTCATGCGAAAAAATCTCTGGAATTTCTGATCTCGAAATTATATTCTGTCATGAACTCACACGATTAGAAAATTTCTCCCGAAAATTTACCATTATGTCGCCCATTCCCGCCATGATTACGAACAGCCACGTTATCGGAAACACGAGTGCTAAACACGCCAAAATTCTCGCGAGAGAGCCGAACTTGAATCGCACCGTGATTAGCCAGAACAGAAACGACAATCCTTGCAAAAACACGAACACGTTCAGCAATAATTGCAGGTTAAACGCGAACATTGCGCCCTCTTCCCACACGCGGAAATCCGTGAAGAAGCCCATCATTAACGCGAATAATAACGCGAACAAAATCGAATTCGGGAATCGCCACGTCAAGAAATTCGGAATCTCTGGGAAAAATTTTCGCTTTCTCGTAAGTCTGACACATAACGAGTAATTCAGAAACGCTTCGATGCCACAATATACGACTACTAGCAACGGAATCATGTTCGGGAACAAGTACAGCGTCATCTGCAACGCTTCGAGTAATGCCGGCTGTTCACGATAGACTTCGTTGAGTATGACTTCGAGTTGAGGCGTGTCCGGAAACATCGCGTTATGCCCGGTCAAATACCAGAACACGCTCATCAGAATCAATTTTGCAATAATCGACACCGTGAATATCGCCAGAATATTTTCACCCGCTGTTAGTGAGTGAGACTTCTGCAAATCTTTCAGCGCACAAATCATTCCGGCAACAGGTGCGTATCCCACGAAAAAATACAGAGCCATGTACGGCGACACCAGCAATAATAACAAGGCTTCCGCGATTAATTCAGCGATTCCGGCACGATTGCGATTTTCATTACAGCCAAGAATCGCGATAGGCAACGGCGACAAAATCAGCCCGATAAATCCGAATACCGGCGCAAAATTTCCACACGCAACCAACGCAGCAGTCAATCCACCGTAAGCAATCAACCGTAACATAGCTCTGAATTTGTGATTAACTCGATTAATTCTTAGTCAAGCGAATACGGCAACAGTGCCATGTATCTTGCTCTCTTGATTGCCTCGGTTAAAAGCCGCTGATGTTTCGCGCAATTTCCAGTAACACGTCGCGGAATAATTTTCCCACGCTCACTGATATACTTGCGCAATTTCTCCACGTCCTTGTAATCGACTTTCTCCTGTTTTTCGACGCAATAGTAGCAGAATTTCGGTCTGCGTCTTGATGGTGCCCTGCGTAAACCGCCACCGCGATTGAAGCCGCCGGGTCTTTGTTCTCTTGAGTCTCGTGAATCTCTTGCTTCTCTGGGTTCACGATTCGTTGTATTCTCACGTTCGTTCATGTCTTGAAAAATTAGCTCCTTCCTGAAAATATTTAGAACGGCAAATCGTTTTCGCTATCACCGTTGTTGTTGTTCATGTCGTTGTTCTTGGGATCGAAACCGCCAAAGCCCGAGTTAAGATCGTCAAATCCGCGCGAAAAATCCCCAGCGAAATTATCGTTATCAAATTCACCAAAATCTCCGCCTGGCATCGGTGAAATGTAAACATCTCCGGGATTAGGATTATTACCGCGAACTTGTGGCTGCGATTGAGGCTGCGAATTGTAATTTCCGTTCGACGAGCCAGAAGCAGCATTCAAAAACACAAGATTCTCAGCAACAATGTCTATTCTGTAATGTTTCACGCCGTCTTTCTCATAATTGTCGTTACGCAACCGTCCCTCGATTAAGATTGGATTACCTTTTCGCAGATATTTCGCAGCAGCTTCAGCAAGTGCTGTCCAAGCAATTACATTAAAGTAATCTACCCGCTCCTGAGTTTCTCCAGATTGGTTTTTGTAATTCCCATTTACGGCAACACCGAAACGCGCATATGCTCGCTGATTAACAGTATATTTCAACTCTGGATCTCGCGTTAAATTGCCGGCGATTATGACTCTGTTAAAACCTTTCATGCGACAAATCCTCCCGAAAAATTATTCCTGAACAGTCACAAGCTGTCTGTAGATATTCGGACGCAAACCAAGAACACGTCGCAACTCAAACGTCTGTGACGGCTCAAGCTCGAAATCAAACAACACGTAAAATCCCTCTGTCTTCTTGTCAATCGGATAAGCAAACTGACGCTTCCCCCAAAGATCTTTCTTGAGAACGTTTCCACCAAGATTCTTGATTACGCCGGAAATTCTCTCGGACTCTTCTTCCTGATTGTCGGTCTCGGCACTCAGGATTGCTAACATCTCATATTTACGCACTGCAACACACCTCCTCCCCTTGGACTTTTGACCTTTCGTTAGTGCGTTCAGCCGAAAGGTAGGGCTGCGATATTATAACACAAAAAACTCCGCTGACGATCTGGGAGATCAATTCAACGGAGGAAAAAGGAAACTTTATAATGAAAAAATTTTATGTTCTGTCGTGCTGTTTTTTTTGAATGGTCGGGACGAGAGGATTCGAACCTCCGACCCCCTGCACCCCATGCAGATGCGCTAAGCCAGACTGCGCTACGTCCCGTTGTTGATTTAGCAACGCTGGATATTCTAAACTGATTTTCCCAATGCGTCAAGATTTACTCGGAATTTTTTATCGCGTCAAGCATGTCCAAAATCTGGAAATTCTCGCAAATATCATGCACTCGCAAAATCTGAACTTTCCCGGATAAATACGCACTCACAGCCAAAGTTCTCAGCAAATTCTTTTGAGTGAATCGCTTCCTCGAATGACCAACCAGAATCGGACACGCAAATTTTCTCAGGAACTCGATATTCTTCACGAGCTGCAAATTCTGAGAAATATTCTTCCCAAAGCCCAATCCCGGGTCAAGAATAATATTCTCACGCTTAACTCCGGAGTTAAGCGTGAGAATATTATTCTT